>NZ_JBIVAL010000011.1:0-202288 GCF_044745505.1 Streptomyces sp. NPDC086989
TCGTTCGTTGAGCCGTGCATGACGGATCTGGTTGAGCGGTTGGTGCCGGATGAGTTGTGGGTGCTGTTCCGGCGGGTGGTGCCACCCACTGAGGTGATACGCCCGCAGGGCGGCGGCCGTAGCCTGGCGGGTGACCGTCAGGCACTGGCCGCGATCATCTTCGTGGCGATGTCGGGCTGCACCTGGCGGCAGGTGCCGCCGGTGTTCGGGCCGGCCTGGCAGACGGTCTACCGACGATTCGCCCAGGGAGCCGGGACCGGGTCTGGGCCCGGCTCTACCGTGTGATCCTCGACGAACTCGGTGCCCGGGGTGAGCTGGACTGGTCGCGGTGTGCGATCGACTCCGTCAGCCTGCGGGCGGCAAAAGGGGGCCTTTGACGGGACCGAATCCGACCGACCGCGGCAAACTCGGATCGAAGATCCACCTGATCACCGACCGCAACGGACTGCCGCTGTCCCTGGGTATCTCTGGCGCGAACATGCACGACAGCCAGGGTCTGGAGCCGCTCGTCCGGGGTATCCCGCCCATCCGCTCCCGCCGCGGCCCCCGACGCCGGCGCCCGGCGAAACTGCACGCCGACAAGGGCTACGACTACAACCACCTGCGCCGATGGCTCCGCAAACGCGGCATCTGCCACCGCATCGCCCGCAAGGGAATCGAGTCCTCACAGCGGCTGGGTCGGCACCGCTGGGTGGTCGAGAGAACCGTGTCCTGGTTGGCCGGCTGCCGACGGCTGCACCGCCGCTACGAACGCAAGGCCGACCACTTCCTCGCCTTCGTTGGCATAGCAGCGGTTCTTATCTGCAATCGCCGCCTCAGGCAGTGAGTCCGAACGGCACGGTTGACGCCTTGCCTGTGATCAGGCAGGCAGGGTGGTCTTGCGCGATGGTGGACGCCAGATGAAGGCGTTGGCGATCTCGTCCGCGAACGAACGGTGCTGCCATGTGTCGGTGACGTCGGTCCAGTTGCGAAGGACGGCCCTGTTCTCCGCCTTCGGTGTCTCTCGGTCGTAGACAAGGTCGAACGAGTAGACACGGCCGTCCTCATCTATGCACTGGCCGAACTCGTGGTCACCCCCGTCCGGGAAGAGGTTGACCAGCACGGTCGTCGCCGGGTCGAGTCCCTGGCCTTCGAGAAGGCTCCTGAGCCGCCTCCAGAGATCGAACGCGCTCGTGCGCAGGAGGTGCGTGTTCTGAACATATGCAGCCTGGGACATAGAACCCGATCTTGTGTCATCAGCATCGAACCCGCCAGTCCTTGCAGATCGACATCCCAAAAGAAACGACGTCTAAAGAGGGAAGTTGGGTACTACCGTAGGTGCGATGACAACAAGATCCACGTCGGCAGGTCAGCCCCTCTCCCTGACCTTGACCGATGCGCCGATGCGTCAGGCCCGTAACTCCGCCGCCTTTTGGGTCGCGACCGGCCGAAGCCGGGGGCATGCGGTCATCCGCCGCCCCGGGTTCGTCGCGGTCGACGGCGACGCGCGCGCCGGTCTGCGCATCCTGATCCAGGAGCCGGTCCTCGACCCGGACGAGCTGGCCGAGGTGGCCCAGCTGATACGCCGGGCCGCGGGCTCGGTGAACGCAGAGGATCCGTTCAGCTCGACCGACCTGAGCCACCTGGGCCTGCGCAGCTGGCAGATGCCTGTCATGCTGCGCCCGCCCGGGCCCGCCTCGGAACCGGCGCTGGAGGTGATCCGGGTGGTGCGGCCCGAGGACCTCCAGGCCGCCGAGCGGATCGTGATCGAGGGCTTCGAGCTGGACGGATTCGAGCCCTACCGCCCAGGCGAGCTGTTCCCGGCGGGGCTGATCGAGCAGGCGGGCGTGGACGTGTTCGTCGCCCGGCACGACGGCGTGCCCGTGGGAGCAGGCGTCAGCGTCGTGGACGACGGCGTCGGCAGCCACTACTGGATCGCCGCGTCCCCGTCCTTCCGGTCCCGCGGCGTGGGGCGGGCCGTCATGCTCGGCTCCCTCGCCCCGCTCGCGCACCTCCCGCTCACGCTCACCGCTTCGAAGTTGGGCAGACCGCTGTACGAGTCCCTGGGCTACACCGTCGCGGCACCCTCCACCTGGTGGGCCTCCCAGTGACACGGCCACCGCCGCGCCGGCACTCGCCGGCCGGTGTGTGAAAGGACGAGACCAACAACGAACGCGCGGCGCGCCCCGCGGCCCTCGCGCGGCCCGGGCATGGCCCTCGGGCTCAGAGGTGGGTCGTCCAGCCTCCCAGGCGGGCCATCAGCCGTCGTGCTGCTCCGAAAAAAGCGGCCGCCCTCATCCGCGACCAGGACCAAGACCTCGCCCCGGTACCAGCAGGAACCAGGACCTGACCCGCCAGGTCACCAATGCCTGCTCCAACCACTCCACCCGGCGCTGGGTGCGGCGGGGGGGGTGTCCGGTGGTGCGGTGTCCCCGCTCGCGGATGGGTCGACCGTCAGGCGGATCAGCCGACGGCCCAGGGGCAGCGACTCGGAACCGACCACGGCACTGATCACGGGTCTGCCGCACGATCGGGTGACATCTGAACTGGCTTGCCCTGTGGGGCAGGTGGGAAGGATGTCGCTGTGCCCAAGCCCTGTCCGGAAGAGTTCCGCCAGGACGTCGTGCGGGTCGCGAGGAACCGCGGCCCGGGTGTGACGGTCGAGCAGGTGGCCACCGACTTCGGAGTCCACCCGATGACGTTGTGGAAGTGGATGCGCCGGGCGGACATCGACGACGGCTCCAAGCCCGGGACCTCCAGCCAGGAGAGCGCGGAGCTGCGGGAGGCGCGTCGGCGGATCAAGCTGCTGGAGCAGGAGAACGAGGTCCTGCGCCGGGCCGCGGCCTATCTGTCGCAGGCGCATCTGCCGGGAAAAGGATCTACCCGCTCGTGAAGGAGCTGGCCGGGGACGGGGTGCCCGTCACGGTGACGTGCCGGGTGCTCAAGCTCGCCAGACAGCCCTACTACCGGTGGCTCGACAAGCCGGTGGCCGACGCTGTTCTCAAGGAGGCGTATCGCGCGAACGCGTTGTTCGGTGCCCACCGTGAGGACCCTGAGTTCGGCTACCGCTTCCTGGCCGATGAGGCCCGCAGCACCGGGGCCGCGATGGCGGATCGGACTGCGTGGCGGATCTGCCGGGACAACCGCTGGTGGAGCGTGTTCGGCAAGAAGCGAGGCCGGGGCAGGAAGGCCGGCCCGCCGGTGCACGACGATCTCGTGCGTCGTGACTTCGCCGCGGCCGGCCCGAACCGGCTCTGGCTCGCCGACATCACCGAACATGCCACCGGCGACGGCAAGCTGTATCTCTGCGCGATCAAGGATGTCTTCAGCAACCGGATCGTGGGCTACTCCATCGACACGCGGATGAAGTCCCGCCTGGCGGTGACCGCCCTGGACAACGCCGTGGCCCGGCGTGAAAACGTCGACGGATGCATCCTGCACACCGATCGCGGCTCGCAATTCCGGTCCCGGAAGTTCGTCCGGGCGCTGACCGCCACCGGATGGCCGGGTCGATAGGGAGGGTCGGGGCAGCCGGCGACAACGCGGCCATGGAGTCCTTCTTCAGCTTGCTGCAGAAGAACGTCCTCGACCGCAGGAAGTGGGCCACCTGCGAGGAACTACGGATCGCGATCGTGACCTGGATCGATCGGACCTACCACCGCCGTCGCCGGCAAGCCACACTCGGCCGACTGACCCCCGTCGAATTCGAGACCATCATGACCACACCGGCCCTCCGGGCCGCGTGAGTCAACCTGTCACCCGAACCTGCATCAGCCCCCCCGAGCAAAAGGCGCTCTCGCTACTGACGTATAAAGCCACGGGGACGATGACCGCCACGGCGCACAGCCAACGGGTGAGCGGGCCGCCCGATACAAAGGGCTTACTGAGGTTGAACTCGTGATGTCGCCGGGTGGCTTAGGCGGGTCTGATTGTCGGGCCGGTCTCGGCGAGGCGGCCGTCTATGACCAGACCACTGGCCGCCGCTGACTACCTGGTGCGCTCAGTGCGGTCGTCGTACTCTTCGCGGGCGGCGATGACTTCTTCGATGTGCAGCACGGACCACTCCGTGAGCGCCTTCAGCGGTTCCCGTAGCGTCTGGCCGAGCGCAGTCAGCTCATACTCCACGTGCGGCGGCACCTCTGGGTAGACGGTCCGCCTGACCAGCCCGTCGCGTTCGAGGGTGCGCAGCGTCTGGGTGAGCATCTTCTCGCTCACGCCCGCCAGCGCCTGCCGGAGCTGGCCGAACCGGGAGGTCCCGTTCCGGCCGAGTTCGCCGAGCACGAGGACCGCCCACTTGCTGCCGATCTGGTCGAGCAGGTCCCGCGACGGGCAGCCGCGCTCGTACGGATCGAATGACGGCATGGGCCCGGTCACATTCTCGACAGCAACCATACGGCTCACCTCAATGCTTTCGCTGCGGTAAGTACCCTACCAAGAAGTGGCTACTCCCCAACAGAGAGTGTCCAGGTCATTCTGTGTTTCATCCCGCGGCGGACGGACCGCGGCAGGCGTGCGAGGCACGCGCGGAAGGAAGGAATGACCATCATGTCGATCGTCGTCACCGGAGCCACCGGCCAGCTGGGCAGGCTCACCGTCGAGGCACTGCTGCGGCGCGGGATCCCGGCCGCGGACATCATCGCGACCGGCCGGGACATCGCCGGGATCAAGGATTTGGCCGACCGAGGCATCACGGTACGCCGCGCCGACTTCGCGGACACCGACGGCCTGGCCGAGGCATTCGCGGGGGCGGAAAGGCTGCTGCTGATCTCGGCCTCGGTCCCTGTGGGCGAGCGGGTCGCCAACCACCGCCGCGTGATCGACGCCGCGGCGTCCGCAGGCGTGTCGCTAGTGGCGTACACGAGCACGACGCACGCGGACACGGCCACCACCGTCATCGGTGCCACGCACGGCGAGACCGAGGCGTATCTGCGGGACCGCGGAATCCCCAGCGTGCTGCTGCGCAACGGATGGTACCTGGAGAATTACACCAGCCAACTGCCGCAGATCCTGCAGAACGGCGCGGTCGTCGGCGCCGCAGGCGAGGGGCGGATCAGCGCCGCGTCCCGCGCCGACTACGCCGAGGCCGCAGCGGTCGTCCTCACCGCTGAAGGCCACACCGGCGCCGTGTACGAGCTCGGCGGCGACGAATCCTTCACTCTGACTGAGCTCGCCGCCGCGATCTCCGCTGCGGCCGGAAAGCAGGTTACCTACGCTGACCTCCCGGTGGCCGACTTCGCCCAGGTACTGGCCTCCGCGGGCCTACCCGCCGAGCTGGCTGAGGTCCTCGCCGACGCTGACCGCGGTATGAACCGCGGCGAGATGTACACCGACTCTGGCGACTTGCGCCGCCTGATCGGCCGCCCGCCCGTAACCCTGGCCGAGGCACTCGCGGCCGCCTTGCATCACTGAGGTTGAACTCGTGACGTGGCCGGGTTGCTCAGGTGGGTCTGATCGTCAGGCCGGTCTCGGCGAGGCAGCCGTCTCTGAGTTCGCTGCGGTACTGGATGTGCCGTAGGCCGCGCCGGATGTGTAGGCCATGTGAAAGCGCCAACCGATCACCGTCTTGATCCGCGCCAGTGTCCAGCTGCTGGTCCTCCCAGCCATGCTCGGCCGGCCCCTTGGCCAGCTCCGCCTCCAGCTGCGCGAACTGCTCCTGGCTCAGCCTCGGCAGCGATGCCGGCCCCTGCGACCGCAGGGCCCGCGGACCGCCATCGTCCGGCCCGATCGACTTCAACCGAAGATCGTATGAGGCAGTCGGCTGGCGGCTACCGTCCGCCGCGTGCCGATGGAGTTTCTGACCACGTGGCGCAGGTGGCCAGGATCGGAATCCCCTGAGAGGGCGAGCGTGGCGGCGACCTGGCGGGCCGGCGTCAACCGAGCTTGGATACCTGGTAGTGGCTGATGTACCAGCGGTCGGCCGCCTGCTTGACCACCAGGCTCAGGTTCACCGTGAGCGTCGGCCGGTCGGTGAACGAGAAGTCGACACTCGTGTAGCCGAGCACCACACCGTGGACCAGCTGCCTGGTTTCGAGGATCCGGTAGTCGGCGGTCATCCCGAGCGGCTGGGAGCCGTAGTAGTCGGCGATGCCGCGGCGACCGACGGTATACGGATGGAGGCCCTGGAAGATCGCGTCCTCGGCGAAGCAGGAGGCGGCCTGCTCGGGCTGGTGCGCATCGACGGCGGCCTTCCACTCGTCGAGGACGCCACGAAGGATCTTCCCGTTGTCCGCTGTGCTGCTCGTCGGAGTCGTGGCGCCGCCAGCGTGGCCGGGGTCGCTCGGGTGGGGCGAGAGCGGGGTGACCTCGTCGGTGCGCCAGATGCGCAGCGGCATGGAGGCCAGGACCTCCTCGAGCCGACCGCCGTCGGCAGCGGCGAAGAGCCCGAGAGTGCGCCACTCGCCCGGTCGCAGGGGAGGGCGCCACAGGCGGAGCAGGTGTCCCTGCGTCGCGAGCTCACGCGCCCGTGCGGCCTCGCGAGCGCGGATGTCCTCGACAGCCTGCTCCGGGGTCCCGTCCGGGACGTGGGTGGTCATCGTGACGAGGAATTCCATGATCACCTCTTTCGGGGAGCTGGCCGTACGGGAGCCCGCCGTGCGGTTGACCGACGCGCCTCTACCCAGTCTGCTTCAGCCAGATCGGGCGGTCCTGACGAGCAAGCCCCCAGACGGCCTCGTCAGCTCGGCACCCTGCTTCGCGAGTACCACCCCGCCGCCCTGGAGGCCTTCGCCTAGTGAGCCAACGGCCTGTGCCGCCCTGAAGCCCGCGAGCCCGCCGGGCCTGCCGGCTGTAGATCGACGCTTGGGTCCGAGAACCACGGTCGCCAGGCCTGCTCTCGACGAGGGCAGGCCGTTCTGGTCGACTCGTAGCTCAGGAACTGCCGCCCAGCCGACTGATGAGTCCGTCCCTGGTGATTCCGTGTTCCTGGCCCCATGCCGCGAGGCGGTCCAGGTCGACCGGGTCGGGCAGCACGCGCAGCCCTTCCTCTGCTTCCTCCCGGTACCCGGCCCTTTTCAGGACGGCAACGACTTCGGCTTCGGGGATCGATGGGACGTCATTAGCGGTAAGCCCCTGATGATCAGGTCGCGGCCGTGATGCGGGTGGCGTAGACGCGGTGGGCCTTGCGCTCGGCGGAGCTGGCGGATTCGGTGGCGGGGGCGGCGGCCTGCTGCAGCGCGGTGCGGTGGAGTTCGAGCGGTGCGGTGATCCGAAGGGGTCGCGACGCTGATCAACGTCTTCACCGTCGCCCCCGAGCGCCAGCAGGAGCTGATCGCGCTCCTGGCGCACGCCACCGAGACGACCATGAAGCACCAGCCCGGCTTCATCTGCGCCAACTTCCACGCCAGCCAAGACGGCGAACGCGTCATCAACTACGCCCAGTGGGAATCCGAAGAGCACTACTGGGCCATGCGCACCGACCCCGAAGCCCGAGTGCACATGGACCAGGCCGCCACCATCGTGCGATGCCGCCGGGCTGGAAGGAGTACGGATCCGGTAGTGGCCGCTGCTCCGGATACCCCGTCCACCAGTGCGTGCCCGGCGAACTGCTCAGCAGGGTGCCGATCGCCGACCTGCCCGCCGCCCTGGCAGACCCACGGGCCGAGGAGCGGCACGACGCCGGGGCCGTGCGCCATCTCGTGGGCTGGAAGACCCGCTCACGCCAGAAGCGGGACGTCGCCCGCCTGCCCGAACCGCTCCGCGCCCGCCTGCTGGCGCATGCCTGCCGCTCCGGAGACTCCGACAAGCAGGGCCGCGCCGAACGGTGGTTGGCAACCTCGCGGACCTGAGAGCTCGAATGACCCTGCCTCCCCACATACGACGATCTCCTCCAGGGTGGGGACGTATCGCTGTACCTCACTGGCCACGTTCGGGGCTCTGGCAAGATTTTCGTAGGCGGAGATCATCTAGGAGGTACGGTCGCCTGGTCCGCATGGTGGGCAGCCTGTGACTGTGCTCTGTTGAACTGGTGGGCCTGTTACCGCAGTTGACCGACGTGCAGGTGGTTTCGGTTGAGGTATCCGATGCGGTGGTGGCGGTCCGTGCCCGCACGAGATCCGGTGAACCGGCGGGATGTACGGGATGCGGTCAGCTCAGCGAGTGGTGCCACAGCCGCTACGCGCGACGCCTCGCCGACGTCACGCTCGCCGGCCGGCCTTTGCGCATCGACCTGTCCGTACGCCGCCTGTACTGCGAGAACACGACCTGCCCGAAGGTGACCTTCGCCGAACAAGTACCCGGCCTGACCAAGCGCTACCAGCGGCGGACACCCCGACTGCAGTCCCTGGTCGAGGACGTCGGCGTGGTCCTGGCAGGCCGGGGCGGATCCCGGATGCTTCGGATCCTGAGCATCAAGCTTTCCCGGGTTGCGCTCCTGCCGCAGCTGATGCGTGTGCCACTTCCGCCGCTGGTCACGCCCCAGGTCTTGGGGGTCGACGACTTCGCTCTCTACGGAGGCACCTACGGAACCCTCCTGGTCGACGCCACCACCCGGCTCCCGCTGACCCTCTGGGAAGGACGCGATGCCGAACAGCTCAGCCGGTGGCTTGGCGAGCACCCCGGCATCGAGGTCGTCTGCCGCGACGGCTCCCTCACCTACCGGCAGGGCATCACCGCCGGCGCCCCCCAAGCCGTGCAGATCAGCGACCGTTTTCACCTCTGGCAAGGCCTGTCCCGCCGCGTTCAGGACATCGCCTCCACCCACCGTGGATGCCTGCCCGCAGCCCTGCCCGCGGTCAGTGAAGACAGTCACCTACCAGTCGAGGAGACCACCGACAACGCCGCAGCGGACAGCCGGGCCGGCCGCCATGCCCGGAGCCTGTTCGAAGCGGTCCACGCCCTGACCCGCACCGGCCGGAGCCACAGCTCCGTGGCCCGCGAGCTCGGCCTGGACCGCCGCACCGTTCGCAAATACGCCCGAGCCCGCACCTGGCAGGAAGTCGTGCGCCGGCCGCCCCGCAAGCCCTCCACGCTGGATCCCTACCTCCACTACCTGCGTCAACGATGGGACGAAGGACAGCACAGCGCGAAGGTCCTGCACGAAGAACTGCAGGCCAAGGGCTACCTCGGCCACTACCAGCGCGTGAAGATGGCCGTCGCACCACTTCGCCGAGGCCTGCCCATCGACGAGCCACGCGAGCGACCGCCCTCACCTCGTGAAACGGCCCGCTGGATCACCACTCATCCGCACCGCCGCAGCTTGCACATCAACGAGCGACTTCCCCGCCTCCTCGACCACTGCCCCGAACTCAAGCTCACCCACGACCTGGTCCGCCGCTTCGCCACCATGCTCGACAACCGCGACGCGACACCCCTGCCAGGCTGGCTGGGCGATCTCAAAAGGAGCGGATTGGCACCACTTGTCGGCCTTGCCAGAGCCCTCCACGAAGACCGACATGCAGTCGCTCAGGGCATCACGACGTCTTACAACTCAGGAGTCAACGAAGGTCGCATCACCGACGTCAAGCTGCAGAAACGCCTCATGGCCGGACGAGCCGGTGTCCGTCTCCTCCGCCACCGCGTCGTCCTGATGGCCCACCTCCGCCGACGCCATGCGGACCAGGCGACCGTACCTCCGAGATGATCTCCGCCTACGAAAATCTTGCCAGAGCCACGTTCACTTGTACGCCGACACGAACGAGATCGCGCCGTTCCCGGCCTCCACTCAACTACTTCGGGCACTACGATCCGGAGACCGCCCGTTACACCACACCCGACCCGCGCGGACTGGTGCCGGCCCCCAACGCGGGGGCGTACGTTCCTAACCCGCACAGCTGGGCTGACCACCTGGGGCTCGCCGGGGAGCCGGAATGACCAACCCGGAGGACATCAACTTTTCCCAGCGCACCGTGTCCCCGAACGACTACGTGGACAAGATGCGCTCCGGGGAGTGGGACTGGCAGCGCCCCGGTACAGCGTTGAAGGTCATGGAAGTGGACGGTCAGCTGGTGTCGTACGACAACCGAAGGCTCGATGCGGCGCGCGAAGTGGGGAGGCCGGTCATCATCGAGCGCGTCGACCCGAACGCCGTGCACCCGGATTCGACGACTGGGCGGACCTGGGCAGAGCAATTCAGAAGGCGCATGAATTCCGCGCGGAACCGAAACGAACTTGGCGAGCCGGTTCCCCGGCCGAACTCCAGGAAAGGCCTCAGCACGTGCGCAACGGGAAGTGCAAGAATAGATGACTGCGATCGAACGACTCTGGGAAGACTTCGAGCTCCCCATCAAGGACGCGCTCCACTACGCCGACGGGCACTCGTACGAAGTCGCCCTCGTCCCCGACACGCCCACGGGCTTCGCGGTTCTTGCCTCCTTCGACCTCGACGAAGTGCTGGAAAGCGATCCGTCCTGGGTGTCTTCCGTCGATGGACTCGCCGCTGTGGACCTGGGCGAGAAAGGGCTGCTCTGGGGCGGTGAGGGCTCGTACGGATCGGAGGGGTTCGTCGCACGTCTGACTGCGGACCGGTCCCTGATGTGGGCGATGTTCTTCGCGGAATCCAATCCATTCGGCCGGATCCGGCTGTTGGGAACCGTCGCTACCTTCACATCGACCTCGGGGTTCGAGGTGTCGGTCGACATCGACGACCCACGCTCACCGGACCCGGGACCTGCATCGGGGCGAGCGGCATAAAGGCCGGATGCCCTGGGCGTAGGGGCGTGGCGGGAGCGCTACCGCGGGGTGTGCGGTCGTCTTGCGCCGGATCACGGCGCAGGACGACCGCAGAAGAGGTCCGGACAACGACGCAGGGGCGGCTTCCAGCAGGGCTGCCGTCCGTACGGCCGGCCAGGGCATGAGCGCGTTCCTAGCGCTCGCGCAGCCAGCGCAGAGCCGTGGGCGGACCTCTGCATGGCCAGCTCGACTGGACCGGCCCCGCCGACTGGACCGGCCCCGCCGACAGGTCCGGCCTGGCCGGCTCCTCCGCCTCCTTGGCGGTCCCGCAGCCGCAGGCAGTCGGCTCCGGCGCCCGGCAGTATCTGATCGGCGACCTCTCCCCAGAGGACGGCGAGACCTACCGCGCCCGACGTCTGGTCCAAGACGGCCAGCTCCTCGGCGCCAACATCCGGGCTGGCTTTGTTCACGTTCTGCAGCAGCAACCAAACGACCGTTTGGTACACCTCCTGCCGCCCTCTCAGCACCACCTGTTACCCGAGCAGCACCCGTGTGCCGCCTGGGCCGGGCTCCGAATGTCATCGCTCTCCGGCACACCCCGGCACACCGGACCACCTCCACCAGCTACCGAGCAGCAGACACGGCAGCGGCCCCGAAGCCGATCGACTTCGGGGCCGCTGCAGTCAGGCTTCGACGTATGCAGCACCAGGGGTGCGGCAGATGTTCTTCGGATTGGCTGGCTACTGGTCGGGGTGGACGGCCCGGACGCCGGTGTTCTCATACGCCTCAGGAGTCAAGGTGAGCAGGTAGCGGCCGGAGGGGAAGTCCGCAGACGGTCGGGCGGCGTGGATGGCGTGTACGGCAGCCCAGGAATGGCCGGCGTGCAGGAGCTCGGTGGCGGCGAGCGCGGCCGCAGTGTCGAACGGTTCGATCTCGATGAACCGGAGGCCGTGGACGTACGCCAGCAGGCCGGGGCGCTCGGTGTCGCCGGCGGTGAGGGAGAGCGCCGGGGCGTAGAGCGTGCCGAGTCCGCCGGAGGCTTGGACGTAGAAGGCCGCAACAGCCTCGTTGAACGGGTCCTTAGGGTCGTGCAGGGCGGTGGCAGCCGTGTGGTCCAGAATGACGGCGATGGCCGCCACTACGCAGCCGCCGAGTCCTGGCTCGCGCCCAGGCGCTCCAGCAGGCCGCGCGCCTTCGCCTCGGCCTCCGCGCTGGGCACCGTGCCCAGGATGGAGGCCAGCTCGGCGCGGGCCTGGGCGGCGCGCTCCTCGAACTCGGACTGGGTGGGCCGGCTCTCGGCGAGTGCCTCGACCAGATTGCGGATCGTGGTGTTGTTCTCGGCCGCCAGCAGGGCCAGGCGGTCACGTGTCGCAGCGCTGACCTTGATGCTCGTTTCGTCTGCCATCCTTCGACTCTACTGCGAGTAGAGGAGCGCTGGGAGGGTTCCGGTTCGTCCCGTTGCGCCGGTGTGGTCAGGGTGGAAAGCCAACGTGCAATGCGCGTCGGCACCGGCGCGGGCGGGCCGAGGGTGCAATGCAGGGGTGCAACACGTCTGATCACGTCCTGGGAAAGGCGTTCATGCAGGTCAGGCCCGCAACAGGTGGCTGTTACACCGTGTTGCGGGAGTCTGTTGCGCGGTGCGTTGCACGGCGGGGTTGCGAACGGAGGGTGATGATCGACTGGGTTGCGGGCCTGGCTCTCACAGCGTGCGCCGCAGCCTGTTCACCAGGGAAAACAGGCCCCTGCCGCATAGGAAAGAGAGGGTGGAAAGCCGCATGTCGGCTCACAGCTCACAGGGCGGCTCGGCAGGGTGTTGTGAGGTGTTGTTGTCGCTCAGTGTGAACCCCACGCCAGGCGCGGGTGGCTGCATGGGCACTGCTCGCAGCTGGAGCAGCCGGCGCATTCCGGGCAAAAGGCGAGTGGCCACTGCCCGGGGCAGGAGGAGATCGGGTTGTGGTCGGGGTCGTCCTCACCGGGGTACCGGGTCTCGCCGAAGCGGCGGTTCGGTCCAGGCGATGACACGGCCGCCGGCGAGCAGGTCCTCGTAGTGGTGGCCGACCGTGCTGTGCTCGCTCCAGGCGGCCACCACATCGTCCGCCGGGCTCACGCAGTGCCGCCCTTCACCGCGGCCGCGGTGTCGAGCCACGCGGCGAGCGCGGCCGTGGCGGCCGGGTCGGCCTGGGCGAGACGGCCGACGAACTCGAGGTCACCGTCGGCGGCCGGGGCGCCGGTGCGGGCGAGGGCGGCGAACAGCGCGGCGCTCGCCCGCACCGGCGCGGGCAGCAGGGCGGCGGCGGCCGTACGGGCGCCCGGGTCGGCGTAGTGGCCTGCGCGGTCAGCGAGGGCGCGGGCGAGCCTGTCGTCGACCGCCCCGGCGCGGTAGTCGCCCCGGTCGGCCAGCTCGCGGGCGGCTTCGTCCCTGGGCCCGCTCGCCACGGTCCGATCGAGTCGGCCGGCCCCGGCGAGGGCTGCCAGTTCGTCGGCCCGGACGGCTACCTGTTGCTGCTCTTGGCGGCGCTGCCGCTCGACTTCTACGCGGCGCCGGACTTCGGCGACCTCCTCCTGGACGACCGCGTCGTCGTTGGGGTCGTACGGGCCGCCGGTCACCGCGAGGAGCTGCCCGATGCGCCGCCACTCGGCGAGCTCGGCCGCGCGGCGGTCGCTGTGGTCGGCCGCCACTTCGTACCGGCGGTCCAGGTGCGCATCGAGCTCGGCATCGGCGAGCGCCTGGACGGCTTCGCCGTGCGTCATGCCCCGGGCGCGGCGCCGGACCGAGGACCGGCCGACCTTCGCCGGGTCGATCGGCGTGCGCGGGCCCTGGGCGCGGGCCTCGGGGACGCGGCGCGATCGCCGCCAGCCATCGGTCGTACGCTGGTGGGGTGTCCGCAGTGAGCCGGCCTTTGCGCGAGCGGGGCACCGGACCAGGGGCCCCTGTGGGGCCTTTGGCGCCTGGGGGTCGGGGACTTGGGGTCCACGCCCGCCGAAAAGTCGGCGGCAGCGAACACGAGCGAGATCGAGCTCCAGCCGAACACCAAGACCGCCACGGGCACGCGGACGAGGCGACCGACAGCACCCTGAAGGGCTTCGAGGGCTGGGACACCACACCGGGCCTGAAGAAGAGCGGACACGTGGGACAGGCAGGTCAAGGTCCTGATGGGCCGCCTCGGATCCGGGAAGAGCGCCCTGCCGGGCGCCCCGGGCCTGTTCGTACGCAATGACATCGGCCTGGGTGACCAGTTCCGGCCGATCGGTCGAAGGTCAACGGGCTCTAGGGGGAACGAATGCTGACGTACTACAAAGTGATGACGACGGACCTGGGCCTGCTGACCACGGCGGCAGACAAGTGGGACTCCATGGCCGGCGAGCTGAAGAAGGTCGAAACCCGCTACGGTGACAGTGTCCAGAAGATCAGCATGGGACAGAGCTGGACCGGTGTCAGTGCCGGCGTGGCCCGTACGAGCTTCGCTGCCACCCGCTACGAGTATTCCGCAGCCCAGATCCAGGCCAAGGCCGTCGCCAGCCTGTTACGGGATGCCCACACTCAGTTCGCCGACCTCAAGAAGAGGGTCGAGAGCGCACGGGACGACGCGATCAAGGCCGGTATGACGGTCTCGGGGCAAGGGAACGTCGCCTACGACTACGCGGAGCTGAATCGTTCCTTCCGCGACAACTCCTCGCGGCCGGAGTTCACCCAGACCTTCCTGAACGGGATGGGCGCGGACAACACCCTCAAGTTCACCAACAAGCTCAACGATCACGCGTACGGTGACGACAAGGGCAACAAGCAGCGCTACCTGGACCTGCAGAAGGGCCTGGCCAACTCGCTGTCGAACGCGATGCAGGACCCGAAGTCCGACTTCTACAAGAACTTCCGCACGCACTTGAACAAGGCCGGGTTGGAGAGTTACGACCTCAAACAGGTCGGCGACGCACCCAACGTCCTCAGCCGGGAACACGGCCAGAAGGTCCGCGGCTACCAGAGCCTGGTCACCCTCATGCAGAACGGGGACGGCTACTCCACCCCGTTCCTACACGATCTGGCCTCGGACATCCGCAAGGTCGAAGACAAGAAGCAGGGAGGGGACCCGAACGTCTGGGACCTCAGCGGTGACTTGAGCGGCGCCGAAAAGAGCGGGTTCGCCCACGACCCCCTCGACGGGGTCCTCGGAATCATGTCGAAGAACCCCGAAGCCGCAACCTCGTACCTGGACCCGGGACCGGGCCACAAGAACGACAACCTCCAGTACCTGCTTAGAGGTCATCTCATTTGGCCAGTCTGCGGTAGCAGATGAGGGTGCAGGCGATGCTGGTGAAGGCGAGGAAGTGCTCGGCTTTGCGTTCGTAGCGGCGGTGGAGGCGGCGGCAGCCGGCGAGCCAGGCCATAGTGCGTTCGACGGTCCAGCGGTGGCGGCCCAGTCGCTGTGAGGACTCGATGCCGCGGCGGGCGATGCGGTGGGTGATGCCGCGTCCGCGTAACCATCGTCGCAGGTGGGCATAGTCATAGCCTTTGTCCGCATAAAGCTTGCCTGGACGCCGCCGACGGGGTCCTCGCCGGGACCGGATCGGCGGGATGCCCCGCACAAGTGGTTCAAGACCGAGGCTGTCGTGCATGTTCGCGCCGGAGATCCCGACGGACAGGGGCAGACCGGTCCGCTCGGTGATCAAATGGATCTTCGATCCGAACTTGCCCCGGTCGACAGGATTCGGACCTGTCAGGTCCCCCTTTTCAAGGCCTTCATGTTCACCGAGTCGATCGCGCAGCGCGACCAGTCCAGCTCCCCGCGGGCACCGAGCTCGTCGAGGACCAGGCGGTGGAGCTTGGCCCAGACCCTGGCCTTCGACCACTCCGAAAAGCGCCGATGGGCGGTAGCGCCCGACGGTCCGAACGACGCCGCGGGCAGCTGCTGCCAGGTGCAACCCGAGGTCGCGACGAACACGATCGCCGCCAGCACTTCCCGGTCACCGTGCCGACGCCGGCCACCGCCCTGAGGCCTCGACGGCGCCTCAGGCACCACCCGCTGAAACAGGTCCCACAACTCATCCGGCACCAGCCGCTCAACGATCCCCACCACGAACGACAGCCTACCCAAACGTCCAAATGAGATGACGTCTTAAGGACCGCGACTGGAAGTTCGACGACTCGCTCTTGTGGCAGGGTGATCGCGAGACCCACAGCGAGCTTGAGTCCGAGGGCAAGGACGCCCGCACCGGTCTCGGCCTGGCACTGGAAGCCTCCACCACGGGCAGGGAACCGGGTGTGGCAGCGGCAAACTACGGCCACCACTCCGAGGCCGAGGCGCGGGTCATGCAGCAGACCATCTCCATCCTGGACGCCGACGGCAAGGGCGACACCATCGCCGACAACCTCAAGGCGCCCCTGGGCCGCGCCCTGGTCGACTACACAGCCGACACCCACGCCATTCTCAGCGGCACGTCGCCCGGCAGCCCCGTCGGCCAAGACGGCATCACCGCTCACGGCGACGAGTCCAGCATCACCAGCGGCAAGCACAGCCTGCTCCGCGTCATGCGCGGCGTCGCCGACGGCGAGGTCGGAACGGGCCCCACCGGCCAGCCCATCACCGCCTACGACGTGATGTACGAATCGGAACGCCGATACTCCGCCGAGTACCTCACCCACGCCAAGCCCGCCGGACCGGGCGAGGCCGGCAACGTCGTCGGCGACTGGGACAACCGCGCCCGCCACGTCGGCGAGGTCTTCGGGGCCATGAACGCCATCGGCTCCGACATCACTCTCGACGACCGGGACACAAAGATCGGCAACATGAACGACGCCGCCCGGTACGGCTACCACGGCTTCGGCGGCCTCATCACCCAGCTCCCGATCATCGGCGACCCGGCGCAACGCATGATCGACGCCGCCACCTACGAATGGTCCAAAGACGTCGCGGCCGAGCACGAGGCCATGGCACTCAAAAAAGAGAGCACGGACGCCGCAGCCGGAGTGGGTGCGACAAACTCCCTGATCGACTCCTTCGCGACCGGGCAGGGCGCCAATGGGTCCGTGGCGCACGAACACGCCAGGGGCGAGGCCAAACAGAGTTACATCACCGGCCGCGAGGACGCGTACTCCGCGCTCCGCACGAGGAAGTGAAGCTCTATGACCACCACCCCGCAGCGGGCAGCCAAGTTCCCCCGCAAGACGCTCGTCGCCGCCGTCACCGCGGTGGCCGCTCTGGGCGGTCTGCATCTGTGGCTGAACACGAACGCGTTCGGCGACTCGGCCCTCTGCGGCGGCGTGGTGACTGCGGAGTCTGCCAAGGCCGTACTCACGGGCGCCGGCAGGATATCTGACCGCCAAGGCCCGCGGTCCGGCGCCGACGACGGAAAGACCCAGTTCGACTGTGTCATCGAGCGCAAGGCGGCGGTGCTGCCGGGCTCCGACAAGCAGACCCTCCACATCCAGGGAACCAGCGAGCGCGGCGACTTTGCCTTCACCGGCGGCCGCTGGCCCGACGCCTCGGCCGTGTCGTTCTTCCCGGGCGGCGGCGCTGCCTCCGGCCGAGCCTGGGTGTTTCTCCCAGCGGCCTGTACGGACCGCCAGGCGGGGCTGGTCGAGGCATACGCACCGGACAGCGCCGACACCGCGAAACTTGTCGCTCTGCTGACTGGCACAGCCAACCGGGTCAGGGACCGCGCCGGCTGCGCCCCGACCGCCCGGCTGGCGGCCCCGGCTCGCATCGCTCCGGTGATGCGCCAGCGCCCGGCCGTGGCCAGCGGTGTGTGTGGCCTGCCTGGTTTCACCGTGCCGGGAGTCCGTTTGGAGACCGTTCAGGTCTCCGACGTCAGCTGGTCCTGCGGCACGGCTACCGCCGAGGGCGGGAAGGCGGCGTACGCCACTTTCTCGGTGACCCGGGACCCAGCCGTCATCGAGGGCATCCGTAAGTCCCAGGGATTCACCGGGCACGGATTCGATGCCACCCACATCGTGTCCGACTGCGCCGGCAAGGCCACCTACTTCGCCATGGAGCCTGGCCCCCGGTACACCGAGTCCCTAGGAACCGGCGCGCCCACCCCAAGTGACCTGTTCAACGCCTTCGCCAAGGAGGCAAGGGCCAAATTCGGCTGCCCCACACCGTAGCAACGGCGAAGGAGACCGGAGAACCTCGCAGCCCGCTGCCGAGGAAGGCCAGCACAATGCATCACATCTGCCGTTCTGCTACTGCGGATGGAAATGGGGAAGGGAGCCGGCCATGGCGACGTGGGGACTGATCCTGGAAACAACGGTCGGCTTGGGCGAGCACAAACACACCGAGGCCTACGTGATGGCGCACGTGGAGGGTGGGCGTGAGATGGCTCTGGCGGAGTTGGAGAGGCGGGCGCGCGCCTACACTCCGGAGCACCCCAGGAGCCCCAAGCGTCGCCGCCTCTTCCGCGACGGTGATGGATTTCTGCTGGTTGTCGACGGCGCGTGGCAGTCCCACGCCACCCGCTTCTACGCTGCCGAACTCCTGGACGACACCGACCGCCCTGCACCAGCGGAACGGGTCAGCGATGAGCCAGTCGCGGCTGAGGTGCTGCCGGCCACGACGCGGGAGCTCCCGCCGCCGCCACCGCCACCGTCGGTAGCGGTGGCGGTGGAGCGCGACGAGGATGGCGTGCCGGTGAAACCGGCATGGCTGGGACGTACCGACCTGCCGTGAGGGGAGTTGCTGCGCGGCCTGGTCTTCAGCGCCGATCACCATGATTTCCTTCCACCTGGAACCCGTATGCCCCCTCGCCGAACAAGGGGTCGGCGTGCGGGCTCCGTCCGTTCCAGCTCCAGGATTTAGACCGTGTCCTATGTGGTGAGGCGGAGGAGGCGTTTGTAGCAGCAGATGGCTGCGGCGAGGCCGATGAAGGCCAGGTAGTTGCGGGGGTGTCGCTCGTAGCGGTGGTCGAGTCGTCGGTAGCCGGTCAGCCAGGACATCGTGCGCTCGATCACCCACCGCCGACGTCCTAATCGTTCGCTCGACTCGATGCCCTTGCGGGCGACGGGGACAGCGCCGACACCCGCGAGATTTCCCGCAGCCAGCTCAGGGCCGGTGACGTTCTCAACAGCTACTACGACCACGTCATCCTCTTCGACAAGTGGGACGACGACGCGCACACCAAGTTCTCGTACTACAGCTTCGGTTCGACCCCGGTGAAGCGCGTCACCGGCATGTCCATCAACGCCTCCACCAACGATGGCCACCCCAACGGCGACTACAAGGCACTCCGCTACGGCAAAATCGTCGACGACACGCCGACCACCGCGGGTGTGTACCGGCAGGGTGAGTTGGTGTTCTACATCTCGAACACGTCGGGGTGGACTGGCTGGCTGTTCGGGTTTCGGTACATCGGGAGACGTCCCGTTGACCGGTGACCGGAACGCCGACGGCAAGGACACCTTCGGTGTGTACCGCCCGAGCGACCAGACTTTCTACCTCAGCAACGACAACGCCTCGGTGGCAGTGATCCGCAGGATGGGAGTCGCGGGCGACACCCCGATCACGGGTGACTGGAACGGCGACGGCACCGACAAGATCGGCGTCTACCACCCCGCGACCTCCGACTTCATGGGTGCCGCGAAGGACTCCGACACGGTGATCTACAACAAGCGCTTCGGCAACCCGGGCGACACACCCATAACCGGCGCCTGGTAAAGCCCTCTGGCAGGGCCGCAAGAAGCAGAGGGCCTCGTGAGGCCCGAAGGCTCTGGGCCACGACGAAGCCCCAGGTCTCGGCCGGGGGCTTCGTATTTTCCAGTTCGGCCTGCCGCTCGGTCACCACGTCGCCAGCCGCCAGGCCCACCGCGGCCAGGCCCGCGCCCGCACCCGCACCCGCAGCGAGAAGGGCCTTCGCTGGGAGGTCGACCCCCACTCGTTGCCTGATCAAGCAGCCTGGTGCGCTGCCTGCTCGAGTCCACCGGCACGGAGGGCATCCTCGATCTCGCCGAGCTTTGCTGACGACAAGGGCCGGGACGCGGGGCGTGTAGGGCTCGGCCGTCGGCGCCGAACCGGCCGAGCTCGGTCATCAGCGCGGCGCCGGTCTGGATCTCGTCCGCCGGCCAGCCGATGATGTCGAGCAGCAGCCCGTCGAGCGGGCCGCCGACGAGCTCGGCGTACGTGCGCCCGGGCCGTGCGCCCGGGTTCGGGTCGTCGTGGACCGCCGGTTCCGTCGCGCAGCCGGGCTCAGCGTCGCTTGAGCCACCTGTTGGCGAGAACAATCAGGCCGATCACCACCGCGACAGAGATAACCGCCGTGATCTTCATTCCGGTGTCCATCATTCCAATCATCACTTCTCCTCTATTTTCTGCGAGTGGAATGGTTAGCTGCGCCGCCCTTTGCCGAACGAGCGATATTGTGCGGCTCGATGGTGGTTATCCAGCCTGGACATCACTGCGCGCCGGGCCGTAGCTGAGCAGGTCGCCCGGCTGGCAGCCGAGCACTCGGCAGATGCTCGTGAGTGTTGTGAAGCGGATCGCTTTTGCGCGATTGTTCTTGAGGATGGACAGATTGACATTGGTCACGCCTACGCGAACGGCGAGTTCCGCCAGCGTCATGTCCCGTTCGGCGAGGAGACGGTCGAGATGCACGTGGATTTCGTGGGTCTCGGTTTCCTCGTCGGACATCAGACAGTCCCTTCGAGGTCCTCGCGCATGCCGGCCCCCACACGCATGATCCGTGCGAACGTGAGCACCCCTAGGGCGGTCAGGACTGTGAGGTAGGGGAATGCCGATGTGTGAAGTACCGCTTCGACCGAGAATGTGACGTTGTCGGTCAGCGTCGCAAGCAGGGCTGCGCGGGCGCCGGCTTCGACGACTTCCGCAAACACGCTGCCGAGCAGCAGCCACCAGCCCAGCAGGTGCAGCCTGGAGGCGGTTTGTGTGGTGTAGACGCCGTCTCGGGCGGCCGACTGCAGCAGGCGGTTGAGCAGGATGAGGCCGCCGATCAACAGAGCGAGCGCCGGTACGCCACCGAGCACTCTCAGCAGATGCTGGTAGTTACTGGGGTGTTCGGCGCAGTACTGCGGGACCGCTGAGACGTGCGCCCCGTTTCGAGCGCTGAACATGGCGTCGGCAGCGCTCGAGCTGCCGGAGATCCAGTCAGCGGTGACACAGTTGCCCGGTCCGCTCCAGAATGCGATGTCGCTGTTGAAGAGGCTCAGGACAACACTGACCGCGAGGACGCCGACCAGCAGGCGAAGTACGCCCGAGACCACTGTGGACAGGGGCTCAAGGAGCTTCCGGTCCTCACTCACCGCCGCCACCTCCGTTATCGTTTATCGATGTTATCGATAAACGATACCTGCGGGGTGGGAGAAGGGGAACCCCGTCCTCAACCCGGGTCGCCGCAGCGGAGCAGCCAGCCCGGGGGGAAGCAGGCGAAAGCACGGCAGGCACGGCCAGGGCCGCCCCCGTGGGCGTCATCACTCCACGGGGCAAACATCTGGTTCCGTGCCTGCCGAACTGCGAGCTTGGTCAGCTCAGGGCCTACCAGTCGGCGGCTTGGTCAGGACCACCGATCCAGGTGCATCAGACCCTCTTGAGGTAACCGTCCTTGAAGCCGTCCTGGTCAGCCCACATGCGGTGACGGCAGGACCAGGTGCCGTACATGGCGAACTTGCCCGTCCACACGGTCTCCGAGTGGGCATTGTTCCCCGGATCGGCAGAGATCCAGTTCTTGATCGGCTCGTGGTCGAACGCCAGGGCCGGCACCCAGTTGGTGTGGCTGGCCCAGCCGCTGAGGACGGCCGTGACCCTGCTGCCCGAGACCCGGTAGTTGACACCGAGCTTCACCGTCGTGACCTTGACGCCGACGATCGTGTCGGAAACGCTGTGCCAGGCGCTCATGTCACCGGCCACGGCGCTCGGAGAGTTCGACGAGTTCGACTCCTCCTTGTTGATGACGATGTCGCCGCCGGCCAGCACGCGCTGCTTGGCGGTGGGGCTCTGCGCGACGTCCATGAACGCCTTGAAGTGGTCCGGCTTGTTCAGGTAGCCGAGGAACTTCTCCTGCTTCTCCTGGGGCAGGGCCTTGAACTGAGCGATCGTCTCAGCCGCAGCCGGGTCCTGCTTGGCCTCCAGCCACGCGACATACGCTTGCGGAGTGGAGGGCAACGGCGCCTCCACAGCACTGGCCTGCGCTGGCAGAGCCGCCGCCAGCGTTAACGCTCCGACGGTCGCGGCCATCGCGCCGACGAATCCCCGGCGAGTGGTGTTGCTCATTTCAACTTCCCCCAAAACTTGCTCCTGCGTAACAAATACAGAAGGAACGCACAACTGAAATCAGCCTGACGCAGGAAAGGAATTTCCTCAGGCCCCCCAACCTTCTGCACGCGAAACGCCGTTGGTCATCGGCGCTTGACTGAACGACAGTCACACACGCCACAGCGCCCCGGCAACCCACATTGGATTCTTCTGAGGTTTGTTTGAGGTTCGCGGCGAACACGCCTCGGCACAGTAAATGCTTTCAGGACACCTTGGCACATTTTTTAGCCATACCGAATAAGCGAAATACGCCGCTCCGTTAATACCGATGATTGCTGAATGCCGCCCTGCCCGACAAAGGCCAGAGCCTTGCCGGCACTGGCAGTCTCAGCGGAGGTACTTCCGACGGAACTGCAGCCAGGTCCTGGCAGCGATCGGCCCCCTCGCCTGGACCCGCCTCCTGCTGCTGGACGGCGAGCTGGCCAACGCCCAGCCCAAGAAACTCCGCTGCTGCATGTCGCCGCCCGCCTCATCCACGGCGGCCGACGCCTCCACCTGCGGATCTGCGCCAGCTGGCCCTGGAGAAAACGAAACTCGGCGGCCACCCTCCACCGCCTCGCGGCCTTGCCCCGCCCGGCCAGCTCACCACCCCATGGCGCGGGGAAACCTGGAGAACCCGACCACCGCGCCGGGAGTCCGCATGCCACCCACCAACACCGCCCAAACAACCCCGGTCGGTTATCCAGCAGCCGCAGCTGGAAACGGCGAGGCTAGGCCTCAAGAGGGTGACCCCGCGCGCTGGTCACGGTCTCGATCCGCTCGCGGGGGGCACCTCCGCACGCTGTCAGCAGCACACCGGGCAGGATGAGGTTAATTTGAGCATCCAAGCAGTCCGACCGGCGCTGGTCTGCGTTTCAAGTCATTTGTGGAATCGTTTCAGCCGCAGTGAACCACCCGTCTATATCGCCGACTCGGCTGCTTCCAGAAAGAGAACCGTTCACCCTTCTCGCCGTTCGGCGGAGATAACCGGAACGCGCAGCCGGCTCGTGCGTGCCGCATCTACCACTCGTTTCCGGAGTGCGCGCGGCTACGCTTCACAATCACAGGGGAGGATGGACACGCCGCCTCCGCTTCAGGGCGTTTGCCCCTACTGCAAGCGCGGCTGCACAGATGCCTGCCGCCAGCCAGGGAGCCGTGCGCTTGACCTTGTCGGCCAGCGTAGGGGCAGGGTCGTGGCAGCCAGGGACTGCAGGTTCCACTCGCAGTCGGGCCCAGTCCTTTGACGGCTTCCCCTTCTCTCGCCAGACCACGGTGTAGAGACCCGGCTTCGCGTCGCACCTGATGCGGACGACCGCGGAGACCCTCTTCGCTCCGCGCATGACCACTGGTCCTGTGAACGCCGATGAGGTCAACGTGACGCCTCCGTCGCCGCCCATCTCCAGGCCATCGGTGGCCGTCATCTCGCCGCCGGCCCGCACCGACCGCACGTCCCATGGGCTCGCGGGCCACTCCACATCCGCAGGCCAGCGCTCCTCCTGGGGCTCCGGCGGCAGCTCGGAGACCCGTCGTGCGCACGCCGCGCGCTCCGCCTCTTCAGCTGGAGCCACCCGAACACTGCCCCAGAGCCGCGTGACCTCGGAGGGATTCTGCTCCCCGCCCGATCCGATACGCACCTCGTAGGACCCGGGCGCAGCGGTGCAGGAGATCGTCAAGACCGCGGTGACGTGCGGATCGTTCATCCTCATCCGGCCATCCGCGGTGAACGCTTCGGAGAAGACCCTGTCGCCGTTACCGACGGCGTCCTGCAGGCCCACCGAGACGCTGATCTGCTCGCCAGGCCGAACCAACTGCTCGGCGCCACTTTGAAGGGGCAACGGCACATCTGTAAGTGGAGCGGCCTGCACGCCCTCCGCTCCGAGTGACATGAACAGCGGAATCGTCAGGACTGCCGCGCCGATCCATGCCCGTAATCGCTTCATTTGTCGCCTATCTGGATTCGTTGACGATCTCTCACACCACTGCCTACTCTGCCCTCTTCGTCGAACTGACGCACCAACACACTGCGATGCCAGGTGTCATCGCTGCACTCAGAAAGCAAGTCATTGAGATCAAAATGGTTGACCGCACTCGCGCTCGGCACCAGCACCGTGCTACTCACCGCCCCCACTGCCCTGGCGGCGTCGGCCGCTCCCTCTCCGGCCGACACCCTCCCTTCACCCTCGGCCTCATCCTCATCGTCGCCCCCCACACCCAGCCCTTCAGAGTTATCCCGCTCCGGCTCCACGCCCTCCGCCTCGCAGCTTCCCCTACCGACTCCACCACCGGTAACCGCTCCCCCCTCCCCCTCCGCGTCCACCCCCACCCCACTGCTTGCATCCCCAGCCTCAACTACGGAAGAGCAGTACTGGACAGCTGAGCGGATGGCCCAGGCCAAACCCATCGACGCCGCCCGCGGCACCGGGCCTATCAAAACTCCATCAGCACCCAACTCGATGGCCGCTGCACCGCCGGACACACCCCACGCCGCACACTTCGACGGCCTCCCGATGGTGGGGACGTTCTTCTTCGACGGCACGCCGGTCGGTGGAAACGCCACCTACTGCACTGGCAGCGTCGTGCGTAGCAAAGGGAAGAGCCTGGTGCTCACCGCGGGGCACTGTGCGAACGGCTTGAACGGGGCCACCCACCGTGTCTTCGTACCCCAGTACCAGTTTCTCAAGGTCCCGGCCAACCAGCCGTGGGGGCTCTTCTCGGTCGGCGAGGTCTACAAGGACCCCCGCTACCCCGACACGGACCAGACCAGGGCTGCCGTTTCGGACCTGGACTTCGCCTTCGTCACCGTCGCCCCCAATGCCAAGGGCGCGGTCGAGGACGTCGTCGGCGCCCTCACTTTCACCACCTCGACTTCGTACGAGCACAACGTGACGGTCGTCGGCTACCCGGCCCACGCCAGCGACAACAGCCAGCACAAGGCCATCCGCTGTGATGTGGCAACCCGTCGGCTGTATGGGTTCCGGCAGATGCAGATGGAGTGCGGCGGCTACTACGGCGGCGTCTCCGGCGGCCCTTGGATCAGGGGATACAACGCCTCGGCCAAGACTGGAGAGGTGATCGGAAACGTCGGGGGCATGGGCGGTGGCGGCGACGTCGACTGGACCTCGTACGCTCCGCTCTACGGCAAGGACGCCCAGGACCTCTACAACGACGCCAACAACGGCATCGGACCGAAGAACGTCCACCGCGGCACCTACCAGCCTCCGACGGACGGTCCGGCCCTGCCCGGCAGCGGCGAGACGTGGAAGCACGCCAAGCAGATTTCCGCCGGAGACTTCTCCGGCACGGGTCACAGCGATCTGCTCGTCATCTGGACCGACGGCGAAGTCACGCTCTACCCCGGTGACGGCAACGGCGGCTTCCGTCCCGAACGGCAGCTGCTGGCGCCCAACGCAGGCTGGAAGCCGGTCGCCACCATCACCGCCGGCGACTTCACCGGCTCCAACCAGTTCGACCTCATGGTCCGCTGGGACGACGGCAGGATGACCCTGCACGGCGACGTCGGCTCCAACGGCCTTGGTGCCGGCGTCGAAATGGCTCCCTCGGGGTCCATCTGGAGCCACGCCACCCAGATAGCCGCCGGCCGCTTCAACGCCGTTACCTACGTCACCGACCTGATGGTGCGCTGGTCCGACGGCGAGCTCAGCCTGTTCACCAACGTGGGGGCCGGCACCCTGGGCCAGGAGTACAAGCTCAAGGACCCCAACAGCACGTGGAAGGAGGCCACGCTGCTGACCTCCGGGCAGTTCTCCGGCAACCAGAAGTGGGACCTCATGGTCCGCTGGGACAGCGGCGCGCTCAACAACTACGTCGGCACCACAACCGGCGGCCTGGGCAGCGAGCAGCCCATCCACGGCCCCAACAAGACCTGGACCCACAGCGTCATCATGACCACCGGACAGTTCACCAGTGACGGTCTCACCAACGATCTCATGATTCGCTGGACCGACGGCGAGACCACCCTGTACCAGGACACCCGCATGAACAGCCTCGGCACCGAGCGGATGATCTCCCCGCCAGCCTGAATCTGCAGAGGCCGGCGCGTGCACACGGGACCGCGTCAGATCACTCGCGCACAACTGCCTTCACCCACTCGCGGAGTCCCATCCCGCCCACCCGCGTCGCATTCCACCTCGCCAGAACATGGGCGACGGACCCGGACATGAAGTGACCGACGACGCCCTGGCTTCGCTGGGGCTTCTTACTCGACGCCGCGTGGTCGAGGTCGACCGGACGCTGGAGGGAGACCTCGCGCTGATGTCCCAGGTCATCACTGCGATGCGGTTCGGACGGGCTGCGCTCGACGGTGACCTGGCTGTCTGGCAGGCGCCTGTCTGATCTCTACCGCCGCCTACCGTGTTTCGGCCGTTGTCGGGACCACAGTCTCCACCGGGGTCCCCCAAAGAGGTATCAGGGCCTGCCACGACAGCTTCGCTCCGGTTGCCCGGGCAGGACGTTGCCCCGGCAGTTGCGCAGTTCGATCCACTGCGATCCGGTTCGAGGAGTGATGGAGCCTCGTGGGTGGCCGCCCGTCGCTGAAGGTGCGGAGGGATTCAGGCCAGGCCGGCGCTAATAGCCGGCAAGACACATCAGGGCCTGACGACCATACAGCTGTACAGACGATGCGCTGGTTGGCCAGCCGCCGTCTCGTATCGGGCCCCTGTGGGCCCTTCCAATCGGAGAGGAATCCTTTCATGCATCGCATCGCCAAAGTGGCTGTTCTCGTGACAGCCGCCGTCGCTTTAAGCGCCCCCGTCGCAAACGCCGACAGGTCCTACATCTACAACAGCTACAGCGATGACGTCACGGACTGGCATACCGGTGTCAGCTGGGGTGGTGCCTTAGCGTGCGACATGGACCAGGACGGGAACTCTGTGAAGGCCCACTTCACGCGGGACGACAACTCTGCACACGAGGCATGGGCGCAGGCGGGAAACGGCACCTGCAACGGCGGATTCGACCTCAGCAGCACCAACCGGGTCAACAAGCACCGCTCACAGCAGATTCGTGACTGGGCAACCGACCCCTACGGCCCCTGGAAGTACCGGCCCTGATCCAGCACATGTTCATCGCGCGGAGCCGGATGTTCGGTACACCCGGCTCCGCGCTGCCCGGCTGACAACGAGGAAGCATGAGAACCGACCTGCACGATCGAAAGACGGCCGCAGTAGAAGTGAAGGACCTGCACTACAGCATCGGTGATCGCCGTCTTCTGAACGGGCTGTCCCTCAGTGTTGCTGCCGGGTCGTCCGTGGCGGTGACTGGCCCCAGCGGCTCGGGGAAGACGACTCTCCTTTGCTGCCTCAGCGGTCTGATCACCGCCTCGTCCGGTGTCGTCCGCATCGCCGGCGTCGACATCTCCCAGGCATCTGCAGGCGAGCGAGCCGCACTGCGGCTGCGCACCGTGGGTACCGTCTATCAGTTCGGTGAGCTGATACCCGAACTGTCGCCCCTGGAGAATGCCGCACTTCCGGTCCTGCTCGCCGGAGGCAACGCGAAGAAGGCATACGCGGACGCACAGAGCCTGCTGGACGAACTCGGCGTACTGGAATCCTCATCCAAGAACACCGCATCGCTGTCGGGCGGAGAGCGTCAGCGTGTCGCCGTCGCCCGCGCACTCATCGGCAGGCCTTCTGTGATTCTGGCGGACGAACCCACCGGTTCCCTCGACCAGCGGACGGGCGACGTCGTCGCTGATCTGCTGTTCGATCTGCCCACCCGCTTTCAGTGTGCGCTGATCCTGGTCACCCACAATCCCCAGATTGCCGCCCGTGCCGACCGGACGCTTGAACTCACCGAAGGGCGCCTGTCTACGGACTCGGAGGGTCGCAGGTGAGCAGCCACGTGACCATGCTCCGGCTCGGTCACCGGGTAGGAACGTCGAGCGGCGTATCCGCCCTGGTTCACCGCTTCGGACTGTTCGCGGCATCCTTCCTCGTACTGTGGGTGGCCTGGAGCCTCCTGGCCGTGGATGCCAGTCTGGCCGCTCGTCAGGAACGGCAGGACGCTCGTTCCCCGGTCATGGCTGAGCAGAGCCAAGAAGCGGTGGCCCTGTGGCTGGAGCGCCCGGACTACGTCGATGGTCAGGCCATATCGGTCATCTTCCTGGAGCCGCTCCAGTCGGATGCCAGTCCGCCGCCAGGCCTTGAGAAGTGGCCTGAGAAGGGTGAGGCCTTTCTTTCACCTCAGGCTGCGAAGCATGCGGCAGGAACTCTCGTCTCCCGCTACGGCACGATGGGTGGGACCATCGGGCGAACGGGCCTCACCGAACCCAATGAGCTGCTGGTGTACACCCGGTCCCCCATCGAAGGAATCTTCGGCGAGACGAGTCACAGAACGCGCATAACGGGCTTTGGGCGTCCGAACTCTCAGTTCATCGACTACTTCACCGTGAGCCACCAGTTCGAACGCCCCTCCGGCGACCTCTGGATACTCCTCCTGCTGTTCACCGTACTGCCGGCTGCCGCCTCCCTCATGGTCGTGGTGCGCGGCGCCGCGGAGTTGAGAGACCGCAGAATCTCGATGCTCGAGGCTCTGGGAGCTTCATCTGCGGCGCGCCTGCTGGTGGTCACCGGCGAAGCTGCCGCCCCTGTAGTGGGGGGTTCGCTCCTGGCGGCAGCCGCTGCGTGGGCCACGACCCTGTGGGACACTGTCCTTCCCTTCACCGGGTACACCGTCTCAGCTGGTGATGTGGCCTCACTGCGCATATGGATGCCCCTGCTGATTCTTGCCGCGGCCGCCCTCGTACTGGGGATAAGCGCGCTGCGCTACGTGATGCCCCCCAAGCGAACCACCACCCGCCCGCAGCAGACCAGGGCCACGCCCGGACGGACGGTATGGGTGCTGTCCGGGATCGGGTCCTGCCTGTGCCTGTACGGAACGTGGCGGGCAGACGGTCCGGGACGGGTCGTCTTCTTCTTCGGAGTCATGCTCGTACTCGCAGCCCTCCCCGTCCTTGCCGGACGCCTGTCAGGCTCTCTCGGGTCGGCGATCGCCTCGCATTCCCTCCGCAGAGGCGACGCGGCAGGACTCATCGCCGGACGGTGGCTCGCCGCCAGACCCGTCGTCCTCGCCGTACTCAGTGCGGCAATGATCCTGGGGCTCGGCCTCACGACCCTGGGCCAAGTCGTCACCAGCCAGCTCGAAGGCCCGGAAATCGTCGCCAAACGCCTGGCCGGCGTAAACAACCGCAACGCCGTCCTGATCAAGGCATCAGGTGATCCATCCCGCTTCGACCAGCTCCGCCGACAGCTCCCAGGCCATCCCACAGCCCTCATCTATCGCGAGGGCGGCCGCACGGTACTGTCCGCCGACTGCAACTCACTGGCATTCTTCGGAACGCTCACCACCTGCCCCACGGCTGTCACAGAGCTGACTGACGCAATATCGACCGTTGAGACCACGCCCCGCACAGCACTGGCAGGACTCGGCCTCTCACCGGACATGGTGAGCATCACCACCCAACGCCCGGGCATCACCGACCCCGCAAGTGTCTCTCTCGTGGTCTTCAACACCGCAGGCGGAATCGGAGCCGATCAAATCTGGGCTGCCGCCTACCGGACGCTGGGCTTCCCCATGCTTGACGTGCCGGTGGAGTCCGGGATGCTAGGCGCGCAAGCCCGGAGCGACTACGTCAAGTGGGTCCTGGACGCCGCACTGATCGGCTTGCTTGCCCTAGTCCTCGCGGGAATCGTGGGTGCAGCCTCCGTATTCGACGACCAAGCGCGAAGTCTCGGCCCCGTGGCCTCGTTCCGAAGCGACAGGAACTTCTACCTAAGAGTGGCCCTCTGGAACCTCTCCGTTCCCCTCGTTGTCGTGGGAGCAGGCGCCGGAGTGGCTACGTACCTACTCGGCCAGATGCTGCTCTCCATCGGCGACGGAGGCGAACTCTCCGCCGGACTCGTGGCCGCCGGCTCCCTCAGTATCGCCATCGGCGGTGTCATCATCGCCGTCGTATGCGCTGAGATCGCGACACGCCGGAGCCGAAGCTGGCGCCCTACAAACGACTGACGCAACGACTCTTCACCCCCTGTCCGTGCCTCCCGACCTTTCGCCGACAACGGGAGCATGCCCTGCACGCTCTGGGCTTGCCCACACTGTCAGCGGGAGGCTTGCCCAGCCCTCAGGGAGCTTGCCCGGGGCGGAAGCGGGAGGGCCAGCCGCGGGCCTTCTCGGCGGTGACGGCAGCCTCCTGCTCCAGGCGGTCACGCTCGGCCTGGTCGGCGGCCGCGACCGTCTTGTCCTCGCACGGCTCGCACAGCGTCGGGTGCCGTCGGTGGCCCGGCTCCGGGGACAGCTGGGTGTTCTCCCAGCGGTCGTTGTCGAACTTCGTCCCGCAGCCAGCGCAGGGAGGGCGGGCGGCCTCACGCTCGGCCCTCTTCTGCTCGGCCGCGCGGCGCAGCTGCTCCTGGTACTCCGCCTGCTGTGCTCGCGCCCGCTCCGCTCGGCGGGCGAGGACGGTGTCCCGGCGGGGCTTGCCGATCGCGTCGCGCAGAGGCTGCATGTGGGTGCGGCCGAAGCGAAGGAAGACCGGTCCGTTAGGTCCGTGCTCGCGCAGGTTGCGCAGGCCAGTCGCGAAGATCGGGATCTTCGTGTCGTAGCTGCTGTACCCGTCGGCCGGCCCGCCCGCCCACAGCAGCCGGGTCAGCTCCTGCAGCCGCGGGACGGTGCGGTTGGGGTCACGGGCACCTATGTGGTTGAAGACAATCAGGACCGGCGGGTGCGGGGCCTCTCCTCGCTCCGCGACGCGGGCCATCCAGCGGGTGCGCCACATCGGCTTTGCGCTACCCGGCTGGCCACGTCGACGCCGTGCCCCGAGCACACACCGAGGTCGACTCGGCGCAGCTGCGCCGAGTCGGCAAGGACCGGCGGTCTCCACCGCCGGACTTCGTACAAGGCCACCAACACGCCGAGACACGACCCTGGCGCGGCCGTTGGGGTCCGCGGGGAGAGCCACGGCGCTCTTGTGGGTGAAGTGGTCCACCTGATCGGATGACAGACCTTCCTGGGAGCGAGGAGGGCCGGTAGAACCATGCCCGTGATGATCACCCTCGCCCGAGGCGCCGCCGCGTTCGCCCTGGCCCTCGCTCCCCTCTCGCTTCCCGCCACCACCCACGCAGCGCCGGCCAACCAGCTCGCACAGCGCATTGCGCTCACGAACCCGGACAACGGCCGGTCCGTGACCGCGGGCCCCGGTGATGACATCGAAGTCCGGCTCACCGCCTCCCACGAAAACGGACTCACCTGGACCTGGAGCACCCCGACGTCCAGCGACTCCACGGTGCTCCGGCGGACGACGGGACGCACGGCGCCGAACGGTGACGCAGCAGCCACCTTCCATGCGGAACACGACGGCACCGCGACCATCACCGCGCAGCGACGCTGCCGCCCCGACGCAGGCCAGGTCTGCCCCCTGGTGGTCACGCCGTGGAAGGTCACGGTCGAAGCGCAGTGATCCTTCTTGTAGGACTCCTTCCGCAGCCGGGGCACATCAGGAGCCGGCGGCTCCACCCTGATCACCCAGCATCGCTCTCTCCAGAAACAGTCGGATGAAGGGCGTCCCCGTCCAGCGGGCCGCCGACCAGCTCGACGTACACGTGCCCCGGCCTCGGCCGCGGAGCGGGGGCATCCCGGTCCGTCCCGTAGGCCTTCCCCCGTGACCGCGTCTCCACCGAGAGTCCACGGCCCGGCAGCCCAGGTGTGACTGAGCGCCGCTCCTGGACCCGATGGACCCCTTCGATGCTCAAAGCGGTCCCGGTCGCGCAAGCGACTGATGCCCCGGGCAGGGGCTGGGGTGCATGCACGGCGCGGCTCCCGGCCCCATCCCGCTGTACGGGGAGCCAGGCAGCCGGCCGGCGCGGGCCATCCACGGCGATGCGGACCGGACCGCCCAGAGCCCCTTCCCGCACTCCCCGCCGCCCGAGGACCACGATCCCCCCGTACGGCCGCCTCCGCGCCCAACGGCCACCGCCCCGTCCAGGAGGGGACCCGGGCGGGGCAGCGCGAGGGGGTTGCCGGCCTACTCGGGGCGCACCTGGGCGGCCTGCATGCCCTTCTGTCCTCGCTCGGCCACGAAGGACACGCTCTGTCCCTCCCGGAGGGTCTTGAAGCCGTCGGTTTCGATCGCCTTGAAGTGGACGAAGAGGTCATCGCCCCCCTGCGCGGGGCTGATGAAGCCGTAGCCCTTCTCCTCGTTGAACCACTTGACGGTGCCGGACTGGCGGTTGCTCACAGAAATACCGATCTCTCAGGTGATGGCCGCTTCCCATCCCACCACTCCTGCCCCGGCAAGAGCGCCCACACCGGCCCCCCGGCCAGGGAAACCACCCTCCAGTGCGACAGGACCGCCGAGCAGGGATCTCGGCGGTCCTGGCACGGCGGTCAGCACCCGGCAAAGCCTGTCGCTTACGGAGGCAGCCATGGTTCAGGCGGTACGCAGGCGGTAGACGCGCACCGTGCGCTCGGCGACGGCCGGGCGCGCCGCCCGCGAGAATCATGGTGCGGGTGCCGCCGTGGCGATAGCGCAGATCCGTGATGGCGACCAGACGGCCGCTCGCCTGGACCTGGTCCCCGACGCGCAGTTCGGTGGGCGGAACGTCCACCGGGACCCGTCCCGTCGGGACCCGTACCCCGTCCCGGTCCGCCTCGGCGGCGCGGACGGCGGCCGGGGGCGGTGGCCGGGGGCGGTGGGGCTGGCTGGCAGGCGACGGTGCGGGCGATCCACTGGAATCCGGCCGTATCCGCCAGGCGCGGCACAAGCGGGGACGGGTGGAGGCCGACGACGCGGGCGTACGCCTGGCGGTCGCGGTCGAATACCAACTGGCCGACCGCGTAGCGGCTGGTGGTCGCGGGTGCCCGGCGAGGGCCCAGCGTCGCATGAGGATCTGCATGTCGGTGACCAGGGTGCCGCGCTTGACGTCACGGCGGTCCGCGCTTACCTCGCCCGCGAGGCGTTGACCGCGGTCCCCCGGGCCACGTCGAGACCGTCGAGCACGACGGCCGAGAGCACGCCGTCACACTCGGTGTCTGGCACACCAATTGCTGTCCCGCCGCGCGAAACCGCGCGGCATGCGCCCGTCAGTCGGGGAAGGAGAAATAGAGCGCCTCGCTGTAGAAGGAGGCGAAGTGGTTCTGCCAGTCGGCTCGGACCGAGGCCAGCCAGTCGTCGTCCTCGCCGGCGATCGCGGCCTCAGCCTTGGCGACGGCGGCGGGAATGTCCTCGGACGCCAGACGCCGCACGCTCTCTACCGGGTCGTCGCCCGACATCGAGACGATCTCCCCGGTCTCGAGGACGAAGTACTCCCCCTGCTGCTTCTCGAGGTGGGCGGTGGTCCTGGCAACGCACTCGGCGAACTCGGCGTCGTCCTCCAGTCCCTTGCCGACCGCGTGAAGGAGAGCGAGGAGCAGAGCCGCCCCGCCGACGTAGTCCGCGGCAAGGCCGATCGGCGGATTCCAGATCATGGACGGGACGATCGTCGTCCCGCGCCCCACCATGATCTTGTGCGCGAGCGGGATGTCCCAGTTGTGCTCGGATATGCATCGGATCCGCTCGGGGATCCCCGCATCGTTCGGCATCGAGTCTGCAGAGTAGAGATAAGAACGGTTTGCCATGGTGGCGACGCTAACACCGGGGTCCGACAAGGCGGCGCCGCCGGACTCTTGGCGCACGGTCACAACCGTCGCGTCCCGAGCGCATACCGCCCTCACGACGCCGACCCGCGATCCGCGATCCGTGTCGACTAACGGTCTCCCGCCGGCGCCGACGCAGAACCAGAGCCCTGAACCCCTCCGCCGAGCGTTGTGCTCGGCTCCGCCCACTGCAGGGCGAAAACGTGCATGTCCTGTCCGCTCGCGGAGGGCTGCCCCTCGTCGTCAGGATCTCCGCCGGCAGCGTCCACGACAACTTCAGGCGGCGGACGCCAGGGTGGTGTCGAGCCAGTCGTAGATGCGGGCGATGGCGTGGCGGATGGCGCCGGGGTGGCAGTGGGCGCCGGCGCCCTCCGCGGCGGTGAAGAGCATGAGGGTCTTGGGGCAGGTGAGGTGTGCGTAGAGCTGCTCGGGCTGGCCCTTGAAGAACTCGTCCTCCGAGGCGTCGCAGACAAGGGTCGGACACTGGATCTTTTCGGCGATGCCGTCGGCGAGGGTGTAGTCGAGGTAGGAGGCGTTGAAGGCGCGGGGGGTTTCGACTCCCATGACGTACATGCCGTGGTTGAGTGCCCAGCGGGCGATCGGGTCCTTGGCCATGATCTGTTCGAGGGCGGCGTCGAGTTCCGGGGCGGACTCCGCCCGCAGGAGGCGTTCGGCTTCCTTCCGGTCGCCGGGGATGTTGCGGACGGCCGTCTCGCCGAGGTCGTAGAGGCCGTCGACGGGTATCAGCGCGGCCAGCCGGTGCTCGAACGCGGCGGCACGGGGGGCGAGTACTCCGCCCATGCTGAGACCGAGCAGTCCGATGCGGCTGTTGTCGACCTCCGGGATCGTCTCGGCGAAGTCGACCACCGGGGTGATGACGTTCTCCCAGTCGGGACGGAAGACCATGTCCTGGTGGTGGCGCGGCCCGGGCATTCCGGGGCCGTCGAAGACCAGCACGGTGTAGCCCCGCTCGACGGCGGCCAGCGCACCGAAGAAGTGCATCTCCTCCGCCGTGCCGTCGAAGCCGTTGTGCATGATCACCGTCGGCCGGGGGGTGCCCGAGTCGTCGACCCGGTAGAGGTAGCCGGGCAGCGTGGTGTTCTCGTAGGGGATCCGGACCGGCTCGATGCGCGGGCTGGTGTAGAGGGCGGCGGCGGCCCGGAAGCACTCCACGGAGCGGTCGTAGGCGTGGTCGTGGCGCGGGTCGCAGTCCTTGCCGTGGAGGAAGAACTCCGCCGACCGGTAGTAGTTCGAGGCGCGCAGGAACCCGTCGCGGGCGCTGACCCGGTGACCGGCCGCCAGAGCCTCCTCGGCTTGCGACGACACCCGGCCGGCAGTGGCGAACCACTCGGTGTACCAGCTGTCGTAGTCGCCCTCGGTGATCCGTTCGGCGGTGGAGACGACCTCGCCGAAGTCGGCCCCGCCGTAGGCGATGTGACTCATCGAGCGCAGGGTCTCGTACCAGAACTGGGTGTTGTTCGGGAAAAGCAGCTGCTTCATGACGGTCTCCTCGACTCGAACCGCAAGCACAGATTTGTGCTTGCGGAGACGACTGTAGGGCCTTGGGCGCCCGGAAGCAAATATCTGTGCTTAAGATGGTGGTGTGACTCAGAAACAACCGGCCCCGCGCATCCGCAGGAGTCCCGAGCAGGTCCGCGCAGCCGTGCACCAGGCGGTCGTGGACCTCCTCTCGGACTCGGCGGGCGAGGAGCTGAACATCCCCGCGATCGCTCAGCGTGCCGGCGTCAACCACACGAGCGTGTACAGGCGTTGGGGAAGCCTCGACGCACTGCTGGCCGACACGGTCACCACCCGCCTCGAACGGGACTCCCCGCTGAGCGACACCGGCACCCTGCGCGGCGACCTCATCGCGTGGGCCGAAGCCAGCGTCGCGAGCATGCGCACGTCCGAGGGACGCGCCCTCGTACGCGCCGTCGTCCTGTCCATGCCGAGCGGCGCCCAGGCACAGGGCGAACGGGCCGGACAGTTCCGGCGCCGCATGCGTTCCATCGAGCAGATCCGCGAGCGGGCCACGGCCCGCGGCGAGGACCCCCCGCCACTGGAACAGATCCTCGACCAGCTGATCGCGCCGTTCTACATCCGGACGATCTTCGGCATCGACGTGCCGGACACCGGCTACCCGCAACTCCTCGTGGACAGGCTGCTCGGCAGGGCGACCGACCCGGAGACGGGCTGAGGAAGCGGGCTGAGGAAGCGGGGCGAGCCGGGCGATCCGCTCGCCCAGGTAGATGCGTCTCGTCCATCTGGCCCACCGGGGCCGCGATCTTCTTGCGGGCGTAGGCGGAACACGCCAGGTGCCGGCAGGGTGCCGCTCAGGGGCGTCCAGCGAGCACCGGGGAGCTCACCGTGAGATGGGGCGGCCGGGCCACCTCGCAACCCGGGACGGAGATGGCCCACGGAGTCGGCACATCGTCAGCGACCGCCTGCCACACCGACGGTGCGGTCCACCGCTGGGGCGGCATGCGGGATGGTCTACGTCACTGCTTGCATCCCTGGATGTCGTCTGGGCATCCGTGCACGTCATGGAGCTCAAGCGTGTTGAGGTTCCAGACGATGACACCACTGGGGGCGGGTTCTTTGTCGATCGGCGGGATATTGACTGTGAAGGCTTGTCCCGCAGGTACGTTCACACGTAAGGCCTGCCGGCTGCCGCAGCGGACCTCAAAAGGCCGCTTGGCGGCGCCGCGGGTAACGGTTACGGTCACAGTGGGGACGCCGTCAGTGTCGCAGGCGATGTCGAAGCGGTAAGGCTTGTCGCCCCGTGTGTCCAGGGTCCTATCCATGCCAGAGGCGACGTGGCTGGACGCCTCGGCTACCTGTGTGGTGTCTGCGTCGTCGGCGTCCAAGGCCCGCTGTACGCGTTGCAGTGCGTCGTCGGGTTCCCATTCCCTGGCTCGACTGCCCTCGCCCTGGGTACAGGCGGTGGCCAGTGCGGCGGTGGCGAGCGAAACGGCAAGGGCACGCGTTATCCGCATAGCAGCATCCTAGGCGGCCGGGGCCCCGCGCTGTGTTGGCGAGGCGAGGCCCTGGGACGTTGCACTGGTGGGCGTCAGTGTGTGCGGCCGTAGAGCTCGGGGCTGCGGACGATGCCGCATAAACGCGCGGCAGCGCGGCGAAGGGGTGACGGAGGGACGAGGACGTACTCGCGTCCCATGGCACCGGCCTGCGTGTTGCCGTACATGCCTCGGCGATGGGCACGACCGTTTCGGTTCGGTCCCGCCGACTCTGACGTCGGGGCAGATGCTTACCTTCCACTCGTCCAGATCAGAGGTCCTTGGCACCCGGGTAGTGGTGGCGAAGTTCGCTGAGTACGCCCTCGTCGAAAGCCCTGACATCCCACGAGGAGCTGTCGAATTCGGTCAGGACGAGCACCAGCTCGTCCCCGGCGAACCCACGTGCTTCGGCGTCGATCAACTGGAGGAAGGGGGTCGTCAATGACAACAGCGTCAACGTGTCCGTGCCGGCATCGGCGGACCTTCTCTGCATCTCGACACAGCGAGGATCGACGATCTCGTCGAATTCGATGTGCCGTGTGAGGTCCAGGCCGGAGCTTCAGAGGCGAACCAGTGGCTCAGCCAGGGTCACGTAGTGCTCTCCGCGCCAGGCGGGAAGCGTGATCCCCTTCAACCCCGCCTCTGCTTCTGCATCCCCGCCTCTGCTTCGGCTGTATCGCGCGACACGCGACGCCCCTTCGTGCAGCGAACAGCAGGGCCCCCGTCCCTCCTGATCAGCTCACACGAACCGTCGGACAGGGCCTAGTAGTAGCCCTTCGCTCCGTCGAGCAGTTCCCGCACAATGTCCGCATGCCCTGCATGCCGTCCGGTCTCCTCGACGAGGTGGATGAGCATCCAGCGGAGGTTGGCCTTGCCGGAGCGGTACCCGGAGTGGCGACCGACATCGTCGAGGGAGGCTGCGGCCACGATCGCGTTGCTTCGGGCGCACTGCGTCTCATAGTCCACGAGCAGCTGCTTCAGCGTGAGGCCGTCGGTACGCCAGGTGGCGTCATCCGTCTCGTCGAAGGACGGGTTCTGTGTCTCGTCGCCCCCGAGGAACAGCACGTCCAGCCATGTGTGTTCGACCCATCGCATATGGCTGATGAGACCGGCCATCGTCATCGCCGGCGAAGTCGGGATGATGGAGCGGTGCGCATCCTCCTCGCTGAGGCCCTCGCACTTCCATCGCAGGATCTGCCGCTGGAGGTCCAGCCAGCCGAGCAGAGCGGTGCGCTCGTCGGCCTGAAGCGGGGGACGTTCAAGTGAAGGGGCCATGCTGGCGGACGCTAGCGTGCCCGGGCTCCGACTGTCGCCAGGTTTTCAGCGACGTACGGCACTGAGCTGCTCGCTCACCCTGTACCAGGCCCAGACGCCGTCAGGCGGTCTCCTGGTGCTCGGGTGTCTTGCGTGTCTTCACCCCGCCGACGACGAGCGCCAGGCCCAGGACGAGGACGCCGAGGTAGGCGGTGGGTGGAAGGTCGACGACCTTGTGCATCCAGCCCCACTCCGTGCCGAAGAAGGTCTGCGAAACAAAGCTGATGAGCCCCTGGGCTCCTACGACGTAGCCGATGCTTTCGACGGTGTATCCGATGGTTGTTCGCACGGATCAACCCTCTCGCGGCGGTGCCAGGAGATCGTCCTCCACAGGGCCGAGAACGCAGTAGGCCGAAGGATGCAGTCGCTGCCCCGTGGGAGGTGGCTGCGGCGGCTGAGTCCGTTGGCGCAGCGTCCGGGCGTCGGGAGATGGGGCGGGCTGAGTGCGGGGGTCACAACCCGTGGGCGGTGGGGTGCCTGGGTTCGTACAGCGGGAGTTCGCCGCCGCTGGGAAGCCGGATCGCGGTCAGTTTGCCCCAGCGTTGTTCGCTGACCGGGCGGGTGATCTCGATGCCCTTGGCGCGGAACTCGTCGAGCTGGGAATCAAGGTCGTCGCACATCAGGTAGAACTCGTGCCGCGGCGGGCCGTCGGCCGGGTGCACGGCGACTTCGGACGGGGGCAACTTGAAGATGAGCCAGCCGCCGCCCGCGTCGACGCCGGGGAAGTCGAGGACGTCACGGATGAAGGCACGGTCCGCCTCGGCGTCGTGGCTGTAGAGGATGACATGTGCACCGCTGATCATGGCTGGCCTGCGTCCCTCGACGTGCTGACGGTCGTGTTCCCGGCATCCTGGCACGCCAGGGTCGAGAAGATCGTCGGCTGGTTCGACGACACGGCGTTTGTCGGCGCCCAGGTGGCCTGTGGAGCACTGGAAGCCGGCTCACTGGCCGTTTGCCGTCGCAGCTCGCGTTGGGGTGGAAGCCCAGGCGCTCGAGTACGGCGCAGGCCCGTGCTTCCCGGCATGCAGATTTCCCCGCCCCTGCGAGGGCGGGGAAATCTGCTCAGCCACTTTTCAAGTGGCGCATTTCGCTGACATCAGTCGTCTCCGGCGGGGCGGGAGCGACGCTTCTTTCGGATTGCGCCACCCGCCACGCAAACGACGAGGAGTACGACCAGAACGGGGATGAACGGGCCGAATCCCAGGCTCGCGAACATGATTTCTCCTTGACGTACAGGAAAATTGGTCGACCGATTCTGGACGTCAGTTCCTTCCCCCGTGTCCGATCAGAATGGGCCCGGGCCCGGTGTTTCTACTCGTCCTTGAGGTAACCGCCGACGAAGCCACGGTAGTCGCCCCAGACGCGCTCGCGCTTGTCCCAGGAGCTGCCCCAGCAGGAGGCGGTCCAAGTGGTCTCGCTCTGGGCGTTGTCGGCCGGCGGCGAGGAGATCCACTCCTTGACGGGGCTGTGGGAGAAGTCGCAGCCCGGCACGTACAGGTAGTGGTAGGCGCTGCCCGGGTAGACCTTGGTGGTGTCCTTGCCCTTGACCTGGTAGTTGGTCCGTACCGAGACACGGGAGACCTTCACGCCCAGGAACTTGTCGGTGTAGGAGTACGAAGCCCACATGTCGTGGTAGCCCGAAGCGCGCAGTGCGGCGGTGGAGTTGGGCGATGCGGCGTCGTCGCCGCCTGCGGACTCGCGCTCCACGACGACGTCACCGCCCGCCAGCTCCGTGCGGGTGATGCCCGCAGCAGCCGACGACTCGGCTCCGTCGAAGAGCTGCTTGATCAGGGCCTTGTCTTCCAGCAGGTCGAGGAACCGGGTCTTCTGGGCGTCCGAGAGCGCGGTGAAGCCCTGCGCGGTCTCCTTGGCCTGCTCGTCCCCCTGCGCGGACTTCATCGCGAGGTAGGCCTGGTATTTCGCGGCCCGCGACGCCTGCGAGACCACGCCGTCGTCTGCCTGGGCCGACCCGGGCAGCATCGCAAGCGAAATACCGGCGAGGGCGGCGCCGGCCGCAGTGGTCGTGACAATCTTCCTGATCGCGGAACGCATGTGAAGCCTTCTCCCCTTTTGATTACACCTTCAGATACGGGCGAGAAAGAGAAAGGAACATCACCGTGCACCTCAAACTCTGCTCCCCGCCTTGCGCTTCCACCGGTTTGAGTTCCCGCGGTTGCGCCTCACAAAGACTGCACGAGATGGCCGTGACACGTCAATCGATCCCAAATCATTTGAGGATCATCTGAGTTATGGCGAACCCTGCAGACCACCAGCGATGCGGAATTAAAGAATCCGCCAAAAAGGGAGGCGTCCCATGAATGAATGAACGGGCGCTTTCCGGCGCTTTCCGCCGCTGTGATGATCATGTCCGAGATGCTCCGCGGTCGGCAGGCGCAGCCAGGCATCACGGCCTTCCCTGCGCCCCCGCCGGTTCGGGCGAGGTGCTCAGCCCGGCGGCACGGTGGGTGCGCCACCGGGGGGCGGAGTCAGGTGAAGGCGGCTGCGGTGAGGGCCAGGCCTGCGGCAGCGCACACCACTGCGTGGCGGGCGTTCTGCTGGATCCAGACCCCGCGCGAAAAGCCGGCCGCGGTGGCCTCGGGCTGAGCCGTGGCGTCGATGCGGGCGAGCTATGCGGGCGAGCTCGGGGTCGCCCGTGTTCTTGACGTGCAGTGGACCGCGGTCGCGGTGACGCCCAGACGCCCAGACGCCCAGACGCCCAGACACCCCAGACGCTTGCCGAGGCGGCGCATGGCGTCGCGCTCGCCGGCGACCAGGTACGGGGGTGGCGGGAGATCGAGCTGCCCGCCATCGCCGCCGACCGGTGGCGCGAGGTTGGAGGCGATGACGGACGGGCTTGCGGCATGCTCGGCCGTCTCTCCTGGCGCGTACAGGCGCTCGGGCCGTACGTGTTCCACGGCCCGGCAAGGCGCGGTACGACGGCGTCGCCAGCTTCCGCTCCCGGTACAGCAGCTGCACGACGACCACAGCCTCGCCGTGTACGAGGCCGCCGGGTTCACCGCTGCCGAGTGGACCGGGTGGCGGGGGCCGTGTTCACGTACGTGCTCGGGAACGCGGTCGGCGCCTCCGAGCGGGCTTCGCTGACGCGGCGTCTGGGGCGGGGCGGGGCGGGGCGATCCGCAGGAGCGGTTCCAGGACACGATCGCCTGGGCGGCCGACCGAGCTTGCCATGCAGTTCCCGTAGCTGCGGGCGCGCGTCGACCGCGCCGCTGCGACCGGGCGGGTTACCACGCCGCGCCCGTCGACAGGTACGAGACCGTTCTGCAGACCCTCCTGGGCGGTTTCGCGGCCGGCGTCGGCCGGCGGTAGCCCGCACCGGCACGGCAACGGCCCGTCTTGTACGGAGCCAGCGACTCGGCCGGTCGTCGTTTTCCGCCCCGCCCGAAGCCCCCAAGGGCCGGGCGCGAGGACCGTCGGTCGGTCGCACCGTGGGTCGGTCGCAACATCGCGGCCGGGGTCGGGGTCGGGGTCAGGGCTGGGGCCGGGGCCGGGAACGGGGTCGGGGACGGGGTCGGGGTCGGGGACGGGGCGGCCAGGGCCGGGACCGGGACCGGGGACGGGGACGGGGACGGGGTCGGGGTCGGGGCCAGGGTCCGGCGCCAGGTGCGGGGCCAGGGCCGGGGCGGTCGGGGGGTGAGGCTGTGTCTGCGCAGCCGATCCGCCTTGGCTTACACCCACGCCGGCAGTGCCGTCACGACGGCAAGGGGCAGCGCCGGTCCCGCTGCGCAGTGGGAGTGGGCGGCGGCCTCGGTGGCCCAGGGGCCGGCCGGTTCGACCGAGTGTGTGCTGAGTTCGCGGTAGCCGGCCCCCACAACGCCCGAGGTGAGGGCGAGGGTGCAGACCGCAACCGCGAGTGCCCGGGCGGCCGCCGGTGCTCGTTCACGTGTGAGCGAACACCGGAGCGACTCCGCTGCTGTGGGCTGCCGGATGTGGTCCTACGGCGTGAACCCGTTCCCGTACGCCGAGGTGTTGTGCACAGCGTTCGCGCTGTAGGAAGACCGGTCGCTCGCGGCCTGCTCCCTACGGGCCTGTTCGATCAGCAGGCCCTCCGCAGTCTCCGTGCGCCGGTTCCCGCGGCGCAGGACAACCCGGATCATCCAGAGTGCCGCCAGGCCCATCACGCCGAAGAACACACCAAGCTCGAACATTTCGCGCCCCCCATCTCACGAACTGGTACACGAGCCTACCCAAGCGGGTGCGAGACGGCTGGTCTCTGAGCAGGTCCGCCGCCGCTCGCGAGGCTGGTGTTCGTCCAGTGGCAGGACCGTGCCTGCCGCGGAGTCGGGATGGACCCGGCTGGGCGGCACCGCGCCGGTCAGCGAGGGAGAGGCAGGTGGCGTCGTCGGTCAGGCCGTGGGCGACGACCGCCGCGATGACGGTCGGCGCCTGCGTGCCGGTCGGCCGCAGCATTCGGGGCGGGCCGACCGGCACCGCCACGCCAGCAGCGTGCACTTCCTGCCACTGACGGGCGAGCACCACGGCGTCACCGGACTTCTGCATGGCCGAGAGGGTGGCGACCAGCCCGACAGCGAGGATGTTCTCGTGCACCAGCAGGGGGACCGGCCTTGGGCACGACCTCGGCCGGCGATACCGCGGAGGGGTCCGCAAAGCCCGTCACGCGGTGCCGCAGGGTGGCCACGGCGCGATCGTCAGCACGGGTTCGCCCCGCCGCCGCGGGGCTCCGGCGAGGCCATCGGCAGGGCCACGGTCACGTCCGGGGGATCGAAGAGCTCCCCCGTCGTCCTGCCGTCGGCGAGGAAGACCACCCGCTATGTCTACGAAACCGCCGTGGGGTCGTGCGTGACCGTGACCACCGTCTGTCCGTGCTTCCGGACGACGCCGCGCAGCAGTGTCAGGATTCCCGTGCGGTACCCGAGTCGAGTGCGCTGGTCGGCACGTTCCGCAAGATCACCTTGGGCTCGGTTACGAGCGCCGCATGCATGACGGCGACGCGCTGCTGTCGGCCGCCCGAGCGCTCTGCGGGCCGGTGCCCGCCAGGTTCGGAGAGGCCGGCCTCGGGCCGTCCCTGGTCGATCCGACGTGATCCATCGGGCGTCCGGCCAGTCGCAACGGTGTTCGACTCCTGTCGGGCCCTCAGCGAGGCCCACGTGCTCACGGCGTGGCTCGGTCAGGGTGCTCGGAGAGCGGGTGCAGTGGCGCGCCGTCGACCGTACGCCTGGGTACCGGCACGGGCCTCGCGCCCGGCTTCCACCGTCGCGGTCGCGCGGAAGGCGGGCAACCTGCTCCGCCTGGCCGCCGTGCACCCGCCGTGCCCAGGAGCACTCGCTCGCCGTGCCCGTGGGGTCTGGGGCTGCGGTTGGGGCGTGATCCCCCGCTCCACCGACGCCGGTTCGGTGGACGGCGTCCACGCCTCCGGACTGCCCCCGAATGCGGCCCTGAGGAACCCCTGACCGCCCGCGCCGCCGATCCGGTGGGGTGGTGTACGGACCGGCGGCTGGGGTTCAGCGGAGGCGGGTGAGGCGAGTGGGGAGGGAGGGTTCGGGGAGTCCCTTTTGGACGGCCACCGGGACGGTCTTGGCACCTTCACCGTCGCCGGCCGTCAGGGTGCCGAGCTCCGTGCCGGCCTTCGCCTTGTGCGGCAGCGGCGCGGCGCCGGCGGTGAGGGTGAGTTTGACCTGCTGGCCCGGGACGCCGATCACGTTCAGGTCCTTGGTGGCCACGAGCGGCGTACGGCCGCCGAGGCCGTCGTCCACGTAGCCGACCGTGTCGCCCTTGCGGACGAGCGGGGTGGACGCCAGGGCCGTGCGCACCGCCTCGATGATCTTCCTGCTGTTCGTCAGCGCCAGATCCAGGCTCAGGGTCGCGGACGGGTCCGGGCCGTCCACGCGCTGCTGCATCAGCGTGCCGAGGATGAGGGGGGTCTCGTCGCCGACCGACTTGTACGCCGCCCACATCAGTGCGCCGCCGGCCGGCGTACTGGAGCCCGTCTTGATGCCGCGGATGCTGAGGCCCTGGACGCTGAGCAGTGCGTTGTTGTTGAGGAGCGGCGCGGCCAGCCCCTTGATGGGGGCACTGGGCATGGCGACGATCGACCGGAAGACCTCGTCCTTCATCGCCGCCTCGGCCAGCTTCAGCTGGTCAGTCGCGGTGCTGACGGTGCCGGCGTCCAGGCCGCTGGGGTCCGTGTACCTGGTGTCCTTCATCCCGAGGTCACGGGCGGCGGCGTTCATCTTGTCCACGAACGCGGCTTCGGAGTCGGTGCCGGTGTCCCAGCGGGCCAGCAGGCGGGCGGCGTTGTTGGCCGAGGGGATCATGAGCATCTTCAGCACGTCCTGCTGGCTGAACTTCGAACCGGCCGTGAGCCCCTGGACGCGGGACTCGTGCTCGGAACTGCCGTCCGCCACGGTCTTCGCGTCGATGGTGATGTCGGGGCCGGGGTCGTTCTTGCGCAGGGGGTGGTTCTTGAGGATCACGTAGGCCGTCATCACCTTGGCCACGCTGGCGATGGGTACGGACTTCTGCTCACCGAACGTGCCGAGGTCGCCTGAGCCGGGGACACGGACGGCGCCCTGGCCCTGGGCGGGCCAGGGGATGGAGAACTGGCCGTCGACGGCGTGGGTGGACTCGGCGGCGACGAGGTGCGGGGCGGGGAGGGGCCGCAGGAGTTGAGCACCGGCGTAGGCGCCGGCGAGGAGCAGCAGGATCGGCGTCCACACCTTGACGCGGCGCAGGGCGGTCCGGCGGGGGGTCTCCGGCGGGGGCGGGGTGTTGGTGAGCTCGGCCAGGAGGTCTAGGGGAGGCTTGGGGGTGGTGGGGGCCTGGGGGTGTGGCTGGGCGTGTGGGGTGATGGGCCGCGGCGTAACGTCGAGGGGCTTGAGGGCGACCAGCTGGCGGGTCAGCTCCGGGTCGTGCTCCTTCTTCTGCTTCTCGTCCTTGGCCTCGGCCTTTTTCTTGTCCTGGGCCTTGTCCTGGGCCTGGGCCTGGGGCTGGGCCTGGGGGTGGGCCTTGTCCTTGTCCTCTGCCCGTGCCCATGCAGGTGTGGTTCGGGCGGCGGGCTTGGGATCCGGCTTGGGCTTGGGATCGGCTGCGCGCGTTGCGGCGTCCTCCGCGTCGGCCGTGGGTCGGTCCCCTTCGTCTGCGTCGCGACGCACCTTGTCGGCGGGCGCGCGGAACGTGACGGTGCGGGTGTCGTCGCCTTCGGCTTCGGGGTCGATGACGGCGTCGGTTACGGGGTTGGTGTCGGTGGTGGAGGCTGGGGCGTCCTTGGAGTCGGTGGCCGCGTCGCCTTGTGCGTCGGCGCGCCTCGCTGCCTTGGGCTTGGGCCTGGGCCTGGGCTTGGTGAGCGTCAGCGTGCCGTCGGCCTTCTCGTCGGGCGCGGCCTCGGAGGCGGGTTCGGTGTGGTCTGCGGGTGCGTCGTGCCCCTGGGATTCCGGCGCGGATTCCTGCGTGGTCTCCGGCTCGGACTCGGGCGCGGGCTCGGGCTCGGGCGCGGGCTCGGGCTCAGGTGCGGGTGCGGGTGCGGACTCGGGCTTGGGCTCGGGCGCGGGCTCAGGTGCAGACTCGGACTCGGATTCCGACTCGGGCTCGGGCGCAGGCTCGGACTCCGGGGCCGGCTTGGGGTCCGGGGCCGGCTTGGGTGCGGCGGTGGGGCGAGTCTCGTGCTCGGGCTTGGGGGCGGAGGCCGGTGTGGCTTCCGTGTCGTCGGCGGCGGGCGTCGGGGGCTTGGCTTCGGTGTCCGGATCGTCCTCGGCACCGGCTTCGGGCTCGGCCGTGGGGTTGCCGTCGGACACGGACTGCGTGCCGCCCGTGGTGTTGGTGGGGCTGTCGGGCGCACTGCCTTCGTCTTCTTCTGCGGCAGGCTCCGGCTTGGGCTTGGGCTCAGCGGCCGGCGCATCAGTGACGGTGGGGAGTTCCTCGTCGGCCTCGGCCTCGGTGACGTCCGCGGTGTCGGGGTCCGCGGACGGGTCGTCCGGGCCCGCCGCTGCGGTCGTGGTTCCCGCCAGATCCGAATCGTCCGGAGAACCGCCCGCCACCTTGATTGCCTTCATCCCAGCCCCGCCTTGCCACTCACACTGTGCCGATATCGTGCGGCGATGGCCTTACGGGCCCCCGCCGCACTGCTAGATGTCCGAAGGGCACGACGCGTTCCACCTGCTCGAACTTGTGATCGTCCGGCACCGGCTCGGGGGCTCGGCGTCCGGTTCCGTTCAGCAGAGGGGGCCTGCCCACGGCAGTGCGTCGTGCCGCGGTCGAGGGCTCCGGGGACGGCGGCGTGCAGTGCCGCCTCTTCGGGCGCTTCTCCCTGCGGCGCGGGTTTCAATGCCGGTACGGACCCCGCCGGGGCGCACCGTACGGGGACGCGGGCGCCCCAGGGCCTCGGCTGGCGGTCCGGACGCCGGTTTCTATGCGAGTGTCCGGAAAGTCCCCGCGCCGTGTCCTGCTGTGGACAGGTGGCGGAATTGCGGTCTGGCGAAACCGGAATTTGAAGTCCTATGATGATGGGTATGGAATCTGTCGAGCCGCGGACCAGCTGGACGTTCGTGACGAACCACGCCCGGATCCTCGCGATGCTGCTGCGCGATCCGGAGTTGCGGATGCGCGACATGGCCGACGCGTGTCAGATCACCGAGCGGGCCGTTCGGGCCGTCGTGGCCGACCTGGAGAACGCCGGGTACCTCACGCGGGTCCGCCACGGGCGCCGCAATCACTACGAGGTCACCCACGGCACCCGATTCCGCCACCCGGCGGAAGGGCCCCACGAGATCGCACGTCTCATCCAGCTGCTCGCCGACCTCGAAGTCACCACCGTGAAGGGAGACAGGCCATGACGTGCCCTGACCACGAGCCCGCTCCTCCCACCGTCGCCGTCGAGGTCCGGCCCGGCGCCCCGCGGACGTCCGCCCGGGTCAGCGGTGCGTTCGACATGGAAAACGCGGCCGAGGTGCGTACTGAGCTCATCGCGGCGTTCGATGCCAGCGGGACGGGCCTCGACCTTGACCTGTCGGCGTTGACGTTCTGCGACAGTTCCGGCCTCAACATCCTGCTCAACCTGCGTCAGCACGCCGCCGGGAGCGACAAGACCCTCGTCCTGGAAGCGGTCAGCCCGCAGCTCGCCCGATTGTTCGAGCTCACCGAGACCGGCCACCTGTTCACCATCCGGAGGACCCCGATGGCCGACCCCGCGTAGCCGACTCCGTGATCCGTACGACGACGGAGCCGGAGCGCGGCGCGTCAGACGCCGGGAAATCACCCGACGAGTAGGGCGGACGTTCCCCTTGTGGTTCGGGCAGTCGGCCCCGGCGCATGGGGGTGGCCAGGCCGTGGAGGGCGGCCCAGTAGGTCTCGGTGAGGACGCCCGGAGGGTACTCCCCCGCGTGGGGCCGAGCGCCTCGGCCAGTTCAGCGAACGCCGCGTGCAGGGAAGCGGGCGCCTCCGGCGTGGCGAACGGCAGATCCACGGTGTGGCTGGACATGGCGTCGTACGCGGCGCTCACCTCGGCCGACGCGGCGCGCGGGTCGGGCGCCGCGGTGCGGGCCGCCCGCCAGGTCGGCGGCCGGTTCGGCGAGCCGCCTGGTCGGCGCGTCTGGATGGTGGGCTGGCCGTCGTCCTCATCGTCCTCGTGCTCGTGATCGGCGCCCGCCTCCTCCTCTCCCCCAGGCTGCGGCCGTCAGCTACGGAGTCGCCGCCCGGCAGGAGGGCGATCCCGCCTATCCGAGCGTCAAGGGGGCTGCGCGACTTCACCTCCGGTCTGATAGGCCTGGCCTGGCCCTGTTGGTGTTCGCCGACGCCGACGCCGACGGGCTGGCCTGGTACATGCTCGCGGTCGCCGTCACCCCGTTCGGCGACACCTGGATCCTGCTCCGGCACGGCGGCACCAGGCCGGCCACCTTCGGCATCCACTTCGTCCCGGCGGTCCCGGTCGTCCTCAGCGCCACCCTCCTCTTCGTCACGGCGTCGTGAGACTGCCCAGGGCCGCGGTGCGGAGGGTGGGGACGTGATCGGTCTCCGGGAGCAGGGGCTTCGATCTGATCGCCGATGCGGCCGGCCGTGGTGAGCTCCTGGATGCGACCGGAACAACAGCCGCCCCGGGCCGCCGCGATCAGGGCGGCGGCCCGGGGCACGATGGCCGGGACGGAGTCCGGCGCAGCGGCAGCCAGGGCTACGGCGAGGGCGGTGGCCAGGGCTACGGCGCAGGGCTACGGCTGGCGGCGTGGGCCTTTCGCGCTGGTCCTGGGGTTCGCGGAGCCGCGAGGTGTGGGTGGGCCTGTCGGCTCGACCATGCGGGCGGAGGGCGGCCCGGAACGTCCGGCCCAGGGTGGCGTACGGCTCGTCGTCGGGTCCGCGATCGGCGACGGGCCGGCCAGGCCCTGGGTGAACGTCTCGTCGTGATCGAAGGGCCACGTCCCCCCGGGCGCAGTGGTCGGTCACCGTCTTCTTGGCCACGCGTGCGGCGGCTGCGATCTCAGCGCGGTGGTCTGCTCGAAGCCCTGCTCGATGAAGAGCCTGGTCGCGCAGTCGGAGGTGGGCGCCTCCCGCGCGTTCTTCTGCACCCACCTCGGCTACCGGGTCATCCCCGCTGCCGCAGACGGGTTCGCCTCCCTCAGCCGCGAGGATGTCGCCGCCGTCTCGTGCTGCTGCCTCGTGGCAACGAGGTTCTCCCGCCCGGGCAGCGTGACCGGCAGGCCACGGGTCTGATCTTCGCGCTCACCCTCACCGGCATCGAGGCCGAGGGGCGGCGGCTGCGCGAGGCAGGGGCGCGGATCACCATGCCGCTGCGCGAAGAGCCCTGGGGCAAGTGGCCGGTCCAGCCGACCGGCCCGAGCGCGTCGTCATCCAGTTCGTCGCATCGGCCGCCCTGCGCGAGGAGGCCCCGCCGTGATCGTGTTCACGCCCACCGCCGAGAGCGTCACCGAGTCCCCCGGACGCCCGGTAACCGGTCCACGTCGGGGCAGTTCGGCACTCAGCACCTGGACCGTGACGATGCGGCCGGGGCAGAGCGGCCCCGAGCACTCCGTCAGCCGGGAGCCGGTCTGGACGGTGACCACCGGGGCCCCTCGACGCCACCTGCGCCGGGCGCACCGAGCAGGTCCACGCGCCCGGGACGGCCAAGGCGCACCTCGCCATGCGGTGTGGACGGCGTGGTCCTGGTGCCCGGCAGCGAGGGAGCGCGCGTACTGCCGTGGGCCCGGGGTCGGGTCCACGGCAGTACGCGCGGTCGGGGCGGGCCCGTCAGTCCCACTGCTCGTCCGCGAGCGAGGTGACCGGGGTGGGCTTGCCGATCACCGCCAGGGCGATGAAGAAGCTGATCTGACCGATCGCGATGGTGAGGGTCGCCAGCGCCTTCTGGTCGTAGTGCCTGGCCACCTCCGCGTACAGCTCGTCTGTGACCCGCTCCCGGCCGGCCGGGGCCGGCTGGAGGGTGGCCTCGACCAGCGCGAGGGCGGCGCGCTCGGCGTCGTTGAAGTACGGGGCGTCGTGCCACGAGGAGACGGCGGTGATGCGGTCCTCGGTCTCCCCTGCCTTGCGCAGGAACGCGGTGTTCAGGATCGTCAGGTAGGTGTTGCCGACGATCTGCCCGGCGCGCAGGTGGACGAGGCTCATCGTGGTGCGCGGGACCGAGCGGTTGCCGGTGGCCTTGAAGAGGGCCGCGCTGATGTCGGCCATCTCGGGCACGAACTCGGCCGGGTTCTGCATCCGGGAGATCGGGGTGTTCGTCATGACGGACTCCTTCGCGTCTGGCTGGTCGGCGCGTGTTCTGCGCGTGTTCTGCACGTCTTCTGCGCTTGCTTTCACAGCACTGACGGAGCGGAGGCGAAGGTTGTGACAGAGATCGGGAAAAGATTTCGTCGCGCTCGTCGTACCTGTCGCACCGGTTGATCCAGCCGCGTTGGCGGGGCAGGTGGGCTGCCGCGTCGCGGTTCTCGGCTCCCAGTTCGGTGGTGACCGACGACAGGTGGTTGCGGACGGTTCCCGGGGCCAGGGCTGGGGGTTCGGCCGCCTCCTCACTGGGGGCGCCGTCAGTGGACAGGGAGAGGATGTCGGCCTCGCAGGCGCTGAACGGGGACGCGCCCCGGATCGGAACTGGGGCGGCGCCGTATCCCGGCCCGTCGTTCAGTCCCTGGGCCGACAGCTCACGGGACCGCCGGCCCGGCGCCAGCGCTGCCCGTTCCGGGCCGTCTCTTTCGGCTTTCGCCGGATGAGCCCGCTCGTCCCTCGGCGACGCAGTGAGGTGCGGTGCCGGGTGGCGCGGCACGCGCACCGGACCCGAGCCGGATCCAACCGAGTGGCCCGCCCTCGGCCCTTGGCTTGTGGGGCCGCCGGGGCTCCGCCGACTCAGGGCCGGGTTCGGTCTGGCGGACATGGCACGCCTGGCGCGGTCCAAGGGGGCCAGTCGGGGCCTCCGCCCTCGCAGAGCAGTTTCGGACCCTGCCGGTCCCTCACTCCAGGTGTGGGCCCGGCGAGGCCGTCGGGGACCCCGTTGGGTGAGGACCTACGTCGGGATCGGGATCGGACCCGATACTGCGCCGGCTCGACGGCGGGTTCGGGCGCGGCAGGTCCCGTGGCATGGGCCTGGTGCCTGTTGGGACTTCGCCGGCTCCGGGCACAGTCAGCCGGGCGAACCCGCACACCTGACCCGGGGCCGGAGCGGCCGGGGACTCCGCCGACTCGGGCCCGGCTGGAACCGGGGGGTGCAACCGGGGTTCTGACGGCCCTGGGGCGGCCCGCGTGAGGGACGGGATCGGTCGGGTGGCCGGGGGTGGCTTCCGACGAATCAGCCAAGGGTCCAGATGTGCCTCCGGGGACACGGCGTGGGGCGCGCTCGTCTCAGGTTCGGTTCTGCGTGCCTCGTGCTCCTCCCCCGGGTGGCTTGGGGCGGTTGGGGACTGTCCGGTGCGCCCGGCGGCTCCTGGCCGCGTGCTTCGGGGCGGGCGCGTCCGGGCTGCGCCCAGGTTGGTGGGGGCGCTTCGTGGGCCTTGTGGCTCTTGGCCGGGCGGGGCCGGGCCGGGCCGCGTGAGGGGATCGGGGCGGTTTGTTCGTGTTGGGTTGTTTTGCGGGGGCGGCGTGGCGGGTGGGTGAAGGCGGTGAAGGGTCTGGGCGCGGTGAAGGGTCTGGGGACGGGGGTTCCCGGAGTCTGGGTGTGCGGCCCCCTCCCGCGGTGCCCCCTCCCCCCGACAGGTACTGAACGCCGGTGGGCACGCTTCGGTCCCTGTCCCTTCAGTCACTGCGTAAACCTGCAGGTCGGCGGGCTAGGGCCGGTGGTTCAGGGACTGGAGGGACTCAACTTTGCAGTTATGAGCCGCATATGGAATACCAGGCTTCTTATATGCCTGCGCGCATACACGCACGCACGTAAAGAGTGGAAGTAGTGATTCTCAGTCCCTTCAGTCCCTGTACGACCGAGGGCAGGGCGCTGACCTGCGGTTTTGCTGAGGGACTGAAAAGAGAGGGACTGAACCGGGGTCCGAGTGCTTCAGTACCTGTGCGCGGGGTCCCCTGGACCATGAGCCTCGCGTCGTCCTTGCGTCGCGCTTGAGAGTCGCTGGAGCCGCCGGGTGGGAGCCGGCGGTCCGGTCGCGACACGCCCGGGCTGACAGCCGATTCCAAGACAGAACTTTTCCGGACGAACCAGGGTAGAACTTCAGGGACTGAGGGACTGAAGGGACTGAACTCTCGATATACCTGTGCCTGCGGCCGGAGCTTCCGCAGTCCCTGCGGTAATCTCCGCGATAGTGAATCTTCAGTCCCTCTGGTCCCTGAGGCGCAGGTCATCCTGCACGTCAGAGCCCAGCCAGGGGCGGAGGAGCCGTCCCCGACACCGCGTCAAGGAAGAGCCAGTGCTGGTCCATCCCGAGAACCCGCGCCGAGGCGCGACCGGCGGGACGGCCCTGGAGGTGGCGGCCTGGCTGGCGTCGCGCGGATATCCGGTGCACCCCCTGGCCCCGGGGACCAAGACGCCCGCGGCGAACTGCCGTGAGTGCACGGGCCGTCGGCACTCCCCCGAGCTGTGTCCCTGTCATGCGGAAGGCCGTTGGTGCCACGGGTTCCACGCTGCCACCACAGACCTGGACACACTGCGCGAATGGTGGCGCAGGGAGCCCGAGTTCGGGATCGGAGTGGCCTGCGGCGCGGCGGGGCTGGTCGTCATCGACGTGGACGCCCATGCGGCCGCGGTGCCCGACAGGAACCGTCTGCTGCCCGGCATCCCGATCGACGACCGCGTCGACCTGACCGGCCTGGAGAGCGGTTTCGACACCCTGGCGCTGCTGGCCGCCCACCGGGGCCGTCCCGATCCCTGCGAGGACACCGGGACCCTGAGGGTCCGGACGCCCTCCGGAGGGCTGCACATCTGGTACCGGGCGCCCGAGGGGGGCCCGCGGCTGCGGTGTTCCAGCGGGTCGAGCTCGCGGGTCGCGCTCGCCTGGCAGGTCGACGTACGGGCCGAGGGCGGCTACATCGTCGCGCCCACGACGCGGACCGCGGCCGGTGTCTACGAGGCCCTGCCCGGGGCCCGGTTGCCCGGGTCCCTGCCTCCGTGGCTCGCCGCCGAACTCGTCCGTACCGGGCACGTGGTGGAGGACCACTCCCCCGCGCCCTCCACAGGGCGTTCTGCGGCTCTCGAACCGGGGTCGCGGCCCTCTGTGACCGGCGGCGGACGGGAGGCCGGCAGGAGGCTGCTGAGCGGCCTTCTGGCGGAAGTCGGCTCCTGCGCCACGAGCCCGTCCGGAACGGCCTTCAGCGAGAAGCTCAACCGCGCGGCCTTCACCGCGGGCGGTCTCGTCGCGGGCGGCCACCTCGACGCGGCGGAGGGCCGCCTGCTCCTGCTCGAAGCGGCAGACCGGGCCCGGCCCCACCAGCCGCGCCGCAACGTCCTCATCGTCGACACGGGGCTGCGCGCCGGAAGCGATCGACCGATCCACCCCAAGGAACGCACATGAGCAGCGCCAAGAGCACGGGGTTCAACGCCCAGGCGGCGGCGGAACAGCTCGCCGCGTTCGCCACCGAGACGGCGGCGGAGCTGGGCGTGTCCGGCGTGCCCGGCGAGCCCGCCGCCGTGCCCGCCGGTTCCCCGGTGTCCACGGCGCCCGCGTCCTCGGCATCCGCCGCCTTCGCCGCAGCGGCGGCGCGCGGCCGGCGCCGGCTGCCCGCGCAGCAGAACGCCGCCCCGGTGCCCGCCGTCGCCGGGGCCGCCCCCGACTTCATCCAGACCGGTCTCCTGCACAACCTCAGCGACCGCGGCAACGCCAAACTGTTCGCCCACCTCCACCACGACCGGTTCCGGCACGTAGAGGGACTGGGCTGGTACGTCTGGGACGAGTACCGCTGGAAGCGCACCGGCGGCGAGAAGGCCGCCATCTGGGCCGCGGGCGACATGGCGGAGGAGCTCCCCGTGCACGACCCGCGCGGCGTCTTCTCGGACCGCGAACTGGCCCAGCACCGCAGGCGCGCGATGTCCACCTCGGGCGTCAAGGCCATGCTCACCCAGGCCAAGGCCTCCCCCGAGCTCGCCCTGGACCCCGACACCCTCGACGGTGACAAGTACGCCCTGTGCACCCCGGCCGGCGTCGTGGACCTGCGCACGGGCGACCTGCACAAGCCGGACCCCACCCGGGACCTGCACTCGCGGGCCACCCACCTGGCGCCCGAGGCGATGCCGACCCCCCGCTTCCACCGCTTCCTCGACGAGACGTTCGGGGACGACGAGAAGGGCCGGGAGATGATCAACTTCCTTCATCTCCTGCTCGGCTACTCCATCACCGGCGACGTCGGCGGCCAGGTCCTGCCCTTCCTCTACGGCGTCGGCGCGAACGGCAAGTCCGCCCTGCTCGACGTCGTCATCAAGATCCTCGGCGACTACGCGGACGTGGCACCGCCCGGGTTCCTGATGGAGCGCGGCAAGTTCAACGAGCACTCCACCGAGCTGACCGAGCTCCACGGCCGGCGCCTGTTCGTCTGCAGCGAACTCAAGCCCCACGACAAGTTCGACGAGGCCCGGGTCAAGCTGCTCACCGGCGGAGACCGGCTCAAGGCGCGCCGGATGCGCCAGGACTTCTTCAGCTTCGAGCCCACCCACAAGCTCTGGCTCCTCGGCAACCACCGTCCGGAGGTCGGCACCGGCGGCCACGCCTTCTGGCGCCGGATCCGGCTCATCCCGTTCGAGAAGGTCGTCCCCGACCACCGCAAGATCGACAACCTGGCGGAGACGCTCGTCCAGGAGGAGGGTGCCGGGATCCTCCACTGGATGATCCAGGGGGCCAAGGCGTATCTCGCGACCAAGCCCGCGCTGACCGGGCCGAGCGTCGTCCGCAGCGCCACCCAGGCCTACGCCACCACCGAGGACCACATCGGGCGGTTCCTCGTCGAATGCTGCACCACCGGCGCGGACCTGCCCGACCCCCGCGACCTCAAGGTGGAGCAGGGAGCCCTCTACCGGGCGTACAGTGCCTGGTGCCTCGACGGCGAGGGTCTGAGGCCCGCGACCACGCGCGCGTTCGCGACACGCATCCGCGCCGAGGTCGGTGTCGCCTCGCCCAACGAGATGCTCCGCTCGAACGGGCAGAAGTTCTACCCGGGACTGGCCCTCCTGGCCGATGAGGAGCAGACTCCGCGCGAGGCGAACAGGGCAACCACGAGGTGACCCGACGATGGGTGATGCCGCCCCGGGGTGGGCACGCCTACGATGGACAAGGAAGATGAACAGACCCACCACCCGGCAGCGGCCAGCAGGGTCCTGCTGTATACCGGCATCGGCGCCGCCTGCGGCGTGGAGGGACCAGGGGCCCGGCAGGGCCCGTGTGATCGAGGAGGGACCCAGGCCATGAGCTCGCTACTGTCATCAAGCGATCTCGCCCACGAGGACAAAGTGGTGTGGCTGGAGGACCCCGAAGAGCTCGACTACGTGCGCCAGGCCCTGGACAAAACGCCCCGCCGCCGGGGCAAGCCGCGCTACCACCGCGACGGACGCATGATCGGCTTCACCGAGCTCGGCGACACCGCCGAGGCGGACCCGGACAGCGGACTCCAGAAGCGGCGCGTCTTCTACCTGCTGCCGCACGACCGGGACGCCGAGCCGCACGGGCTGTACCGGGAGGGCGCGCCGGGCGAGGCCGTCGACCCCAGGACCATCGGGCCCCGGCAGGTCGGCAGGAAGACCGAGCGCTCCCAGCGGGGACTGTCCACGCCCACGGTCGCCTGATCGGGTCTTCTCCGGTCGTTCGGTCCCTCGGTCCTTCAGTCCCTCGGTCCCTCAGGGCTTTTCCATCCCTTGGGTCCCTTCAGTCCCTTGGGTCCCTTCGGTCCCTTGCCGGTCCCTTCGGTCCCTTGCCGGTCCCTAGCCGGTTCCGTGTGGCCGCGGCGTACGGGCGCGCGTAAACGGAATACCGAATTTCGGTCCCTTCAGTCCCTTCAGTCCCTTCGGTCCCTGGCGGTCGGTCCGTGCGGCTGCAAGAACCTCATAACCACCTCCACGAACACCGTCGGCTGGGTGTTGTGGATCAGGTGCCCGGCTGGAATGGTGACGACTCGCCCTCGCGGGACGCGGCGGGCCAACTCGGCGATGCCCTCCTGGGGAACATGGCTTCCCGGACCGCCGGCTACGGCAAGGGTCTCCGCAGTGATCTTGCCGAGATTCTCCAGCCACTCCGGAGCAGGTGTGTCGATCTGCCGTCTGACGGCCAACACCATCTCCCAGTCGAACGTCAGCTTCCCATCCGGCCTGATCGGTGTGGACTGCTCGCGGGGTCGTGGCACCGGGACATCCTCCAAGACGAGCCGGTCCACACGCCGCGGATGCTCCGCGGCGAACAGATAGGCAACGATCCCGCCCATCGAGTGCCCCATCAGATCCACCCGGTCAAGAGCCAGTGCATCCAGAAAACCGAGCACGTCGTCCCGCATCAGTTGCAGCGAGTAGTCCCCCGGCCAGTCGCTTCGGCCATGACCGCGAAGATCAAGGGCATAGACCCGCCAGCTGCGGGCAAGGACGGGCGCCACGACATCCCAGTCCGCAGCATCCTCGCCCAGTGCATGCAACAGGACGAGCGGTGGAGCTTCCGGCGGACCCGAGACCTCATAGGCGAGCCGAATCCCACCAACGTCAACCGAGCGGTGATCAACCATGTCCGAAACCTAGCCGGGGACCGCCATCGCGGACGCGGCGTTCACCAACGGCCAAACCAGCCACCAGCAGCCTGGTGACAACCAGCCTGCCTTTGTGACAACTGTCGCGCCTCGGCTCAGTACGGGCGGTACGGGCCGGCTGGGGTCAGAACGCGAAGTCGACGTAGTCGATGTCGGTGAACTCCACCAGCAGACCGCCGGCGCGCGCGCCGTTGTCCTTGAAGTAGATCTCCTGGAGCCCCTCCGCGGCGATGGCGCGCAGCTGAGCCTCGCCGGCGCCCGCCTCCTGGGCGGCGAACAGGCGTCCCGCGTACTCCGGCGGCAGGTGCTGGGTGATGCGGCGCATCCGGCCGTCGTCGGTGGTGCCGGGCGCGGCGGTGAAGCCGAAGCGGGCGCGGGTCTCGATGACCAGGCCGGTCGTCTGCGCGGCCCGGGCGCGGGCGCGCTTGCGGACCAGGGGCTGCCAGCGCCGGCGCACCTCCGACTCCAGGCGGGCGGCGAGCGCCGGCTTGGGCTGCCTGATCTGGTCCCTGACGTAGCGCTCGACCGTGCGCTGGGAGATGCCGAGCAGCCGTGCCGCTTCGCGGGTGGACTTCAGCTGCTTGACGAGGAACCGCATCTGGGCGCCCGCCGACTTGGGGACGGCACGGGTGAAGTGCTGCTCGTCGGCGCGGGTCAGGCTGTCGTCGATCTCGGGCATGTCTGCTTATTCTCCGTCGGCTGCCGCGTCGTGGCCCTTGATGTGGCGGGCGGGGTTGAGACCCTGGTCGAGCATCTCCACGGCCCACAGGAGGGACTGGGTGCCCTCGTGCTTGACCATGCCGGGGCTGACGCCGAGACGGAAGCCGCCGGGGAGCGGCTTGCCCTCGGGGGTGCGGGGCAGGAAGTCGAGGGGGCTCGGGCCGTCGGAGAGGTACACGGCGCAGTCGGAGAGGACGGCGACGGGGTACTGGCCGGCGGCCGTGGCGAGTTTGTTCATCTTGCGGTGCATGTTGACCCGGGCCGTGGAGATGACGGCGGCACGGATGTCGGGGCGCCAGGTGGGCCGTTCGAGGGCGGGCCAGGGTTCGCCCGGGCGGTAGGCGGCGCCCTGGGGGCGTTCGCGGAGCTTGCCGATGCCGCCCTTGACGGTGGACTTGATGGCGGAGAGGACCGGTTTCAGGACGGGGTCCGGGTGGTCCTGGAGTTCGGCCATCGCCGCCAGGAACTCGGGCTCGGTAAGTGCCGAGGTGACGCCGAGATCGGCCATGGTGGCCACGTACGCGTCCCGCAGGCGGGTGTACCAGGCGTCCAGGTACGGGCCGTTGTCCGGGCGGAGCCAGGCCTCGACGGGGTGGACGGGGTGCCCGAGCTCCTGGGCGTAGGCCAGGGTCGGGGTCGCGTACCAGGCGGGGCCGGTGGGCGGCCGGCCGGTGGGGGTGAAGGGGCTGGGGAGGCGAGGGTCGAGGGCGAGGCCGGAGAGGTCCGCCAGCCAGCAGCCGGGGGTCTTCGGGTCGAAGCGCGGGCTCGGGGTGTGGACGGCGGGTCCGAGGCCGACGAGGAGGCGGTTGGCCGCCGCGGCGAACGCCATGTTCACGTCGATGCCGACGGCGTGGGTGCGGGTGCACTCGGCGTCGGTGAGGAGCTGGGGGTCGCGGATCCAGTCGTACGCCTCTTCGTCGAGGACCTGGTCCGGGGTGCGCTGGTGGGAGCGGGGGTACAGGGCGGCGACGACCGGGTGCTCGTCGGGGGCCTCCGGAGGGGCCGGGTCGACGGGGCGCAGGAGCGAGCCGGGGACGGGCGCGGACTCCCAGACCTGGGTGTCGGGGTTGCGGGCCGCGCGGGTGGGCGGGCGCAGGGCCGTCATCAGCTCCAGGCCGGACACGGCGGTGGAGCCGCGGGGGGTGAGGACGCGGGAGGCGTACGTGGTGAGCAGCGCGGCGAGTTCCGGTGCGGGGAGGTCGGCGGTGTGCTCGCCCCAGGCGCGGGCGTCGAGGGCGCCCCAGGGGAGGATCGCGAGCTGGACGCACTGGCGGCCGGTGGTGGGTGAGGCCGGGCGGTAGATGCGGGGCCAGGGGCCGAAACCGCGGCGGGTGAGCTGCCACTTGTTCTTGGCCAGGAGCTTGAGGGTGGGGTGGTTGTCCGGAAGGCGGAGGGTGCGGCGGTCTTCGAGGGCGGGGGGCAGACCGAGGGCCTCGGTGGCGGCGGGGGTGAGGACGAGGAGGGGGTCGCCGTCCTTGCCGTTGCGGTGAAGACGGGGGGAGCGCAGATCGGCGTCGGGGCCGAGGGCCCAGGCGATGAGGGTGGGGAGGTCGGTGCGGGCCTTGGGGGGGAGGGGGAGGAGGAGGCCGGATGCGGCGTGGGCCTTGTCGGTGCCGTCCAGGACGACGAGCGGGCCGTTGCCTTCCAGGGGGGTGGGGGCGGGGGTGCGGGGGCGGGTGGGCTTGTGGGGGGCGGTTGCGGGCTGCGGGGACCGGGGCTGCGCGCCGGAGGCCGGTTCCGGGGTGAAGGCCGGGGCCACGGTCGGAGCGTTAACGGCGTTAACGGTGGACGGTTCCGGCGGAGTCGTGGGCGCCTCCGGTGCCGGGGCGTTAACGGCGTTAACGGTGGACGCGGCCGGAGGCGCCGCCGGGGTCGCGGCGTCCTGTGCCGGAGCGGGAGCGTTAACGGCGTTAACGGTCGGCGGAGGTGCCGGGAACGGGGACGGGGGAGAGGTGGGGGCGTTAACGGCGTTAACGGTCGGTGCTGCCGGGTCTGGGACCGGGGTCGGGGCCAGGTCTGGAGACGTGGGCGGTGCCGGGGCGTTAACGGCGTTAACGGGGTGGAGGGTGGCAAGGCCTTCCAGGAGGCGGGCGTAGGCCGCGCGCTTCGGGGCGCGGGGGGCCGTACGGCCGGTCTCCCAGGACGTGACCGTTTCACGGCGGACGGAGAGGGCCTTGGCGATCTGCTCCTGGCTCAGGCCTGCGGCCTCGCGCAGGCGCTTGCGCTCGTCGGGGTGCGGGAGCGGATCTTGGGCGGCTTCCTCGAGCAGCGCGTCGACCGCTGCGAAGAGGCTCTCTTGTTCGTCGGGCATCGGTACTACCTCCGAGTGCAGCCTAGGCGAACCGCACGGTCGAACGCACATGAAGCGCACGTGGGGGCGTGGACGGCGTCAACCGCGTTGACGGCGTTAACGGCGTTAACGCCCCCGGCGTGGGTACCCTTCAGAGGCGCTGCATCAGGAGCTCCGTGACGGCCTTGAGGTCGTCCGGGGTGAGGTGTGCCGTCAGGGCGTCCGCGATCGTTTCCGGGGAGTCCGTCGCGATCGAGATCCGCGGAGCCGCGGGTGTGGGGGTGGCGCCTGGTGCCCGGGTCGGTGCCGGTGCAGGCGCCGGGGTCGGTGCGGGAGCGTTAACGGCGTTAATGGTGGGCGGCGCCGGGGGCTGAGCATTAACGGCGTTAACGGTCGGCGGGGGCGTGTGCGTGCGCTGCCTCGGCGGGTTGACGGCGTTCAGGCTCTCGTCGGCCGCCGCCTCCTGCTGTTCCTGCGGGAGGCGTCCGATCCGGCGGGCCGGTTCAACCTTGAGCTCGCCCGTGTCGACCTTCTCCTGGAGGGCCGGGGTGAGGTTCAGGAGGGTCAGGCGCTGCGAGACCCAGGCCGCCGTCTTGCCCAGACGCTTGGCGACCTGGGCTTGGGAGCCGTGGACGTCGACGAGTTCCTGGAGCGCACGGGCCTGGTCCATGGGGGCCACGTCGACCCGGTGGACGTTGGCGATCAGCGCCGATTCCAGGATGTCCGCCGCGGACGCGGACAGGGCGTCGTTCACGTGGATGTGCATGGTCTTCAGGCCGGCCAGCTGGGCCGCCGCGAGGCGGCGGTTGCCGTCGATGACCACGTATGGGGCACGGCCCAGGCCGTCGGTCTGTCCCGGGTGGGCTTCCATGAAGGCCATGCGGGTGGCGACCGCGAGGGGCTGGAGCTGGCCGCGGGAGAGGAGCGACTGGGCCAGCTCGTCGAGTTCGGTGAGGTCCTCGCGGAGGTTGAACGGGTTGTGCGCGAGTGCCTCGATCGGCACCTCGGACGGGGCCGCGATACCGGACGTGGGTGCTCCGGTGGCCTCCGCGATGGCCGCACGGCGGGAGCTGACGCTGACGGGCTGGGCACGTGCGAACGATGCCGAGACCCCGAGTTTGTCGGCCTTGCTCATGAGATCTCCCTGGCGAGGGCGCGCATCGCGATGGCTTGGTCGCCCTTGGGCGAGTACACGAACAGCGGCTGCTTCACGCGGACGGCTTCGCGCTGTTCCTTGAGGTCGGGTACGACGGCGACGACACGCGGATCCTTTATGTCCATCCAGGCCTGGAGCGAGGAGGTCGCGATGTAGCCGCGACGGCCGTCGTAGAGGTTGACAACGAGACCGAGGTAGTCGATTTCAAGGCTGAGGTCGTCGCGCAGGTCGTTGATCTGCGAGGTGAGGAGGTCGTACGCGTCGGCCGACGAGTCCTCCGCCTGTACGACGATCAGCGCGCCGGAAGCGCCCTGCTGCTCGGTGTGGCGGCGGCGCCCGTAGTAAATCGCGGCGTCCATGCTCAGGCCCAGGCTCGGCGGGCAGTCGATGAGGATGACGTCGTAGTCGGATTCGACGGGGGACAGGGCGCGTTCGAGGGCGGCCTCGCGGGCGCGGACGGTGGAGAGGCGGACGTCGAGGAGGAAGGCGTCCGTGCAGGCGGGCAGGAGGTGCAGGCGGTTGCCGAAGCGCTGGTCCGGGATGGGGACGATCAGATCGGCGAGGGGGCCCTTGGACTCGCCGGCCATGTGGCAGGTGAGGCTGTCGCCGCCGATGGGCAGCGGCTGCTGACCGAGCTGCTTGGTGAGGTGGCCCTGGGGGTCGAAGTCGACCAGCAGGACACGCATGCCGAGACCCGGGAGGTCTTCCAGGTCGAGGGAGCTCGTCTCGGCGTGGTGGTGCGGCTGCTGCCGACCGCCGTCCTCACCCTCCTCGGCCGCGGACATGCGGGCCAGCTGGCGGGCGATCCGGACCGGGTGGAGGCTGTCCGGGTCCTCGGCGAGGGCCTCGGCCGTGCCTGCGGTGATGGCGGTCTTGCCGACGCCACCCTTCTGGTTGCACACGATGATGCGGCGCACCACGGAGGGCCGCTTGACCGTCGGGGCCGGATTCATCTCCAGCCAGAGGCGGACCGCTTGGGCGAGACCCTGGATGAGGGAGACGCCGCGGTCCTTGGAGTCGGCGCGGAAGGACTCCCACTGGCCGGCGGGCAGCCAGGTGGAGAACGATTCGGCGCCCGCGGTGTCGACGGGGGAGGGGGCGGAGGCGAGGGCGCTCCACTGAGCGATGCCCTGGTGGACGGCGTCCTGGATGTCGACCCGCAGTTGGGCGGTGCGGATCTTCAACTCCTGGCGGAGCCACGGGGGGAGCTTGGAGACGACCTTCTCCCGGTCGTTCTGAGATGAGGGCGAAGTCATGAGAGGGACTTTACTAACGTTCGCGGGCTGATGTGGGCGCCACGCTTGGGTTTTGCTAACGAAATGGCGTGAGAAGCATTCCAATCGGCCCCTGGGTACGCCACAGGGCGGCCTCGCACACGCCGTAGCGAGCACCCCCGTGGTTCGCCACGGCGTATGCGAGGCCGCCCTGGATACGCCGTCAGCCGACCGGAACCGCCGGGGAGTCCGGCGCGTTCAGCCCGAGTTCGGCCCGGCACTCGGCTGAGCCGGCCGGGTCGAAGAGGGGGATGCGGTCCGCGGGCACGATGCCGGGGAGGAGGAAGTTCCAGAGGTCGATGACCCGGGTGTGCAGGTCGTCGCGGCCGGTGCGGACGTGGGAGGTGACCTGGATTCCGGTGAACGAGCCGACGAGGAGCGTCGAGAGGTCGTACAGGTCGAGGAAGGGGAAGACGTCGCCACGGTCCTGGGCCGGCTTCAGGCAGCCGTGGCAGGTGTCGATCCACGCGTTGTAGGGCGTCGGGTCCGGGTTGGTGAAGGAACCGAACTCGATGACCAGGCGGATGCCGGCGCGGATGCGGACGTTGGCGCGCAGGCCGTACGCCATCTGGTGCGTCAGGTCGATGACCGTCTGCAGGCCCGGGTCCTCGATGGCCGGGACACCCGCGGAGACCTGGAACTGTTCGTCCATCAGGGTGCGGGCGAGGGCTTCCTTGGACTGGAAGTGGAAGTACAGGGCCCCCTTGGTCACTCCGGCGTGCTTGACCACGTCGCTGAGGCTGGCACCGCCGAAGCCGAAGCTGTCGAAGGCGATTGCCGCGCCGTCGAGGATCGCCTGCCGCGTGATTTCGGCACGTTCCTGCCGGGCCCTTGCCATGTGGGGGTTCTCCTGCCGCTGGTGCCGTGCCGCTGCCGCGTGCCGCTGCCGTGTGGGGGATGGGGTCGTCGGTGGTTCAAGGATCAATCTAGTGGGACGGAGGGAAAGAAAACCAGTCGACAAGTACTTTTTCGTTGACGGCGTTAACGCCGTTAACGGTCTGCCGGGCCGGGCGCCGAGCCGACTGGGGCGTTAACGGCGTTAAGAGTCTGGCCGGGAGGGCGTGGGGGGCGTCAGGCCGGGGGGCGTTAACGCCGTTAACGGCGTTAACGGTCGGCCGGGCTGGGATGGGGGTCGGCCAGCAGAAGCGTTAACGGCGTTAAGGGTCCGGCCGGGAGGGGGCCGGGCGTTAACGGCGTTAACGGTCGGCCGCGGGCGCCCCTAGCATGCGGGGATGAGTGATCTTGGGGAGTGGGCGCAGGCGTTCCGGGTGGATGTGGCCGAGCGGGAGCTAGAGGATCTGGCCGAGCGGCTGGACCGGGTGCGCTGGCCCGATGAACTGCCGGGGGTCGGGCGGGCGTACGGGATGCCGCTCGGGGAGATGCGGGAGCTCGCGCGGTACTGGCGGGACGAGTACGACTGGCGGGCGGCCGAAGCACGGTTGAACGAGTGGCCGCAGTACACCACGGTCATCGACGGGGCCCGGGTGCACTTCGCGCACGTCCGCTCGCCCGAGGCCGGTGCCACGCCGCTGTTGATGACCCACGGCTGGCCCGGGTCGTTCGTGGAGTTCCAGAGGGTGGCCGGGCCGCTGACCGATCCCCGGGCCCACGGCGGGGATCCCGCGGACGCCTTCCACCTGGTGCTGCCGCACATCCCGGGCTTCGGTCTGTCCGGGCCGACCCGGGAGAGCGGCTGGGAGTTCAAGCGGACCGCTCGGGCCTTCGCGGTCCTGATGGAGCGGCTCGGGTACGCGGCGTACGGGGTGCAGGGCGGCGACTGGGGGGCGGCCGTTTCGCGGGAGCTCGGGAGGATCCGGCCGGGGAACGTGCTCGGGGTGCACCTGAACCTGCTGCCCGGGGGAGGGGCGACCGAGGAGCCGCGGGCCGAGGAGCTGGCCGGGCTGAGCGCGGCCGAGCGGGAGCGGACGCTGGCCTCGTGGGAGAGGTACCGGGTCTGGGCGCGGGACCGGCAGGGGTACGCCGACATCCAGGCGACCCGGCCGCAGACCCTCGCGTACGGGCTGAACGACTCGCCGGTCGGGCTGCTCGCCTGGATCGGGGAGAAGTTCGCCGAATGGAGCGATCCCGGGTGTCCGATCGACCGGGACCAGATGCTGACCAATGTGATGCTGTACTGGCTGACCGGGACGGCGGGGTCTGCCGCGCGCATCTACTACGAGCGCGCGCACGCCGACTACCACGGACGGCCGCCCGAGGTGTCGGCCACGCCGACCGCGCTGGCCGACTTCCCGCGGGACAACTTCATCCCGCTGCGGCACGTCGCCGCGCGCACCGATGCGGTCGTGCGCTGGACCTCGTACGACCGGGGCGGGCACTTCCCCGCGATGGAGGTGCCGGAGCTGCTGGTCGGGGACGTCCGGGCGTTCTTCCGGCAGCTGAGGTCCGGTCTCTGAAATGTCGTGCGGGCGCCGCCGTGTGGCTGTGAGTTCCACGTGGAGAACGCCGGCACGCGGACCTGTTGCGCGAGGCGATCGACGGGGTGACGGGGGAGTGGGCGCGGCTCATGCGGAATGCGCGGTGCCGGCGGCGTCCAGGGCGGTGAGGGCCACCGGCCACGGGAAGTGGGCCGGGGCGTCGGGGCCGGCCGGGCCGGGGACGAAGCCGCCCTCGCCGTAGAGGACGGTGACGCCGGCACCGCGCAGGGTGGCGAGGGACTGGTCGAACTGCGGGTGGGCGGCGAGGGCCGCGTTCGCGCAGGGCATGGTCACCACAGGGGTGCCCTTTCCGATGGCCTCGGCGGCGACGCCGACGGCGAAGCGGTCGGTGAGACCGAGGGCCCAGGCGTTGAGGGAGTTGAAGGTGGCCGGGGCGAACAGCAGTGCGTCGGCCGCGGGCCACACGTCGGGCTCGCCGGGGAGCTTGTACTGCCAGCGCACGGGGTGCCCGGTCAGGGCGGCCAGGCCGTCGAGGCTTCCGGCGAGCCAGTGCGCGGCGGTCGGGGTGAGGCCGAGACAGACGTCCCAGCCGCGGGCCTGGGCGTCCTCGATCACATGGGCCACGTCGAAGACGGGCGGGGCGGCGGAGCAGAGCAGGTAGAGCGTTCTCGTGGGGGTCATACCGACATGTGATCACATTGCTTGATCTCTGCCCTAGTTGAGGTGGAGTGATCGGCTGGATGTGAGTGATCGGGTTTCATCGCCTCGGCCGCGAGGAACCCGGTCACGATGGCGTTGAAGGCCCCGGGGCGGTCGAGGTGGACGTCGTGAGCGGCGCCCGGTACGCAGACCGCCGTCGTGGGCGGGCCCGGCGGGGTCAGCATGCGCTGCGACTCTTCCGGTCGGATGATCCCCTTCTCGCCGAACACGAGCAGGGTCGGGCACGCGACCCGCTGCCACTCGGGCCACCAGTCGCGGGTGGTGTTCTCCGTGATGGCGGCGACCATGACGTCCCGTTCGAAGCGGGGGTACCAGCCGTCCGCGCGTTGTTCCAGCCCGGCCGCCCAGGCCTCACTGCCGAGGAACGCACGTGCGGCGTCGAGGGTGGGGAACGGGAGCGGCCAGGAGTCGAGCATGGCTCCGATCTCGTCCGGGGTGGCGGGGTCGGCGGCCGCCGCGCCCGCCTCGACGAGGACGAGGGCGCGGACCAGGTCCGGGTGGGCGGCCGCGGTGAGCAGGGCGGTGTGGCCGCCGAGGGACTGGCCGATCAGGACCGGCCGATCCAGGCCCAGTTGTGCGGTGACGGCGAGGACGTCGGCGACGTGGGCCGCGCGGGAGACGTCCGCCGGGCGGCGTTCGCTCGCTCCGTGGCCGCGCTGGTCCACTGCCACCACCCGGTGGTGCGGGGAGAGGTGCCCGGCGGTCGCATCCCATTCGCCGGCGTGTCCCGCAAGGCCGTGCAGGAGGACGACCGGGACGCCGGTGCCGCCCCAGTCCCGGCAGGAGAGGCGGACGCCGTCCCGCGGGCTGGTGACGATGCGTTCGGTCCAGGTCGTGGTCATCGGGACATCTTCCAGGATTTTCCGGTGGTGGGCGATGAGTTTCGGTCGGGAGCGCAGTCCTACCCTGTGACCGCGCAACACGACGCATCCACCGACAGGAGCACCGCAGACATGAGCGAGCCGGTGAAGGGCCCCGCCAGCTACTTCCCTTCGATCGAGAAGAAGTACGGACGCCCCGTGGCGGAATGGAAGGACCTGATCCGGTCCTCACCGCTCAGCAAGCACATGGAGCTCGTCTCCTGGCTCAAGGCCGAGCACGGGCTGGGGCACGGCCACGCCAACGCCCTCGTGGCGCACACCCTCGCCGAGGACGCGGGCCGGGCCTGACGGCTCGCGGCCTGACGGCTCGCGGCCGGCGGGTGGGCCCGAGCCGGCGGCCGGACCGGCGGGCGGACCGGCGGGCGGACCGGCGGGCGGACCGGCGGGCCGGCGTGGACGTACGCGTATGCGGCTGAGCTTTTCGGCGATGTTCCGTCTCGCCGGCAAGGGCTTGACTGAAGCCATGACACAGACACCGCAGGCATCGCAGACACAGACCCTCGTCATCGGGGGCAACGGCAAGACCGGGCGCCGCGTCGCACAGAAGCTCCGGCTCCGGGGTCTCCCGGTGCGGATCGGTTCGCGCACCGGAGCCCCCGCCTTCGACTGGAACGCCCCGGGCACCTGGGGGCCGGCACTGGAAGGCGTCGACCGGGTGTACGTGACCTACTACCCCGACCTGGGCTTCCCGGGGGCCGCCGAACAGATCGGCGCGTTCTCCGAGGCGGCCGTCGCCGCCGGGGCGCGCCGTCTGGTCCTGCTGTCCGGGCGGGGCGAGGAGGCCGCGCAGCGCGCCGAGGAGGCTCTGAAGGCGTCCGGCGCCGACTGGACGGTCGTCAGGGCCAGCTGGTTCGCCCAGAACTTCGACGAGGGCTTCTTCCTGGAGTCCGTACGGGCCGGGGAGATCGCCCTGCCGACCGCGGACGCGGTGGAGGCCTTCGTCGACACCGACGACGTCGCCGACGTGGCGGTGGCCGCACTGACCGAGGACCGGCACATCGGCAGGACGTACGAGCTGTCCGGGCCGCGGCTGATCAGCTTCACCGACGTCGCCGCCGAACTGTCGAAGGCGACCGGGCGCGCGATCACGTACGTGCCCGTCTCGAACGAGGAGTACCGTGCGGTGCTCCGCGAGAACGGCCTTCCGCAGGAGTTCGCCGACCTGTTCACGCTGATCCTGGACGGGCGCAACGCCCACCTCGTGCACGGGGTGGAGGAGGCTCTCGGACGGGGGCCCAGGGACTTCGCCGACTACGCCCGCGAGGCGGCGGCCACCGGTGTCTGGGACGTCTGAACTCCTGCCGCGGGGCGGGACGCCGGGGGAGGATGGGCCCATGGACACGCTGACCGGCCTCCTCGAAGGCCCCAAGGCCCGGGGCGCCTTCCTCCTCAAGTCCGTCTTCAACCCGCCCTGGGCGGTACGGATCGAGGACCGGGCCCCGCTGTCGGTGGTCACGATGGTGCACGGGACCGGCTGGCTGCTCCCCGACGGGGGCACACCGGTGCTGATCGGCCCCGGGGACGTGGCCGTCGTACGGGGGCCCGAGCCGTACACGGTGGCGGACGCGCCCGGGACACCGGTCCAGATCACGGTGGACCCCGAGCAGCGGTGCAGCACGCCGGGGGGCGAGGACGTCAGTGAGTCGATGGCACTGGGCGTGCGGACCTGGGGCGCGGAGCACCAGGACGCCGGGTCGGCGGTGATGCTGAGCGGTACGTACATGGCGCCGAGCGAGATCGGCCGCCGGCTGCTGGCCGCGCTGCCGACGATCCTGGTCCGGCCGGCGGCGGCCGCGGACGCCACGCTGATCGGACTGCTCGGCTCGGAGATCTCCCGGGACGAGCCCGGCCAGGAGCTCGTCCTGGACCGGTTGTTGGACCTGCTGCTGATCGGCGTGCTGCGCACCTGGCTCGCGGACCCCGGCTCGGGGGCCCCGGGCTGGTACCGGGCGCAGGGCGATCCCGTGGTCGGCCGGGCGCTGCGGCTGCTGCACGAGAACCCGGCGCACGGCTGGACGGTGGAGGAGCTCGCGCACAAGGCCGGGGTTTCCCGGGCCTCGCTGGCGCGGCGGTTCACGGACCTGGTCGGGGAACCGCCGATGGCGTACCTGACGGGGTGGCGCCTGGCCCTGGCGGCCGACCTGCTGCGGGAGCCGGACGCCACGGTCGCGACGGTGGCCCGGCGGGTGGGCTACGGCTCGGCGTTCGCGCTGTCGACGGCGTTCAAAAGGGTGCGCGGGATGAGCCCGCAGGAGTTCCGTACGGGGGCCGCGGCCGTGACCACCGGTCCGGTGGCTGCGGGGCCCTCGCGCACGGTAGTCCTGCCGGATGACGGGGCCTAGTCGGCCCGGAGGTCCAGGACGGCGACGGTCTGGCCGCCGCTGAGCTCGCCGGTGAGGCGGAAGCCGAGGCCCAGGTAGAACGGCTCGGGGGTGCCGGGGCCGCGCTCCCAGGTGACGTACACGCGCTCGGTGCCGCGGCTGCGGAGCTCGGCGGTGAGGGCCTGGACCGCGAAGCGGCCGTAGCCCTTGGCCTGGTGGTCGGCGGAGACGTTCAGGCGCCAGATGCCCGAGCGGATGTCGGAGGGGTCCCGCTCCGGGTCCCAGGCGATGTCGACGAAGGCCATGACGAAGCCGACGACCTGGTCGCCGTCGACGACGGCGCGCGGCCAGGCGGTGTCCCCGTGGACGTAGGCCTCGGCGAGGGACTTGACCACGGGGGAGACGAGACGGGCCTGGTCGGGGCGTACCTGTACGGCGCACACCGCGTCGAAGTTGGCTGCGGTGACCGGCTCCAGGCGGAGGGCGGAGGTGCTCATGGCCGCACCCTACCGGGGGCGCGTCCCGCCCGGGCAAGGGGATTGACGGCCGGCCGGACGGCTGGTCAGGCGGATGACAGAGGGATGACCGGAGGAGCGTTTCATGCACGGGAACACAGCCGGCGGGAGCCGGATCGCGACCGCCCTTCTCACGGTGTCGGCCGTGCTCATGGGTCTGATGGCGGGGCTGTTCTTCGCCTTCGACGTCTCGGTGATGCCGGGGCTGGCCCGGGGCGACGAGCGGACGTACGTCACCGCGATGCAGAACATCAACGCGGTCATCGACGGGAACGGGCTGTTCGGCACCGTCTTCGTGGCGGCCCTGCTCGCCACCGCCGCCTCGGCGGCGGTGGAGTTCCGCGCGGGCCGGCGCGGGGTGGCGCCGTGGGCGGGGGCGGCGGCCGCGCTGTACCTCGTCGTCCTGGTGATCACCTTCACCGTGAACATCCCGCTGAACAACGAACTCGCGGACGCGGGCGACGCGGCGGGGCTGACCGACTTCTCGATCGTGGAGAAGTTCAAGGGGACGTGGGTGACCACGAACATCATCCGCACGCTGCTCTGTACGGCGGCCCTGACGGCCCTCTCGCGGGCGCTGGTGCTCCACGGGCGGGCCGCCGCCACCCGGTGACGTCCAGCGCGTCCGGTGCCGCCACGGCCAGCGCGACGACCGGGGCGTCCGGTGACGTCCGGGGCCTCAGAGGTGGCCGTTCAGGACCAGGGCCCAGGCCAGGCAGCCGAGGGCGACCGTGCACAGCAGCGTCCGCAGACGGTTGGCCGGCACCCAGCGCGACTCGAAGGCCCGGCGGACGGCGGCCGGATCGGCGATGTCCTCGACGGGGCCGGCCTGCTCCAGGGCGTTGTTGAGCGGGATGTTGACCCCGCCCGTGACGCCGAGCTGTAGGACGTACGCGACCAGCGCCACGACGAGCGGCACCGCCACGGCGCCCCCGCTGGAGGCGAGGTGCAGGGCCAGCGCGAGGCCGGTGAACAGCAGGGCGCCGAGGAAGCCGGTCAGGAACCAGCCGTTGACGATGGCGAGGTTGACGCGCTGCATCACCCGGATCAGCGTCCGGTCGTCCGAGCGCCGCAGCGCCGGCATCACCGACACGTCGAAGGCGAAGAACAGGCCGGCCATCAGGCCCGTCGTGACCGTCGCCGCGATGAGTGAGACGAGTCTTGCGATGTCCACGTCCGTTGCTCCCCTGCTGGTCGTCCGGTGGTCGTCCGGTGGTCGTTCGCCGGTCGGTCCGCTGATCGTCCTGCCGCGGTCATACCCCGCGGAGGGATTTTTGTCCGCAGGGCAGAAGCCTTGCCCAGAGCGGTGCTGCGCACGATAGCCTCCGAAAAGGGCCGTGATCCGGAAAAAACTTTCCGAAAATGCACGTACGAGAGGCGCTCCGCTCGGAAGCGACCGGTACTCGCGGACCTGCAGGCACCATGCACCTGCCGTCGTCTACGCACCGCGCACTCCCTGGAGGGACATCCGTGAAGGACTCGAAGGACAGGCTGGAAGCACTGCGGGCCGAGATCGAGCGCCGCAACCCCGCACAGCCGGAGTTCCACCAGGCGGTGCGGGAGGTGCTGGAGAGCCTGGCGACCGTCTTCACCGCCCGGCCGGAGTACGCGGACCCGGCGGTCGCGCTGGTGGAGCGGCTCACCGAGCCGGAGCGGCAGATCCTGTTCCGGGTGCCGTGGCAGGACGACCGCGGTCGCGTCCACGTCAACCGCGGCTACCGCGTCGAGTTCAACAGCGCGCTAGGCCCGTACAAGGGCGGCCTGCGCTTCCACCCGTCGGTCGACATCGGCGTGGTGAAGTTCCTGGGCTTCGAGCAGATCTTCAAGAACGCCCTGACGGGGCTGGGGATCGGCGGCGGCAAGGGCGGCAGCGACTTCGACCCGCACGGCCGCTCCGACGCCGAGGTCATGCGGTTCTGCCAGTCCTTCATGACCGAGCTGCACCGCCACATCGGCGAGCACACCGACGTGCCCGCGGGTGACATCGGCGTGGGCGGCCGCGAGATCGGCTTCCTCTTCGGCCAGTACCGGCGCATCACCAACCGCTGGGAGGCCGGAGTCCTGACCGGCAAGGGCCAGAACTGGGGCGGCTCCGCGATCCGTCCCCAGGCCACCGGCTACGGCAGCGTCCTGTTCGCCGCGGAAATGCTGCACGTGCGCGGCGAGTCCCTCGACGGCCTGACCGCGGTCGTCTCCGGCTCCGGCAACGTCGCCCTCTACACGATCGAGAAGCTCCAGCAGCTCGGCGCGAACCCGCTGACCTGTTCCGACTCCCAGGGCTACGTCGTCGACGACAAGGGCATCGACCTCGCGCTGCTGAAGCAGATCAAGGAGGTCGAGCGCGGCCGCGTCAGCGAGTACGCGGAGCGGCGCGGCGCCTCGGCACGGTACGTGCCCGGCGGCCGGGTCTGGGAGGTCCCCGCGGACGTGGCCTTCCCCTCCGCCACCCAGAACGAACTCGACGTGCAGGACGCCCGCACGCTCATCGCGAACGGCGTCAAGGCGGTCTCCGAGGGCGCCAACATGCCGACCACTCCCGAGGCCGTGCGCATCCTCCAGGAGGCCGGGGTCGCCTTCGGGCCCGGCAAGGCCGCCAACGCGGGCGGAGTCGCCGTCAGCGCCCTGGAGATGAGCCAGAACGCCGGCCGGGTGGCCTGGAGCGCGGAGCGCGTCGAGGACGAGCTCGCCGCCATCATGCGCTCGATCCACGCCGTCGCGTACGAGACCGCCGAACGGTACGGGGCCCCGGGCGACTACGTGACCGGCGCCAACATCGCCGGTTTCGAGCGGGTCGCCGACGCGATGCTCGCGCAGGGCGTCATCTGACCGACGCGCTGTCGGGGCGACGGGCCGGTGGGCTGTCGGGCTGACGGGCTGACGGGGCGATCGGCCTGACCGGCGTGACCGGCCTGACCCGGCCGGCCGGCCGTCGGGGCGTGCGGGGTCCGGGGCTGTGGCTCCGGGACCCGCACGGCTCCGCCGGGGCCGTAGCCTGGGCCCCGACCTGGCCGGATGACCACCGAGGGGGACGAGACCGTGCTGACGGCATTGGACGGGGTGTACGGGGACCGCAAGGACGCGATCGAGGTCGCGGGGCGGACCGCCTCCTACGAGGACCTGCTGGGGGCGGCCCGCGCTGTGGCCGCCGACGTGGCCGGGGCGAAGGCGTTCGCGATGACCGCCACGGCCTCCCTGGAGACCGTCGCCGCCGTGGTCGGTGGGCTGCTGGCCGGGGTGCCGTTCGTACCGCTGCCGCCGGATGCCGGGCCCGCCGAGCGCGAACACGTCCTGCGGGACTCCGGGGCGCAGCTCGTGGACGTGGACTTTGCCCGGCGCTCCGACCGGACCGGGCCCGCCGCGGCGCCCGAGGACCCGGCGCTCGTGCTGTACACCTCCGGGACGACGGGGGCGCCCAAGGGCGTGGTGCTGACCGCCGCGGCGCTCGCCGCCGACCTGGACGCGCTCGCCGGGGCCTGGCAGTGGAGCGCCGAGGACACACTGGTGCACGGCCTGCCCCTGTTCCACGTGCACGGGCTCGTGCTCGGCGTGCTCGGCGCCCTGCGCACCGGAAGCCGCCTCGTCCACACCGGACGGCCCACGCCCGAGGCGTACGCGGCAGCGGGCGGGAGCCTGTACTTCGGGGTGCCGACCGTGTGGTCCCGCATCGCCCGGGAGCCGGCGGCCGCGGGCGCACTGTCCGGGGCCCGGCTGCTGGTCTCGGGCAGCGCCGCGCTGCCCGCGCCCGTCTTCCGGGACCTGGAACGGCTGACCGGGCTGCGGCCCGTGGAGCGGTACGGGATGACGGAAACGCTGATCACGATCAGCGGCCGTGCGGGCGGCGAGGTCCGGCCCGGGACGGTCGGGACCCCGCTGCCCGGCATCCGGACCCGGATCGCCGCCGAGCCGGGCGCCGAGATCGGGGAACTCCAGCTGACCGGCCCGACGTTGTTCGCGGGGTACCTGGGCCAGCCGGATGCCACGGCGGCCGCGTACACCGAGGACGGGTGGTTCCGTACGGGCGACATCGCGGCCGTCGATCCCGCGGACGGGGTCCACCGGATCGTGGGCCGCGCCTCCATCGACATGATCAAGTCGGGCGGGTACCGGATCGGCGCCGGGGAGATCGAGAACGCACTGCTGGACCACCCCGCGGTCAGCGAGGCGGCCGTGGTGGGGGTCCCGGACGCGGACCTGGGGCAGCGGATCGTCGCGTTCGTCGTCGCGGAGGGCGTCACGGGCGCCGAACTCACGGACTTCGTCGCGGCGAACCTGTCGGTGCACAAGCGGCCGCGGGAAGTGCGGTTCGTCTCCGCGGTGCCGCGGAACGCGATGGGCAAGCCGCAGAAGAAGCGGCTGTTGGAGCAGTACGGGGCCTGAGCCCGGCCCCGGAGCGCCCGTGCGGCGCCGGCACCGTTGCGGGGGTGCTGCCCCGAACCCTCCACCGGCTACCGCTGGGCGTCCACCCGGCGCCCCGAACGCCGGGGGGAGGGGGCTGGATCTGCCCGGTGGCGTTCAGTCGCCGGTGGGGTGCGGGTGGGGTCCTGGTGGAGGCGGGGTTCAGGGGGCCTTGAGGGGGCTCGCGAGGCGCAGCGACTGGCGCGGAGCGACTGAGCGACGCTTCGGTCGCTTCGGTCGCTGGAAGAAAAGGGCAGGTCAGAGGGGTCGTTCAGAGGGAACAGCGACTGAAGCGACTCAAGGTCCGGGTATATGGAGACATTGGCGTGCGTGCGCGTGTGCGCGTGTGCGCGTCATATATGGGGGTCTTGAGTCGCTTCAGTCGCTGTTTGTGCTTGCGCAGGCCTGTGACCTGGTGTTCTGTGAGCTACTCAACGAGCGACCGAACGACGCCGAGTCGCTGTCCCTTCAGTCGCTCGGTCGCTGGTGCCTTCGCCGGGACCTTCGCCGGGACCTTGGGCGGATACGTACATCCGTTCTGGCTCGTACGCCTCTCCTCTCCCGGTGGTTTCGCTAATCTGTTGTTGGGCGTTGAGTCGCTTCAGTCGCTGATGGGGGAAGTGAATGGCAGCTGAGCTGCGGGTTTCGCGCAGCGACCCAAGGCGGTCACAGCCTCTGGCGACTGCCGAGTGGTGCGCGCGCCAGGGGTGGCCGGTTCACCCCCTTGCGCCGGGCCGCAAGACGCCCGTCGGCAACTGCGACGCGTGCCGCGCTCCGGGCCATGACCGGGGCGCGTGCGACTGTCTGCGGGCGGGCCGCTGGTGCCACGGGTTCCACGCCGCCACGCTCGACTCCGAGCGGATCCGCCAGTGGTGGGGTGCCCGTCCCGATCTCGGGGTCGGCGTCGCCACCGGCCCCGCAGGCCTCGTCGTGATCGACATTGACGCGCACGCGCGCGAACTGCCCGGCCGCGAACGGCTGCTGCCCGGCGTCGGGATAGCCGACACCGTCGACCTGACCGGGCTGGCCAACGGATTCCACACCCTGGGCGTGCTGGCCGCCTTACGCGGTGCCACGAGCCCGGCGGACGACGAGACGACCCTGCGCGTGCGCACCCCCTCCGGCGGCCTGCACGTCTGGTACCGCAACGGCGGCGGCCGGCGCTGGCAGTGCTCCGCCGGATCGGGGAGCGGCCGGGCCCTCGCCTGGCAGGTCGACGTACGGGCGCACGGCGGCTACATCGTGGCCCCGGGGACCGTCACCCCCGCCGGGGTCTACCGCCCCCTGGGAGCCGTACGGATGCCCGCGCCGCTGCCGGGCTGGCTCGCCCGCGAACTGGAGCGCACCGGGCACCTGCCCGCCGCGGCCGCTCCCGGGCCCCGGCCCGTGCCGCCCCGGGCCCGGCAGGCCGTCATCGCGGCCGGAGGGGGACGCGGGTCCTCGGACAGGGTCCTCGCCGGAGTGCTGGCCGAGGTGGCCGACTGCGGCCTCGTACCCGAAGGGGCCGCGTTCTCCGAGAAGTTGAACCGCGCCGCCTACACCGCCGGGGGACTCGTCGCCGCGGGCCACGTCACCGAGGCCCAGGCCCTGCGGGCCCTGGAGGACGCGGCCGGCCGGGCCAGGCCCGGGCAGGAGCGCCGTTGCCGCGCCATCATCCGCAGCGGGCTGAGTGCGGGCCTGGCGCGTCCCCTGGCCCTCCGAGGCCGCGGGTGAGCGTGGAGAACGACAGCATGCTGGCCGGCTTCGACGTGCAGGCCGTCGCGGCCCAGATCCTCGCGCAGCCCGTTCCGGCGCCGCGGGGCTCGGGGGAGTGCCTGGGCTCAGAGGAGGGCCTGGAGTCCGAGCAGGGCCTGGAGTCCGAGCAGGGCCTGGAGTCCGTCGAACGCTCCACAGGCCGGGAGACGGCCGTACAGGGCCCCTCAACCGTCCTGACGGCGGCCGGCGGTGAGGCGACGGCGGACGGTGGGGCGAGAGCGGACGGTGAGGCGAGAGCGGACGGTGAGGCGACGGCGGACGGGCTGCTGCCCGACACCCTCACCGACCGCGGCAACGCCAAGCTGTTCGTCAAGCTGTACCGCAACGACTACCGGAACGTTCCCGGCATCGGCTGGTACCGCTGGGACGGCACGCGCTGGCAGATCGACGAGGACGACACCGTCATGTGGTCCGCGGGCGACCTCGCGGAATCCATCGCCGGCACGGACCCCCGGGGCGTCCACACCACGGCCGCACTCCAGCAGCACCGCCGCCGCACCCTCAGCACCAGCGGGATGAACGCCATGCTCACCCAGGCGAAGTCCGCCCCGGGCATGGTGCTCAACGCGGCGCGCCTGGACGCCGACCCGTACGCGCTGTGCACACCCGCCGGGGTCGTGGACCTGCGGACCGGGCGCGTCCGCCCCGCCGAGCCGACGAAGGACTTCCACTCCCGCTCCACCTCGGCGGCGCCGCAGCCGATGCCCACGCCGCGCTGGAACCGCTTCCTCACCGACACCTTCGGGGAGGGGACGGAGGGCGCTGAGATGATCGACTTCCTCCAGCTGCTGCTCGGCTACTCCGTCACCGGGGACGTCGGCGCCCAGGTCATGCCGTTCCTGTTCGGCTCCGGGAAGAACGGCAAGTCCGTGCTCCTGGACGTCCTGATGAAGCTGCTCGGGGACTACGCCGACGCGGCGCCCCCCGGGTTCCTCATGTCACGGCCGTACGAGGGGCACCCGACCGACCTCGCCGAACTGCACGGCCGCCGCGTCATCGTGTGCAGCGAGGTCAAACCGGGCGACCGCTTCGACGAGGCCCGCGTCAAACTGCTCACCGGCGGCGACCGCATCAAGGCGCGCCGGATGCGGCAGGACTTCTTCAGCTTCGAGCCGACCCACAAGATGTGGCTGCTGGGCAACCACCGGCCCGAGGTGGGCACCGGCGGGTTCGCGTTCTGGCGGCGCATGCGGCTGATCCCGTTCGAGCGGGTCGTCTCCGACGACCGCAAGATCGACAACCTGGCCGACGTCCTCGTCACCCAGGAGGGCCCGGGCATCCTCAACTGGCTGATCGACGGGGCCCGTCGCTACCTGAGCGGCGACCGCGACCTCACGGGCCCCGAGCGGGTCCGCATCGCGACCACGGCGTACGCGGAGACCGAGGACCACACCGGGCGTTTCATCGGCGAGACCTGCCGCCTGGAAGCCGATCTGAGGGCCGAACAAGCGCAGCTCTACGCGGCCTACAGGGGCTGGTGCCAGAATGAAGGGGCTCCGGCGATATCGTCCCGGGCCTTCGCGGCACGCGTCCGCGAGTCGGTGGGACTTGCCTCGCCGAAGGAAATGATCCTGTCCAACCAGCGCAAGTACTACCCGGGCATCGGCCTGCTCGCGGACGAGGAGACAGCATGAGCGCCCTCATCGCAGAAGACGAGATCATCCACGAGGTGGACCTCGTCTGGCTGGAGGACATCAGCCGGCTCGACTACGTCCGCCAGAGCCTGGACCGGCTGCCGACCCGGCGCGGCCGGCCCGCGTACCACCGCGACGGGCGGATGGTCGGGTACGCGCTGCTGGGGCCGAAGGCCAAACCGTCACGCTCCTCGGGCACGTTCCGGCGGCGGGTGTTCTGGCTGCTCCCGCACGACCGGGACACCGCCCCCGACGGGCTGTACGCGACGGGGGCGCCGGCCGAGGCCGTGGACGCCCGGACGCTGGCACCGGGCAACAAGGGGCGCAAGACGGAGCGTTCGGAGGGCGGCCCCATGTCGTCGGCGCTCCGCGGCCTCCTGCCGTAGCCCTGCGGGTGGCTCCGCCGTTGCCAGGGCGTTGCTCTGGCGTAGCTCTGGCGTGGTGCCCCGTCGGGGCTCTCGCGGTGGCCTCGTGCCGAGCCTGGGGCGGTGGCCTTGTGCGGGTCGGGCCGCGCCTCTTGCCGTGCCTCTTGCCGTGCCTTGTGCGGTGGCCTTGGGCGGTGGGGTCGTTGCCGAGCCGCGTGCGGCGGTCTCCTGCGGCGGTCTCCTGCGGTGGTCTCGTGCCGCGCCTCCGACGGCCGCGGCAGGGCCCCTCAACGGGTCCCCGCCTCAACCGGTCCCCGTCGGCAGCTGGCCCGGCGCGGCGCGGCCCGTGGGCTTCTGCGGGGATGCGTCCAGTGCCCCTCACGGCCTCGGCACGGACCGCCCGCCCGGAGTGGTCGGCGGCCCGCCGGGCCCCGAGGGGTGCCCGGCCCTGCCCGGCGCAGGCCACGGCCCCGGCACAGGGCCCACCGATGGCTGTGGGTTCACACCCTGCTGCACAGCTGCGCGTGGACTCGGAGCAGGCGGCAGCTCGCTTCGGTGCCCGGCCGGGGGCGCCCGGGCCGCGCCGGGAGCCGGGGGCAGCCCCCGCACAGGCTCCCGAGTGGCTGCGCGGACAGTCGTCTGCCTGCAGCGCTGCACCCGCCCGGTGGCCTCGGAACGGCTGGTGGCCCGACACCGTGCCGGGTGCCGAGACGTGGCTCTGTCCGGCGCCGGGCACGGCCGCGGCACAGACTTCTGGTGGCTGTGGCCCCATTACGCCGTCGCGCCGCTGCCCGTGGCCCCGGCGTGGCCGGCCGCCCTTGGGGCCCGAACAGGGTGCCCGCCCCTGCCCGGCGCCGGGCAGGGCCCCGCAGCCCCCGGTGGCTGCGGGGCCATTACCCCGCTGCAGCATTGCGCGTGACCGGATGCCCGCCGGGAGTCCGGCTGGGGCGTCAGGCGCCGGGCCCGGCCCGCCCAGACTCCCAGGCCGCTGTGGGCCATCAACCTGCTGCGCCGTGCCTTTGGCGCGGCCGGCTGCCCGCCGGGAGTGTCCGGCCGGAGCGCTCGGCGCCGAGGCGCACCCCGCCTGGTGCCGGGGGCGGCCCCGGCCCGGACTCCCGGATGGTCGTGGGGCCACTCCCGCTGCCCAGCCCGTGCCCCGGGCGCGGGTGGCCGCGCGGTCTCGCCCAGCGGCTCCGCCACGGCGGAACCGCGTCCGGCCGCGCCCTACGCCGGGACCCGCGCAGACCTTCGGGTGGCGCGGGTCCACCCCACGGCACCGCTTTGTATGGCCTCGCCGGGCGCCCGGTGAGGGCGCAGCCTCACGCGGTCCCGCCGCAGCCCCGCTGGCTCCGCGTGCGGCTTTGCACGAAGCCTCCCCGCGGGCTGCGGGGCGACCCTCGTGCTGCACCGCTGTTGTGGCCCGGGCCTGGCCGGTCACCTGCCGGGTGTCCCTCCCTGTCGGGTGGCGGATGCCCGGCACGCCCTCCCCGGGTGGCTGCGGGTCCATCGGCCTGCTGCACCGCTGTCTGTGGCCTCGGCGCGGCCGGTCACGTCGGGTGTCCGGCCCTCTCCGGTGTCGGGCACCCGGTACAGACTGCCCCGTGGACGAGGTCCATCAGCCTGCTGCACTGCTGCACTGGCTGTCTGTGGCCTGGGCGTGACCGGCTACCTGCCCTGTCCGGTGGCGGGCGACCGGTACGGCCTGGGTGGCGCCACAGTCCATCACCCCGCTGCCGCGCGTGGACTCGGAGCGGACGGCTGCCCGCTCGGCGCCCGGCCGGGGGCGCCCAGCCGGGCCGGGGGTCGGGGGCAGCCCCCTGCCCAGAGTCCCGGGTGGCTGCGGGGCCTTCGGCCCGCTGTAGCGCTGTGCCGACTGGGGCGTCAGCGGCCACTGGAGGTCGGCGCAGAGCCTCCCGTGGCCGATGACCACCATTCCGTCGTACCGCTGCCGGTACGGCCGCAGCCGTGGCCGCCGTCCTCGCTTGGACCGCGACCGCAGAGGGTGGCCTCGGCGTGGTGGGGGCCGGAGCCCTCGGGGACGCGGTTCGCGTCATCCGGCTTGCCGGGTGCCGGAGTTGATCGGGTCAGCCATGGAAAAGAAACGGGACACCCGGTATATTTCTGTGTCGTACGGAGTCGGGCCAATGGGGGAGGCGCCGCTGTGCAGCGGGAGCGTCGTATGCGGGTGCAGGTGGCGGTGGTCGGCGGGGGGCCCGTCGGCATGTTGGTGGCGGCCGAGTTGGCCGCGTACGGGGTCGACACGGTGGTCCTCGAATCCCGGGCCGGGGTGTCCGACCGGCCCAAGGCGACCACGCTGCACGCCCGGGCCGTGCAGTGCCTGGCCCGCCGCGGGCATCTGCCGGAGCCGGCGGCCCCGTACGGGCGCGCCCGCGCCGGGGGCAGCCCCTTCCACTTCGCCGGGCTGCCCGGCCTGGTCATCACGGCTCCCGACACCGAGCCGGAGCCGATCCTCAAATGCCCCCAGGCGCAGCTGGAGCGGCAGTTCGAGGCCCGGGCCGCCGCGGCCGGTGCGCGGATCCTGCGTGAGCACCGGGTCACCGCGCTGGTCAGGGAGCCGGACGGGGTGCGGATCGAGGCGGAGGGGCCGCACGGGCGCGTCGTCTGCACCGCCGGGTACGTGGTGGGGGCCGACGGTGCGCGCAGCACCGTCCGCGAGCAGGCGGGCATCGGCTCCGAGACCCACCCGGCCACGGTCTCCGCGCTGATGGGCGCCGTCACGCTGCCGGAGCCGGACGCGCTGCCCGCGGGCTGGCACCAGACCCCGCGCGGCTGGATCGTCGCCAGGCGGGACCCGGACGGGAGGACGCACCTGCGCACGCTCAACTGCGCCGGGGCCCACGCAGACCGGCACGCTCCGCCCACGCTGGAGGAACTGCGCCGGGAGGTGTCCTGGATCGCCGGGCGCGAGATCGCGATGGAGGAGCCGCGCTGGCTCGGCAGGTTCAGTGATTTCACCCGGCTGGCCACGGCCTTCCGGGCGGGACGGGTGTTCCTGGTGGGGGACTCGGCGCACGTCCATTTCCCGATCGGCGGGCAGGGGCTGAGCACCGGCGTGCTGGACGCCCTCAACCTGGCCTGGAAGCTGGCGCTCGCGGCGCACGGGCAGGCGGGCCCGGGCCTGCTCGACACGTACGACGCGGAGCGCAGGCCCGTCGCCCGGCGGGTCATCGAGAACACGCGGGCCCAGCTCGCCCTGATGCGGCCGGGGCCCGAGCTCGACGCCCTGCGCGGGGTGTTCAGCGGGCTGTTGGCGCAGGACGCGGCCCGGGGACACCTCGGCGGCCTGATCAGCGCGCAGGACACGGTGCTGCCGGAGCACACCGGCGGGCACTGCGCCGGCCCAGGTGCAGGAACGTTTCTGCACAATGCCCTGCTGACCACCTCGACCGGCGACGCCGATGTGATCGGGCTGCTCCGGGCCGGCCGGCCGCTGCTGCTGCTCCTCGGGGAGAAGGGCGAGCGCCACCGCGAGGAGGCCCGGGCCTGGGACGGGATCCTGCGCGTGGTGCGGGCCCGGCCCACCCCCGAAGTGCCGTACGAGGCGCTGCTGGTGCGGCCCGACGGCTATATCGCCTGGACGCCGGGCGGTACCGGTCTGGCCGCCGCGCTGTCGGTGTACTTCGCCGTGGGCGCCCGCGCGGTGCGCCCGTGACGGAGCCCGGCTCAGCCGACGGCGGCCGCCAGTTCCAGCTCGTCCGCGGCCTTGCGTGCCTCGGCGTAGACCGCGGCCCCGCGGGCCTCGGTCAGGTCGAGCGAAGCCAGGACGGAGGGCACGGCGATGCTGGGCAGCAGGTGGCGCATCAGGGCGGAGGCCCTGGCCGCCAGGTCGCGGTAGTCGCAGATCGCCTGGGACATGGACTGGACGCCCGCGAACGTACCCACCACGACGTCGGCGGTCTCGACCGGTACGACGTGCGGCAGCAGTTCGCCCTGTTCCTGGGCCCTGCGGAGCGTCAGGGTGGTGACCTCGGCCCAGCGCAGGAACGGGCCGCTGCGGTCCAGGCCCTGGGCCAGCTGGTCCATGGTCAGCCGGACGCCGGCGCGCACCATGGGGTCCGTCTGCAGGCGGTAGGCGTGGAGCATCACCATGTCCACGATCTCCTGCACCTTGGACGCCCGCTCTGGGACCATGATCCGCTGGTCCTGCTCCGCGAGGACTCCCTGGGCCAGGTCGTCCTTCGACTGGAAGTGGAAGTACAGGGCTCCCTTGGTCACACCGGCTTCGCTGAGGATCTGGGAGATGGTGGCGGCTTGGTAGCCGTGTTCCTCGAAGATCTTGGCCGCTGCCGTAAGGATCGCCTGCCGTGTGCGGATGGCCCGGACTTGCTCAGCCACGCTGCCTCCTCCCTTCCCTGGTGATGGGGCTCAGTAAAAAACCGCCCAGTTCGTATCTTACAGCGGGTGACGGTCATCGGCTGATGTGCCGGACGAAAAATGTCAGGTCAGAGAGGGAAAATCATGATTCTGGTCACCGGTGGCACGGGGACGGTAGGGCGTGAAGTGGTCCGTCGCATCCCTGCTGACCTGCGCGTTCGCATGATGTGCAGGAATCCGGAACGAGTTGTGGAGGCATCGGCGAGGTATGAGGCCGTATACGGCGACTACCGGGATCCGCAGTCGCTCGTACACGCCCTGCGCGGGGTGCGCACGGCCTTCCTGGTGACCACGGGGGTCGGAGGGGATGAGGATGCGGTCTTCATTCAGACCGCGCGGTCGGCCGGCGTGCGGCACGTCGTGAAGCTCTCCGCCGCCGCCGTCGAGGACCCCGGGGCGAACGACCTGATCACCCGCTGGCAGCGGCGCAACGAGGAACTGCTGCGCTGCTCCGGGATGGAATGGACGCTGCTGCGCCCGCGGTCGTTCATGTCCAACACCCTGTCCTGGGCGTCCTCCCTGCGCTCGGACGACGTGGTGCGGGCCCTGTGCGGGTCTTCGGCCAACGCCTGCGTCGATCCCCGGGACATCGCGGACGTGGCGGTACGGGCCCTCACCGGGGACGGGCACGCGGGCCGGGCCTACACGCTGACCGGGCCGGAGGCCATCACCGCAGCCGAGCAGACTGCCCAGCTCGGACGACTGCTGGGCCGTCCGCTCCGTTTCGAGGAACTGGAACCGGAGCAGGCGCGCACCGCACTGCAGGCACGCCATCCGCACGACGTCGTCGAGGCGCTCCTGGACAGCGCGCAGCGCCAGCGTGCGGGGGCGAAGGCGCGGGTGGACCCGGCGGTGCCCGCGCTGCTCGGACGGCCCGCGGGATCCTTCCGCGCATGGGCGGGGGAACACCTGGGCGCCTTCCGGTGAGGTCGTGCCGGCACCTCCCTGCCCCTGCTGGGTACCGGCCCCTGCGGCCGCTTCCGGCCCTCCGGCGCGGTCGGGCCTTCCGGCGCAGGCTGGGTACCGGCCCTTGCAGCCGCTTCCGGCCTGCCGGTGCGGTCGGCCCCCAACAGCGCGGTCGGGCCTTCCCGGTGCGGCCGGTCAGAGGTCGTACGAGGCCGCGGTCACGATGGAGCTGAACACCCGGCTGCCGTTCTGGTGCCCGGTCACCCGGACGGCCTTGCGGTTCTCGGGGACCGCTCCCGCGGGGAGCTCGTGCGCCTCGATCATGCAGGGGGCGTCGAGTTCGGCGTACAGGTCGAACGTGCTGTCCATGCCGAGCGGCAGGAAGGCGAAACGTTCCAGCAGGGCCGAGGTGGCCTGTCGGGCGGCCTCCAGCAGCACCATGCCCGGGATGTGGTCGACGGGGTGGTCGAAGAGCACGGGGTGGCGCGTGTCAGCCCGCAGGAACCAGCGGTCCGACTGCTCCGTGGGGGACAGGACCACGTCCATGGGGGATATGCGTCCGACGCTCTGCGGAGCGGCCGGGGCGGTGAGGGGCAGCCGACGCTGCTCACCGCTCAGCGGGCGGTCCCCGCGCAGCCGTTGGTAGACCGCCGGCGCGATGCAGGTGTACGAGGCGGCCGCGGTCGCCGCCAGCCGGCCGTCCCGGCGCAGGGCGGCCTCGTAACGCAGTCCCACCAGGCGGCCGCCGCGCCGTTTGACTTCGGTGCAGGTGACGTCGATGTCGATGGAGGCGGGCGCACCGCCCATTTCGAGCTGCTCGTGCTGCACCGTGATGGAGAGGTCCTTCATCAGGAACTGGTGCCCGAAGGGGACGCCGAACTCCGCGTGCCCGAGCAGGGCGCCGACCTGGCGGAAGGTCTCGACGGCCATCAGAGGATCGTGATGGGTGCCGTGGACCGGGGTGAAGAAGCTGTGGCCGCGGGGCCACTGGGCGGTCACCGTGAAGTGGGTGTCGTCCCGGCGCTCCCAGTCGGTGAGCATGACCTCGGCGACGGCGGCTCGGTGCACTAATTCCTTGGGGACGGTGGTGGTCCACGTGGACGGGGCCCCGGGTCTCGGCGCCACCCCGGTGGCCCGTCTCGTCATTTCTCCGTCGAACCCGGTTCGTTCAACTTGAAACGTGCTCGCAGACATTGCTCCCCCTGGGCTCCGCTGGCGAGAAGGGCGTGTGTGCCTCTGGCCGGGAAAGATACATACCAACCGGTTTAATTTCTAGCGGTATCCGACCATCCGCTCGGGCAAACGGCGGATGATTTTCTTCCGAAAAACACGTTTCCGCTGGTCGGAGCGGTTCTTCCAGCCTCTGCCCCACTCTAACCGCACCCGCCGCGCCCGGTGGTGTCCCCGGGTGAGTCGAGTGTCGCCAAAGCGATCCTCGAGTCGGGTGATCAACGGTGTCCGAATGTCTTCGGCAGATCGGCCCGGCTCGGGCCGCTGTGGAGGCCCTGGGGGCACCCACCAAAAACCGCACAGACGGTTTGTTATAGTGGGGGTTGGAGCACGTGATGGTCGGGAGCGCGTGGCGGTCGCGGGGCGGCCGACGCACGGAGCTCCGCAGCAAGCACCCGCCGGCCTGCCCTTCGCGGGCGCGGCAACCCCTCGCGATGACGGAGCAGTCGATGGTCAAACAGGAGCGCGCAGCACGTACGCGCGAAACCCTGATCCGGTCCGCAGCCGAGACCTTCGACCGGGACGGGTTCTCGGTGGCCTCGCTCACCGCGATCAGTTCACTGGCAGGGGTCAGCAACGGGGCGCTGCACTTCCACTTCCCCAGCAAGGCCGCGCTGGCGAACGCCGTCGAAGAGGCGGCGCTGGTCCGGCTGCTGGCCCTCGCGGGCGATGTGCCGTCGGCCGGCGACGGCCGCCGCGTACAACTGCTCATCGACGTCACCCACCGGCTCGCCGCGGCGCTGCGCGCCGACCCGGTGCTGCGGGCCGGGTTCGCGCTGAGCGGCGAGCTGCCCCGGCCGCGCCGGGGCGACCTGCGCGGGCGCTGGCGCGGCTGGGTCGAGGAGACGCTGCAACAGGCCGAGGCGGAAGGCGAGTTGCGCCCCGAGGCGGCGGCCGGGGACGTGGTGACCGCCGTGGTGGCGGCGACCGTCGGATTCGAGGTGCTCGGCGCCCGGGACGGGGTGTGGCTCTCGGCGGCCACGGTGACCCGCTTCTGGCGGCTGCTGCTGCCGACGCTCGTACCGGCGGACCGGCTCGGCGGCTTCGAGGCCGCCGGAAGCCGGGCCCTGTAGGGATGGACGGGACGGCGCCCCGGCTCTCCACGCACGCGCGTGGAGAGCCGGGGCGCTTCTGTGTTCACCCGCGTCGTTCACCTCCACCGTCCGGAGACTTTACGGTTTGTTTTGCCAAATCTAGGGCCGTTCTGGAGGGGGTGCGGAGTGGGACTGAACCGTCCTCCGCTCCCGATGGATTGGCAAAATCGCAGGTCAGCAGCGCGACTTGAGTGGACGTCAGGGCCGCCAGGACATAAAACAGCACGGTCGGTTTCATATTGACAAACCGCCGGTCCTGTTTTTTACTGGCGAAGGCTCATCCACGGACAGGGGAGTACGGCGTGGACATCGAAGTACTGGGCACACTGGCGGTGCGGGAACACGGAGTCTCCGTTACGCCGACCGCCCCGAAGCCGCGACAGGTGCTGGCACTGCTGGCGCTCCATGCCGACCAGGTCGTCCCGGTGTCGGCGCTCATAGAGGAACTGTGGGCGGGAGCACCGCCGCGCAGCGCACGCACCACCCTGCAGACCTACGTCCTGCAGCTGCGGGCCCTCATCGCGACCGCCCTGGAACAGGGCGAGGCCGCCGGTGACGGCGAGGGCGGGACGGCCCCCGCGGGCCGGCGCACCGCCAAGGACGTGCTCGTCACGCTGCCCGGCGGCTACCTGCTCAACAGCGGCGGCGGCACCAGCGACGTCCGCGAGTTCGACCGGCTCGCCGGCATGGGGTACCGGGCGATGGACGCGGGCGACTTCCCCGGCGCTGCCCGGCTGCTGCGCGAGGCGCTGTCCCTGTGGTCCGGACCGGCCTTCGCCGACGTACACGGCGGAATCCAGCTGGACATGGAGACCCGGCGGCTGGAGGAGACCCGGCTCTGCGCGCTCGACCAGCGCATCGAGGCGGACCTGCGGATCGGACGGCACCGCGAACTGCTCGCCGAACTCACCGTCCTGGCCAGCCGGTACCGCACCCACGAGAACCTGCACGGCCAGTTCATGCTCGCCCTCCACCGCTCGGGCCGCCGAGGCGAGGCCCTCGACGTGTACCAGCGGCTGCGCGCCACGCTCGTGCGCGAGCTCGGGCTGGAGCCGTCGGCCGCCCTGCGCCGGCTCCAGCGCTCGATCCTGATGGCCAGCCCCGAGACTCCGGTGGTGGCGGAGACCAACAGCGAGCGACTCGTCCGCGTCGGCTGAGATGGCCGCACGTGACACCAGGAGCGCGGCCGCGACCGGCTCGCCCGGCCGTACGCGCGTCCGGACCACCACGGGCCGAGGAGGCAGCGCGGTGCAGGAGAGGTCGGAGCGGACCCGCAGGAAGCTCGTGCACGCGGGGGCCGAGATGTTCCACCGCAACGGCTACGCGAACGCGACCCTCGGGGAGATCGCGGCGTACGCCGGAGTGACCAAGGGGGCGCTGTACTTCCACTTCGCCTCCAAAGACGAACTGGCGGAGGCCGTCCAGCTGCGCGGCTGCGAACTGCTGCGCGCGGCGGTGCGGGAACTGCGTGCGGCCGGCGGCTCCCCGCTCCAGACCCTGGTCGACACGACGCACTGGCTCGCGCTCAGCCTGCGCGAGGAACCGGCGGTCCCGGCCGGTTTCCGCCTCGCCAAGGAGTGCGCGGGGTCGCCCGCACCCGCCACCGACTTCCACCACGTCTGGCTCGCGGAGGTCTGCGGGCTGCTGAGCCAGGCCCGGGACGCGGGCGAACTCCGCGCCGAGGCCCGCTGGGAGAGCATCGAATCGCTGGTCGCCGCGGCGGCCTGCGGCATCGAGGCGCTCGCCGCCACGGGCATGCCGTACGCCGAACTCCAGCGACGGGTCTCGGGACTGTGGGCGCTCCTGCTGCCCAGCCTGGTGCCCGAGGGCGCGGAGCGGGACTTCCAGGTGGGGATGCCGGATCCCGACACCGCGCCCCGCCGGGTGGGCGACGTACGGGGCGGCGACGTGCCGGGCGGGGTCCTGGGCGGGTTCCCGGGCGATGTACGGCCGGTGTTCTCCGGCAGCACCGCGTGACCGTGTGCCAGCGACGGCTTGGAGGAGCCTGCGATGATGAATGAACACCCTGCGGACGTACTGACGGACCTCATCGGAGTGCTCGGCGACGTCCTGCGGGTCAAGGCCGAGAAGATCGACCCCGAGCAGACCTTCCAGTCCATGGGGCTCGACTCCCTGCTGGTCGTGGAGTTCGTGGCCGTCGTCAACAGCCGGTACGGACTGCGCGTCCTCGCGACCGACCTGTACGACTTCCCCACGCCGGCGTCCTTCGCGCGGGAGGTCGCGCGGGCGGCGGCGGAGAGTGCGGTCGCCGCAGCGCCCGCCGTCGCACCCGCCGTCGCACCCGCCGGCGTGGCCGTTCCCGCCGCGGCCGGCGTTGCGGCGGCCGCCGCGGGGTACGAGGCGCCCGCGCCCGCCGCCGCCCCGGCCCGGCAGTCACCGGCGGCCGCCGCGGCGACCGGGATCGCGGAAGTGCTGCGCGAACAGCTCGCGGGGATCCTGTGCTGCGACCCCTGGGACATCAACACCACCGCCGCGTTCAACGTGCTCGGCGTGGACTCCATGGTGGGCGCCGAGTTCATCGCGGTCGTCAACCGCACCTTCGGCCTCCAGGAGCGGTCCGTCCTGCTGTACGAGCACCCCAATCTGGCGGCCATGGCCGCCTACATCGCGACGCGGACGGGTGCGGCCGCACAGGCCGTGCAGGCGGCGCGGGCCGCACAGACCGGGCACTCCGTGCCGGAGATCGGCGCGGCGCCCCGGACGCCGGAGCCGGCGTTCCGTCCGGTCGCCGTCGCCGTGGCCCCCGCCGTCGCCCCCGCCCCCCGTGCCGTACGGCCCCTTCCGGCCGGCGACCTCGACGTCCTGCTGGACGCGATCCGCGACGACCGGCTCACCGTGGACGAGGCACTCGTGCTGCTCGGCCGCCGCGGCTGAAGCCGTATTTCCATCCCCAGAAGGAGCGCGTCCAGATGGACGAGAAGGAAGTCCTGACCCGGTTCAAGAACGGCCATCTGGACCGGGCCCAGGTGGCCGCGCTGCTGACCGGCGCCGCCACCGGTGCGGGACCCGTCGTCCTCGAACGGCCGGAGCCTGCTCCCGCGGCGCCGCGACCCGCCCCCGGCCGGGGCGGCCCCGGCTCCGAACCCGCACGGCGCGTCGGCGCCGCCGCGCACGGCCCCGCCGGACCGGCCACCGCGGCACCGACCGCTGTGGGCGGGGCGGATGCCGGAGCGCACACCGTTGCCGGGGCGGCCTCCGTGGGCGGGCCGGGTGTCGGGGCGGGCGGCGGTGCCGGGGCGGGCGCCCTGGCCGGGGCGGGTGCGGGGCCGATGACCGTGGGCGCCTCCGGGGCCGGGGCCGTTGCCGTCGTCGGGTTGGCCGGGCGGTATCCCGGGGCGCCCGACCTCGGTGCGTTCTGGCGGCAGGCGCGCGGCGGGCACGGCGGTGCGTCGGCCCCGCCGGCCGGGCGGCCCGGCGACGAACCCGGCCACTACCTGGAACGCGTACAGGACTTCGACCCGGAGTTCTTCGGGATCGACGCGCACGAGGCCGCCCTGATGGACCCCCAGGAACGGCTGTTCCTGGAGACCGCCTGGGAGGCCCTGGAGGACGCCGGCTGCACCGGCGGCCGTCTCGACGCGCTGACCGCCGCCGACGGGACGCCGCGCAGCGTCGGGGTGTTCACCGGCGCCGGGACCGGCGACTACGCCCTGCTCGCCGCCGCGAGCTGGCGGCGCGAGCGGCCCCGGCCGATGCCGGACGGGGGCCAGTGGAGCCTGCCCAACCGGCTCTCGTCCCTGCTCGGCCTCACCGGCCCCAGCCAGGGCGTGGACACCGCGGAGTCCTCGGTGCTCGTCGCCCTCCATCAGGCCGTCGCCGCCCTGCACCGCGGTGAATGCGCCGCCGCGCTCGTCGGCGGCGTCCGGCTGCTGCTGCACCCCTCCGGCCGGCGCCCCGGCGCCGGCGAGGGCGTCGGCGCACTGCTGCTCAAGCCCCTGGCCCGGGCCCTCGCCGACGGCGACGACGTGCACTGTCTGGTGCGCGGCAGCGCGGTCGGCCACACCGCGCCCGATCCCACGGCGGGCGGCCCCGGCCGCAGGTCCCGGTCCGGCGGGCGTACGGGGCCCGCCGGACCGGCCCGGACGTTGGCGGCGGACGCACCGGCGGACGCACCGGCGCCGCGCGTGGTGCGCGAGGCGCTGCGCGCGGCCGGCGTCGACGCGTCGGCCGCCGCCGTCCACGAGGACGCCGGTTCGGTACGCGCACTCGTCGGCGACGCCGGCGCGGCGACCGGCGCAGCGGCCCTGACCCGGGCCGTGCTCCAGCTGCGCCACCGGACCCTGGCGCCCGCGCCGGGGCGCGCCGAGGCGCAGCCCTGGCAGGCCGACGGGGACGTGCCGCGCCGGATCTGCGTCGGCGTGCGCGGGGCCGGCGGCGCGGACGCCCTGGTGGTCCTGGAGGAGTACCCGCCCGCCGCCACGGCGCACGGCGCGGAGCCGGCCGGTGGCGGCGGCGCCGAGCTGTTCGTGCTGTCCGCTCCCACCCCGGCCCATCTGGCCGCCACCGCCCGGCGGTTCGCGGAGCTGCTCGGCGGGTCCGGGCCGGTGCCCCCGCTCGCCGGGCTGGCCCGCGCCCTGCGCACCGGGCGGGCCGCCATGGACTGCCGGTTCGGGGCCGTCGTCGGCGACACCGCCGAACTGCTGCGGGTGCTGGAGCAGTTCGTCCGGAACGGTGCGCCCTGCGCCGATCTGCGGGACGGCGGCGCCGACCCGCTGGGGCTGGGCTCCGTACCCGAGACGGACGGGTACCTCGCCGCGCTCTGGCAGGCCGGCCACCTGCACCAGCTGCGCGGCCTGTGGCTGTCCGGGCTGGACGTCGACTGGTCCGCACTGGAGCCGGTCCGCGCCGCGGCCGCCGCCGGGGTGCCGCTGCCCCCCTCCGCGTTCCTGCGCGTTCCGCTGTGGCTGGGCGCCGAGGAGGGCCCCGCATGACCACGCCGCCCCTCGACCCGGCCGGCCCGGGGGAGAGCGAGCCGGCCCCGGTCAACCTGTGGTTCTGCCCCAACGAGGACCTCGCGCCGGGGATCGCCGCGACGCTGGCCTCGTACTGGCTGGACGAGAACGAACAGGAGGTGGCCGGCCGCTTCCTGTTCGAACGCGACCGCCGCCAGTACCTCGTCGCCCACGCGCTGGTACGGCGGGTACTGGCGCTGGAGACCGGCATCCCCGAAGCCGAGGCGGTCATCTGGCGCTCCTCGCGCGGGCGGCCCTTCCTGCAGACGCCGGCCGGAGGACTGCCGCGCGGGGCGGACGCCCTGGACTTCAACCTCTCGCACGCCAACGCGTACAACCTGCTGGGGGTCTCCCGCGGTTTGCGGATCGGCGTCGACGTGGAGCGGCTGGACCGCGGTGAGCGGGGACTGGACAACATCATCGCGACCTTCGCCGCCGAGGAGCAGGAGTGGATCGCCCGGGCCGCGCCGGGGCGGCCGCGCGACCGGCGGGCGCTGCGGCTGTGGACGCTGAAGGAGGCGTACTCCAAGGCGCGCGGACTGGGGCTCGGCCTGCCCTTCGACTCCTTCGCGTTCACCCTGGCCGAGGACCGGGGCGTCCTCGCGTTCCGGCCGCCGGCCGACGACTCGGCGATGCGGTGGCGGTTCCTGGAGGTGGAGCCGGTACCGGAGGTGCTGGCGGCGGTGGCGGTCGAGGTCGATGCCGCGCGGCCGCCGGCGGTCCACCTGCACCACGGCTTCCCCTGGGGCCGTGCAGCCCCCCGCCGCCTGGTCCTCCCGGAACCGGCGGGGGTCTGACCCGCCCGGCCCCCGGCTTCCTCGCGGTCGTCCTCGCCGCCGCCCCCGGGCGGCGGCTTCGGCGTTCCACGGTGCGGGAGCACCGGCTCGCGGCCGAACACCGCCGGCCCGGCCCGATCCGGACCGGCCGGGCCTCGTGGCCGGCCCCACGGGCGGGCCGGTGGTTTTCTGTTGTGGCCGGAAACCGGCGGGTTGGGAATTCGCTTGAAATGCGATGGAGATGGACCCGGAAAACGGCGACGGGGATGGAATTCGACGGGAATTCCAGGAGGAATCGAGTGGGGGCTCGGTGCTCCGGTTGAGAATTCTCCTCGGAGATCTTCGAGGAAGAGGTGGGCCGTGCGGGGCATGGGTGGTGTGGTCGAGGTCGGGGACGGGGTCCACGCGTACGTGCAGCCCCCGGGGGGCTGGTGCCTGAACAACGCCGGCATCCTCGTCGACGGCGGACACAGTGCGCTCGTCGACACCGCCGCCACCGAGAGCCGGGCACGGCACCTGCGGCAGGCTGCGCTGGGACTGGCGCGGCGGGCTCCGCGGGCGCTCGTCAACACGCACTTCCACGGCGACCACACCTACGGCAACTCCCTCTTCCCCGAGGCGCTCACCATCGGGCACGAGCGGACCCGGGCCATGGTGCAGGCGGCCGGGCTGCACATGGCCGGGCTGTGGCCCGACGTGTGCTGGGGGGACATCGAGGTCCGGCCGCCCGAACTGACCTTCCGGGACCGGACGACGCTCCACGTGGGGGACGTCCGGGCCGAACTCATCCACATCGGACCGGCGGCCCACACCACCGACGACACCGTCGTGTGGCTGCCCGACCAGGGCGTGCTGTTCACCGGCGACCTCGTCATGAACGGGGTCACGCCGTTCTGCGTCATGGGGTCCGTCGCGGGGAGCCTGCGGGCCCTGGAGCGGTTGCGGGAGCTCGGGGCCACCACCGTCGTCCCCGGCCACGGGCCCGTCGCGGGGCCCGAGGTGTTCGACGTCAACGCGGGGTACCTGCGCCGGATCCAGAACCTGGCCCGGGAGGGCGTGGCGGCCGGGGTGACCCCGCTGGAGCTGGCCCGCGCCACCGATCTCGGTCCGTACGCCGAACTGCTGGACACCGAGCGGCTGCTGCCCAACCTGCACCGCGGCTACGCCGAGGAGCAGGGGCTGCCCGAGGGCTCGCCGCTGGACGTCGGAGCGCTGTTCCAGGAGATGACCGTCCATCACGGGCGGCCGCCGGAGTGTCACGCCTGAGGGGGCCCGCTGCCGTCCGGGGCCGCGGCCGTCAGGAGGTCGAAGCGCCGGATCAGGGCCTGCTGCTCGCGGCCCAGGGCCTCGATGCGCTCGCCCAGGCGGGCTATCGCACGGCCCAGTTCGTCCACGGACGACGGCCCGGGGTCCGGCGGCGCGGCCACGGGCGCGGCCACGGCCACGGGCGCGGCCACGGGCGCGGGCGCGGCCACGGGCGCGGGCGCGACCAGGGCGAGGGCCGGCGCATGGTGCAGGATCGCCTCCATCCGCTCGCGCAGGGCCGGGCCGGGCTCCACGCCGAGTCCGTCCCTCAGGCGCCGGCGGGCCCGCTCGTACACGCCCAGCGCCTCCGTCTGGCGGCCGCACCGGTACAGGGCGAGCATCTGCAGGTCGTAGAGCCGCTCGCGCGTCGGGTGGCCGGCCGTCAGCCGCTCCAGTTCCGCCGCCGCCTCGGCGTGCCGGCCGCTGCGCAGGTTCGCGTCGTACAGCGTCTCCAGCGTGGTCAGCCGCAGCTCCTCCAGCCGGTCCGCCTCCGCCGTGCACAGCGGGCCCTGCCCGCTGCCCTCCAGTGCCGGGCCGCGCCACAGGGCGAGCGCCCCGTCCAGCAGCCGTGCCGCGCGGACGGGATCGGCGCCGAGCGCCGCCCGGCCCTCGGCGGACAGGCGGTGGAAGCGCTGCGCGTCCGTGCCGGCCCGGCCCGGGCGCAGCAGGTAGCCCATGGAGCGGGTGGCGATCCGCTCCCGGCCGCCCGCGCCCTCCAGCAGCCGGCGCAGCCGGGCCACGTGGGCGTGCAGCGCGTTGGCCGCGCCGGCGGGCGGCCGGTCGCCCCACAGCTCGTGGATGAGCCGGTCGGCGGGCAGCACCTGGCCGGCCCGGACCACGAGGGCGCCGAGCAGCGCCCGCTGTTTGGCGCCGGAGGGCACGACGTACGTCCCCGAACGGCGGTCGAGCACCTCGACCGGGCCCAGGACGCGGTAGTCCGCCCCGGTGTCGTCCATGGTGCGCGCCCCCTCCCGGCGAAATTGACGATGTGCCGGTTTTAATCCCCTGGGCGGAATCTACCAGCTTGCATTCACCCTGCAACCGTGTGGGCGGAGGGCTGCTCGACGCCTGCTCAAGAATTCCGGAACACCGCAATGGACACCGCTACCGTGCCGGAGTCGAAGGCTGAAAATCGATGGGAACTCGACGAAATGCGGAGGACACCGTGAAGATTCAGGTTCTGGGTCCGTTGAGTGCCGAGGTCAACGGGGGCTCGATTGTTCCGACGGCTGGCAAGCCGCGCCAGATCCTGGCGCTGCTCGCGCTCTATCCGGGGCGGGTGATGCCCGTACAGACCCTCATGGAGGAGATCTGGGGCACCGACCTCCCGCAGAGCGCGCTCACCACGCTGCAGACGTACATCCTGCAGCTGCGCAGGAGACTGGGCACGGCCATGGGACCGGGCGTCCCGGGCAGCGCGAAGGACGTGCTCGCGACCCGGCACGGCGGCTATCTGCTGCAGATACCGCCGGACGCCGTGGACGTGCACGCGTACGAGACCCTCGTGGTCGGCGGACAGCACGCGTACGAGGAGGGGGACGACGAGCGCGCGGCGGACATGCTGCGCAGGGCGCTCGGACTGTGGAACGGCCCGGCGCTGGTCGACGTGCGCGTGGGACCGATCCTGGAGATCGAGGTCATGCGGCTGGAGGAGAGCCGGCTCGTGACCGTCGAGCGGCGCATCGACGCGGACCTGCGCCTCGGCCGTCACGTCGAGGTCATCGCCGAGCTGACCGAGCTGATCGCCCGGCACCCGCAGCACGAGGGCCTGCACTCGCAGGCCATGGTCGCGCTGTACCGGTCCGGCCGCCAGGCCACCGCCCTGGACGTCTACCGCAGGCTGCGCAACCGCCTGATCGACGAACTCGGAGTGGAGCCTTCCCCGCAGCTGCAACGCCTGCACCAGGCGATGCTGACGGTGGATCCGGCACTGGACGTGGTGGCGGGCCCGCGCCGCGGATCGACGTTCGACCTGTACGCCGCATAGGGCCCGGCCCAGCCGCCGCCCGCCCCGAGTCCCCTCCCGGGAGGGGCCGTACACACGGGTTCGAGCCGGTCTCAAGTGAGGTCGGTGAGATTCGAGACCTACGTGGTGCGGTTCCTGGGAGGTGGCGATGGGCGACGGACGGGCCGTGCGGCTGCACTGTTTCGCACACGCGGGGGCAGGAGTGTCCTCGTTCTACCGGTGGGACAAGGTCGCCGGGAGCGCGGTGTCGACCACGCCCTGGCTGCTGCCCGGACGCGACGAGCGGCGCCGTGAGATCCGGCTGACCGGCCGCGACGAGCTCCTGGCCGACCTCAAGCCCCTGTTCGAGCAGATCGCCGGCGAACCCGGCGCTCCCTACATCCTCTACGGGCACAGCCTCGGCGCGACCGTCGCCCTGACCGTCGCCCACGCCGTCCGGGAGTACGGGCTGCCGATGCCCGCCCTGCTGGCCGTCGGCGCCAGCCCGCCGCCCGACCTGCCGGCCGCCCTCGCGAACTCGGCCGAGCTGCCGGACGCCGAACTGCTGCGCGTCCTGGACCGGTTCGACGCGCTGCCACCCGGCGCGCAGCCGGGCGACGTGTGGTTCCGGTCCGTCTTCCCCGTGCTCCGCGCCGACCTGCGGCTCGCCCGCAACCTGCGGGCCGCCGCCACCGGCCCGGGCGCACCCGGCCCGCTGCCCGTGCCCGTCCTCGCCGTCACCGGCCGCGAGGACCCCCTCGTCGGCGCCGAGGCCGCCGCGGGCTGGCAGCGCTGGACCACCGGACGGCTCGTCCGCCGGACCGTGCCCGGCGGGCACTTCTTCGTCCGGGGCGGCGAACTGCCCCGGATGCTCGGCCGGGCCGCGCGCATCGTGCTGCGCGGCCACCGCGACCAGACAGGACAGGGGGAAGGGCGATGAGACGAGTCGTCATCACGGGCATCGGGGTCGTGGCCCCGGGCCGCCCGGGCACCAAGGAATTCTGGTCGCTGCTGACCGACGGCCGTACGGCCACCCGAGCCATCACCCTCTTCGACGCCTCCGCGTTCCGCTCCCGGATCGCCGCCGAGGCGGACTTCGACCCGCAGGAGTCCGGACTGAGCGCCGAGCAGTCCGGCCGCCTGGACCGCGCCGCCCAGTTCGCCGTCGTCAGCGCCCGCGAGGCACTCGCCGACAGCGGCCTGGCCGGCTCGTACGACGCCGCGCGCACCGGGGTCACCCTCGGCAGCGCGCTGGGCTGCACCACCGGCCTCGACGCCGAGTACGGCGTCGTCAGCGAGCAGGGCACCCGTACGCTCGTCGACCACACCAAGGCCGTGCCGCACCTGTACGACTACTTCGTCCCCAGCTCGATGGCGGCCGAGGTGGCCCGTACCGTCGGCGCTCAGGGGCCCGTGGCGCTCGTGTCCACGGGGTGCACCTCCGGACTCGACGCGATCGGGCACGCCGTCGACCTCGTCCGCGAGGGCAGCGCCGACGTGATGGTCACCGGCGCGGCCGAGGCGCCCATCACGCCGATCACCGCCGCCTGCTTCGACGCCATTCGCGCCACCTCCACCCGAAACGACGATCCGGAGACCGCCTCGCGGCCCTTCGACCGCACGCGCAACGGGTTCGTCCTCGGCGAGGGCTCGGCCGTCCTCGTCATCGAGGAGTACGAGCACGCCCGCAGCCGCGGCGCACACGTCTACGCCGAGATCTCCGGTTTCGCCTCCCGCAGCAACGCGTACCACATGACCGGACTGCGGCCCGACGGAGTCGAGATGGCCGCGGCCATCACGGCCGCGCTCGGCGAGGCGGGGCTGGGACCCGAGCACATCGACTACATCAACGCACACGGCTCCGGCACCAAGCAGAACGACAAGCACGAGACCGAGGCGTTCAAGCGGAGCCTGGGACAGCGGGCGTACGAGGTCCCCGTCAGCTCCATCAAGTCGATGATCGGACACTCGCTCGGCGCGATCGGGGCGCTCGAAGTGGCCGCCTGCGCCCTCGCCATCGAGCACGACACCGTGCCGCCCACGGCGAACCTGCACGAGCCCGACCCGGCCTGCGACCTCGACTACACCCCGCTGACCGCCCGCCGGCAGCGCACCGACGCGGTCCTGACCGTCGGCAGCGGCTTCGGCGGGTTCCAGAGCGCGATGATCCTGACCAGCCCGAACCTGAAGGCGGACCGATGACCACCGCAGTCACCGCCCCTGCCCCTGCCCCTGCGCTCGTTTCCGTACCCGCTGCCACCGGCTCGCGGACCGCGGCCCCCGTCGTCACCGGCATCGGCGTCGCCGCCCCCAACGGGCTCGGCACCGAGGCCTGGTGGTCCGCCGTCCTGCACGGCCGGTCCGGCATCCGGCCGGTCAGCCGGTTCGACGCGAGCGGCTACCCGGCGAAGCTCGCCGGGGAGGTGCCCGGATTCGTCGACGCCGAGCACGTGTCGAGCCGGCTGCTGCCGCAGACCGACCGGGTCACCCGGCTCTCCCTCGCCGCGGCGAAGGAAGCCCTCGACGACGCCGGGGCCGACCCCGCGCAGCTGCCCGAGCACGCCGCCGGCGTGGTCACCGCCAACTCCTTCGGCGGCTTCGAGTTCGGCCAGCAGGAGCTCCAGGCACTGTGGAGCAAGGGCGGCCAGCACGTCTCGGCGTACCAGTCCTTCGCCTGGTTCTACGCCGTCAACAGTGGCCAGATCTCCATCCGGCACGGCCTGCGCGGCGCCTCCGGAGTGATCGTCTCCGAGCAGGCCGGCGGCCTCGACGCGATGGCCCACGCCCGCCGCCAGATCCGCAAGGGCGCCGAGCTCGTCGTCACCGGCGGCATCGACTCCGCCCTGTGCTCCTGGGGCTGGGCCGCCTACCTGGCCGGCGGCGGGCTGACCGACCGGGAGGACCCCGCCCGCGCCTACCTGCCGTTCGCGGAGGACGCGAGCGGTCACGTCGCGGGCGAGGGCGGCGCGCTCCTCGTCCTGGAGGGCGCCGAGGAGGCGCGCCGGCGCGGCGCCCGCGTCTACGGCACCCTCGCCGGACACGCCGCCACCTTCGACGCCGACGGGACCTCCCGGCTCGGCGCCGCCGCACGGCTCGCCCTCGCCGACGCGGGCGTGCACCCCGACGAGGTCGACGTCGTCTTCGCCGATGCCGCGGGCGAACGCGGCGCCGACCGCGCCGAAGCCGAGGCGATCACCGCACTGTTCGGCCCCCGCGGGGTGCCCGTCACCGCGCCCAAGTCGATGACCGGGCGGCTCGCCGCCGGCGGCGCGGCCCTCGACGTGGCCGCCGCCCTGCTCACCCTGCGCGACCAGCTGATCCCGCCGACCACCGGGACCCGGCTCCCGGCCGAGGAGTACCGGCTGGACCTGGTCACCGGAGCGCCCAGCCCCGCCCTGGGGCTGCCGCTGCGGACCGCGCTCGTGCTGGCCCGCGGCCGCGGCGGCTTCAACTCCGCCGTCGTCGTCCGCGCCGCGGACGCCTGATCACGGACGCCTGATCACGGACGCCCGATAACCGCTCACCCCCACCATCACCCACCAGAACAAGAGGGAGACCATGGACCGGCTGGAACTCGACGACCTGAAGCGCATCCTGCGCGAGTGCGCGGGCGAGGAGGAGGGCGTCGACCTCGACGGCGACGTCCTGGACATGAACTGGTTCGAGCTGGGCTACGACTCGCTCGCCGTCCTCCAGACCACCGGCTACATCGAGCGCGAGTACGAGGTCCTGCTCGACGAGGAGGCCCTCGACGACGCCGACACCCCCCGCCGCTACCTCGCCATGGTCAACGAGGTGCTGTCCGCACGGGCCGCGGTCTGATTCCGGTGCGCGAACAGGCAGCCACCGCCCGCCCCCCGGCCGGCGCCGACGACGCCGTCGACACCGACGTCTGCGTCATCGGCGCCGGACCCGCCGGGCTGGCCCTGACACTCATGCTGCTGCGCTCGGGCGTCCGGGTCACCCTGGTGGAACGTTCCACCGCGTTCCACCGCGACTTCCACGGCGAGATCCTCCAGCCCGGCGGCCAGCGGATCCTCGACGAACTCGGCGTGCTCGCCGCGGCCACGGCCCACGGCGCGGCGCGCCTGGAAGGGTTCCAGGTACGAGAGCGGGAGCGGGTGCTCCTCGACATCGACTACGGGCGGCTGCCCGCCCCGTACGACCACCTGCTCGCCCTCCCGCAGCCGCACCTGCTCCGGGAGCTCCTCGCCGCCTGCCGGCGGCTGCCCGGTCTCACCCTGCTCGAAGGCCACCGGATCGCAGCCCTCCGCCAGAGGCGGCGGTACGGACCCTGCACGGGCGCCATCGTGAACGGCCCCGACCGCAAGCCCGTCACCGTGCGCGCCCGGGTGGTCGTCGGCGCCGACGGCCGGTTCTCCAAGACCCGCGCGCTCGCCGGGATCGACGCCGGCCGCCGCGAGTCCTTCGCCCACGACGTGGTGTGGTTCGCGCTCGACGCCCCCGGCCGGGCCACCGGGCGGGTACGGGTGCACCGCGCGGACGGCAGCGCCCTGCTCGTCCACGACACCCACCCCGACCGGCTGCGGATCGGCTGGACCCTGCCGCACGGCGCCTGGCGCGGCGTCGTCCGGCGCGGCATCGAGGACGTCCGGCGGGAACTGGCCGCGGCCCTGCCCCCGTTCGCGGACCTCATACACGATCAGATCACCTCCCTGGCCGACCTGACCCTGCTCGACGTGTTCGCCTCGCACGCCGCGGAATGGGTGCGCGACGGGCTCGTCCTGCTCGGCGACAGCGCCCACACGCACGGGCCGATCGGCGCCCAGGGCATCAACCTGGCCCTCCAGGACGCCGCCGCGCTGCACCCCGTACTCGTCTCCGCGCTGTCCGCGGGGGAACCGACCGCACAGCGCCTCGCGGCCTACCGGGACCGGCGCGCCCCCGCGGCGGCCGCCGTGCACCGCATGCAGGTCGTGCAGGCCCGCATGATGTTCGGCGGGGGCGGGACCGCCGCCGACTTCCTGCGGGCGCGGGCGGCGGCGCTCGTCACCCGCACCCCCATCGGCGCGAAGATCACCCGGAGGGTCGCGCACGGCTCCGACCCGGCCGGGGTCCGCACCGACCTGTTCACCGCGCTGCCCGCCCGCCAGGACGCGTAGCCCCCGAACCCGCCCCGGGCGCGCCGGCCCCGGGCGGGTCGTCCCCGGGCGGCCCGGCCCCCCCCGGCGTGCCGGTCAGGGCAGGTCGTCGCGCGTCACCACGCGGTGGGCGACCTGCCAGCCGCCGGGCCCGGGCACCAGTACGTCCTCCATCACGCACACCCGGTGCACCTTCGACTCACCGCCCCGCGGGGTCAGGTACACCAGGGCGTAGCTGCGCGTGTGCACCGAGCCGTCGGGCTGCGGCCGCGCGTCCAGCATGCCGAGCCAGTGCCGCAGCTGCTCACCGCTGCCGGCCTGCACCTCCGCGTTGCGCCGGACGTTCGCGGCGAGGGCGGCGCGCCCCACCACCGGCGCCGGCAGCGTCGGCACGTCGAAGACCGCATCCGGCGTGAACGTGTCCGCCCACGGCTCGGCCTCGAAGGAGTCGAACAGCTGCATCTGGCGGGAGTAGAACTGCTGGACCTCGGCGTACAGCAGTGCGGACTCCCGCTCCCGGGGCGGGCGCAGGGACGCTTCGGCGGCGGTCGTCGTGGTCATCGGGGACTCCGTTCCATCGGTTCCCCGCAGCATCTGCGGCGCGGATCGAGCGCTCTTCGAAGACTCCTCAAGCGCCGCTGCCCAGGCTGGGCCGACAGGGTCTGGGGTGCCGCCGCAGCCGCGGCCGCCCGTTCGGGAGCCAGGAGGAGAGCACCATGCCGAGATTCGTGTACCCGGAACTCCCGCTCGACGGCCTGCTGCGCCGGGCGGCGGTCCGCGACCCCGCCGGGCGGGCGATCCGGACCGCGACCGGCGCCGGTGTCACGACGACGGTGACCTTCGCCGAGCTCGACGCCCGGGCCGACCGCTTCGCCGCGTACCTGGAACACACCCTCGGCCGGCGCGGGGCGCGGATCGGCGTCGCCAACGTCCTCGACCCCGTCTTCGCCGCCGCCTACTACGGGACCGTGCGCAGCGGGAACACGGTGGTGCTGGTCAACCCGCTGATCAAGGAGGCGGGCCTGGTCCACGTCCTGCGGACCGCCGAGGCCGAGGTGGCGTTCGTACCGGCCGGCACGGCCGAACTCCTGGCCAAACTGGGCGACCGGCTGCCGCACCTGCGGTCCGTCGTCGTCACCGACGCGCCCGACGGCGTGGTTCCCGGTGACGCCGTCCCGCTGGCCGTGGCCCTGGAGTCGGCGCCGGAGCGGACGGAGCTGCCCGGGGCCGTCGACCTCGACGGCGACGTGTGCATCCAGTTCACCACCGGCACCACCGGTCGCCCCAAGGGCGTCCGGCTCACCCACCGCAACCTGGTGGCGAACGCCGCCCAGACCGCCGCCGCGCACGACCTCGGCAGCGACTCGGTCACCCTCAACCACCTGCCGCTCTACCACACCATGCACCTCAACTCGGGTGTGTACGCCGGCGCCTGCCAGGTGCTGTACACCGACCCCGACCCGGTCGCCTCGCTCGCCGCCGCCGCGCGGGCGGAGGCCACTCACTACTACGGGCTGCCCGCCCGGCTGCACCGGCTGGCCCAGGACGAGCGGCTCACCCACGACTTCCCGGCCGGGCGCCGCCTCACCGCCGTCCTCTCCGGCGGCACCGCCCTGTCCCCGACCGCCGCCCGCACCCTGCGCGCACGCCTGGGCGTGCCCGTCATCCAGGGCTACGGGCTCGCCGAGCTCTCCCCGCTGTCCCACAGCCAGGACCCGCATCACCCCAAGAGCGGCTCGGTGGGCGCCGCCGTACCCGGCACCGAGTGCCGGATCGTCGCCGTGGACTCCAGCACGCCGCTCGACGTGTACGCCACCGGCGAGGTCCAGGTCCGCGGGCCGCAGGTGATGGCCGGCTACCTCGACGACAGCCTGCCCCCGCCCGTCGACGCGGACGGCTGGTTCGCCACCGGGGACGTCGGCTACCTGAGCGAGGACGGCGTGCTGTTCCTGGTCGACCGGCTCGACGACGTCTTCAAGTACGACAACGAACTCGTCTCGCCCAGCGGGGTCGAGGACGTCATCGGCGCCGACCCGCGCGTCGCCGAGTGCATCGTGGCCGGCTGGCCGGACCCGGTCCACGGCGCTCTCGTCTGGACCGGCATCGTGCTGCGCGACCCCACCGCGCCCGGCCTGCTCGACGTCGTCGACTCCATCGTCGAGCGCGCCAACGCCCGCCTCAACGACTTCGAGCAGATCCGCCGCGTCGAGGTGCTCGACGCCGTGCCGCGCAACCACGTCGGCAAACCCGAGCGGCGCGCGCTGCGCCAGAGCCTGCGCGGCCGCGCCTCCGCGGAGGCCGCGGCCGTCTGACCCCGGCCCCCGACTTCCCCTTCGCAACCCGTACGACCAGAGGAGCAGCCACGTGGCGAGCAGTACCGGCACACCGTCCGGGGGCGGACCCGCCCGGGTCCTCGTGGTGGGGGCGGGCCCCGTGGGCCTGACCGCCGCCCATGAACTGGCCCGGCGGGGGCTGCGCGTACGCCTCGTCGACGGGGCCCCCGGGCCGGCCCGCGAGAGCCGGGCCGTGGCCGTCCACCCGCGCACCCTGGAGACGTTCGACCAGATGGGCGTCGTGGACGGGGTGCTCGCGCGGGGCCGCAAGAACCGGGCCTTCACGATGTACGCGCGCGGCAGCCGCCTGGTCCGCCTCGACGCGGACTACCGCACGATGCCCACCCGCTTCCCGTACAGCCTGATCATCGGGCAGGCGGAGACGGAACACGTGCTCCGCGAGGCCGTCGCCCGGCTCGGCGTCACCGTCGAATGGGGGGTGCGGCTGGCCTCGTTCGAGCAGGACCGGGCCCGGGTGCGCGCCCGCCTGGAGCACCCCGACGGCAGCACCGAGGAGTACGAGGTGCCCTGGCTGGTGGGCTGCGACGGCGGCCACAGCACCGTGCGCAAGCAACTCGGGCTGCCGCTGATCGGCGAGTCCAGCGAGACCTGGGCGCTCGCCGACGCCCCCGTCTCCACCGACCTGCCGCCCGACACGATCTACTGGGTCCACACCGGCAGCCAGGCCCTGATGATGGTCCCGTACCAGCGCGAGGGGTACTGGCGGCTGCTCGACACCGCCCCCGGAGCCCGGCCCGGGGATGCGGCGCAACGCTTCTCGGAGAAGCTCGGCGCCGGGCTCGGCCGCCCGGTCCGGGTCGGGGAACCCGAGTGGACCTCCGTGTTCACGTTCCAGCAGCGGATGGTGCCGCGCATGCACGACGGCCGCTGCTTCGTGGCGGGCGACGCGGCCCACGTGCACAGCCCCGCCTCCGGGCAGGGCATGAACACCGGCATCCAGGAGGCCTACAACCTGGCCTGGAAGCTCGCCATGGCCGCCCGGGGGCAGGCCGGCCGGGAGCTGCTGGCCACGTACGGGCAGGAACGGGTCCCGATCGGCGAGGCCCTGATCGGATCGACCCGGAAGGCCACCTTCCTGGTCCAGTTCAAGAACGCCCTGGCCGGGCTCGCCCTGCCGGTCGTCTTCACCGTCGTCCGCACCGTCGGACCACTGCGCCGGGCCATCCAGCGCAAGGTCCTCGGCGGTATGTCCGGCCTGCTCCTGTCGTACGGGGACAGCCCGCTGAGCACCGCCGACCCGCTGATGGGGCTGCCCGCCGGGACCCGGGCCGCGGCGGCGGCCGACCGGCGCGGAGACCCCGGCTCCGAGGCGCTGCGCGCCGAACTGCGCGACCCCCGCTGGTCTCTGGTGTGGGAGGCGGGCGGCCCGGGCGGGGTCGGCGCGGCCGTGGCGGCCGCCGCCGCCCGCACGCACGGCGCCTGGCTGTCGGTGCGGACGGTGGAGGACGGCCCGGCCGGGGACTGCGTGGACGGTGGCGGGCCCCGGCCGCTGGGGGATCCGGAAGGGGTGCTGCGGCGTGCGCTGGGGATGCGGCCCGGCGGCTGGCTGCTGATCCGGCCCGACGGCTACGTCGCCGCGGGCGGCGCGGCCCTGACCCGGCGCGCCCTCGCGCAGGCCCTGGCGCCCCTGGGCCCCCAGGCCGCCCCGACGGCTGCGGACCCCGGCGCGGGAGAACCCGTACCGGCCCTCGATCCCGCTTCCACCGCACCTCCAGTGCTCCGCGACACGGTCGAACTCCCACCACGGGTTCTGGAGGCTCAACGATGACCACGACGTCCACGACGGCCACGACGGCCACGACGACAACGGGGCGGCCGGTGGTGCCGACGGCGCCGGACAGGCCGGTCGCCCTCGTCACCGGCGGCACCAGCGGTATCGGCCTGGCGGTCGTACGGGACCTGGCCGGCCGCGGACACCGGGTGTTCCTGTGCGCGCGGACCCCCGAGAACGTCAAGCGGACCGTCGAGGAGCTGCGCGCCGAAGGCCTGGACGTCGCGGGCACCGCCGCCGACGTCCGCTCCCGCGAAGCGGTCGCTGAGCTGGTGGCCGCCGCCGTCGCGGAGTGGGGGGCCCCGGTCTCCGTCCTCGTCAACAACGCCGGGCGCAGCGGCGGCGGTCCGACCGCGGACATCACCGACGAGCTCTGGTACGACGTCATCGACACCAACCTGAACAGCGTCTTCCTGCTCACCCGGGAAGTCCTCAAGCACGGCGGCCTCGGCGGCGCCCCGTGGGGCCGGATCATCAACATCGCCTCCACGGCCGGCAAGCAGGGCGTCCTGCTGGGCGCGCCCTACTCGGCGTCCAAGCACGCCGTCGTCGGCTTCACCAAGGCCCTCGGCAAGGAGCTGGCCCCGGCCGGGATCACCGTCAACGCCGTGTGCCCCGGCTACGTCGAGACGCCCATGGCGCAGCGCGTCCGGGCCGGCTACGCGGCCGCCTGGGACACCACGACCGAGGACGTGCAGGAGCAGTTCGAGGCGAAGATCCCGCTGGGCCGCTACGCGACCCCGGAGGAGGTGGCGGCCATGGTCGGCTACCTGACCACGGACCTCGCCGCCTCCGTCACCGCGCAGGCGCTGAACGTCTGCGGCGGGCTGGGGAACTTCTGATGGCGGCCGAGCGGGTGCACCGCACCGTGCACGAGACCGAGGTGGCCGCCCCCGCGGGCGTGGTCTACGGACTGATCGCGGACCCCGTGCAGTGGCCGCTGTACTTCCCGCCCAACGTGTACGTGGAGCGCCTGGAGTTCGACGGCGTCCACGAGCGGCTGCGGATGTGGGCGACGGCGAACGGCCGGGTCAAGTCCTGGACCTCGCGCCGGGTCCTCGACGCCGCCGCCCGGCGCATCGAGTTCCGGCAGGAGGTCCCCGCTTCCCCGCTGTCGGCGATGACCGGCACCTGGATCGTCGAGCCGCTGGGCGCCGAACGCTCCCGGCTGGTCCTGCTGCACGACTTCTGCGTCGGGGGCGACCGGGCCGAGGACGTCGAGTGGGTCGAGCGCGCCACCGACACCAACAGCCGTGCGGAGCTGGCGAACCTGGCCGCGCTCGGCGAGCGCTGGGGCAGGCTCGACGACCTCGTGATGTCCTTCGAGGACACCGTCCGCGTCGACGCCCCGCCGGAGCTCGTCTACGCCTTCCTGGAACGGGCCGAGCAGTGGCCACAGCTGCTGCCGCACGTGTCGCGGCTGGAGCTCACCGAGCCCGACGAGCTGCCGGGCGTCCAGGTCATGGCCATGGACACGCTCACCGCCGACGGGTCCTCGCACACCACCGAATCGGTGCGGGTGTGCTTCCCGGCGGCCGGCCGCATCGTCTACAAGCAGACCCGCACGCCCGCCCTGATGTCCGCCCACACCGGGGTGTGGACGGTCACCGGCGGCGCGTACGGCTCGACCGTCACCTCGCAGCACGGCGTCGTGCTCCGCGAGGAGGCGGTGCAGCAGGTGCTGGGGGCCACGGCCGACCTGGCGGCGGCTCGCCGGTACGTACGGGAGGCGCTCGGCCGCAACAGCACGGCGACGATGACGTACGCGAAGCAGCACGCGGAATCGGCGCTCGCGCGCTGAGGCCCGCACTCCAGGGCGTTTCGAGCGGAGTTCAGGCCGGTACGGACAGACTTTTGATCACTTGTGAGGGAAGGGTGTGGCGATGTCGGTCCAGCAGGTGCACCGCACGTCCTATTCCGTGGACGTGAACGCGCCCCCGGGCGTTGTCTACGGGCTGCTCGCGGACACCACCCGGTGGCCGCTGTTCTTCCCGTCGGTCATCCACGTGGAACGGCTCGACTTCGACGGCTCCCAGGACCGGTTCCACATCTGGGTCACCGCGAACGGGACCGTCAGGTCCTGGCTCTCGCGCCGCACCCTGGACGCGCCCGGGCTGCGCATCGACTTCCGCCAGGAGGTCCCCGCCGCCCCCGTCGTCTCGATGGGCGGCAGCTGGATCGTGGAGCCGCGCGGCACCGGCCGCTCCCGGCTGGTGCTGCTGCACGACTTCGCCGTCGCCGGCGACCGGCCCGCCGACGTCGAATGGACCAAGGAAGCCACCGACACCAACAGCCGCGCCCAGCTGGCCACGCTGAAGGAGGCCGCGGAGCGCTGGACCCGGCTCGACGGCCTCATGCTGTCCTTCGAGGACTCCGTACGCGTCAACGGCCCCGCGGAACTCGTCTACCAGTTCCTCTACGGGGCTGCAGACTGGCCGGAGCGCATCCCGCACGTGGCGCGCGCCACCGTCACCGAGGACGAGCCCGGCGTCCAGCTGCTGAGCATGGACACGGTGACCGCCGACGGCTCCGCGCACACCACCGAGTCGGTGCGGGTGTGCTTCCCGCACGCCGGCCGCATCGTCTACAAGCAGACCGCGACCCCCGCCCTGATGGCCGCGCACACCGGCGAGTGGTCGCTGATCCCCGACGAGCGCGGCGTCACCGCCGTCTCCCAGCACAGCGTGCTGCTGCGGGAGGAGGCGGTCGAGCGGGTGCTCGGCCCCGGCGCCGACCTGGCGGCGGCCCGCCGGTACGTGCGCGAGGCACTCGGCCGCAACAGCACCGCCACGCTCGGCCTGGCCCGACGGCACGCGGAGACTGCCGTCCGCACCCTCTGACGCCGGGGCGCCCCGCGCACGGCCCTGCGCTCCGCCGGGACTCCGGCGGGGTGTCAGGCCCGCGTCAGCGAAATGTGGAACCCCCGCGCATACTCGACCCCTTTGAAGTGCGAGGCCGAGACGAGGGGGAGAGGATGAGCGTCGGCTCCGAGCAGACCGGCCCGCCCGCACACCCCGGGCCCGGACGCCCGGACCCCGTACACCCGGGGCCCGGACTGCCCGCCGGGGCACGGCAGCGCGAGGTGCTGCTCGATGCCATGGCCGCCCGGCCCGGCTCCGGACTGCACGTCGGACAGCTGCACTGGCGCTGGTACGGCTCCCTGGACACCCGGCGGTTCCAGGCCGCATGGCAGACCGTGTACGACCGCGAGGCGGTGCTGCGCGCCGCGTTCGCCCCGTACGGGACCCGCGGCGGACCGCGCGTCGTCGTGTACCCGCGGGTCGTCGCGCAGCCGGTGCGCCACCCGCAGGGCTCCGCCGACTGGCAGGCCCTGCTGCTCAGCGAGCGGCAGCGCGACTTCGACCTGACGCGGCCCGGGCCGCTGCGCATCGCACTGCTCGACGAACAGTGCGGTGCGGGCGGTGCGGGCGGTACCGGGGGTGCGGGCGGTGCGGGTGGTCCGACGCGGGTCATCCTGACGTACCACCAGGCCCTGCTCGACGGCCGCAGCGTACGCCTGCTGCTGCGCGCCTTCGCCCGGGCCTACCTCGCCGAAGGTGCCGCCACCGGCGGCGAGCGCCGCCCCGACCTGCGGGACCACCTGCGCTGGCTGGCCGGCCAGGACCTCGGCCCGGCCCGCGCGTTCTGGTCCGCGGCCGCGCCGCCCGCCGGATCGGCCACCCTGCCGCCGACCGGGGACGCAGGACGGCCGCGGGCCCGGACCGGACCCGTGCGCACCACCGTCCGGCTGGACCCGTACGAGGCCTCCCGGCTGCGGGACTGGGCCGCCGTGCGGGGCGTCACCGAGAGCACCGCCCTCCAGGCGGCCTGGGCCCTCCAGCTGCGCCGGGCCGTCCCCGACGCGGGCCCGGTCACCGTGGCGTTCGCCATGGCCGTGTCCGGCCGCGGCATCCCGCTGGACGGGGCCTCCCGGCTGCCCGGCCCGCTGCGCAACCCGCTGCCGATGTCCGTGGACGTCGACCCCGGTGAGCCGTTCGCCCGGCTGCTCGCCGACCTCGGCGACCGGGCGTTCGACCTCGCCGCGTACGAGTGGGTCTCCATGGGACAGGTGCACGCGTGGAGCGGCCGGGAGCCGGACGAGCCGCTCACCGGGACACTGCTGGCCTTCGACCCGCCGGCGGCGAGCGGCCCGGATCCGCTGGACGAGGAGTTCGCCGCCCAGGGGATCCGGGTGACCGCGCCCGAGACCGTCGACGCACACAGCGGCTTCGCCCTGTCGCTGACCGCGCACCACGACCGCGACGGCGGCCTGGTGCTGACCGGGGTGCACGACCGGACGCGGATCGCCGACGCGGCCGACGCCGCGGACGCCGTCCACCGGACCGCGCTGCTGCTGCGGGAGTTCCCCGCCCGCGTACGGGAGTCGACGACCGTCGGCGAGGCCCTGCGGCTGCTCGGCCCCCGGCCGCAGCCGCCGCTGCCGCGACCGGCGGGCGGTGCACGCCTGGTCCTGCTCCGCCCGGCCACCCGCCCCGGAGCCGGCACGGTGGTCCTGGTCCCGTCCCCGGACGCGCCCGCCGCCACCCCGGCCCCGGCCGAACCGGGGCACCGCCGGCTGGTCGCCCTGGACGGCCCGGCGGACGCCGCGGACTGCCTGGCCGCGCTGCGCCCGGTCCTGGCGCGGGGCGAACCCCTGACCCTGAGCTGCCCCCCGGCCGCGGCCCCCCTGGCCCGCGAACTCGCCCACCGCATCACGGCCCACGCCTGGCCCACCCCACCGATCACGATCACCCCGCCCGACGCCCCCTGACACATCGGCCCCGCCCCACCGGCCCGAAGCCCGGTCGCCCGGCGCGCCAGGCCATGACGGGCCGGTGCGGCCATCCGCCGTCGACGCCCGCGCGCGCGTCGCCCGCTGGGGCGGGCGTGGCGGACCGGGAGGGCGAACGCCCTCGGCGTACCCGCGGGGTGGGGTGTCGCGCGGCGGGTGGGCTGCTGCGCCGCTGGTGGGCTGCCGGCGGTGGCTGTCGCGCCAGCGGTGGGCTGTCGCGCGGCGGGTGGGCTGGCGCGGGGCCGATGGGCTGTCGCCGGTGGTGGGTTGCCGGTGGTGGCTGTCGCGCCAGCGGTGGGCTGCCGCGCGGCTGGTGGGCCGTCGCTGGTGGGGCCGAGGCCCTCGTTCGGCCGCCCGCGGCGCCGGGCGGGGGCCGTCACCGGGGTCGGCGGGCGCGCCGGGGGACAGGGTGCCCTGGGCTCGGTTTTCGGCGACGGGCGACCGGCAGGTGCGGCGTTCGGCTGGGCTTGTCGCGGCGGCGCCGCTGCCGGGGCCCGGCGCGGGCGGCGGGAGGCGGCGAGGCCCGGTGGCCGCTGCTGTCGTGGCCCGTCCGTGCTGCTGCCGCACCTGCCCGTCAGGGGGCGGCCTCCGCGCAGAGGAGGCCCGCGTCGCGCATCTCCTCGATCCAGACGTCCAGATCCGCGCGGGCGTTCTCGGGGCCGGTGTTCCAGAGGCGGGCGAGCAGGGCCGCCGCCGCCGTGCTGTCGCCGTCGTGCTGGCGCAGGGCGATCCACATGGCGGTGCCCACCGGCCCACAGCGGTAGCTCTCCGGGCCGGTGGACGACGCGGCCAGCAGTTCCAGACGGCCGTCGGCGTCCACGGAGGTGACACGCACCCCGGGCATCGGTCGGATCCGCACGGGCACCTCCGGGGCCGGCTCGGCGCCGGCCTTCGGGCCGGTCGAGGAACCCTCAAGCTATTACGGAAGCCGGGCAGGATCCATGGGACCGGCCGCAATCTGGGGTTCCCCCCACGACACCCCCTGTGGGCCCACATTCAGGAGTTAGGGGGGTTTACCGGACCGCCACGCCGGGCTCCGGCCGGTTCCCGTGCACCCTGGAGAAGGGGTCGAGCCGTCTTCCAGGGCTCTTCGAGCCGCTCCGCCGAGCGTGGCATCCGCAACCCCAGTCCCCCAGAACCCCACACAGGGCGGCGACCCCGCCGTGGCAGACCCGAGGAGCCCTCATGGTGACCTTCGTCAACAAGCTGACCGTCCACGGCGACATCGACCGCTTCCTGGCCGTCAAGGACCGCCTGACCGCGTACATGAGCAGCCAGCCCGGCTACATCGGCCACGAGGCCCTGCGCCACCTCGGCGACGAGCGGATCTTCCTCGAACTCGCCGTGTGGCAGGACGCCGAGGCCCACCGCAATGCCGTCCGCAGCGAACAGTTCCAGGCCCTCGTCAAGGACCTGGGCCCGCTGGCCACCCCCGAGCCCGGTCTGTACGAGACCGTGGAGGCGGCGCCCGGTGTCCGATGACGCGGCCGCCCTCCTCGCCCGCCGGCCCCGCGGGCCGCATCCGTCGCGGCGTTCCGCGGCCCCGCCGCTGACCGTCCTGTTCACCGGTCACGCGGGCCGGCGTCTCGCCCTCGGCCGTGAGCTGTACTGCTCGGTCCCCGACTTCCGGGCCGCGTACGACGTCGTGCGCGACGCACTGGACCCCTGGCTGCGGCTGCCCCTCGCCGCCGTGGTGTTCGCCCCCGAGGGCGGCGTCGACTCGGGCCTGATCCGCCGGGCGGAGTTCGCCCAGCCGGCGCTGTTCGCCTTCCAGGTGGCCGTGTACCGGCTCTGGCAGAGCTGGGGGCTGCGCGCCGACGCCGTGGCCGGACAGGGCGCCGGGGAACTGACCGCCGCGCACGTGGCGGGCGTGCTCAGCCTGGCCGACGCGGCCCGGCTCGTCGCCGCGCTCGGCCGGCTCGTCCCGCCGCGGCCCGCACCCGGCGCCGCCCGGGCCGCCGAGGGCGAGTTCCTGAAGGCGGCCCGCGAGAGCGCCCCCGCGCCACGGTCCTCCGTCGACCTCGTGTGCACGGCGACCGGCCGGGCCATCGGCCCCGGGCCGGACGAACGCCGGCTGCGGCCCGAGCGGCTGCTGCTCCAGGCCCACCAGGTCATCCGCACCGCCGATGCCGTACGCACCCTCGAAGCGGCCGGGTTCACCCGCCCCCACCCCTGCGGACCCGACCCCGAGGACACCCTCCCGGGCTGTGAACTGCGCGCCGCCCGCGCGGTGCTGCTCCACATCGAGGGACGCACCGCGGACCGCCGCCACCGGTGACCCCGGTGGCCGGTCTGCGGCCGTGCTGTACGAAGCCTCAAGCGGGCATCGAGTCGACGCCCGCACGCTGAAGATCCGCGCACGAGGACGGACCAGCCCCGCGGGCTGCGTACAGCGCAGGCCGGGAGTCCCGGACGAAGGAGCTGATCTCCGCCACCATGGCCACCACCACCGAGACCACCACGCGTCCCGAGAGCGGGCCCGCCGGTCATGCCCCCGGGGGCCGGGCCGCCGGGCGCGCCGCCGAGGAGACCGAGGCGTTGCGCCGGGCCGCGCGCCTCGAAGCCCTGCTGGGCGACCCCTACGATCCCGCGAACCCGCACGGCCTCGGCGCCCTGTTCGCCGCCGACGAGCGGCGCGAGCCGCCCGCGGCCACCGAGCGGCTGCTGGTGGGGGCGGGCCTGGGCGCCGAGTTCGTCCCCGCCGAGTTCGGCGGCCGGCTTACCCGCGCCGACCTGCTCGTCAAGGTGCTGCGCCCGGTCTTCCGCCGCGACCTCGCCCTGGGCTTCGGCTCCGGCATCACCTCGCTGTTCGCGACGTCCGCCGTCTGGGCGGCCGGCAGCGCCGTGCAGCGCCGGGCCACGGCGGACATCCTGCTCGGCGGCGGCCGCGCCTCGATCGTCCACCACGAGCTCGCCCACGCGAACGCCATCCTGCGCGACGAGTTCACCGCGGCCCCCCGCCCCGGCGGCGGGTTCTCGCTGAGCGGGCGCAAGGACGTCATCATCAACGCCGCACGGGCGGACGCGTACGTCGTCTACGCCCGGACCGACCGCGCCCGCAGCCCGCTCAGCCACTCCGTGCTGCTCCTCGACCCGGACGCTCTCGCCGCCGCCGGCGGTCTCGCCCACCTGCCGCGCGTCCCGACCGCCGGCATGCGCGGATCCCTCTTCTCCGGACTGCAGTTCACCGACTGCGAGGTCCCGGAGGGCGCCCTCGTCGGCCGGGTCGGCGAAGGCGTCGCGCTGGCGCTGCGCACGTACCAGGTCAACCGCTGCGTGATCTCCGCGACCGCCGTCGCCGCCGCGGGCACGGTCCTGCACTCCGCGGTGCGGGCCGCCACCACGGGCCGCAGCCGTCCCGTGGCCCGCCGCTTCCACAAGCCCCTCGCCGGGGTCTTCGCGGACCTGCTGGCCTGCGACAGCATGGCCACCGTCGCGCTGCGCGCCCTGAGCCTGCTGCCCGACCGCACCCACGTGCTCGCGGCGGCGGTCAAGTACGTCGTCCCCGACCTGCTCCGGGAGAGCCTGGAGGAGCTGGCGGCCGTGCTCGGCTCGCGCGGATACCAGCACGGCACCCCCGAGTACGGCGCGCTGGACAAGCTCTCCCGGGACCTGCCGGTCGCCGGGCTCGGGCACGCCGGGACCGCCGCCTGCCAGGCCGTGATCGTGCCCCAGCTGCGCGCCCTGGCGGAGCGGGCCTGGTTCAAGGAGGAGGAGCCGCCGCCCGAGCTGTTCCGCTCCGCGGCGAGCCTGCCGCAGCTCGACTACCGGCTCCTGGGCATCGCCGACGGCGGGGACTTCCTCGCCGCCTCGCTCGTCGGGTCGGCCGCCCGGCTGGCGGAGGTCCGCGGGGTCGGCGGCCAGCTCGCCGTCCTCGCCGACCTCGCCGAGGCGTTCGTCACCGAACTGCGGGCGCTGCGCGAGCAGTGCCGGGCGATCCCCCAGGGCGCGGCCGCCCTCGCCGATCCCGCGTGGTGCGTGCTCAGCGACCGTTACGCGCTGGTGCTCGCCGCGGCCGCGGTCCTGGGCACCTGGGAGGGCCAGGACGGCAGCGAGCCGTTCCTCGCCTCACCGGCGTGGGCCGTGCTCGCGCTGACCCGGATCGGCGGCCGGCTCGGCATCCCGGTGCCGGAGCTGCCCGACGACTGCCTCGGGCAGGTGCTGGAGGAGCTCGTGCGCCGCTACCGGGCGGGCCGCAGCTGCGACCTCGACGCCACCGAACTGGCCCAGTGAGCCGGGGGACACGCGATGAACCACCACGACCGGTACGAGCGGCGCAACTCACCGCTGCTGAGCGCGCCCGTACACGCCGCCGGACCCGACGGGCCCTGGGCGGACGTGGCCGCGGGCATGGTCCGCAACGGCAACGCCTGCGTCCACACCACCTGGGACGAGTGGCCCGCGGAGCCGGCCTCCGGGGCCGGGCTGCGCCGCCTGCTGGGCCGGGACTGGCTGCGCTACCGGGACACCGCCGACCCCACCGCCCGGCACCGCTTCGTCGCCTCCCGGCTGGCGATCCGGTACACGGCCGCCGCCGCGCTGGGTACCGGGCCCGCGGAACTCGACCTTTCGTACAAGCCCGGTGGACGCCCGTACCTGCGCGGCTTCGACCAGATCGACCTGAGCCTGACCCACACGGACGATCTGATCGCGGTCGGCATCAGCCGCAACGGCCGCATCGGCGTGGACACCGAACCCGCCGACCGCAGGCTGGCCTTCGACCTGCTGCAGGACCAGGTCTGCACCCCCGCCGAGCGCGCCGAGCTCGCGGCGCTGGGGGAACGCGGGCGGGCGGCGGGCATGCTGCGGCTGTGGACACTGAAGGAGGCGTACACGAAGGCCCTCGGGCAGGGCCTTCGGATGGGCTTCTCCGAGTTCGGCTTCGCCACGGCGACCAGCGGGGAGACCGGCCTGCTCGCCCCCGACGGCTCGCCCGCCACGCACGGCGAATGGGCCTTCGCCACCTTCCCCGTGGCCGGGCGCTACCTGCTCAGCGTGGCCTGCCACGACGCCGGACTGGACACGTCCCGGGACAGTGCCGTGGCCACCATGCTCGACGAGGGTTTCGTCGCCATGGTGTCGGCGGCACTCCTGGACCCGGCCTGACCGGGGAGGGGGAGTCCCGGCCGCCCCGCCGGTCAGGCCGTTGAACGCCCGGAAGCAGGGCACATGACACAAGAAACGTGCCAAGTTCCCTGGGGAATCAGACAATCCGATGCCTGAGGCATGTTGTTTGACCTCCTTTTGCCTTATTCTTGACTTCGACTTGACTCGCCTGCTTCAGGGGCGTTTCCGTGGCGTGCGAAGGGAGGAGGGCCGATGGACGACGCCATCACCGTGGTGATCGCCCCCGGCACGCCACCCGCACTCGACCTGGTCGGGCCCCTGGACGCCCCGGTCATGGCCACCGCCCTCGTCATGGCGGCGTCCTGCGGGCCGAAGCTGCGCCGCCACACCGCGACCCACCACACGCTCCAGCTGACCTGCCGGCCGGGCGAAAGGCCCACCGACCGGCCCTCCCTGGCCGGCCGGCTCGCGGACCTGCTCACCGACCCCGCCGCGCGCGACGGCCGCCCGGCGCGGCCCGGTCCGCTGGCCGCCCTGCCGCAGCAGCCCGCTCCCGGCCGGGCCGCACACCTCGCCGGCCCCGCCCCCGGGCTGCCGGCCTCCGCCCGTCAGCGCGAGATCCTCCTCGACACCATCACCGCCCCGCCGGGGCCGCAGCTCCACGTCGGACAACTGCACCTGCGCTGGTACGGGCCGCTGGACCGGCGCCGGTTCGATGCGGCCTGGCAGTCCGTCACCGACCGCGAGGCCGTCCTGCGCGCCGCGTTCGCCCCCGGCCCCGGCCGGGGCGGCAGCGGGCCCGTCGTCAGGGTGCACGAGCGCGTCGAGGCCCGGGTGCGGCACGCCCCGTACGAACCCGACGGGCAGGCCGACTGGGCGGACGTGCTCCGCGGCGAGCGGGAGCGGTCGTTCGAACCGGGCCGGCCCGGCCCGCTGCGCATCCTCCGCGCCGACGGGGAGCCCGGCGCCCACGGCCCCGACGCCCGGATCGCCCTGACCTACCACCAGGCCCTCCTCGACGCCCCGAGCGTACGGGCGCTGCTGCGCGCCTTCCTGCGGGCGTACGCCGCCGACGGCCGCCCGGCGGGCGGCGAGCGGCGCCCCGGGATACCGGACCACCTGCGCTGGGTCGCCGGGCAGGATCCGGGCCCGGCCCGGGAGTTCTGGTCCCGGGCCACCCCGCCCGCCGACGCCCACACCCTCCCGGCGGCCCCGGTCGCCGGTCCGGTCCCGGCTACGGGGTACGGCCACACCCGGGTACGGCTCAACCCGTCCGAGGCGGCCCGGCTGCGCGGATGGGCGGCCGCGTGCGGGGTCCCGGAGAGCACCGCCCTGCACGCCGCCTGGGCCCTCCAACTGCACCGCGCGGCCGCGGCGACCGGCCGGGGCCCCGTCCCGTCCACCGTCGCGTTCGGGGTGACCGTCTCCGGCCGCGGCATCCTGCTCGACGGCGCGGACCGCCTCCCCGGACCGCTCGGCAACCCGCTCCCGCTGTCCGTGGACGTGGACCCGGCGGCCCCGCTGACGCGGCTGCTGACCGACCTGCGGGACCGTGCGCTGGGCCTGTCCGCGTACGAGTGGGTCTCCGCCGGGCAGATCAGCCGCCGGGCCGGGCGCTCCGCACGGACACCGCTCACCGAAACGCTCCTCACCTTCGAACGGCCGCCCGCCGCCCCCGGGCCCGACGGCGCCGCGGACCCGCTGGACGAGGAACTGGCCGCGTCCGACGTGCGCGTGGCCCCGCCGGAGACCGTCGAGGCGCTCACCGGACTGCCGTTCGCCCTCACCGCCCGCCACGACTGGGCGGGCGCCCTCGTACTGACCGCAGACAGCGACCGGACCCGCCTGAGTGACGCCGAAACGGCCCGGATCCTCGGCCACACGGCCCTGTTGCTGCGCGGGCTCCCGGCGGCCGGCCCCGCCGGGACCACCGTCGCCGACGCACTCGCGCTGCTCGACGGCCTGCCCGTACCGGATGCGGTGGCGGTGCCGTACGAGTCCGTGCCCGCGCTGGTCACCCTGCGTCCCGCCGCGCACCCCGGCGCCGGGACGGTACTGCTCGTACCGCCGCCGCAGGCCCCGGACGACTGCTACGCGGCCGTGGCCCGCGCCCACCGGGGCCCGCAGGCGCTCGTCACCCTCGACGCGCCGGCCGGTGCCACGGCCTGCCTGGCGGCGCTGCGGCCCCTGCTCTCCGAGGCGGAACCCTTGCTGCTGGGCTGCTTCTCCGGTGGCGGAGCCGTCGCGTACGAGGTGGCGGAGCGCATCGGCGCCCAGGGCTGGAGGGCCCCACTGGTGTCGATCGGCGGCAGCGCCGACGGCAGCCGGGCCTCGGCCCGCGACCTCGCCCGCGCCCTTTCCGCGGCCATCCGCCAGGAGTCCTCGTAGGCCGTCCCGCCCCGCGGCGGCGGTGCACCCGTACGGGTGGCCGGTGCGCGTGTCCCGGAGGGGATCTGCCAGGGTGGTGGGCCATGTGGACCGGCGGGGTCCTGATGAATGCGAGAGGGGAACTCCATGACCGAGGCCGAACTCAGGGCGCTGTTCGACGAGATCGACACGGACGGCGACGGGCGGATCAACATCGTCGAACTGGCCGAGGGATTCAAGGCCGAGGGCGCCCAGGGGCACCTCGCGGAAGAGGTCAGGAAGGCCATGGCGGCCGATGCGAACGGTGACGGCGTCCTCGACTTCGAAGAGTTCAAGACCCTGCTGAAGTAACGCGATGTAGCGGCATCCGGACAGCCCCCGTCGGTCCCGGCAACGGTCCGTACGGGGGCTGCGTGTCCGGCGCGGCCCGTTACGCGCGGAGGCGGCGGCGGGGGCGCAGGGAGAGGGCCGTCAGGAGGGCCGCTCCCGCGAAGGCCGCACCCGCCGTGAAGCCCGCGGACATCGTCGCGGAGAAGTCGGAGCGTCCCGAGGACGCCGTCACCATCAGGGCGATGCACAGGGAACCGCCCACCGACTGGAGGGCGTTGAGGACGGAGGCCGCGGACCCCAGCTCCTCGGCGCGCAGACCAGACGTGGCGAGCACGGTCGGCGGGATCACGCAGAACGCCATGCCCGCGCCCAGCAGGACCAGCGCCGGCAGCACCCCCGTCGGGTAGGCGCCGTCGGGGCCGAGGGCCGACAGCCACAGGTTTTCGAGGACCAGGGCGGCCGTGCCGATCGCCATCGTCGTCTTCGGGCCGATCGCCCGTTCCACCCGGACGGCCACACCGGCCGTCGCGGCCATCGTCACCGGCACCGGCAGCAGACCGAACGCCGCCTCCAGCGGGGACCAGCCGTGGTGCTGCTGGAAGGACTGGCTCAGGAAGAAGTACGCCCCGATCAGCGCACCGGGCAGGACCAGCATGCTCGCGAAGGCCAGGGCCCGGTCGCGGTCCCGGAACAGCCCGAGGCGCACGATCGGCTCGGCGGCCCGCCGCTGCGTGGCGACGAACGCCGACAGCAGCAGCAGGCCGGCGAGCAGGGGACCAGCGACGAGGGCGTCGCTCCAGGGGCGTTCGGCCGCCTGGGACAGCCCGTACACGAGCGAGGCGGCGCCCAGCGCGGACAGCAGCGCGCCGCGCAGGTCGAAGCGACCCCGGACGCGTGCGGTCTCCGCGATCACCCGCGGCGCGAGCAGGACGACGGCCAGGCCCATGGGGACGTTGAGCAGCAGCACCCAGCGCCAGGAGCCCGCCGAGGTCAGCGCGCCCGCCAGCAGCAGGCCGCCGGCGGTGGAGGCCGCGCCCACGGCGGTGCAGACGGCGATGGCCCGCTTGCGGGCCGGCCCCTCGGCGAACGTGCTCAGCATCAGCACGAACCCGTTGGCCGCGGCGAAGGCGGCGCCGGCGCCCTCCACGGCCCGTACGGCGATCAGCAGTTCACCGGTCGGGACCACCGACCGGACCGCGGCGGCGGCCGTGAACAGCACCACGCCCGCGACGAAGACCCGGCGCCGCCCGAGGATGTCTCCGGCCCGGCCGCCGAGCAGCAGCAGGCCGCCGAACGCCAGCAGGTAGGCACCGACCACCCAGGACGCGGCGAGCGCCGACAGTCCCAGATCGGCGCGGATGCCGGGCAGGGCGATGTTCATGATGGGGTCGTCGAGCTGGATCATCGCGTTGCAGCCCGCGACGACCGCGAGCGCGAGCGCCTGCCGTGCGGGGTGCGGGGCGGGCGCGGCCGCCGGCGACGGGGTCGCCGTCCCGGCCGCCGCCGCGGCGGGGCGCTCGGTTACGGACGCGGACATGCGCTGCCTCCCGTGGTGCACTCGACATCCCGTTGAGGGGGAGTCCTCACGCTTCCAAGGGCCGCTGGAGAAGTGGTGCAGCGCGCACCGAGGGAGGGGGGACGGGTACGGGCGGGGCGGGTGCGCGCGTCGGGACGGGTGCGCGCGGGGCGGGTGCGCGTGGGGACGGGTTCAGGACGGACCGCGCCGCGGCCGGTGCGCCCGTCTACGCGTCGGCCGGTGCGCCGTCTACGCGTCGGCCGGTGCGGCCGACGGTGCGTCGGCCGCCGCCTCGGCCGGCTCCTGCGCCGGCTCGCCCTCGCGGTGGCCGGCCGTCCGGCGCGCCCAGGCCACGGACGGCCCGATGGCCGCCGAGCCGGCCAGGAAGACGGCGCCCATCGCCAGCCAGCCCAGCGAGTCGTCGGCCGACACCAGGAACGACACCACGGCCGGGCCCAGCGTGGCCTGGACGACCACGTGCAGGTGGAAGGCGCCCAGGTACTCGCCCCGGTTCGCGTCGGGCGCCAGGCCGAAGCCCAGCCCGAACCCGCTGGCGGACTGCCACAGTTCGGCCGCGGTGAACATCAGGACGGCCACGATCGCGGCCACACCGGTGAGCCACGCCCCGGTCCAGCCGGCCACCGCGAGCGCCGCGCAGGCCGCCACACTGACCAGGCCGGCCTTGCGGGCCGCGCCGACGGCGCCGTCCAGCGTGTCCGCGCCCTTGGCCGCGGCCACCTGGCACAGCACCACCAGCACCGTGTTCACCGCGAGGATCAACGGCACCATGCCGCGCGGCAGGTCGGTGGTCCGCACGATCCACAGCGGGATGCCGACCAGCAGGACCGCGCTGTGCAGGGCCAGCAGGCTGGACGCGCCGATCACGCTCAGGAAGGGCCGGTCCCGCAGCACCTTGAAGTGCCCGCCGCCGCCCGCGTTCGGCCGGGCCTGAGACGCGGGCAGCCGCAGCACCAGCGCCGCGGCCGCCAGGAACGTCAGGCCGTTGCCGAGGGGCAGCAGCTCCAGCCAGCCGCCGCCCAGCCCGATCAGGGCGGCCGAGGCCAGGGCGCCCCCCGAGAAGCCGACGTTGAACAGGGACCGCAGCGCCGCCCGGGCGGTGACCCGCTCGGCCTCCGGCACCAGATCCATGATCAGCGCGCCGAAGGCGGGCCCGCAGCCGAACTCCAGTGCCCCGATGGCGATCACCACCGGGAAGAACGTCCAGGCCGACCCGACCAGCGGGTACAGCACGTACAGCCCGGCCAGCAGCGTGAGCAGCACGGCCAGCATCTGCCGGGCCCCGAACCGGTCGGCGACCCGGCCCAGCAGGATGCTGGAGACGAACCCGCTGAACCCGGCGAGCGACAGGCCGAGGCCCACCGTCGTGACGGGCAGCCCCGCGACGACGACGAAGTACACCGCCGAGCCCGCCATGAACAGGCCGCTGCCCAGGCTGTCCACGAAGTGCAGGGCGCCCAGGGTCCGCGCCGGGCCCCGCAAGGAGGCGAAATTGCCCTGGAGGAAGGATTTCAGCACGGCAGGTCCGATCGTCGCATGCGGTCAGGAGGGGGAGGGGAGGGAGCGCACCGGCGGCAGCCCGTCGGCCGGTGCCGGGGCCACCAACACGCCGGTGAGGCCGGGCTCCAGCAGGTACGTGCGGGCAGCGCGCGCCACGTCCGCGGCGGACAGCGCCCGCACCCGTTCCTCGTAGCCGCCGAGCCACCCCGGGGGCAGGCCGCTGACCAGCGTCCCGGCGAACACCGAGGCCAGCCCCGAACGGGACGAGCAGGCCATCGCCATCGAGCCCACGGTGAAGTTCTGCGCGCCGAGCAGCTCGGCGGCGCCGAAGGCCCCGGCCGCCAGCCGTTCCAGCTCCTCGTCGATCAGGGCGAGGGCCCGTGCGGCGCCGTCGGGCCGGACATCGGCCTCCAGGGTGAACGCGGCCGAGCCGCCCAGCGGGTCGAGGACCGCGCGCGGGGCGTAGGAGAGCCCCTCGCGCTCGCGCAGCACGGCGGTCAGCCGGCTGCCGAAGTAGCCGCCGAGCATGAGCACGGCCACCTGGAGCGCCGGATAGTCCGGGTGGACCCGCCCCGGCACGTGCCCGCCCAGCCGGATCAGCGTCTGGGGCACACCGGGGGAGAGCAGGGTGGCCGTGCCGCCCGCCGGGCGGCCGTGCGGCGCGGCGGCGGCCCGCGGGGCGAGCCGCGGCGGGGCGGGCAGCAGGGGGCGCGCCGCGTCGAGGAGTTCGCCGGCCGGTCCGCGCCCGACGACCACGGCCCGCCGCGCCGTGACCGGGGCCCCGGCCAGCAGGGCGGCGAGGGCCTCGCCGGTCACCCCGGGCAGGCGGGCGGCGGTGGCCGTGCTCCCGTAGGCGTGGCTGCCGTACACGGCGGCGAGGAAGCCCGCGCGGGCGACCACCGTGGGGTGGCGCTCCGCCGCGGACAGCCGGGCGGCCACCGCGGCCCGGGCCCGGTCGACCCGCTCGGCGCCGAACAGGCCGCCCGGTCCCGGGTCGTGGGATCCCACGCCGCCCGCGCCCCGGTCCTCGGCGCCCGGCCCCTCGGAGCCCAGGCAGGCGCCGATCCGCGCGCACACCTGCGCGAGGTCGCCGGTGAAGGAGCGCGCCGAGACCACGATCCGGTCCGGGCGCGCCTCCGCCCGTACGACGGCCAGCGCGCCGGCCGCCTCCTCCAGTGCCTCGCGCAGCGCCTCCGCGGCCACGTCGACCTCGGTGGCGTGCGCCGCCGCGGGCCCGGGTACCAGCGGCAGCAGCAGCCGGGCCTCGGCGAGGTCGCCGGTGCCGGCGCGGTCCACGGCGACGAGGGTGCCGCGGTCCAGCCCGTGCTCCCGGTGCGCGGGAGCGGTGAAGTGCGGTACGGGTGCGTGCGTGGCCGGGTTCGCAGTCGTCGTGGCCGTCATGCCGGGGCTCCCGTGGTCGTGGGCATCGGTTCCGGTACGGGCTCTGCGGCCGCCGGGAGGCTGGTGATCCGGGCCGCCGGGGCAGTCGCGTACACCCCGGCGAGGCGGGCCACGTCGGCCGCCGACACCGCGTCGACCGCGGCGGGCAGTGCCGCCAGGTGGCCCGGGTCCCCGTGCACGGCCGCGCCGACGCCCAGCCAGGACGCCTGGCCCGCCACCGAGTCCAGCTCGGCGTGCAGGTGCATCGCCAGCCTGCGGCGCAGGGTCGACAGCGGGGCCTCCACCGGCAGGGACCCGTCGGCGATCCGTGCGAAGACGGCGCGCAGGCACTCCTCGGCCGCGTCGGGGGAGGTGTCCACCGGATGCGGGAACTCCACCGCGAACAGCGAGGCGCGGGCGACGTCGAACGGGTTGCCCGTCCGGTTCACGCGGGCCCGGAACGCGCCCCAGGGGTGCCGCCCCGCCTCGTGGCGGGCGCAGTCGCCGCCGACCGTTTCCAGCAGCTCACTCAGCAGGACGGTCGCCAAATGGTCCGCGGGCGCCGCCTGCGGATCGGGGACCCGCCAGCCGAGCACCGTACGGCCCGCGGGCGCCACCTTCTCCGCGCGCTGCCCGTACCGGCTCCCCGCAAGCGGGGACTCGACGGCCGGCCCGCGCTGCCAGGTGGGCCGCGCCGGCACCGGGCCGAGCAGCCGCTCGACCAGCTCCCGGGCCCGGCCGGGGTCGAAGTCGCCGACGACCGCGAGGTGGATGTTGCCGGGTGCGTACGACCGGTCGAAGAAGGCGCGCAGCTCTGCGGGGCCCAGCGACTCCAGCGCCTCGATGTCCCCGTAGCCGTTGTGCCGGTTCTCCCAGGTGTCGTGCAGCAGCTCGGGGAGGTCGAACAGGACCAGTCCGCCGTGCGGGCGCTGGAGCACGTTGCGCCGGATCTCCGCCTGGACGACGGCGATCTGGCCGCGGACGTGCTCCGGGCTCAGGTCCGGTGCGGTCAGCCGGTCCCGCTCGATGCGCAGCCCCAGCTCCAGCCCGTCGGCGGGCAGGATCTGCGTGTACTGGGTGTGGTCGGCGGAGGTCCGCGCGTTCATGGTGCCGCCCATGGCCGTCACCGCCGCGGTCAGCGGCCCGTCGGCCGTGGAGCCCTGGACCAGGACGTGCTCCAGCAGGTGGGCCGCCCCGGCGACGGGCTCGTTGCGGAAGCCGGTCCCCACGTGCAGGCAGGTGGCGACGACCTGGCAGCCGGGCAGCGGCTGGAGCAGCACGCGCATCCCGTTCGCCAGCGTCAGGTCCGTCAGGTCCGCGGTCTCCGTCATGACATCCCCTCGTCGCCGCGCAGGATCGAGAACAGCACCTGGTCGTGCCAGCGGCCGCCCCGCCACTGGGCGGCGCGCAGCAGGCCCTCCCGGGCGAAGCCGGCCTTCTCCAGCGCCCGCTGCTCGGCGAGATTGCGTACGTCGGTCCACGCCTGCACCCGCTCCGCCCGCGTGTGGTCGAACAGGTAGCGGGCCAGCTGCCGCTGCGCCTGCGTGCCGAAGCCGCGGCCGCGGGCGCCGGGTACCAGGCCGATGGCCACCGTCCAGCAGAACGAGGTGTCCATCCGGCCCCAGGTCGACTTGAACCACTCCACGCGGCCCACGGTGTCGCGGCCCGCGACCACGCTCAGCACGCCCCCGTCCGGGCCGAGCAGCCCGTCCTCGGCGTGACGCCGGCGCACCCGCAGGGCGGTCGTGAAACCGAACCACTGGAAGGCGCCCGTGCCCTCCTCGCCGGTGAAGCCCGTCTCGAACAGGTCCAGGTCCTCGCTGGTGACCGGGCGCAGCGACACTCCGCCGGCCGTCATGCGGGCACCCCCGGGGCCGGCTGGGGCCGCGGCTGCGGCCCGCGGTCCAGGACCAGCCGCGGCAGGGGCAGCGGGCCGTCCGCGTCGACGACCTCGCGCCAGCCGGGCGGGGCGACACCGCGCCGCAGGTCGCGGTGGCCGGGCAGCCAGCCGGCGGCGAAGTCCACCAGGGGGCGCAGCGGCACGGCCCGGCACACGGCCGTGCCGACGGCCGTCCGGGCCAGCGGGCCGCCGCAGGCCTCGTACTCCGCGCCCACCCGGTCGAAGTCGCCTTCCCAGACGAGCAGTTCGGGCACCTCGTGCCAGCGGGTGCCGGCCGGGCCGGGACCGGGCAGCGGCCACAGGCCGGCCCGCCGCCCCGGATAGGCGACGGCGTACTCGGCCAGGTGCAGCGCCGTGCACTTGTCCCAGCCGGTGCCGAGCATCAGGACCGTGGCGTCAAGCCGCCACAGCTCACCCAGCGGGCTCTGCGAGGACAGCCGGTACGCGTCCGGGTGGGACCGGGTGATCTCCCGCGCCCGCGGTCCCTCGGCCACGAACGACACCTGCGGATGCGGCGAGCGCAGGCTGCCCGGCAGCGCGCGCAGCAGTTCCGGCAGCACGCCCATGGTCCGCGAGACCGGCGTGCGCAGCGGATCGAAGACCGGCATCGCGGCCGCGGCGGCGGACAGGTCGGTCCGCGCCAGGTCCGCCGCGCGCCAGGTGGCCGGATGGCACAGCTGCGGGGTGAACGCGGGCATGACGAGCGTGCCGTCGGGCCCGACGGCCTCGCGCAGGGCCTCGTACACGGCCTGCGCGCCGCCCACCACGAAGCCGAAGGCGCGCAGCGAGGAGTGCACGATCGCCACCCCACCGGGGCGGACGCCCAGTGCGGCCAGCGCGTCGGCGAGCTGCCGCCGGGTGACGACCGTACGCCCGGGTCCGGTCTCATGCCGCGTCATCGAGGCCTCCCATGGCCAGTTCGGCGAACCGCGCCGCCAGTTCACCCGTCAGCTCGTCGGCGGGTTCGCCGCCCGCCTCGCCCGCGAGGGCGCCCGCGCAGGCCGTCAGCACCCACCGGTACCAGGCCCGGATGTTGCGCGGCCGGCTCAGCGGATGCGCCTCCGACCGGAAGAACGCCACCTCGGAGCGGACGCCCTGGCGGGACAGCTGCCGGTGGACGCGCAGCGTCTCGGTCGGCGGCACCAGCCCGTCGTGCATGCCGTGCGACAGCAGGACGCGGGTGCCCTCCGGCACCGGCCGCACCGGAAGGCTGTTGTCGCGGTAGCCATGGAGCCGCGCCGAGGCGGGCTCCCCGTACTCGCGCAGCCACTGCCAGCCGACGTCGCTGCTCTCCGCGACCTGGACGAGGTCCAGCGGCGCGGCGTGCGAGGCGATCAGCCGCGGCCGCAGCGCCGCGGCCGTGCTCAGCGACAGGTAGCCGCCGAAGCTGCCGCCCATCAGCGCCAGCGGCACCTGCGCCAGGCCCGCCTCGGCCCGCAGCTGCTCCACCTGGCGCACGGCCACCGCGGCGATCCCCGACCGCCAGTTGGCCCAGCCGCCCGGGACCGCCGAGACGTAGCCCAGCGACATCGGGGGCTCGATCAGCGCCACCGCGTACCCGGAGGCGACGAACGGCCACGGGTTCCACCGCCAGGACCACTCGGTCCAGCTCTTGAACGGACCGCCGTGGAAGAACACGACCAGCCCGCGCACCGGGCCGTCCGCGGGCCGGCACAGCCAGCTCGCCAGCGCCCCGGTCGCGCCCGGCACCGCCTGCCGGTGGTACGACAACGTGCCCGGAAGCGGCGGCCGTTCGCTGGCCTCGACCCGCTCGGTGAGCCCGTCGGCCAGGGTGACGACGTCGACCGCGGGGGGCGTGTCCGGCGCGGACACCAGCACCGCGGCCTTGCCGCCGCGGACCAGCACGCTCTCCGCCGATGCCGTGAGCGGGACGTCGCGCCAGCGGTCGCGGGCCGTGTCGTACGCGTACAGCCGGCGCCGCGGGCCGTCCTCGGCCGTGCACACGAGCCGGCCGGGGCCGTCCCAGCCGACCGGGCGCTGCCAGGTGCCGGCCGGAGCGTCGAGGACGGCCGGCTCCAGGGTGCCGGGGCGGATCAGGCAGGCGGACTGCACGGGCGGGGCGTCGGTCGTCGCCGCCGAGGTGGCGAGGTAGGCGACCTGGCCGCCGTCCGGGTCCGCCACCGGGTAGCAGAGGTCGATCCCGTCGAAGAGCAGGCTGCGCACGGTGGCGCCGTCCGCGGCGGACACCGCGAGGAGGCCGAACCGCCGGGTCCCGTCGGGGCGGTGGTGGGCGAGGCCGAGCAGCAGGGTGTCCGGTCCCGACCAGGCGGCCTCGCCGGTGAGGGAGGCGCCGTCCGGCACGGTGACGGACAGGTCGCGGCCGGCGGCGCCGGTGGTGGAGCCGGTCGTGGAGCCGGTGGTGGCGCCGGGGGCGGCGACGTCGACCAGGCGGACCTGCCAGGCGCCCTCGGGCCGGCGGACCGCCGCCAGGCTCGCGTCCGCGCCCGCCGACCAGACGGCGTCGGACCCCTGGAGCAGCCCGTCGGGGTGGGCGCCGAGGGGACCGGCGGTACGGATCACACAGGCGACGGCGGTGGTGCCCGGCCGCGGGGCCAGCGTGGCCACCTCGCCGGTGACGTGCTCGACGACGCGCTCGGTGCCGTCGTGGGCGTACCGGAGGGTGACGGCCCTCCGGCGGACGTAGAGGAAGCCGCCCGGCACGGCGACGGTCTCGCCGGGCTCGGTCACCGACCAGTCGGCCGCCCAGGTCCCGGCGGGGCCGCGACGGTATCCGACCAGGGTGGGGACGAGCGAGCCGAAGCCGTCGGGGGCGTCCGCGCGCAGCAGCAGCCACCCCTCGCCGTCGAAGGCGGCGACGGATTTGGGGCGGGGCTCGGCGGCGAGCGCCTCGACGAAGGCGGTGGCCGGGTCCGGCGCGGTGGCGGGGGCGAAGGTCGTGGGGGTCATCAGGCGGCCGCCCTCTCGGTGAGCAGGGCGACGAGCGCCGGGTTGAACGCGGCGGCGAGCCGGGCGGCTTCGGCCTCGTCGCGGAAGCCGCGCTCCAGGGCGCACAGCCGGTACTCGTGCGGGTGCTGCGCCCCCCACAGCCGGCGCAGGAGCGCGTGCCAGCGGGCGGGCGGTACGGGGGGCGGGCCGGCCGGGGCCGCCAGACGCAGGCACCACTGCTCCAGCTCGGCGGTGCCGGTGCCGGCCAGGGCCTCCGGCGGCAGGTCGGCGTACACGAGCCGGCCCGGACGCAGCCGGAACGTACGGGTCAGCAGCCGGTCCTCGGCGGACCAGTGCGCGGTCGCGGCGGTCGGCCGGGCCAGCCGGGCGTCGGGCCGGGTCGCGGGCGCGAACCCGGCGGCGCCGAGCAGGGCGCCGGAGCCGGCGCCGGCCGGCAGGCCGACGGCGGCCGCGGCCATCCGGCGGGCGTAGGCGCGGTGCCGCTCGGGGAAGTCGGCCTCGAACAGCTGGAGACAGGCCAGGGCGTGCCGCGACCCGACCGCGGACCCGCCGCGCACGGGCCTGCGCTCGAACGCCCACTCGCTCCCGTACGAACTCTCCCAGACGGCCCCGGCCACGGTGGCACCGCCCGCCGCTCCGCCCTCCCCGGCCGGTTCTCCGGCGCGGTCGTCGACCGTGCGGGCCGCGGGGCCCCAGCCGGAGTCGTCGGCGGGCTGCGCCGCGAACTCCGCCTCCAGCAGGCGCAGCGCCGCGAGGGCGTCCTGGGTCTTGACGTCCCCGTGGGCGGCCAGGTGGTCGACGAGGCGCTGCATCGCGGGGCGGGCGGGGCCCGCATGGTGGAGGAGGGCCCGTTCGGAACGCTCGGTGAAGTGCAGGGAGTCGGCCACCTGCCGGATGCCTGCCGCCTCGGCGGCGGAGAGCCGGCCGGCGGCCGTCAGTTCGGCGACTGCGTGCCGGACGGCGACCGTCGCCACCGTGAGGCGGCGCCCTCCGTCGCCGTCAGCGGCATGCAGCACACCCACATCGGCGTCCGCGACCAGCTCGCCGCAGCGGGCCGCCGTGTACACGTGGCCGAGGCCGCGCATGCCGAAGCCGGCCAGCTCCGCGGCGCGCAGCGCGCCCAGGCTGGCCGTGCCCGCGACGCGCACCCCGAGGGCGAGCATCGCGAGGATCTCCTTGTGCCGGATCGGAGCGAAGTGCTGGTAGACGCCGTCGATCACGAGCACCTGGTCTCCGGGCCGCAGGTCCAGCGCGAACAGGTCGCCGTGCCGGATCGGCGGCAGGTACGTGAAGGAGCCTGCGGGCCGTTCGGCCGGAGCCAGCGTCGGGCCCACGAAGGCGAAGCGGGCAGGCGGACGGGCTGTCACGTGAAGCTCCTGCTCGTGAGTTCCTGGGGGCGCGGGTGTTCGAGCACGAGGCCCAGGCCCGGGGCGAAGACCTGGACCACCGCGGGCCACGGCCGGCCGGCCGGGGTGAGGTCCACGGCGATGACGGGCCGCCCGGTGCGGGCGTGCACGGCGTCGACGAGCCCGTCCAGGACCTCGTCCAGGGTGCGGGCGGACGCGGCGCCCGGCGCGGGCAGCGGCTCGCTGCGACCCGGGACCGGGCGGGGGCGGCCCGCGGGGGCGCCCTGGAGCCGGAACGTCCATTCGGGGATGTCGTCACGGCCGCCGCTGACCGTGGAGCCGCGGCTCTGCACGGCCTCCAGCAGCGCCCGTTCGGCCGCGATGGCCGCGTCGGTGTGGCAGCCCGACCCGGCGAAGACCTGCCACATCTCCGGCTGGGTCAGCCGGCAGGTGTACGTGTACGTCCCGGGCAGCGACGGGATCCGCTCCAGCACGGCGTCGGCGCCCGCCTCGCGGATCCGCTGCACGACCGGCCCCAGCCGGTCGCCCAGGCTGCCGGGTTCCACCCGTACGGCGTCGGTGTCGCCGAGGCGCGCCAGCGCGTCGCGCTCGCACAGCTCCAGCAGCCCGTGCAGCGCGGCCTCCACGTGGTCGTTGCCGCCGGCCAGGCCGTTGGTCGTCGTCACGAAGGTGCTCGGCTGCCACTGCCCCGCCGCCCAGCCGCGCAGGCCGACGGCCGCCGCGGGCAGCAGGGCCGGGGCACCGGCGACCAGGTCCCAGCCCGCCACCCAGTCGAGTTCCGTACGGTCGTCGGCCAGCGAGACGGGATGCAGGGACAGTTCGGCGACGCCGTAGCCCGGCTCCAGGTCCCGCGCGCTGCCGTGGGCGACGGTCTCGGGACGGGCCTGCTCGGAGGCGGCGACCTCCAGCGACTCCATCACGGCCGAGATCCGGGCCGACGCGTGGTCGATGCCCTTGCCGGCGCTCGCCACCAGGGTGGCGGCCGCGGGCCGGATCGCGGTCCACACGGGAGTGCCGAGGGTGTCCAGACCGGTCAGGTCGGCCACCCGTGTGATGCCCCGGTCGGCGAGCAGCGGCTCCAGCCGGGCCCACGTCTGCTCCGCGGTGGTGCTGCGCAGGGTGCCCCGGGTGACGGCTGCGGGTCCTCCGCCGGTCAGCCAGGACGGACGCCGGGAGGCCCGCAGCCGGTTCACCGGTGCTCCCTGCGCAGGGTGACGGCGGCCCGGGTGACGGCCTTCTCGTCGGCGTCGGCGAGGTGGGCGAGCAGGGCCTCCCGCAGCAGTTCGGTGCGCTCGGCGGGGGCGTGCCGGTGGTGGTTCTCCTCGAACGCGGTGAAGCGCGGGTCCGCCATGAACGTGGCCAGCAGGACGTTGGCGAGGTTCTCGGCGGTCGGCTCCTCCACCGTGATCGCGATGTGGATGGAGTTGCCCTCGCGGGCCGTCGCGTAGTGCGGCGTTCCGTGCGGCATGTACAGGACGTCGCCGGGGCGCAGGGTGACCTCCACCCGCTCCTCGTCGGCGATCGGGCCCTCGTGGATGGTCGAGTCGCTGGTCGAGCCCGGGTGGATGCGGCCGAAGACCCAGTCCTTGGTGCCGGAGACCTGGAGGACGAAGACGTGCGCGCCGTCGTAGTGGGCCTGCATGGCGGTCTTGCCGGGCGGGCTCAGGAACACGAAGGACTCCAGGCCGCCGCGGAAGTGCGGCTGCATGCCCTGCACGAGCGTGCGGATCCGCGGGTGCCAGTGCTCGGCCTGGTTGAACTTGAAGGTCGCCCCGGCCTCCCAGTCCCGGTGGATCTGCTCGGCCCGGATGAAGCCGGTGAGGTCGTGGCCGACCACGCGCCGCTTGGTGGACATGTCGCTGATCGCGGTGCGCACGCCCTCGTTGAACACGGTGAAGTAGGGGCGGGACAGCAGGCCGCACTCGACCTCGTCCCACATCTCCTGCTCGGTGATCAGGCCGGACAGGTCGGTCTGCGCGCGCAGCACCACGGGCTGGTTCGCCCAGTGGTCCCGGAAGAACACGGCGGGGTCGCCCACCAGATGGTCCAGGAGCGTGGGCAGCCCGTCGGCGGCCGGTGCGGCCTCGGTCCGGGAGGGCGTCCCGGGGGTGTGGGTCGTGACAGTCATCAGCCGATCGCCTCCCGCATCATGTCCACCGCCGTGCGCGTCCACCGCGCGCCGTCCAGGTTCTGGGCCTGCTCGTACAGGGCCGTGCGCACCGCGCTCGTCCGCTCGTCCAGCGGGCGCTGGTGGAAGTGGTGCACGAGCTCCGGCTGGTCCTCCAGGAACCGCTGCAGGAACGCCTCGACCAGGTTCTCGGGGGTCGGGTCGGTCAGCGTGAACGTCAGGTGCAGCGAGGGGCCGTCCACGGCGACCGCGTCGTGCGGCCAGCCGTGCGGGAGGTAGAGCACGTCGCCGGGCTCCATCGTGAACACGTGCGTCGGGCGGGACGCGTCGACGTCCAGTCCCGCGCCGGCCCCGACCTGGTCGGGCTCGGCGTACAGGTGCCACTCCTTGCGGCCCTCCAGCTGGATGGCGACCACGTGGGCGGCGTCGCGGTGCGGCAGCATGCCGCGCGACTCGTCCGGGGTCCAGAAGACGTACGAGTTCGCCGCGACGGGGAGGAACTCCTCCAGTCCGCGGGCGATGTCGCGGGTCTGCCGGTGCCAGTCCTGGAGCTGGTTGAGCTTGAGGGTCGCGCCGCGGTCCATGTGCCGGCGGACGGCGACCGGGTCGGGGAACCCTTCCCGCTTCTGACCGATGACGTCGCGCACCGACGTGTACGAGGTGACGGGGGGCACTTCGCCGTGCTTCAGCAGCGTGAAGTACGGCCACTTCAGCAGGCTCGCGTCGAGCCAGCGCTCGATGTCGGCGGAGCCGAGCAGATCCGACACGTCCACGGCGTTCTTGAGGATGCGGTGCGAGACGCCCCAGGCGTCTTCCAGCAGCCTGTCGCGGAGCGTGGCAGTCAGGGAAGCGGCTGCGGTCATGCGGGGAGCCAGCCTTTCGGTCGGGAAGGGTCTTCGGGATCAGAGGCGCCCGGGAGCGGGATGCTCCCGGGCGGCCTTCTACCTGCTGACTGCCGAGCGATCAGGCCTCGTTGATCTGGCTGAGGACCATCATCGGGGCGTCGTACGCCTCGTCGTTGCTGAGGACCGCGGCCTTGGCCGGGTCGATGACACCCTCACCGGCGAGGCGGGCCTCGGTCGGGTTGGCGACGAGCTCGGTGTCGTTCAGGTTGTTGAGGACATCGCGCAGAGCCATGGGAGAGACCTCCTTGGTGCGCCACTGCGGATCAGTGGCGGCTTGTTAACAGCATGTTCATGTCGACTTGACCGGCCCTTACGTGCGACTGGAGTCCGGGCGGCGCCGCGGGCCGGTCCCGCTGGGGCGGGGAACGCGCGCGGGTCCCGGTCGGGCGGGGACGCACGCAGGCCCCCGCCACGGTGCGTGGCGGGGGCCTGGGCGGCGGGTGTGCCGGGGCTGCTACTGGAAGATCTCCTCGCCGTCGAGGATGTCGAACAGCTCCTCGGCGGTGGCGGCGCTCAGGTCGTCCTCGGGGTCCTCCGCGCCGAACAGCAGCTCCCGCAGGTGCGCGGCGAGCTTGACGGGCGACGGGTAGTCGAAGATCAGCGTGGGCGTCAGCCGGCAGCCGGTGAGCGCGCCGAGCCGGTTGCGCAGCTCCAGGGCCGTCAGCGAGTCGAAGCCGAGGTCCAGGAAGCCGCGGTCCGCCCGTACCGCGTCCTGCCCGGCGTGGCCGAGCACGGCGGCGGCGTGCGCCCGCACGACGTCCAGCAGTGCCTGTTCGCGCTCCTTGGCGGGGAGGGCGGACAGGCGCTCGACCAGCGCCGCGGGGTCCGTTCCCCGGTCGGCCGCGCGGGCCGTCGAGCGGGTGGGCTGGGGGACCAGGCCCTTGAGGAGTGCGGGGAGCTCGTCCGCCCGCGAGCGGAGCGTCGCCGTGTCCACCCGGAGCGGCACCAGGGCCGGGCGGCCCTGGGCGTGGGCCGAGGTGAAGAGCTCCAGGGCCTCCTCGACCTCCAGGGCGGGCAGGCCGCGGGCGGCCATCAGGCGGATGTCCTCCTCGATGGACTCGGTGAGTCCCGTCCTGGCCGCCCAGAGTCCGTACGCCAGGGCCCGCGCGGGCAGGCCCTCGGCGTGGCGGTGGGCGGCGAGGGCGTCGAGGAAGGTGTTCGCCGCCGCGTAGTTGGCCTGGCCGGCGGCCAGCGTGAGCCCGCCCGCCGAGGAGATCAGCGTGAACAGGGCCAGCGGCAGCTCGCGGGTCTGCTCGTGCAGGTACCAGGCCGCGTCCGCCTTCGGCGCCAGGACGGCGCCCAGGCGCTCGGCGTCCATCGTGGCGATCAGGCCGTTGTCACCGGTGCCGGCCGCGTGGACCACACCGGTCAGCGGGTGCGCGGCGGGGATTCCGGCCAGCAGGGCGGTGATCGCCTGCGGGTCGGAGACGTCGCAGGCCGTGATGGTGACCTGCGCGCCGAGCCCTTCGAGTTCGGCGGCCAGTTCCGCCGCGCCCTCGGCGGCCGGACCGCGCCGGGAGGTCAGCAGCAGCCGGCCGGCGCCGTGTTCGGTGACCAGGTGGCGGGCCAGGTGGGCGCCGATGCCGCCCGTGCCGCCCGTGATCAGGACCGTCCCCTCGGGGTCGAGGGCCGGCCCGTCGGCGGCCGGGTCCGTGACCGGGGCCAGACGCGGGACCAGGAGGCCCGCCTCGCGCACGGCGCTCTCCGGCTCGGCCGAGGCGACGACCTCCGTCAGGCCCTCGAGGCCGGTGCCGCCCGCCGGAAGGTCGGTGAGCAGGATGCGGCCCGGGTTCTCCGCCTGGGCGGCGCGTACGAGACCCCACACCGGGGCCTGCACCACGTCGACGCCCTCCCCGGCGCCGGCGGCCACCGCACCGCGGGTCGCCACGACCAGCGTGGACCGTTCGAACCGCGGGTCGGCCAGCCACTCCTGGACGACGTCCAGGGTGCGGCCCGCCACCGAGCGCACGGCCTCGGGGACGGGACCCCCGGCCTGCGGGACCGCGAAGACCACCGCACCCGACACCGCGCCCGCGGGCACCTCGTCCCATGCCTGGAACCCGGATCCGGCGGCCGGCGCCACGGGTGCCGCCGCACGCCAGTCGATCTCGAACAGGGTGTCCTGCCGGCCGCCGCCGAGCTGCTCCGGCGAGACCGGGCGGAACGTCAGCGCGCCGATGGAGGCCACGGGGGCGCCGCTGCGGTCCGCGAGGTCCAGCGACAGGTTGTTCTCGCCGTGCCTGGTGATCCGCACCCGCAGCGAGGTGGCGCCGACCGCGTGCAGCGACACGTCCGACCAGGAGAACGGCAGCTCCGTCTGCTCCTCGCCGGTGACGCCCTCGCCGACCCCGAGCGCGTGCATCGTGGCGTCGAGGAGGGCCGGGTGGATGCCGAAGAGGGCGGCGTCCTCGTGCGCCTCCTCGGGCAGTTCGATCTCGGCGTACACCGAGTCGCCTTCGCGCCAGGCGGCCTTGAGCCCCTGGAACACCGGCCCGTAGTCGTAGCCCTGCCGGAAGAGGAGCTCGTACGCGTCGCTGACGCGCACCTCCCGCGCACCGGCCGGGGGCCACGCGGTCAGGTCGGCGCCGGCGGCGGCGGGCGCCGTCCCCAGCAGGCCCTCGGCGTGCAGCAGCCACGGGGTGTCGGGCAGCGCGTCCTGGTGCCGTGAGTGGATGCGGATCGTACGGCGGCCCAGGTCGTCGGGGCCGACGGAGACCTGGAGGGCCACCCCGCCGCGGTCGGGCAGGACGAGCGGCGCCTGGAGGACGAGCTCCTCCAGGGCCGGGTAGCCGACCTGCTCACCGGCGTGCAGGGCGAGTTCGACGAAGCCGGTGCCGGGCAGCAGCACGGTACCCAGGACGTCGTGGTCGGCGAGCCAGCCATGCGTGTCGACGGAGAGGCGGCCCGTGAAGGTCACCCCGTCCGTGTCCGGGGAGGGGATGACCGCGCCGAGCAGCGGGTGGCCGGCCGGGGTCAGGCCGAAGGCGGAGGCGTCCCCGCCGAGCGGGTTCTCGATGATCCAGTACCGCTCCCGCTGGAACGGGTACGTAGGCAGGGCCACGGGCCGGGCCGCGGTGCCCTCGTAGAACGCCGCCCAGTCGATCCGGGCGCCCGCGGCGTGCAGGTGCGCCAGCGCGGTCAGCAGGCTGCGGGATTCGGGGCGGTTCTTGCGCAGCACCGGCTCGACGACCGCGTCCTCGGAGTCCAGCGTCGTGCGGGTGAGCGCGGTCAGGACCGCGTCGGGGCCCAGTTCGACGAACCGGTTGACGCCCTTGCCCGCCAGGTGGCGGACGGCGTCGGTGAAGCGGACCGCCTCGCGGACGTGGCGCACCCAGTAGGCGGGCGAGGCCAGATCGGCGTCCGTGGCGAGCCGGCCGGTCACGTTCGAGACGATGGGGATCAGCGCCGGCCGGTACGTGACGCTCTGCGCGACCAGGTGGAACTCGGCCAGGGCCGGCTCGACCAGCGGGGAGTGGAAGGCGTGCGAGACGCGCAGCCGGGTGGTCTTGCGGCCCCGGCCGCCGAACTCCTCCGTGATCGCCTCGACGGCCGCCTCGGCGCCGGAGACCACGATGGAGCGGGGACTGTTGATGGCCGCGATGCCGACGACGTCGCCGACGTACGGAAGAACTTCCTCCTCGGTGGCCTCGATGGCGGCCATGGCCCCGCCGGCCGGGAGCGCCTGCATCAGGCGGCCGCGGGCGGTGACCAGGCGGGCCGCGTCCTCCAGCGACAGCACCCCGGCCACGTGGGCCGCGGTGATCTCGCCGATGGAGTGCCCGGCCAGGAAATCGGGCCGCACGCCCCAGGACTCGACGAGGCGGAACAGGGCAGTCTCGATGGCGAACAGGGCGGGCTGGGTGTAGGCGGTGCTGTTCAGCAGCGCCTCGTCCGCGCCCCAGACCACCTCGTAGAGCGGGGTGTCCAGGTACGTGTCCACCGCGGCGACGACCTCGTCGAAGGCGCGGGCGAACACCGGGAAGGCGGCGTGCAGTTCGCGGCCCATGCCCAGGCGCTGCGCGCCCTGGCCGGTGAACAGGAAGGCCGTGCGGCCGTCCCGGACCTGGCCCTCCACCACGCCGGCGTCGGCGATCGCCCCCTCGGCGAGGGCCGACAGGCCGGAGAGGAGCTCCTCGCGGTCCGCGCCGACCACGACCGCCCGGTGCTCGTGCGGGGTCCGGGTGGTTGCGGTGGAGTAGCCGAGGTCGGTGAGCGCGAGCGCCTCGTCCGCGGCGACCCGGGCGTGCAGCTGCGCGGCCTGGTCGGTCAGGGCCCGCGCCGAGCGGCCCGACAGGACGACCGGGACCAGCGGGAGTTCGCGGGCCCCGCCCTGCGGCTCGGCGGGCTCCGTGGCCGGCGCCTCCTCCAGGATGACGTGCACGTTCGTACCGCTGAGGCCGAACGAGGACACGCCCGCGCGGCGCGGGCGCTCGCCCGCCGGCCAGTCGACGGCCTCGGTCAGCAGCTGGACGTTGCCCGACTCCCAGTCCACGTGCGGGGTCGGCTCGTCCAGGTGGAGGACCTTGGGCAGCAGGCCGTGCCGCAGCGCCTGCACCATTTTGATGACGCCGCCGACGCCGGCCGCGGCCTGCGTGTGGGCCAGGTTGGACTTGAGCGAGCCCAGGTACAGCGGCTTGTCGCCGGCGGGCCGCCGGCCGTACGTCGCCAGCACGGCCTGGGCCTCGATCGGGTCGCCCAGCGTCGTGCCCGTGCCGTGGGCCTCGACGGCGTCGACGTCGGCGATGGTCAGGCCGGCGTTCTCCAGGGCGCTGCGGATGACGCGCTGCTGGGAGGGCCCGTTGGGGGCGGTCATGGAGCTGGAGGCGCCGTCCTGGTTGACGGCGGAGCCCTTGATGACGGCGAGGACCTCGTGCCCGTTGCGGCGGGCGTCCGAGAGGCGTTCCAGGACGATGACGCCCACGCCCTCGGAGCAGCCGGTGCCGTCGGCGTCGGCCGAGAAGGACTTGCAGCGGCCGTCGGCGGCCATGCCGCGCTGGTGGCTGAAGTAGAGGAACATGTCCGGCTCGGTCATCACGGTGACCCCGCCGGCCAGGGCGAGCGTCGACTCGCCCGAGCGCAGCGACTGGGCCGCCAGGTGCATGGCGACCAGCGAGGAGGAGCAGGCCGTGTCGATCGTCAGGGCCGGGCCCTCCAGGCCCAGGCTGAACGCGACGCGGCCGGTGACCAGGCTGCCGTCGCTCGTACCGGGACCGTAGTCGTGGTACATCACGCCGCCGAACACGCCCGTCTTGCTCTTGCGCAGGGTGTGCGGGGCGATGCCGGCGCTCTCGATGGCCTCCCAGGAAGCCTCCAGGAGCAGGCGCTGCTGGGGGTCGAGGGTCAGGGCCTCGCGCGGGGAGATCCCGAACAGGGCCGCGTCGAAGTCGCCGGCGTCGTAGAGGAAGCCGCCCTCGCGGGTGATGGTCCGTCCGGGCTTGCCCGGCTCGGGGTCGTAGAGGGCGTCGGTGTTCCAGCCGCGGTCCTCGGGGAACGCGGAGACCCCGTCGCGGCCCTCGGCCACGAGCCGCCACAGGTCGTCGGGGGAGTTGACCCCGCCGGGGTAGCGGCAGGCCATGCCCACGATCGCGATCGGCTCGGAGGCCCGGTCGGCCCCCTCGGCGAGCTCGCTGTTCTCCCGCTTCAGCCGCTCGTTGTCCAGCATGGACTGTCTCAGAGCGGTGACGAGTTGTTCCACTGATGCTTCCACGATGACCTCAGCCCTCGTTCGAATTCGGTTCGGCGGACGCAAGCGCGGCACGCACCAGGTCGTCGATGTTCATGCTCTTGATCTCTTCGCTCCGGTCGGCGGTCTGCGGGGCGGCAGGCGTACCGGACGCGGCCGGTGCGGCCGGCGCCCCCTGCTGCTCCGCCGGGCCGGCGAGCCTGAGCAGCGCGTCCAGGAGGCCCGCCTCGCGCAGCGCGGCGACGGGGATCGAGGAGAGCGCCTCGCGGATGGAGTGGTCGTCCCGGTCGGCGACGGTCGCCGGCTCGGGTTCCGCAACGTCCTCGATGGCCGGGAGGATCTCCTCCAGGAGGAACTCGGCCATCACGACCGGGCTCGGGTAGTCGAACATCATGGTCGCCGGCAGGCGCATCCCGGTCGCGGTCTGGAGCCGGTTGCGCAGGTCGATCGCGGCCAGCGAGTCGAGCCCCAGGTCCGTGAAGCCCTTGTTGACGTCGATGGTGTCCGGGTCGCTGTGGCTGACCGCCGCGACCTGGGCCCGGATCAGGTCCAGCACCGCCGGCTCCCGGTCGGCGGGCCGCATCCGGGCCAGCCGCTCCTCCAGGGAGCCCGAGCCGGCCGCGGCCGCGGCCGCCACGGCCGGGGCCCGTACGTCCTGGCGCTGCTGCGCCGCCGGTTCGGCCTTCAGCACGTCCCGCAGGAGGACCGGGGCCGCGCCGGGGTTTGCACCGCGGCCGGCGTTGTCGACACGGATCGGGGCGATCATCACCTCGTCGAGGGTCATCGCCTCGTCGAAGAGCTGGAGCCCCTCCGCGGTCGGCAGGGCCGGCAGGCCCAGCGACTTCATCCGGCCGAGGTCGGAGTCGGTGACCCCGCCGCCCAGTCCGGTCTTCGTCTCCCACAGGCCGAACGCCAGCGAGGTGGCGGGCAGGCCGAGCGAGCGGCGGTGCGCGGAGAGCCCGTCCAGGAACCGGTTGGCCGCCGCGTAGTTGCCCTGCCCGGCGCCGACCACGAGACCGGCGCATGAGGAGAAGAGGACGAAGGCGGACAGGTCCAGGCCGATCGTCGCCTCGTGCAGGTGCCAGGCGGCGTCCGCCTTCGGCCGCAGCACGGCGTCGACCTGCTCCGCCGTCAGCTGCGCGGTCAGCGCGTTGTCCATCAGCGCCGCCGCGTGCACGACGGCGGTCAGCGGCTGCTCGGCGGGGACGCCGGCCAGCAGCGCGTCCACGGCGCCGCGGTCCGACACGTCGCAGGCGACGACCGAGACCTGGGCCCCGAGCCCGGCCAGCTCGGCCCGCAGCTCCTTCGCGCCCGGTGCGTCCGGGCCGCGGCGGCTGGTGAGCAGCAGGTGGCGCACACCGTGCTCCGCCACCAGGTGGCGGGCGGTGATCGCGCCGAGGCCGCTCGTACCGCCGGTGATCACAACGGTGCCCTCCGCCGACCAGGGCAGCTCGGAGGCGACCTGGCTGGAGGCGATCCGGGCCAGGCGCGGGACCTTGACCTCGCTGCCGCGTACGGCCGCCTCCGGCTCCCCGGTCGCGACGATGGCGGGCAGCACCTGGTGGGCGGCGGCCGAGCCGTCGGTGTCCACCAGGAGGAAGCGTCCCGGGTTCTCCTCCTCCGCCGAGCGCAGCAGACCCCAGACGGGCGCCTGCGCCAGGTCGACGGTGTCGGTGTCCTTCGCCTGGACCGCGCCGCGGGTGACCACGGCGAGCCGGGACCGGCCGAAGCGGGGTTCGTCGAGCCAGGTCCGCAGGACGTCGAGGACGGCGCCGGTCACGGACCGGACAGCGTCCGGAACCTCGCCCCCGCCGGCCGGTACGGGCAGCAGGACCACCTCGGGCAGCTGCGCGCCGCCGTCCAGGGCCGCGGCGAGCGCCGCCAGGTCCGGGTAGACGGCCATGCCTTCGCCGAAGGTGTGGTCCGCACCGCCGCCGAGCAACGCCCAGCGGTCGGCGGTCGCCGTGTGGCTGGCGCCCAGCGGCAGCTGGTTCCACACCAGGTGGAACATCGACGGGCGCTCGCCCTGCCCGGCGGCCGCGGCGGCGTTGACGCGGGCCGCCGTGACGGGGCGGACCACCAGGGAGTCGATCGTCGCGACCGGGGTGCCCCGCAGGTCGGACAGTTCGATGCGGACGGCGTCGGAGCCCTGCGACTTGTGCGACTCGACAGCCGTGATCCGGCCCCGGAGCTGCGAGGAACCGGCGGCGTGCAGGGTCACTCCGGCCCAGGCGAACGGGAGCTGGGTGCCCCCGACGTCCTGCGGGCGGCGCCCGTCCATGAAGTCGGTCGCGCTGAGCGAGCCGTCGAGGATCGACGGGTGGATCCGGTACTCGGTGCCCACCGCCAGGTTGTCCTCGGGCAGCGACACCTCGACGAAGGTCTCCTTGCCGCGCGTCCAGATCCCGCGCAGGCAGCGGAACATGGGCCCGTACCCGTAGCCCTGGCCGGTGAGGTAGTCGTACACGCCGGAGATGTCGACCTCCTCCGCGCCCTGCGGCGGCCAGACCCCGGTCCCGACCCCGAACGACTCGGGAGCCGGCGGGTGCTGGGCCCCGGGAGCGAGGACACCGCTCGCGTGCCGCGTCCACGGTGTGTCCGCCGGGCCGTCGTCGGGCCGCGAGTACACCGCGAGCGAGCGCCGGCCGGTGGCGTCGGCCGCGTCGACGGTGACCTGGATGGCCAGGCCGCCGCCGTCCTCGCGCATCGGCATCAGCGCCTCGATGGTGAGCTCGTCGATCACGTCGCAGCCGACCTCCTCACCGGCGCGGATCGCGAGCTCCACGTACCCGGTGCCGGGCAGGAGCACGGTCCCGAGGACGTCGTGGTCGGCCAGCCACGCGTGCGTCTTGACCGACAGCCGGCCGGTCAGGACCACGCCCCCGCCCTCCGGGGAGGCCACCACGGCGCTCAGCAGCGGGTGCTGCGCCGGCTGCTGGCCCATGCTGGTGACATCGCCGGCCGGGGCCGCCGCCGGAGCGTCGAGCCAGTAGGGCCGCCGCTCGAAGGCGTACGTCGGCAGCTCGACCACCTGCGCACCGGTGCCGGCGTGCAGCGCCGTCCAGTCGACGGGGGCGCCGGTGGTGTGGAGCCGGGCGAGCGCCGTCAGGAGGGTGCGGGCCTCGGGGCGGTTCTTGCGGACGGCGGGCTCGACCACGGCGTCCTGCCCGTCCAGGGTGCTCTGGGCGAGGGCGGTCAGGACCGCGTCGGGGCCGAGCTCCAGGAAGGTCCGGACGCCCTTCGCGGCGAGGTGCTGGACGGTGTCGGAGAACCGGACGGCCTCGCGCAGGTGGCGGGTCCAGTAGTCCGGGGTGCCCCAGTCCTCGCTGATCGCGCCGTGCACACCGGCCACGACCGGGATCGCCGGCTCGTGCCGGGTCACGGACTCGGCCACGAGGTGGAACTCGGCGAGCGCCGGGTCCATCAGCGGCGAGTGGAAGGCATGCGAGACGCGCAGCCGGGTCGACTTGCGGCCCTGCTCGGTGAACGCGGCCCGGATCGCCTCGACGGCCTCCTCGGTACCCGAGACCACGATGGAGCGCGGGCTGTTGATCGCGGCGATGCCGGCCTCGTCCGAGAGGAACGGCAGCACCTCCGGTTCGGTGGCCTCGATCGCGGCCATCGCGCCGCCGGCGGGCAGCGCCTGCATCAGGCGGCCGCGGGCGGTGACGAGGCGGGCCGCGTCCTCCAGCGACAGCACCCCGGCGGCGTGGGCGGCCGAGATCTCGCCGATCGAGTGACCGGCCAGGAAGTCCGGCCGCACGCCCCACGACTCGACGAGCCGGAACAGCGCCGTCTCGATCGCGAACAGGGCGGGCTGCGTGTAGGCGGTGCTGTTCAGCAGCGCTTCGTCCTCGGCGGAGTCGCCCCACATCACCTCGTACAGCGGCCTGTCGAGGTACGGGTCGACCGCCGCGACGACCTCGTCGAGGGCGGCGGCGAACACCGGGAACGCGGCGTGCAGTTCACGTCCCATGCCCGGGCGCTGCGCGCCCTGGCCCGTGAACAGGAACGCGGTGGCCCCGTCCACGCGGCCGCCGGTGACGACGTCCGCGGACTCCGTCCCGCCGGCCAGCTTCGCCAGCTCGCGGATCGCCGCCGCACGGTCGTCGGCGAGGACGACCGCACGGTGCTCCAGCGCCGCCCGGGACGCCACCAGCGAGTAGCCGACGTCGGCCAGGGACTGCTCCGGGTGGGCCTCCAGGTGCGCGCGCAGCGCCTGGGCCTGCCGCGGCAGCCCCTTGGCGTTCTTCGCGGACACGGTCAGGGCGACCGGAGCGGCGGCCCCGGCGGGCGGGGTGGCCGCCGCCGGATCGGGCTCCTGCGTACGCTCCTGCGCCTGCGGTGTCGGTGCCTGCGGGGCCTCCTCCAGGATGACGTGGGCGTTCGTACCGCTCAGGCCGAACGAGGAGACACCCGCACGGCGCGGGCGCCCGCCCGCCGGCCACTCGACCGGCTCGGTCAGCAGCCGTACGTTGCCCTCGGTCCAGTCGACCTGCGGCGACGGCTCGTCCACGTGCAGCGTCTTCGGCAGCACGCCGTGGCGCAGCGCCTCCACCATCTTGATCACACCGCTGACACCGGCCGCCGCCTGGGCGTGCCCGATGTTCGACTTGATGGAGCCCAGCCACAGCGGCTTGTCCTCGTCGCGGCCCTGCCCGTAGGTGGCCAGCAGCGCCTGTGCCTCGATCGGGTCGCCGAGGCGGGTACCCGTGCCGTGGCCCTCGACGGCGTCCACATCGGCCGTCGTGAGCCCGGCCGCGGCCAGCGCCTGCTGGATGACCCGCTGCTGGGACGGCCCGTTGGGGGCGGTGAGGCCGTTGGACGCGCCGTCCTGGTTGATGGCGCTGCCGCGGATCACGGCGAGCACCGGGTGGCCGAGCCGTTCCGCGTCGGAGAGCCGCTCGACGAGCAGCAGGCCGATGCCCTCCGCCCAGCCGGTGCCGTCGGCGGCCCCGGCGAATGCCTTGGAGCGGCCGTCGGCGGCGAGTCCGCGCTGCTGGCTGAAGTCGACGAACAGGTCCGGCGTCGGCATGACGGTCACACCGCCGGCCAGCGCCATCGTGATCTCACCGGAGCGCAGCGCCTGGCAGGCCATGTGCAGGCTGACCAGGGACGAGGAGCACGCGGTGTCGACGGTGACGGCCGGGCCCTCCAGGCCGAGGGTGTACGCGACGCGACCCGAGGCGATGGAGCCCGCGCTGCCGTTGCCCAGGTATCCCGCGAGGTCCTCGGGGACGTCGGTGAGCCGGCTGCCGTACTCGTGGTACATGATGCCCGCGTACACGCCGGTCCGGCTGCCGCGCAGCGTCTGCGGGTCGATCCCGGCCCGCTCGAACGTCTCCCACGCGGCCTCCAGCAGCAGGCGCTGCTGCGGGTCCATCGCGAGCGCCTCGCGCGGCATGATCCCGAAGAACTCCGCGTCGAACTCGGCGGCGTCGTACAGGAAGCCGCCGTCCTTGGCGTACGTCTTGCCGGGTGTTCCGGGCTCGGGGTCGTAGATGGCGTCGGCGTCCCAGCCGCGGTCGGCCGGGAACGCCCCGACTGCGTCCCTGCCCTCCGCGACCAGCTGCCACAGGTCCTCGGCGGACCGCACGCCGCCCGGGAAGCGGCAGCTGATCGACACGATGGCGATCGGGTCCGTGTCGGACGCAGCGGCGGAGCGGGGCGCGGTGGCGGCGGCCGGGGCCGCCTGGGCGGTCGTCGCCGACAGCTTGTCCACCACGAAGCCCGCGACCGCCCGGGAGTTGGGGTAGTCGAAGACCAGCGTGGCCGGCAGCCGCAGACCGGTCGCCGCCTGGAGCAGGTTGCGCAGTTCGACGGCGGCCAGCGAGTCGAAGCCCTGCTCGCGGAAGGCGGTCTCCGGTCCGATCGCGTCCGGGGACGCGTGCCCGAGCACCGATGCCACCTGGGTGCGGACGAGTTCGAGGACGATCCGGTCCCGCTCCTGGGCGGAGGCCCCGGCCAGGCGGCGCTCCAGCTCCGAGGTCTCGGAGCCCTGCGCCTGCACGGTCCGGCGGACCGGGCCGCGCACCTTGCCCCGCAGCAGCGCGGGCAGGTCCCCGCCGCGGGCGGCGAGCGCCGCGGCGTCGGTCTTCAGCGGCAGCACCACCGCGTCCTCGCCGGCGACGGCCGCGTCGAAGAGGGCGAGGCCCTCCGCGACGGTCAGCGCCGGCAGGCCCAGCCGCTTCATCCGCTCCAGGTCGGCGTCGGTGAGGTCACCGCCGAGACCGGTGCTGATGCCCCACATGCCGAACGCGGGTGACGTGGCCGGCAGGCCGGAGGCCCGGCGGTGCGTGGCGAGGGCGTCCAGGAAGGAGTTGGCCGCCGCGTAGTCGGCCTGGCCGGCGGCCAGTACGGAGCCGCCCGCGGAGGAGAACAGGACGAACGCCGAGAGTCCGGCGTCCCGGGTCAGCTCGTGCAGGTTCCACGCACCGTCGGTCTTCGGCCGCAGTACGGAGTCGAAGCCCTCGGCGGTCAGCGAACCGACGAGCCCGCCGCCCGCGACGGCGGCCGCGTGCACCACCCCGCGCAGCGGGTGGTCCGCGTCGACGCCGGCCAGGACGCCGGCGAGGGACTCCCGGTCCGTCACGTCGCAGGCCGCCACGGAGGCGTGCGCGCCCAGTTCCGCGAGCTCGGCGACGAACGCCGAGGCGTTCGGCGCCGCCGGGCCGCGGCGGCTGGTCAGCAGCAGGTGCCGCACCCCGTGCTCGGTGACCAGGTGGCGGGCCACCAGCGCGCCGAGGCCGCTGGTACCGCCCGTGATCAGCACGGTGCCGGTCGCGCTCCACGGGGAGGCCGGCGCGGGGGAGGCGATCCGGGTCAGGCGCGGGACGCGCACCTCGCCGGAGCGCACCGCCGTCTCGGGTTCGCCGGAGGCCAGCGCGGCGGCCGCGTCGGCGTCCGGGTCTGCGGCGTCGGCGGCCACGTCGACCAGCACGAACCGGCCGGGGTTCTCCGCCTCGGCGGCCCGGACCAGACCCCACACGGAGGCCTGCGCCGGATCGGCGTCCTCGCCGGGCAGCACCGCGACACCGCCGCGGGTGACCACGGCGAGGCGGGTGGCCCCGGACTCCGGACCCGCCAGCCACCCCTGGACCTTCGCGAGCACCTCGGGCACCACCGCACGCACCCGGGCCGCGGCGTCGTCGCCGGCCGGGACGGGGGCGAACCACACGGCGGCTCCGGCCGCTTCGGCTCCGTTCGGCGCCGTACGCAGCCACTCCACGCGGTGCAGGGCCGCGGACGCGCCACCGGAGGCGGCGGCGAGCTGCGCCTCGGAAACCGGACGCGACACCAGCGACTCCACGGTCGCCACGGGCGCACCCGTCTCGTCGGCGACCATGATCGCCGACACTTCGTCGCCGCGGACACGGCGGATGTGCACCCGCAGCACGGACGTACCGGCCGCGTGCAGGGTGACCCCGTTCCAGGAGAACGGGAGCAGCGTCGCCCCCTCGGCGGCGCCGTTGCCGCCGAGCAGGTCCGCGTGCATCGCGGCGTCGAGGAGCGCCGGGTGCAGACCGAACCGCGCGGCGTCGGCGTGCGCCGACTCGGGCAGCGCCACCTCGGCGAACACGTCGTCGCCCCGGACCCAGGCGGCCTTCAGGCCCTGGAACACCGGGCCGTACGCGTACCCGCGCTCCAGCAGCCGGTCGTACGCGCCGTCGACGCCGAGCGCGGTCGCACCGGCCGGGGGCCACTGCGACAGGTCGAACGCCGGAGCGGGTGCACCGGGGACCACCGTGCCGTAGGCGTGACGGGTCCACGGGGCGTCCGGGGCGGAGCCGCGGGAGTGGACGGAGACCGAGCGGGCGCCGGAGGAGTCCGGGGTACCGACCCGCACCTGGAGGGCCACGCCGCCGCGGGCGGGCACGATCAGCGGTGCCTCGAGGAGCAGTTCCTCGATCCGGTCGCAGCCGACCTGGTCGCCGGCCCGGACGGCCAGCTCCACGAAGCCGGTGCCCGGCAGCAGGATCGAGCCGAGGACGTCGTGGTCGGCCAGCCAGGGCTGGGTGTCGACCGACAGGCGCCCGGTCAGGACGACTTCACCGGAGTCCGCGGCGGCGATCGCGGCGCTGAGCAGCGGGTGCCCGACGGATTCGAGACCGGCGGAGCCGAGCCCGGCACCGCCGCCCGCCGTGGCGCCCGCCAGCCAGTACCGCTGGTGCTGGAAGGCGTACGTCGGCAGATCGGCCCAGCGGTCCTCGGCGGCCCGGTAGAAGGCCGCCCAGTCGATCGGCGTACCGGTGGTGTGGAGCTGTGCGAGCGCGGCCAGGAGGGCCGGCGCCTCGGGGCGGTTCCTGCGCAGCACCGGCTCGACGACGGGGGCGTCCGCGTCGGTGCCGGTGTCGGGAGCGGTGTCGGGAGCGGTGTCGAGGGTGGTGCGGGTGAGTGCGGTCAGGACGGCGTCGGGGCCGAGCTCCAGGAAGGTCTGGACGCCCTTGGCGGCGAGGTGCTGGACGGTGTCGGAGAAGCGGACGGCTTCGCGCAGGTGGCGGGTCCAGTACTCCGGGGTGCCCCAGTCCTCGCTGATCTCGCCGTGGACCCCGGCGACGACCGGGATCTGCGCGGGGGCGTACGTCACGGATTCGGCGACGGCCCGGAACTCGGCCAGGACCGGGTCCATCAGCGGTGAGTGGAAGGCGTGCGAGACGCGCAGCCGGGTCGTCTTGCGGCCCTGCTCCGTGAACTGCGCCTGGATGGCGTTGACGGCCTCCTCGGTACCCGAGACCACGATCGAACGGGGGCTGTTGATCGCCGCGACCCCGACCGTGTCGCTCAGGTGCGGGAGGATCTCCTCCTCCGTCGCCTCGATCGCGGCCATCGCACCGCCCGCGGGCAGCGCCTGCATCAGGCGGCCACGGGCGGCCACCAGACGGGCCGCGTCCTCCAGCGACAGCACCCCGGCTACATGAGCCGCGGTGATCTCGCCGATGGAGTGCCCGGCCAGGAAGTCCGGCCGGACCCCCCAGGACTCGACGAGGCGGAACAGGGCGGTCTCGATGGCGAAGAGGGCGGGCTGGGTGTAGGCGGTGCTGTTGAGGAGCGCCTCGTCCTCGGCGGACTCGCCCCACATCACCTCGTACAACGGCCTGTCGAGGTGCACGTCCAGCGCGGCGACCACCGCATCGAGAGCGTCCGCGAACACCGGGTATGCGGCGTGCAGTTCGCGGCCCATGCCCAGACGCTGAGCGCCCTGGCCGGTGAACAGGAAGGCGGACTTGCCCTCCCGCACCTGGCCCTGCACCACGCCCGGCGCGGTGGCGCCCTCGGCGAGGGCGGTCAGGCCCGCGAGGAGCTCCTCACGGGTCTCACCGAGGACGACGGCCCGCTCGTTCAGCCGGGCGCGCCGCGTGGCCAGCGCCCGGCCCGTCACGGCGAGGTCCGCGTCGTCCAGGGTGCCCAGGTGCGCGACCAGGCGCTCCGCCTGCGCCCGGACGGCCTGCGCCGTGCGGCCGGACACCACCCAGGGGAGCAGCCCGCCTGCGGTCTCGGGGGCCTCCGCGGGCGCCTCGGCCGGGGCCGCCACCGGCGGCTCCTCGAGGATCAGGTGGGCGTTCGTACCGCTGATGCCGAAGGAGGAGACGCCCGCCCGGCGCGGTCGCTCGCCCGCCGGCCACTCGACCGCGTCGGTCAGCAGCTCCACCGCGCCCGCCTCCCAGGCGACCTGGGGGGAGGGCTCGTCGGCGAACAGGGTTCGCGGCAGGACGCCGTGTTCCATCGCCTGGAGCATCTTGATGACGCCCGCGACACCGGCGGCGGCCTGCGTGTGGCCGATGTTGGACTTGATCGAGCCGAGCAGCAGCGGCCGGCCGTCCTGCGGACGCTCCTGGCCGTACGTGTCGAGCAGGGCCTGCGCCTCGATGGGGTCGCCCAGCGTGGTGCCGGTGCCGTGGCCCTCGACGACGTCGACGTCGGCGGCGGTCAGGCCGCCGTCCTGGAGGGCGCGGCGGATGACGCGCTGCTGCGACGGGCCGTTGGGGGCGGTCAGACCGTTGGACGCGCCGTCCGAGTTGACCGCGGAACCGCGCAGGACACCGAGGATGCGGTGGCCGTTGCGCTCGGCGTCCGACTGGCGCTCCAGCAGCACCAGGCCGACGCCCTCGCCCCACCCGGTGCCGTCGGCGCCGCTGCCGAAGGACTTGCACCGGCCGTCGGCGGCCAGGCCGCCCTGACGGCTCATGTCGATGAAGGTGTCCGGGGTGGACATGACGGTCACGCCGCCCGCGAGCGCCAGCCCGCAGTCGCCGCGCCGCAGCGCCTGCGCCGCCCAGTGCATGGCGACGAGGGACGAGGAGCACGCCGTGTCCACCGTCACCGCTGGGCCTTCGAGGCCGAGCGCGTAGGCGACGCGGCCCGAGACCACGCTGGCGAGGCTGCCGTTGCCGTGGTAGCCGGCGAGCTGCTCCGGCAGCGGGCCCAGGCGCAGGCCCCAGTCGTGGTACATCACACCGGCGAACACGCCGGTGTCGCTGCCGCGCAGGGCGTGCGGGTCGATGCCGGCCCGCTCGAACGTCTCCCAGGAGACTTCGAGGAGCAGTCGCTGCTGCGGGTCCATGGCCTGCGCCTCGCGCGGGCTGATCCCGAAGAACTCGGCGTCGAACTCGGCGGCGTCGTAGAGGAATCCGCCCTTGTCGCTGAGGCTCTTGCCGGGCTTGCCCGGCTCCGGGTCGTGGATGTCGGAGTCCCAGCCGCGGTCGGTCGGGAACGAGCCGACGGCGTCGACCCCGCCCTGTACCAGCTGCCACAGGTCGTCCGGCGTCGAGACGCCGCCCGGGTACCGGCAGGCCATGCCGACGACCACGATCGGGTCCTCGTCGGCCGGGGTGAGCGCGGCGGCGGGCGCCGCGCTGCGGGCCTCCCGGCCCGGGGCGCCCAGCTTGCCCGCCAGGTGGTCGGCGAGCGCGCTCGGCGACGGGTAGTCGAAGATGAGGGTCGCCGCGAGGGGGAGGCTGATGGCCGAGCTCAGCCGGTTGCGGAGCTCGACGGCCGCGAGCGAGTCGAAGCCCATCTCGTTGAACGCGCGCGTCGGGTTGATCCGGTCGCCGCTCTCGTGACCGAGGACGGCCGCGACCTGCGTACGGACCAGGTCCAGCAGGGCCTCGCCGCGCTCGGCGCGGGACAGGCCGGCCAGCCGGCGGGCCAGGGACTGCTCGACCGGGACGGCGCCGGTGCCCGCGCTGCGGCGGGCGGGGCGGACCAGGCCGCGCAGGACGGACGGGACCTCGGCGGCCCGCGCCTGGAGGGCGCGCAGGTTGAACCGGACGGGTACGACCGCGGCCTCGCCGCCGGTCGCCGTGAGCGCGGCGTCGAGCAGCGCGAGGTTCTCGGCGGGGGACAGCACCTGGAGGCCGAGGCGCTCGATGCGGCGCAGCGCGGCCTCGTCGAGCTGCCCGCCCATGCCGCCGACGCCGGTCCACAGACCCCAGGCGAGGGAGGTCGCCGGGAGGCCGGCGGCGCGGCGGGTGGCGGCCAGCGCGTCGAGGAAGCCGTTGGCGGCCGCGTAGTTGCCCTGGCCGGCCCCGTCGAGCAGGGTCGCCGTGGACGAGAAGAGGACGAAGGCGGACAGGTCCAGCCCCCGTGTCAGTTCGTGCAGGTTCCAGGCGCCGTCGGCCTTGGGCCGCAGGACCGTGTCCAGTCGTCCGGCGTCGAGGGAGCCGATCAGGCCGTCGTCGATGACACCGGCCGCGTGCACGACGGCCGTCAGGGGCCGGTCGGCGGGTATCGCGGCGAGCAGTGCGGCCACCGCGTCCCGGTCGGACGCGTCGCACGCGGCGACGGTCACCGAGGCGCCGAGCCCGGTCAGCTCCTCGGCGGTCTCCCGGACGCCCGGGGCGTCCCCGCCGCGGCGGCCGGTCAGCAGCAGGTGGCGTACGCCGTGCCCGGTGACGAGGTGGCGGGCGACGGCGGCGCCGACCCCGCCGGTGCCGCCGGTGATCAGTACGGTGCCCTGCGCGTCCCACGGGGACGGCTGCGGGTCGGCCGACGGCAGGGTGGCCAGCCGCGACACGTACAGCTCGCCGCCGCGGACGGCGGCCTCGGGCTCGTCGAGGGCCGCGGCGATCCGCAGGAGCTCGTCCGGCTCCAGCGAGCCGTCGGAGTCCAGCAGGACGAACCGGCCCGGGTTCTCCGCCTGCGCGGAGCGCACCAGGCCCCACACCGGGGCCTGGGCCAGGTCGACGTCCTCGCCCGGGGTGACGGCGAGCGCCCCGCGGGTCACCACGACCAGCCGGCCGGTGGCCGACTCCTCGTCGTCGAGCCACCGCCGCAGTGCGCCCAGTACGTCCTCGGCGACGGCGCGCACCTGCGCGGGAACCTCGCCCGCAGCGTCCCGCAGGGCGTGGTGGGCGACGACGGCCGGCGCGTCCTGCTGCGCCGCGGGCAGCGGCCGGGAGGTCCAGCGGAGGTGGAACAGCGCGTCGTGGGCCTGCGGGCGCAGCTGCTCGGCGGTGACCGGGCGGACCGTGAACGACTCGACGGAGGCGACGGGCCGGCCGTCGGCTCCCGTCAGGTCGATCGCGACGGAGTCGGCGCCGGTCGCGGTGATCCGTACCCGCAGTGCGGAGGCGCCGGCCGCGGCCAGGGTCACGCCCGACCAGGCGAACGGCAGCCGCGGGCCGTCGGCGACGGGCTCGGGGGAGGCGAAGTCGGTGGCCTGGAGGACGGCGTCGAGCAGAGCCGGGTGCAGCCCGAACCTTGAGGCCTGGTCCACGACGCTGGCCGGCAGCGCGACCTCCGCGTAGGCCACGCCGTCGGCGCCCTGCCAGACGGCCTTGAGGCCGTGGAAGGCGGGGCCGTAGCCGTACCCCTGGCCGGCCATGTCCTCGTACAGGTGCGCGGTGTCCACGGCGCGGGCGTCGCGCGGCGGCCACACGGTCGCGTCGAACGGCTCGCCGGAGGGGGCCGCGGCCGCGGTCAGCACGCCCGAGGCGTTGCGGGTCCACGGCGCGTCGGCGGGGGCGTCCTCGTCGCGGGAGTAGAAGGCGATCGGACGGCGGCCGTCGTCCCCGGCGGCCTCGACCACGATCTGGAGGGCCACCGCACCCGTCGCGGGCAGCAGCAGCGGAGCCTCCATGATCAGCTCGTCGAGCCGCTCGCAGCCGGTCTCCTCACCCGCGCGCAGCGCGAGTTCGACGAAGGCGGTGCCCGGCAGCAGCGTGCTGCCGGCGATGACGTGGTCGGCCAGCCAGGCCTGCGAGCGCGGCGACACCCGCCCGGTCAGCACGGAGGCGCCGGTGTCGGCGAGGGACACGACCGCACCCAGCAGCGGGTGGTCGGCGGCCACCTGCCCGAGCCCGGCGGCGTCACCGCGGGAGACGGGCGCCGCCAGCCAGTACCGCTCGCGCTGGAACGCGTACGTCGGCAGCTCCACGCGGCGCGCGCCGCTGCCCGCGTAGTACGCCTCCCAGTCCACCCGTGCGCCGCGGGCGTGCGCGGTGGCCAGCGCGGCCGACAGCTGCCGGACGTCGTCGTGGCCGCGGCGCAGGGCGGAGACGAACACCGGTGCCCCGCCGGGGAGTTCGAGGCCGTCCAGGACGTCGCGGCCCAGGCCCGACAGGACCGGGTCGGGGCCGATCTCCACGAACGTGGTCGCGCCGAGCTCGGCGAGGCGGCGTACCCCGTCGTCGAAGCGGACGGCCTCGCGGACGTGGCGCACCCAGTACTCCGGCGAGCACAGCTCGGCGGCCGTCGCGGCGCGCCCGGTCAGCGTCGACACCAGGGGGATGCGCGGGGCGCGGTAGTCGAGGATCTCGGCGATGCGGCGGAACTCCTCCAGCATCGGCTCCATGAGCGGCGAGTGGAAGGCGTGGCTCACCCGCAGCCGCTTGGTGCGGTGCCCGTCGGCCTCCAGCTGCGCCACGACCGCGGCGACGGCCTCGGCCTCGCCGGAGACGACCACGGACGCCGGGCCGTTGACGGCGGCGATGGCCACCCGGTCGGCGACGGACGCCAGCAGCGGAGCGACGGTCTCCTCGGAGGCCGTCACCGCCACCATGGCGCCGCCCTTGGGAAGTTCCTGCATCAGGCGGCCGCGCGCGGCCACCAGCGTCGCGGCGTCGTCCAGCGACAGCACGCCCGCGACGTGCGCGGCGGCCAGCTCGCCGATCGAGTGACCGGCCACGTAGTCGGGGCGCACGCCCCAGGACTCCAGCAGCCGGAAGAGGGCCACCTCGACGGCGAACAGGGTCGCCTGCGCGTACACCGTCTCGCCCAGCAGGGCGCTGTCGGCGCTGTCCTCGGCGGCGAACAGGATCTCGTGCAGCGGCCGGTCCAGCTGGAGGTCGAGGTGGCCGATCGCCTCGTCCAGGGCGGCGGCGAACACCGGCTGGGTGTCGTACAGCCCGCGGCCCATCGCGGCGCGCTGGCTGCCCTGCCCGGTGAAGAGGAACGCCAGGCGGCCGCTGTCGGCGGTGCCCGGGAAGACGTACGGGGACTCCTGGCCGCCGGCCAGGGCGCGCAGGCCCGCCAGCACCCCGTCGCGGTCCTCGGCGGCCACCACCGCACGGTGGGCGAGGCGGGCGCGGGTCGTGGCGAGGGAGTAGCCGAGGTCGGCCGCGGCCGGCGCGTCCTCCTCCTCGGCGCGGGCCAGCAGCCGGGCGGCCTGGGCGCGCAGCGCGGTCCCGCTCGCGGCCGACACCGGCAGCAGCACCGGGGCGGCCTGCGGCGCGGCCCCGGGGGCGGCGGTCCCGGCGTCCGCGGCGGGCTCGGCCGGGTCGGCGGCCGGCGGCTCCTCGATGATGACGTGCGCGTTGGTGCCGCTGACACCGAAGGAGGAGACACCGGCGCGGCGGGGCTCCTCGCCCTTCGGCCAGGCGCGGGACTCGGTCAGCAGACGGACCTCACCCGCCGACCAGTCGACGTTGGGGGTGGGTTCGTCCACGTGCAGCGTGCGGGGCAGCTCGTCGTGCCGCATCGCCATCAGCATCTTGATGACGCCGGCCGAGCCGGCCGCGGCCTGGGTGTGCCCGATGTTCGACTTGGCGGAGCCGAGCCACACCGGCCGCTCCGCGGGGCGGCCCCTGCCGTACGTGGCGAGCAGGGCCTGCGCCTCGATGGGGTCGCCGAGCGTGGTGCCGGTGCCGTGCGCCTCGACCGCGTCGACCTGCTCGCCGGTCAGCCCGGCGTTGGCGAGGGCCTGCCGGATGACCTGCTGCTGGGCGCGGCCGCTGGGCGCGGTCAGGCCGTTGGAGGCGCCGTCCTGGTTGAGGGCGGAACCGCGGATGACGCCGACCACCGGGTGGCCGTTGCGCTGCGCGTCGGACAGCCGCTCCAGGACGAACACGCCGACGCCCTCGGCGAAGGCGGTGCCGTCGGCGGCGGCCGCGAAGGCCTTGACGGTGCCGTCGGGTGCGAGGCCACGCTGCCGGCTGAAGGCGGTGAAGGTGCCGGGGCTGCCCATGACGGCCACACCGCCGGCCAGCGCGAGCGTGCACTCGCCGCGCTGCAGCGACTGGACGGCCAGGTGCATGCCGACGAGGGAGCCGGAGCAGGCGGTGTCCACGGTGAGGGCCGGACCCGCGAGCCCCAGGACGTAGGAGACGCGGCCGGAGATGACGCTGGGGGCGTTGCCGCTCAGCAGGTAGCCGTCGAGGCCGTCGGGGGCCTCGTGCAGCCGCATCGCGTACTCCTGCGGTTCGGCGGCGATGAACACGCCCGCCTCGGTGCCGCGCAGCTCCGCGGGGTCGATGCCGGCCCGCTCGACGGCCTCCCACACGGTTTCCAGCACGAGCCGCTGCTGCGGGTCCATCGCGAGGGCCTCGCGCGGGCTGATCCCGAAGAAGTCGGCGTCGAACTCGGCGGCGTCGGGCAGGAACCCGCCGTGCCGGACGTAGGTGGTGCCGGGCGTCGACGGGTCGTCGGAGAACAGGGCGTCCAGGTCCCAGCCGCGGTCGGCGGGGAACTCGTCCCGGACGTGCTCGCCGTTGCTGACCAGGCGCCACAGGTCCTCGGGGGAGGCGACCCCGCCCGGGTAGCGGCAGCCGATGCCGACGATGGCGATGGGCTCGTCCGAGACGGCCACCGCGCGCACGGGCGCCTCGGGGCGGTCGGACAGGCCCAGGACCTCGGTGCGCAGGTGCGCGGCGAGCTCGGCCGGCGAGGGGTGGTCGAAGGCGACGGTCGGCGGCAGGGCCAGGCCGGTGGCCGTGTTCAGCCGGACCTGGAGCTCCAGCAGGGCGACGGAGTCGAGGCCCAGGTCCTTGAAGGACCGGTCGGGGTCCACGGACACGGGCAGGTCCGCGGGCGCGTCCGGGGCATCGGCGTACTTCGACCGCAGCACGGCGAGCGCGTGATCGCGTACCAGGTCCAGCAGGACGTGGGTCTGCTCGGCCGTCGGAAGCGCTCCGAGGTCACGCACGAGCGCGGACTCCGTCGCCGCGTCCGCCGCGGTGTGACCGGTCGGCACACCGTCGGTGCCGGAGACAAAGTTTCCGGGCTCAGTCATCTGTACTCCAACACTCGTTGTCCGCAGCGGACGAAAAGGACGTAAAGAGGTACGTTCGAAAGGACTCCGATGTGACGGAGCATCAACAAGCTCGCCGTCCGTCCGGAGACGACGGGGCGTCTCCGGACGGACGGCCGGGTCCGTTCGGGCGGACGGGGGACGGCCGTCCGAACGGCTCGGGCGGCGGCCAGGGGCGGTTCCCGGGCGGGGACCCGCCCCCGGTCGTCCAAGCGGGTGGGGTCACTCGGCCGCGGCGCCCGCGTGCTCGACGAGGCTCAGCGCCTGCACCGGGCAGGCCTCGATGGACTCCAGGATCTGGTCGCGCAGCGACTCGCCGGGCTCGTCGACGACGAGGACGGCCTGGCCGTCCTCGTTCTGGTCGAAGACGTCCGGCCCCGAGAGCACACAGGCCCCACAGGCGACGCAGACGTCCTTGTCGATGATGACCTGCAGCATCTTCGTCCTCTTCCTTTACCAGGTGACCGGCAGCTCGTGCAGGCCGTCGATGAGGGCCTTTTCCTTGAACGGGAGCTCCTCCACCGGCTTGGCGAGGCGCAGCCCGGGGATGCGGCGCAGCAGCGTCGTGAACACGACCTCCATCTGCATCCGGACCAGGACCTGGCCGGCGCAGCGGTGGTGGCCGTAGCCGAACGCGATGTTCTGCGCGGCCTCCTTGCGCGTGATGTCGAGCGTGTTCGGGTCCGCGAACACCCGCGGGTCATGGTTGGCGGAGGTCAGGGAGCAGATGACGCCCTCGCCCTTGCGGATCAGCTGGCCGCCGATCTCCACGTCCTCCTTCGCGACCCGGACGGTGCCGTGGTCGGAGACGCTGGAGAAGCGCATCAGCTCGTCGACGGCCTGGCCGGCGAGGTCCGGGTTGTCGCGCAGGAGGGCCGCCTGCTCGGGGTGGCTGAGCAGCACCAGGACGGCCATGGTCATGCCGTTCACGGTGCTTTCGTGGCCACCGGCGATCATCGTGCGCACCAGGGCGCTGATCTCGCCGTCGACCAGTTCGCCGCCGCGCTCCTTGTTGCGCAGGATCAGGCTGCTGATCAGGTCGTCACCGGGCTGCGCCGTACGCTCGGCGATCAGCCGGTGCAGCAGGATCTCCACCTCGGTGTTGGCGGCGGCGTGGTCCTCGGGGGAGCCCTGGGCGACCAGCAGGTTGATCCAGCGGTGGAAGAGCTCGGTGTGGCCCTCCGGGATGTCCAGCAGCTCCACCATCGCGCGGGAGGGCAGCGGCATCGTCAGCGCGGAGACGATGTCCAGCGGGCCGCCCTGGGCGAGCATCGCGTCGATCAGCTCGTCGACGAGCTCCTGAGTGCCGGGCCGCATGGCCTCGACCTTCTTGGCCGTCATCTCCGGCATCAGCATCATGCGGTGCTTGGTGTGGACCGGCGGGTCCATGTGGAAGAGGGTCCGCTGCACGATGCCCTGCTCCAGCAGCTCCAGGGGGAAGCCGAACTGGAGCGGGTAGCCGGGGTCGGCGATGTCCGACTCGAAGCGGCTGTCGCGCAGCATCTGCTGCATGTCCTCGTAACGCGTCAGCAGCCAGGCCTCACGGCCGTTGAACGTCAGCTTCACGCGCGAGACCGGCTCCGTCTCGCGCAGCACGGCGTACTCCGGCGCGGGCTGCATCGGACAACCGGTGCGGGCCAGGGGAAACGCGCGGACCGTCGTCTCCGGCTGCGCGGTGGTGAGTTCCGTCATGGGTGGGTCCCTCTCTCAACCGCTCCGCACCTCATGTGCGGTCACGGCCTGGATCGATCGCGTGGGTCGTCGTCGGGCTCGGGCTCAGCGGGTGGCAGTGGAAGGGCGCACGCACAGGTGCGTCACCGCTCGACGGAAAACGCCTGCGCATTCCTCCCCCGGACTCTCCCCCAGCTGTCGCTGGGAGGTGCCCCATCCGGGGACCCCAACCGGAGTTCACCCCATTCAGGCTGCTGTTCCCACCCCCTGCTGAAAACCCCTAAGCCGCCGCGCCCCTGGTGGGAATGGCGGGGACCGGCCGAAATTAGGGGTGGTGAAGGGTGGTCACAGGGGGCGGCGGCAATGGCGGCGGGGCCCAGGGCGCCGTTTCGATGGAACGAGGGCAACGGGATACCGCCCGGTTGCCGGGAAGGGAAGTCAAGAGTCATGACGGAAACGCTCCAGGGCACCAGCGCATGGATCCGGCGGTTCCAGCCCTCGCCGGACGCCCCCCACCGCCTCGTCTGCTTCCCGCACGCGGGCGGCGCCGCCACGTACTTCTTCCCGATGGCCCAGGCGCTCGCGCCGGACGTGGACGTCCTGGCCGTCCAGTACCCCGGCCGCCAGGACCGCCGCAGCGAGCCCTGCATCGAGGACATCGGGACGCTCGCCGAGCACGCCGCCGAGGAGGTCCTGGGCTGGTCCGACCGGCCCGTGACCCTGTTCGGGCACAGCATGGGAGCCCTGATCGCCTTCGAGACCGCCCGCCGTCTGGAGGAGCGGGGCAGGCCGGCGGCCGGGCTCGTGGTCTCCGGCATGCGCGCCCCGTCCCGCCGCGGCGGGACCGGTGGCGGTACGGGTGGCGGGACGGGCGGCGGGACGGGCGACGGCGGTACGGCCCGGGCCGAGACCGAGGAGGAGCTCGTCGCCGGCATCCTGCGCCTCCAGGGCACGGACGCGGCCGTCCTGGACGACCCCGAGCTGGTCCGCATGATCCTGCCCACCATCCGCAGCGACTACAAGGCCGCCGAGAGCTACCGCTGGCGCCCCGGCCCGCCGCTGCGCACGCCGATCGCCGTGCTGACGGGCAGCGAGGACCCGCACGTGAGCGCGGACGGGGCCGCCGCCTGGCGGGAACACACCGCCGGGCCGTTCACCCTCTCCCTCTTCACCGGGGGGCACTTCTTCCTGAACGAACACGCCGACGACGTCCGGAGGGTCGTGAGCGACCACATTTCCCGGTCGTTCCAACCGAACTCAGTCTGAATTCAAGCGACACCTGAAAAGAAGGATGTCCTGTCTCCCTCGGCTCTTTTCCAGCCGGTTCCACGGGGGGACGAACCGAGCCACAACTCGAGGCAGGAGTGGGGCGTTGGTCAGCCTCTCGTATTCGATACGCGAAGAATCCCGAACGACCGGAATTACTCACGGAGCGTCCCTGGGCGAAACCGTCCACGGACTGCTGGACGCAGCCGCCGCGGCGGCGCCGGACGCCCCGGCCATCCGCGACGGCGCGGGTGCCTGGACCTACCGGCAGCTCGACGAGTACAGCCAGGCCTTCGCCGCCTGGCTCGCCGGCCGCGGCATAGGCGTGGGCGATCCCGTCGTCCTGCAGCTGCCGACCAGCCGTGAGCTGGCGGCCATGTTCTACGGGGCCTCCCGGGCGGGAGCGGTGTTCGTACCGCTCAATCCCACGATGAAGCCCTACCACCTGCGCCAGGTCAGCGAGAACGCCGGGCCCAAGCTGGCCGTCGGCGACGCCGCGACCGCGGCGGGCCTGGGCGAGGCCGTCGGTGCGGTGCACCTGCTCGCCGACGTGTGGGCCGAGGTCGAGGAACTGCGCGCCCGCGGCGCCCGCACCACCTCCGAGGTACGCCCCGAAGACGTGGCGACCCTCATCTACACCTCCGGCAGCACGGCCGCCCCCAAGGGCGTCGTCTGCCCGCACGCCCAGGTCGCCTTCGCCTCCCGGGGCCTGGTGGAGGCGCTCGGGTACCGGTCGGACGACATCGTCTTCTGCCGCTTCCCGATGTCCTGGGACTACGGCCTCTACAAGGTCGTCATGACCTGCATCGCGCGCTGCGAGATCGTCCTCGCCGACCAGGACTCCGACCTCACGCTGGTGCGCCGGATGCGCGAGACCGGCGCGACGGTGGTCCCCATCGTCCCCTCCTTCGCCTCCATGATCGTCAGCCTGGCGAAGCGGGACACCGAGCCGCAGGCCCCGGTGCGGATGTTCACCAACACCGGCGCGGCGCTGCCGCCCGCCACCATCGACGCGCTGCGCGAGCACTTCCCCGGGGCCCGGGTGGTCCGCCAGTACGGCCAGACCGAGGCCAAGCGCATCACCGTCATGCCGCCCGAGGAGGACCGCGAGCGCCCCGGCGCCGTCGGCCTTCCCCTGCCCGGCACCCGCGTGCTGATCGTCGACGCGGACGGCAACGAGCTGCCCGCCGGCGAGGTCGGCGAGATCGTCGCCGTCGGCCCGCACGTGATGCCCGGCTACTGGAACAGCCCCGAGATCACCGCCAACACCTTCCGCACCGACCCCGCGAGCGGGCAGCGCAGCCTGCACACCGGGGACTACGGCAGCCTCGACGCCGACGGCTACCTGTACTTCGAAGGCCGCCGCGACGACATGTTCAAGCGCAAGGGGCTGCGGATGAGCACCCTCGAAATCGAGGGCGCCGCCATGGACATCCCCGGCGTCCGCGCCGCCGCCGCCCTGGCGCCAGGTGAGAAGCACGACCTCGCCCTCTTCGTGGAGAGCGACCTGACCCCCGCCGAGGTGCTCAAGGGCGTGGCCCAGCGCCTGGAGCCCGCCAAGGTCCCGGCGATCGTCCGCGTGCTGAGCGAGTTCCCGCTCACCCAGCACGGCAAGAACGCCCGCAAAGAGCTGGCCCTGCTGCTTGAGGGAAGTGGAAAATGAGTTCCCCGTCCATGGAGCCGACCGAGCTCGCCCGTCAGTACGGTACGCCCCTCTACGTGTACGACCTCGACCGCGCGCGCGCCGCCCGCCGGGACCTCTTCGGCTGGCTGCCCGAGGGCTTCGAGGTGTTCTACGCCTTCAAGGCCAACCCGCACGTCGACCTCGTCCGGGCGCTGCGCGACGGCGACGGCCCCGCCTGCAAGGCCGAGATCAGCTCCACCGGTGAGCTCGCCGCGGCCCTCGAAGCCGGCTACCCCGGCGCCGACATCCTGTACACCGGGCCCGGCAAGACTCCCGAGGAGCTGTCTGAGGCCATCGCGGCCGGCGTGCGCACCTTCTCCGCCGAGTCCCTGAGCGACCTGGTGCACATCGGCCGGGCCGCCCTCGCACAGGACACCGTCGCCGACTGCCTGCTGCGCATCAACAGCGCCTCGGCGAGTGCCACCACCAGCATCCGGATGACGGGTGCCCCCACCCAGTTCGGCATCGACAGCGAGACGGTGCCCGGCATCGCCGAGCAGCTGCGCTCGGTGCCCGGCACCCGCATCGCCGGACTCCACCTGTTCTCCCAGAGCAACGCCGCGGACGAGGAGTCCCTCATCGGCGAGCTCACCCACACCATCCGGGTGGCCGCCGCGATCCAGGACGACCTGGGCGTCCCGCTGCGCCTGCTCGACATCGGCGGCGGCTTCTCCGTCCCGTACGCGCAGCACGGCGAGCGGGACCGCTACCCCAAGCTCCGCACCGAGCTGGAGGCCTCCCTCGACGTCCACTTCCCGCAGTGGCGCGAGGGCGCACCGCGGCTCGCCGTCGAGTCCGGCCGCTACCTGTCCGGCGACAGCGGGACGCTCGTCGCCCGCGTCAGCAACGTCAAGATCAGCCGGGGCAAGAAGTTCGTCATCCTCGACGCCGGCATCAACACCTTCGGCGGGATGTCCGGCCTGGGCCGGCTGCTGCCCGTCTCCGTGCAGGTCGAGGCGGACGACGAGACCGAGAAGGCGAGCCTGGTGGGCCCGCTGTGCACCCCCGGCGACGTCCTCGGCCGGGGCATCGACCTGCCCCTGCTGGAGGAGGGCGACCTCGTCCGCATCCCCAACGCCGGCGCGTACGGGCCCACGTCGAGCCTCCTGATGTTCCTGGGGCGGCCGGCCCCGACCGAGGTCGCCGTGTCCGGCGGCAAGGTCGTCTCGGTCTCCCGCATCGAGCACGTACGCACGTACCGGACCGAGGAGGGCGATGATGCGTGACCTGCCTGCGAGAACCGCGGAGGGGTTCGTCGAACGGTCGAAGGGGACCGTGGTCGTCACCACCCTGGCCTCCGACTCCCACACCTGGAACCTCGTCTTCCTCCAGCTGCTCATCGAGGAGTGCGGGTACGACGTGGTCAACCTCGGCCCCTGCGTCCCCGATGAGCTGCTCGTCTCCGAGTGCCGCGACCGCAATCCCGAGATGATCGTGATCAGCAGCGTCAACGGGCACGGCTACCAGGACGGGATGCGGGTCATCGGCCGGCTCCGCGACTGCGGCCCGCTGGCCGCCACGCCGATCGTCATCGGCGGCAAGCTCGGCACCGACGGCGGCGAGGGCGCCAGCCGCACGACCGAGCTGATGGCCGCCGGTTTCGACGCCGTGTTCGAGGACGGCCAGGACCCGATCGCCGCGTTCCACGCCTTCCTCGCCACGCTGCCGCCCGCACCGCAGCGCGCGGTGGACCACGCCCGGGTCTCCGCATGAGCGGACTCGCCGCCGTCCGCGAAGGGCGGCCCGCCGGCCCGGCCCCCGTCGACTTCGGGGAGTTCGTCCGCAGGGAGGGTGGCAACGGCCGCCTCGTCGTCCAGCCCCGCATGGGCTTCGGGGACCCCGGCCGGATGCGCACCGGGCTCGTCGCCACCAAGGCCGCCGACGCCGCCACCGTCGGCACCCTCACGCTCGACAGCTACACCCGCGTCGGCAACCTGGAGGCCGTCGAGACCGCCCTGCGCGACGGCATCGACCTCAACGGCTACCCGGTCGTCAGCCATCCGGCGGCCACCACCGCCGCCGTCCTCGGCGGCGTCCGCGACGCCGGGTTCCCCGTCCAGGTCCGGCACGGCTCGGCCACGCCCATCGACATCTTCCGGGCGATGATGCGCCTCGACCTCAACGCCACCGAGGGCGGCCCGGTCTCGTACTGCCTTCCCTACGGGCGCACCCCGCTCGCGGACGCCATCCGCAACTGGGAGGACTGCTGCGAGCTGTACGTCCGCATGCAGGACGTCGGCATCGAGCCGCACCTGGAGACCTTCGGCGGCTGCATGATGGGCCAGCTGTGCCCGCCCAGCCAGCTCGTCGCCATCAGCTTCCTCGAAGCGATGTTCTTCGCCCAGCACGGCCTGCGCTCGATCTCGATGAGCTACGCGCAGCAGACCGACCCGGTCCAGGATCGGGAGGCGGTCACCGCGCTGCGCCGGCTCAGCGCCGAACTCCTGCCGGTCGACAACTGGCACGTGGTCATCTACGCCTACATGGGCGTCTACCCCGAGACCGACCACGGTGCGTACGGACTGCTCGCCAGCGCCGCCGAACTCGCCGTCAGCACGGGTGCGGAACGCCTCATCGTCAAGACCGCCGCGGAGGCCCGCCGCATCCCGACCGTCGCGGAGAACGTCCAGGCCCTCGAGTACGCCAGCCGGACCGCACTGCGCACCGGCCGCGGCCCCGACGACGCCTTCCTCGACTCCCCGACCTACCAGGAGGCGCGCGCCCTGGTGGACGCCGTCCTCAACCTCGACGACGACCTCGGGCGCGCCCTGCTCAAGGCGTTCCGGCACGGCTACCTCGACGTCCCGTACTGCGTGCACCCGGACAACGCGGGCCGCGCGCGCAGCTACATCGACTCCCGCGGCCGCCTCGCCTGGGCCGACACCGGCAAGCTCCCGCTGGCCGGGATCGCGGAGCGCGGCCCGTCCCGGAAGATCGGCTCGGCCGACCTGATGAACGACCTCTTCCATGTCCGGTGCAAGTTCGACGCAGGTCCCCGCGAGCTCGACCCCGTCACCGCGGAGCTGATCCGCGGACAGGCGGCGGTCGGGCCACGGACGAAGGAGTACACCGCATGACCACCATCCAGACCCCCGTGGAGACCGGCGCGTGGGTGCGCCGCTTCCACCCCGACGGCCAGGACGCCGCGCACCGGCTGATCTGCTTCCCGCACGCGGGCGGCTCGGCGTCGTTCTACTTCCCCGTCTCCCGCGCGCTGACCCCGGGCGTGGACGTCCTGGCGATCCAGTACCCGGGCCGCCAGGACCGCCGGCACGAGCCCTGCATCGACTCCATCGCCGGCCTGGCGGACGCCCTCGCCGAAGAGGTGCGGCCGTGGTGCGACCGGCCCGTCACCTTCTTCGGGCACAGCATGGGCGCGACCCTCGCGTTCGAGGTGGCCCGGCGGCTGGAGGCCGAGGGCATCGTCCTGCACGGACTGTTCGCCTCCGGCCGGCGGGCCCCGTCCACCGTGCGCGACGAGCGGGTGCACCTGCGCGACGACGACGGGCTGCTCGCGGACATCACCCGCCTCGCCGGCACCGACACCGCGGTGCTCGGCGACCCGGAGATCGTCCGCATGATCCTGCCGGCGATCCGCTCCGACTACCGGGCCGCCGAGACCTACCGGTACGCGCCCGGCCCGCAGCTGACCTGCCCGCTCTTCGTCCTGACCGGCGACAGCGACCCGCACGTGACGCCCGAGGAGGCGCGTGCCTGGGAGCAGCACACCACCGGCCCGTACGCGCTGCGCACGTACCCCGGAGGTCACTTCTACCTCAACTCCCAGGCGGGTGCCGTCCTGGGGGAGATCAGCGCGCACCTGGGCTGACCGGCCCCGGTCCGGGCACCGGCTCCCGCCGACTCCGGCGGGAGCCTTTCCCGTATCCCGGCCGGGGTGCGGGAAAACGGCCTGGTGACGCATAACATGTCACCTATGCGTGCGTGATACGCATAGGTGATCCGTGAATCCGTGAAGAGGACGAATGAAGGCGGGACGCTCCATGACCAGCAACGAGGGCAGCGGCCTGCCGGGCAGCATCGACGTGCTGTGGGAGCTGCGCAGCCGTGAACAGCGCGGAGCACGCGCGGGCCTGAGCGCGGCACGCATCGTCACGGCGGCGATCGAGTACGCGGACCAGTTCGGGCTGGGGTCCCTGTCGATGGCCCGGGTGGCCGAGCGGCTCGACTTCGCGACGATGTCCCTGTACCGGCACGTGTCGAGCAAGGACGAACTCCACTCGCTCATGGTCGACATGGCGTACGGCAAGCCGCCGCTGCTCGAAGGCAGCGACAAGGACTGGCGCGGCGGCCTGGAGCTGTGGGCCCGCGCGTTCCTGGAGATCTTCCGGCGTCACCCGTGGATGCTCCAAGTGCCGGTCAGCGGGCCGCCGCTGGAGCCGGGCCAGATGAGCTGGCTCGAATGCGGGCTGCGCACGCTCGGCCGCACGGGGCTCTCGCCGAACGAGAAGCTCTCGGTGATGCTGCTGATGGTCGGCTACGTGCGCAACAACGCGCAGGTGTCCATGCCGCTGACCAGCCAGGACGAGAGCGAGGAGGAGCTGATGGCCGCCTACGGCCGGGCCATGGACAAGTTCGTCGACGCCGAGACCTTCCCCGCGGTCCGCGAGCTGATCGAGGCGGGCACCTTCCAGGAGACGGACGACGACTTCACCTTCGGCCTGGAGCGGGTGCTCGACGGCATCGAGGTCCTGGTGCGCACGAAGGCCGGCGAGAACCCGCTGGGCTGACCCCGCCACTGCCGGTGCCGGCGGAGGCATCGCGTTCACGACGGGCAAGATCCGCGTTGTGCCCCCGCGGCCGAGAGGCGGCGGGGGCACACGTGTTCAGGAGGCGTAGCGGGTCACCTTCGTGACCTTGCACGTGATCTTGCTCTTGATCTGGTCGAGGCCCTGGGCGGTGTTCTGGGCGCTCTGACCGGGGGCAAGGTTGTTGGTCGCGGCGAGGGCGTCGCCGAGCCGGGTTCCGGATGCATCGACGAACTCGACCTGGACCATGTAGTTGCTGGTCTTCGACGACCTGTTGGTGATCGTCAGGCCCGCCTTGGCCCAGCCCAGGCTTGGGTCGACTTCGCACGTCTTGATCTGGACGTCGCCCTCGGCGCCGCCCGGAGGGGCTGCTTTCGCGACGGGTGAGGGCGCTGCCCCGACCCCGGCGGCAGCGGGCGGAGCCGCTTCCTTCTTGGGGTCGCTGCTGCCCGCGAGCCCCGCGACGGCTGAAATGACGACGAGGCCGACGATGCCTAGGCAAGAGAAGCCGACGATCTTGCCGGCGCCCACCTTCTTGGGAGGTGGCCCCTGGGGCGGCGTGGGCTGGGCGTATTGCTGGGACATGCGACTCCTACGGTATGTGTTCCTATGTGAACGACGTACCGGCGGCTCGGGCTCGGGCTGGGGGCCCGGTGTCGCAAATCCGTGACATCAGGTCTGGCGTTGCCGGCCCGCTGGCCCGCTGGCCCGGAACCGACGGGAACGCGACCCGGCGCTCCCTGTGAGGGCGTAAACGTGAGGGCGTAAACGCGTCCGCCCCGGCCACCTGGTGGTGGTCGGGGCGGACGTTTCTTTCCCGTGCCCTTCGGGCCTGTCGCGGATCAGTGATAGGCGACCGAAGAGTGCGGTGCGGCGGCGGGGGTGGAAGCCGCACCGGCGGTGGTCGGGACGTGCTGGGGCTCCTGCGACTGGGCGGCCTCGAGCGAGCCGGGCAGCGCCGCCTCGATCGGGGTCTTGCGGAGCAGGAGGGCGGCGATCAGGGCGGTGAGGAGCATGAGGCCGGCGCCGGCGAGCGTGGCCACCTGCAGGCCGTGGGTGAAGGCCTCCCGGCTCGCCTCGATGATCTGGCCGCCGATCTGCTGCGACTGGTGGGCGGCCACGTCGGCCGCACCACCGATGGTGCTGCGCAGCGAGTCGAGCGCCTCGCCCGTGACGCCGTCGGGGCTGACCTTGGTCATGTCGGCGCGGTAGATGTGGGAGCCGATGGAGCCGAGCGTGGCGAAGCCGAAGGCGATGCCGAACTCGGTGAAGGTCTCGGACGTCGCGACCGAGGAACCGGCCTCCTCCGGCGGGGCGGACGTGACCACGATCTCGGCCGCCAGGGTCTTGGCGGCGACCATGCCGCCGGCCAGCAGGCCGACGCCGACGAGGATGACCGCGATGCTGGAGTCCACCTCGACCATGGTCAGGACGCCGAAGCCGGCGGCCATGATGACCAGGGCGGAGCCGATGAGGACCGCGGGGCGGACCTTGCGGCCGAGCGAGGCGGCGAGGGCGACCGCGATACCGATGGCGGGCATCGGTGCCAGCGACCACAGCGAGGCCTTGAGCGCGGAGTAGCCGAGCACCAGCTGGAGGTACTGGTTCGTCAGGACGCTGCTGCCCATGAGGGCGAAGGCGACCATCAGGTTGACGATGACGGCGCCGCTGAAGCCGCCGCTGCGGAACAGCGAGATGTTGATCATCGGGTGGGCGGCCGTCTTCTGGCGGATCACGAAGGCGACGATCAGGACGGCGCCGGCCACGGCCCAGATGAGGGCGCTCTGGCTGTAGCCCTCGATGACGAGCTCCTTGAACCCGTAGATCAGCGTCATGACGCCGGCCAGGGAGAGCGCGGTGCTCAGCAGGTCGAGCTTGCCGCGGTTCGGGTCGCGGTAGTCGGGCAGGAGGAACGGGGCCGAGAGCAGGACCAGGACCATCACCGGGGTGTTGATCAGGAAGACCGAGCCCCACCAGAAGTTGTTCAGCAGGAGACCGCCGACGACGGGGCCGATGGCGGCACCCGAGGTGAGCGTGCCACCCCAGGCCGCGATGGCCGTCTTGCGCTCCTTGGCGTCGTGGAACATGTTGCGGATCAGCGCCAGCGACGTCGGCGTCAGGGTCGACGCGGCCAGGCCGAGCAGCGCCCGCGAGGCGATGAGCATCTCAGGGCTGGTGGAAAAGGCGGCGAGGGCCGAGGCCACGCCGAACAGGGCGGCACCGATCAGCAGCAGCTTGCGACGGCCGATGCGGTCGCCGAGCCAGCCGACGGTGACCAGGGTGCCGGCCAGGACGAAGCTGTAGATGTCCATGATCCACAGCAGCTGCGAGGCGGTGGGCGAGATGTCCTCGCTCAGTGGCGCGATCGCGAATCCCAGCACGGACACATCGACAGAGACCAGCAGGGTGACCAGAACGATCACTCCTAGGCCGATCCACTCCTTCGTTCCTGCTTTGGGCTTCAGTTCCGTCATGGCTATCGTCCATATCCTCTCGGCGTACGCGGCACGCAGAGCGTATCAGGTACGCACATGCGTGTCACGTACTCGTTGGGGGGTGGAGGGTGGGGTGGGGGGTTGCGCCGCGAGCGGTGGAAGCGGGAACGGGTCCTGCGTGGAGCGGCGGAAGACAGCGTGAGCGCCGTGGGGTGCGGTACCCCAGGCGCTCGATGGAACGGATATGAGTGAGATCCGGCACGGAAATCGGATCGCCGGTACGGAGTGCTAACGCCGGGTCTTTGCAAGACATTCTGTATCCCTGAAAGCAGCGTATTTCCGGTGGACGATTCGTCTGGCTCTCGTCAGAGTTTCCGCACTGAACGCTAACGGAGCCATTTGCCCCGGAGCCACCCCTAACCACCCCTAAGCCGACCCCTGGCATGCCCTTGCCGGCGTCAAGGGGTCCGGCCGGCGCCGGGGGCCCAACTCGGGCCGCTCCCCACCGGGGAGGGGTGGGACGGTCGTGATCCTAGGGGGCCCGGGGCCGCGCTCAGGGGTGGGCGGACCACCCGTCACCGAAGTAATTTTCGAGAGATCTCAGTCCGCTGCGAGTTTGTGAAACGTACGTGCCGGCTCGGCGCAGTATCGGAATTACTGCCCCCGAGCGCGCGGAAAACTCATCTCGCCCCGGCGTCGTCGAATGGCATAGGAGGGTGTGCTCGGTGAGCAACGAGGAGAAGCTTCTCGGGTATCTACGCCGGGCGACCACCGACTTGCGTGAAGCCCGTAAACGGCTCGCCGCGGCGGAGCGCAGGTCGTCGGGCGAACCGATCGCGGTCGTGGGCATGGCCTGCCGCTACCCGGGTGGGGTCACCTCCCCGGACGAGCTGTGGCAGCTCGTGGCCGAGGGCCGTGACGGCGTCTCCGCGTTCCCCGAGGACCGCGGCTGGAACACCGACGCCCTGTACGACCCCGAGCCGGGCAAGCCCGGGCGGACGATCACCCGCGAGGGCGGCTTCCTCTACGACGCCGGCGACTTCGACGCGGGCCTGTTCGGGATCTCCCCGCGCGAGGCCCTGGCGCTCGACCCCCAGCAGCGCCTGCTGCTGGAGACGTCCTGGGAGGCCATCGAGAACGCGGGCATCGCCCCGCACACCCTCCGCGGCACGAAGACCGGCGTCTTCGGCGGCGTGATGTACCACGACTACGCGCTGGGCACCGAAGCCGCGGCCACCACCGGCGGCAGCCTCGTCACCGGCCGCGTCGCGTTCAGCCTCGGCCTGGAGGGCCCGGCCGTCACCATCGACACGGCCTGCTCCTCGTCCCTCGTCGCCCTGCACCTCGCCGCACAGTCCCTGAACTCCGGCGAGTCCACACTCGCCCTGGCCGGCGGCGTCACCGTGATGACCGAGCCGGACATGTTCCTCTACTTCAGCCACCAGCGCGGCATGGCCGCCGACGGCCGCTGCAAGCCGTTCGCCTCGGACGCCGACGGCACCGGCTGCTCCGAGGGCGTCGGCGTCCTCGTCCTGGAACGGCTCTCCGACGCCCGCCGCAACGGCCACCGGGTCCTCGCCGTCATCAAGGGCTCCGCCGTCAACCAGGACGGCGCGTCCAGCTCCATGACCGCCCCCAACGGGCCCTCCCAGCAGCGCGTCATCCGCAGCGCCCTGGAGAACGCGAACCTGACGGTCGCGGACGTCGACGCCGTCGAGGCCCACGGCACCGGCACCCGCCTCGGCGACCCGATCGAGGCGCAGGCCCTGCTCGCCACGTACGGCCAGGGCCGCGACGAGGACAAGCCGCTCTGGCTCGGCTCCCTGAAGTCGAACCTCGCCCACACGCAGGCGGCGGCCGGCGTCGGCGGCGTCATCAAGATGGTCCAGGCGCTGCGCCACGGCGTCCTGCCCAGGACCCTGTACGCCGAGGACCCCACCCCGCACGTCGACTGGACCGCGGGCAACGTCAAACTGCTGACCGAGCCGGTCGCCTGGCCGGCGGGCGAGCGCCCGCGCCGGGCGGGCATCTCCTCCTTCGGCCTCAGCGGTACGAACGCGCACGTCATCGTCGAGGAGGCCCCGGCCGCCGAGACGGCGGAGGCCGAGGCCGAGCCCCGCGCACTGCCGCTGGTCCCCGTCGCCCTGTCGGGCCGTACGCCGAAGGCGCTGGCCGAGCAGGCCGGGCGGCTGCACGCGCACGTCACCGGGCACCCCGATGTGTCCCTCACCGACCTCGGGTTCTCCGCGGCCACCACCCGCACCCCGCACGAGCACCGGGCCGTCGTCGTCGGCGCCGACCGCGAGGAACTCCTCGCCGGCCTCGCCGCCCTCGCCGAGGGCACGGCCACGGGCGCGGTGCAGGGCGTCGTACGGGAGGGCCGCTCGGCGTTCCTGTTCACGGGCCAGGGGGCGCAGCGCCCGGGCATGGGCCGTGAACTGCACGCCGCGTTCCCGGTGTTCGCGGACGCTCTGGATGCGGTGGTCGCTGCGCTGGACGTGCACCTCGACAGGCCGTTGTACGAGGTGATGTGGGGTGAGTCCGCCGAGGACGAGGCGCTGCTGAACAGCACCGCCTACACGCAGCCCGCCCTGTTCGCGATCGAGACGGCTCTGTTCCGGCTCGTCGAGTCGTGGGGTGTGCGGCCGGACTTCCTGGCCGGTCACTCCATCGGCGAGATCACCGCGGCCCATGTAGCCGGGGTGCTGTCGCTGGAGGACGCGGCCCGTCTGGTGGCCGCCCGTGGCCGCCTGATGCAGGCGCTGCCCGCGGGCGGTGCGATGGCCGCGATCGAGGCGACGGAGGAGGAGATCCTCCCGCTCCTGAGCGACACGGTCGGGATCGCGGCGATCAACAGCCCCCGTTCGATCGTGGTCTCGGGTATCGAGGAGGCCGTCAACGCCATCCAGGCGCAGTTCACGGAGCAGGGCCGCAAGACGACCCGGCTGCGCGTCTCGCACGCCTTCCACTCACCGCTGATGGACCCGGTCCTGGCCGAGTTCCGGGCCGTCGCCGAATCCGTGACGTACGCCCCCGCGCAGATCCCGGTCGTCGCCGGGGTCCACGGCGAGATCAGCGAGGACTGGGGCACCCCGGAGTACTGGACCCGCCACCTGCGCGAAGCCGTCCGCTTCTCCGACACCGTCCAGCACCTCGCCGCCAAGGGCGTCCAGACCTTCCTGGAGCTCGGCCCCGACGCCGTCCTGACCGCCCTCACCCGCACCACCCTCGACGGCGGCGACGCCGTGGCCGAGCCCGCCGTCCGCAAGAACCGCCCCGAGGCCCGCACCCTCCTGACGGCGCTCGCCCGGCTCCACACCACCGGCACCCCCGTCGACTGGGCCGCCTTCCACGCCGGTACCGGTGCGCAGGTGGTCGCGCTGCCGACGTACGCCTTCCAGCGCGAGCGGTACTGGATGACCGCCGAGCTCGCGGGCGGCGGCGACGCCTCCGCCCTCGGCCTCGCACCCGCCGACCACCCGCTGCTCGGCGCGGTCATCACCTCCCCCGACACGGACGGGGTGACCTTCAGCGGCCGGCTCGCCGTCGACGCCCAGCCCTGGCTGGCCGACCACGACGTCCTCGGCGCCGTGCTGCTGCCCGGCACCGGTTTCGTCGAACTCGCCCTGCACGCCGGTGAGCAGGTCGGCCACACCACCCTGGAAGAGCTCATCCTCCAGGCCCCGCTCGTGCTGCCCGAGCACGGCGGCGTCGCCCTCCAGGTCTCCGTCTCCGGCGCCGACGAGCTGGGCCGCCGGACCGTGCTCATCCACTCCCGCCCCCAGGACGCCACTCCCGAAACCCCCTGGCTGCTGCACGCCCAGGGCCTCCTGGGCACCGCGCCCGTGGCCCCCGGCGCCGACCTCACCGCGTGGCCGCCCGCCGATGCCGCCGAGGTGCCCCTGGACGACGCGTACGCACTGCTCCAGGAGCGCGGCTACCACTACGGGCCGGTGTTCCAGGGCCTCCAGGCCGCCTGGCGCCAGGGCGACACCGTCTTCGCCGAGGTCGAACTGCCCGAGCAGGCGCACGAGGACGCCGCCCGCTTCGGCGTCCACCCCGCCCTCCTCGACGCGGCCCTGCACGGCTCGCTGCTCGACGACGGCTCCGGCGACACCACCGGCGGCTCCGCCGGTTCCGGTGTGCTGCTGCCGTTCGCCTGGAAGGGCGTCCGCTTCCACGCCGTCGGCGCGACCCGGCTGCGGGTGCGGATCGCCCCCAGTGGCCCCGACGCCATCACCCTCGACGGCGCCGACGCGGAGGGCCTGCCGGTCTTCTCCGTCGAATCGCTCGTCTCGCGGGCCGGCGCCGCCGCCGACGCCGCGGGTCAGGCCGCCCCGGGCGGGTCGCTGTTCGCCGTCGAACTGCAGCCGCTCGCCGCTGCCGCCGCTCCCGCCCCGCTGACCTGGGGCCGTTGGGAGGCGGACGACCGGACCGGGCCCGCGCAGGACGTACTGGTCCTCGACGACTTCGACGACCTCGGCGACCACGACGACCTCGGCGCCGCCGCGGCGGGGGGCACCGCCGCCCGCGTGCACGCGGCCACCGCCCGGGCCCTGGCCCGCGTACAGGAGTGGCTCGCCGACGAGCGGTTCGCCGAGTCCCGCCTGCTCGTGGTCACCCGCGGCGCCGTCGCCGCGCCCGGCGAGGGCGTCACCGACCTGGCCGGCGCTGCGGTCCGCGGCCTGATGCGCTCCGCCCAGGCCGAGAACCCCGGCCGGATCGTGCTCGCCGACCTCGAACCCGGCTCCACGGGGCTCACGGTGGACCCCGCCGTGCTCCTGGCCGCGGCCGAGCCCGAGATCGTCGTACGGGGCGGTGCGCTGTCCGCGCCGCGCCTGGTCCGCGCGACCTCCTCCGCCACGGCGGACGAAACGGTTCGCTTCGACGGCCCGGGCGCCGTCCTGCTCGCCGGCGGCACCGGCACGCTCGGCCGCCTGGTCGCCCGCCACCTCGTGACCGAGCACGGCGTGCGCGAACTCCTGCTGGCCGGCCGCCGCGGTCCCGAGGCCCCCGGCGCCGCCGAGCTGCACGCCGAACTCACCGCCCTGGGCGCCGAGGTCACCCTCGCCGCCTGCGACCTCGCCGACCCGGAGCAGGCACGCGACCTGCTCGCCCGGCACCCCGTGTCCGCGGTGATCCACCTCGCCGGCGTCCTCGGCGACGTCACCATCGGCTCGCTCACCCCCGAACTGCTCGCCGGGGCGCTGCGCCCCAAGGTCGACGCCGCGTGGAACCTCCACGAGCTGACCCGGGACCGGGACCTGACCGCCTTCGTGCTGTTCTCCTCGGTCGCCGGCGTCCTCGGCAACCCGGGCCAGGGCAACTACGCCGCCGGCAACGCCTTCCTCGACGCCCTCGCCGCCCACCGCCGCGCCGAGGGGCTGCCCGGCCAGTCGCTCGCCTGGGGCCTGTGGGCCACCGAGGGCGACGGCGGCTCCGTCAGCGGCGACGGCATGGCGGAGGAGCTGAACAGCACCGACCTCCAGCGCATGCGCCGCTCCGGCATCGGCGCGCTGTCCGCCACCGACGGCCTGGCCCTGTTCGAGGCCGCCACCACCGCGGCCGACTCCGTCCTGCTGCCGCTCGCCCTGGACCTCGCCGCCCTGCGCGCCGCCGACGACCTGCCCGCCCAGTTCTGCGCGCTGGTCCGCCGGCGCGCCCGTACCGCGGGCCGTACCGTCGCCCGCGCCGCCACGCAGGGCGGGCAGCTCGCCGCGCTGCCGGACAAGGAGCGCCGCCGCGCCCTGCTGGACCTCGTACGCGGCCAGGTGGCCTCGATCCTGGGGCACTCCTCCACGGCCGAGGTCGGGCCCGACCGGGCCTTCAACGAGCTCGGCTTCGACTCGCTGACCGCACTGGAACTGCGCAACCAGCTCACCACCGCGACCGGGCTGCGGCTGACCCCGACGCTCGTCTTCGACCACCCGAACGCCCAGGCCGTCGCCGAGCACCTCGACACGCTGCTCGCCGGCTCCGCCGCCACCGCCACGGCCACGGCCGCCGCCACAGCGGGCCCGGCGGCCGGTGACGACGACCCGATCGTGATCGTCGGCATGGCCTGCCGCTACCCGGGCGGCGTCCGATCCCCCGAGGAGCTGTGGAGCCTCGTCGAGGACGAGGTCGACGCGATCACCGAGTTCCCCGTCAACCGCGGCTGGGACATCGACGGGCTGTACGACCCCGAACCGGGCACCCCCGGCAAGGTGTACGTGCGCCACGGCGGCTTCCTGCACGACGCCGACGAGTTCGACCCCGCCTTCTTCGGGATGAGCCCCAACGACGCGCTGACCACGGACCCGCAGCACCGGCTGCTGCTGGAGGTCGCGTACGAGGCGCTGGAGCGCGCGGCGATCGACCAGGCCTCGCTGAAGGGCACGTCGACCGGTGTGTTCGCCGGGATCATGTACCACGACTACACCGGCAACAGCGCCGCCGGCTCGCTCGGCTCGGGCCGCGTCTCCTACACGTTCGGCCTCGAAGGCCCGTCCGTGACGGTGGACACCGCCTGCTCGTCCTCGCTGGTCGCCCTGCACCTCGCGGCGCAGGCCCTGCGGTCGGGCGAGTGCCCGCTGGCCCTGGTCGGCGGCGTGACCGTGATGTCCTCCACGGAGACCTTCGTGGAGTTCTCCCGGCAGCGCGGCCTGTCCAAGGACGGCCGGTGCAAGTCGTTCTCCGCCGCGGCGGACGGCGCCGCGTGGTCCGAGGGCGTCGGCGTCCTCGTGATCGAGCGGCTGTCGGACGCGCGGCGCAACGGGCACCAGGTACTGGCCGTGCTGCGCGGCAGCGCCGTCAACCAGGACGGCGCCAGCAACGGCCTGATGGCGCCGAACGGCCCCTCCCAGCAGCGGGTCATCCGCCAGGCCCTGGCCAACGCGGGCCTGTCCACCGCCGACGTCGACCTCGTCGAGGCGCACGGCACGGGCACCACCCTCGGGGACCCGATCGAGGCCCAGGCGCTGCTCGCCACGTACGGACAGGACCGCGGCGACGCCGAGCCGCTGTGGCTGGGGTCCATCAAGTCGAACATCGGGCACACCCAGGCAGCCGCGGGCGTCGCCGGCGTCATCAAGGTGGTGCAGGCGCTGCGGACCGGCATCATGCCGAAGTCGCTCCACCTGGACGCGCCGTCGGCCCAGGTCGACTGGGAGGCGGGCGCCGTCCGCCTCCTCGACGAGGCCCGCAAGTGGCCCGAGTCGGACCGCCCGCGCCGGGCCGGCGTCTCCTCCTTCGGCATCAGCGGCACCAATGCCCACGTCATCCTGGAGGCCCCGGCCCTCCCGCAGCCGCCTTCCGCGGCTGCCCCGGGCTCCCCGGCCGCCGCCGGCGGCGTCGGCACGTCGGCTGCGCCGAGCGCCTCGGGTGGCCCCGCCGCGGCGGACGGCCCGGCCGCATCGGCCGGGGCGGCAGGTGCCGCCGCGCGGGTCGTGCCGTGGGTTCTGTCCGCCCGGGACCCGGAGGGCCTCGTGCGGCAGGCCGGGCGGCTGCTGGGCCACCTGGACACGCTGCCCGCGGCGCAGCCGCGTGACGTCGGGTTCTCCCTGGCGACCACGCGGGCGCCCATGGAACACCGGGCCGCGCTGATCGCGGGCGACCCCGCGCAGGCCCGCCAGGCACTGGCCGCGCTCGCGTCCGGCGCCCCGGCCGCCGTGCCCGCCGTCCGGGCCGCCACCGGCGGACTCACCGCCTTCCTGTTCTCCGGCCAGGGCGCGCAGCGCCCCGGCATGGGGCGCGAACTGCACGCCGCCTTCCCGGTGTTCGCCGAGGCCTTCGACGCCGCCCTCGCCGAGCTCGACCGGCACCTGGACCGGCCCCTGCGCGAGGTCGTCTGGGGCGAGGACGCGACCGAACTCAGCCGAACCGTCCACACCCAGACCGGACTGTTCGCCTTCGAGACCGCCCTGTTCCGGCTGCTGGAGTCCTGGGGGATCCGCCCGGACTTCCTCGCCGGCCACTCCATCGGCGAGATCGTCGCCGCCCACGTCTCCGGCGTGCTCTCGCTGGCCGACGCGGCCAAGCTGGTCGCCGCCCGCGGCCGGCTGATGCAGGCCCTGCCCGAGGGCGGAGCCATGCTGGCCGTCCAGGCCTCCGAGGACGAGGTGCTGCCGCTGCTGACCGACGCCGTGAGCATCGGCGCGGTCAACGGACCGCAGTCCGTGGTGGTCTCGGGAGCCGAGGGCGAAGTCGAGGCGATCCGGGAGCACTTCACGGCCCTGGGCCGCAAGACCTCCCGGCTGCGCGTCTCGCACGCCTTCCACTCGCCGCTGATGGACCCGATGCTCGCCGAGTTCGGCGCCGTCGCGGACGCGCTCTCCCCGGCGGAGCCCCGCATCCCGCTCGTCTCGAACGTGACCGGCCGGATCATGACCGCCCAGGAGATCGCCGACCCGCAGTACTGGGTCCGGCACGTCCGCCGGGCCGTCCGCTTCGGCGACGGCGTACGGGCCCTCGCCGAGGCCGGAGCCACCGCCTTCGTCGAGGTCGGCCCCGACGCCGTCCTCGCCGGCCTCGGCCCCGCCTGCCTCACCGACACCGACACCGACACCGACGCCGGCACAGGCACAGGCACCGGCACCGGCAGCACCCCGGTGTTCCTGGCCCTGTCACGGCGCGAACGCGACGAGGAGCACACCCTCGTGGCCGCCGTCGCGCAGGCCCACACCCACGGCGTCGACGTCGACTGGCGCGCCTTCTTCGCCGGCAGCGGCGCGCAGCGCATCGAACTGCCGACGTACGCCTTCCGCCGCGACCGCTTCTGGGCGCTCGACGAGCGCCGCGGCGGGGACGCCGGCTCGCTCGGCCTCGACGCCGTGGACCACCCGCTGCTGAGCGCGGTCGTCCCCGCGCCCGGCACCGGCGGTGCCACCTTCACCGGCCGCCCGGCCCGCACCGCCCAGCCCTGGCTGGAGGACCACGACCTGCTCGGCACGGTCGTCCTCCCGGCCACCGGCTTCGTGGAGCTGGCCCTGCGCGCCGGCGCCGAGTTCGGCTGCGACCGGCTGGCCGGCCTGACCCTGCACGCCCCGCTGCCGCTGCCCGAGCAGGGCGGCGTCCCCCTCCACGTGGTGGTGGGCGCCCCCGGCGAGGACGGCCTGCGCACGGTGAGCGTGCACTCCCGCGCCGAGGACCCCGACGGCGACGCGGACTCCGGCTGGAGCCTGCACGCCGAAGGCACCCTCGCCACCGCCGCCGCGTCCGCCCCCGCCGACCTGTCGGCGTGGCCGCCCCCGGGCGCCGCGCCCGTCGCCGTGGCCGACGCGTACGAGCGGCTGCTCGCCGGCGGATACGGGTACGGCCCCGTCTTCCAGGGCCTCCAGGCGGCCTGGCGGCGCGGCGACGAACTGTTCGCCGAGATCGCCCTGCCCGCCGGAGCGGGCTCCGGCGAGGCCGCGGCCGACCGGTTCACCGTCCACCCCGCCCTGCTCGACGCGGCCCTGCACCTCGACCGCCTCGACCGCCTCGACCGGCTCGACACCGGGGCTCCGGCCCCGCTCGCCACCGCCTCCTGGACCGGCCTCCAGGTGCACCGGACCGGCGCCGCCGCCCTCCGCGTCCGCATCACCCGCGACGCACAGGACGCGCTCGCCCTCGAAGCGGCCGACGAGGAGGGCCGTCCCGTCCTGTCGGCGGCCGCGGTCACCCAGCGGACCGTCCAGGCGCAGGAGCTGCGCACCGGCGAACAGCCCGGCGCCCTCTACCGGCTGACCTGGGCCCAGGCCCCCGCCGGCTCCGTGGTGCAGGACGCGCCCGTCCTCTTCGAATGCCCCGTTCCCGAAGGGGCCGCCGACACCGACGCGGCCGCCCGCGCCCGCACGGTGGCCGCGGCCACGCTCGCCCGGCTCGCGCAGTGGCTCGACGAGGAGCGGACCGCGCCCCTGACCGTCGTCACCCGCGGCGCCGTCGCCGTCCGCGAGGACGAGGGCGCCGACCTCGCCCAGGCCCCGGTCTGGGGACTGGTACGGGCCGCCCAGAGCGAGCACCCGGGCCGGTTCGTGCTGGCCGACCTCGACGACACCGAGGCCTCCCGGCAGGCGCTGCCCGCCGCGCTCGGCTCCGGACTGACCGAGTTCGCGATCCGGGCCGGCACCGTCCTCGTACCGCGGCTGGTCAAGGCCGCCGTCCCGGACGCGGACCGGCCGTCCCTGGCGTCCGGCACGGTCCTGGTCACCGGCGCCTGGTCCGCCGCCGGCGCGGCCGTGGCCCGCCGCCTGGTGACCGAGTACGGCGCCACCCGCCTGCTGCTCACCCGTACGGACGGCGCCGCCGCACCCGACGGCCTCGCCGGTCTCGCCGCCGACACGGTGGTGGCCGACTGCGACCCCGCCGACCGCACCGCGCTCGCCGCGCTGCTGGCCGGCATACCCGCCGAGCACCCGCTCGTCGCGGTCGTGCACGCCGACCTCCCGGCCGGCACCGCCCGCATCGACGCGCAGGCCCGGGCCGGACTCGACACCGACCTGCGGCGCAGCGCCGACACGGCCTGGAACCTGCACGAGCTCACCCGCGGCGACCGCCTCGCGGCCTTCCTGCTGGTGTCCTCCTCCGCCGGGCTGATGCACGGCGCCGGACAGGGCCCCCTGGCCGCCGCGGCCGGCTTCCTCAGCGCGCTCGCCCGGCACCGCCACGGCCTCGGACTCGCCGCGACCGCCCTGGCCTTCGGGCCGTGGGAGGCCGCAGGCGGGACCGCGGAGCAGCACGCCCTGGCGGCCTCTCTGGGCCTGCCCGCCCTCGGCGCCGACCGCGGACTGGAGCTGCTCGACGAGGCGCTGCGCACCGCCGAGGCGGACCTGACCGCCCTCGACCCCGACCGCGGCACCCTCCGCTCGGCCACCGGCCGCGTACCGGCCGTCCTGGCCGGCTTCGTACGGACCCCCGCCGGCCGGCCGGGCCGCGGCGGCGCCGACGAGGCCGACCAGCTGCGGCGGCGCCTGACCGGACTGGACCCGCAGGAGCGGGAGCGGGTGCTGCTGGAGGTGGTGCGCTCCCACGTCGCCGGGCTGCTCGGCCACGCCTCGGCCGACGCCGTGGCCGCCGACCAGTCTTTCCAGGAGCTCGGCTTCGACTCGCTGGCCGTGGTCGAACTGCGCAGCCGGCTGGGCACGGCCACCGGTCTCGCCCTCCCGGCGAGCCTGGCCTTCGACTTCCCGACGTCACGGGCCGTGGCGGGCTACCTGGCCGCCGCCGTACAGCCCGACGGCGACGACGGGACGCAGGCCGTGGCCGAGGCCCTGGACCAGCTGGACGCGGCCCTCGCGGCCGTCGCAGGGGACGCCGCCGATCCCACCCGGATCACCGCACGGCTCGAAGCGGTGCTGCGCCGCTGGCAGGACACCCGCACCACCGAACCGACCGGCCCGGAGCAGGACTTCGAGGCGGTCACCGACGACGAACTGTTCGAGGCACTGGACCGGGAGCTCGGGCTCTGACCCTGAGAGACCCCGACCGGCACGGACCACAGTTGGCTTCAGATTGGTTGACTTCAGATGCCTGACCAGGACAAACTCCGCGACTATCTCAAGCGCGCCACCGCCGACCTGCAGAGCGCCAAGCGGCGCCTGCGGGAAGCCGAGGCCCGTGAACACGAGCCGATCGCGATCGTCGGAATGAGCTGCCGCTACCCCGGCGGGATCGGATCCCCCGAGGACCTGTGGGACCTGGTGGCCTCGGGCGGCGACGGGATCACCGGCTTCCCCCTCAACCGCGGCTGGGACGTCGACGGGCTGTACGACCCGGAGCCCGGGACGCCCGGGAAGTCGTACGCCCGCGAGGGCGGCTTCCTGCACGACGCCGACCGGTTCGACGCCGACTTCTTCAAGATCAGCCCCAAGGAGGCGCGGGAGACCGACCCCCAGCAGCGCCTGCTGCTGGAAACCTCCTGGGAGGCGCTGGAGCGCGCGACCATCGACCCGCACTCGCTGCGCGGCAGCCGCACCGGCGTCTACGCGGGCGTCGTCTACCACGACTACCCCTCCGACGGAGGGATCGGCGGCCTCGGCTCCATCGCCTCCGGCCGCATCTCCTACACCCTCGGCCTCGAGGGCCCCGCGGTCACCGTCGACACGGCCTGCTCCTCCTCGCTGGTCGCCCTGCACTGGGCGGTCAAGGCCCTGCGCGCCGGGGAGTGCACCCTCGCCCTGGCCGGCGGCGTGACCGTCATGGCCACCCCCACCTCCTTCGTCGGGTTCAGCCAGGAGCGCGGCCTCGCCCCCAACGGCCGCTGCAAGTCCTTCGCCGCGGCCGCCGACGGCACCGGCTGGGGCGAAGGGGCCGGCATGCTCGTCGTCGAACGGCTCTCCGACGCCCGCCGCAACGGCCACCCGGTGCTCGCCGTCATCCGCGGCTCCGCCATCAACCAGGACGGCGCCTCCAACGGCATCACCGCCCCCAACGGCCCCTCCCAGCAGCGGCTGATCGAGCAGACGCTCGCCGGTGCGCAGCTCACCGCCGACCAGGTCGACGCGGTCGAGGCGCACGGCACCGGCACCACCCTGGGCGACCCGATCGAGGCGCAGGCGCTGCTCGCCACGTACGGCAAGGGCCGCCCCGCGGACCGGCCGCTGTGGCTGGGCTCGATCAAGTCGAACATCGGCCACGCGCAGGCCGCGGCCGGCGTCGGCGGCATCATCAAGATGGTCGAGGCGATCCGCCACGGCATCCTGCCCAAGACCCTGCACGTCGACGAGCCGACCCCGAAGGTCGACTGGTCCGCGGGGAACATCCGGCTGCTCACCGAGGCCGTCGCCTGGCCCGAGACCGGGGAGCCGCGGCGCGCCGCCGTCTCCGCGTTCGGCCTCAGCGGCACCAACGCGCACGTCATCATCGAGGCCGCGCCCGCCGAGGACGCCCCGGCCGCCGAGGACGCCGACACCACCGCGCCCGCCGCGGCCACCGGCGCCGCGGCCCCCGCGCTGCTGCCGCTGTCGGCGAAGACCGCCGACGCCCTGCGCGCCCAGGCGGCCAACCTGCTGGACCACTTGGCCGGCCGGGACGCCGCCGGGGACGAGGCCTCCGTACGCGACCTCGGTCACTCGCTGGCCGTCACCCGCGCCGCGCTGGAGCACCGCGCCGTCCTGCTCGCCGCGGACCGCGAGGAGCTCGTACGGGGCCTGGCGGCGCTCGCGGACGGCGACACCCCGGGCGACGCCGCCCGCGCCGTCGCCGAACCCGACGTCCGCACCGCCTTCCTCTTCTCCGGCCAGGGCGCCCAGCGCCTGGGCATGGGCCGTGGACTGCACGCCGCCTTCCCTGTCTTCGCCGAGGCCCTCGACGAGGCGGCCGCCGCCCTCGACGCGCACCTCGACGCCCCGCTGAAGCACGTGATGTGGGGCGAGGACGAAGAGGCGCTGAACGACACCGCCTACGCCCAGCCCGCGCTGTTCGCCGTCGAGACCGCCCTGTTCCGGCTCGTCCGGTCCTGGGGCCTGCGCCCCGACCTGCTGGCCGGCCACTCGATCGGCGAGATCAGCGCGGCCCACGCCGCCGGCGTCCTCGACCTCGCCGACGCCGCCCGCCTCGTCACCGCACGCGGCCGCCTCATGCAGGCCCTGCCCGCGGGCGGTGCCATGGCCGCGCTCCAGGCCACCGAGGAGGAGGTCCGCCCCCACCTCACCGACGGCGTCGGCATCGCCGCGGTCAACGGCCCCCGCGCGGTGGTCGTCTCCGGCGAGCAGGACACCGTCCGCGCCATCGCCGCCCACTTCGGGCAGGAGGGCCGCAAGACGAAGGAACTGCGGGTCTCGCACGCCTTTCACTCCCCGCTCATGGACCCGATGCTGGAGGACTTCCGCCAGGTCGCGCAGAGCGTCACCTGGAACGAGGCCCGGATCCCCGTCGTGTCGAACCTGACCGGCCGCCCCGCAGGGCCCGGTGAGCTCCAGAGCGCCGACTACTGGGTCCGCCACGTCCGCGAGGCCGTCCGCTTCTGCGACGCCCTGCGCTCCCTCGAAGCCGACGGCGCCCGCATCCTCCTCGAACTGGGCCCGGACGCCGCGCTCACCCCGATGGCCGCCGACTCGCTGACGGCCGAGTCCGGCGCAGTCGCCGTACCCGCCCTGCGCCGCGGCCGCGACGAGGCGCGCACCCTCCTGGCCGCCGTCGCCCAGGCCTTCGCCCGCGGCGCCGACCTGGACTGGGACGCCCTGTCCGGCGGTCCGGCCCGCCGCCTCCCGCTGCCCACGTACCCGTTCCAGCACCGCAGCTTCTGGGCCGACACCGTCCCCGCCACCCCCGGCCTCCTCGCCGCGGGCGCCGGCGGCGGCGCGGCCGACCCCGCCGACACCGCCTTCTGGGACGCCGTCGAGCACGCCGACGCCGACACGCTCGCCGGCCGGCTGGACATCGCCGCCGACCCGCTGCACGAGGTGCTGCCCGCCCTCTCGAAGTGGCGCCGCCGCCACCGCGACGCGTACACCCTCGACTCCTGGCGCTACCGCGTCGTCTGGCAGCCCGCCCCCGACACCCTGCCCGCCGCGGCCCTGACCGGCACCTGGCTCGTCGCCGTGACCCCGGGGACGGCCGCCGACCCGCGGCTCGCCGCCGTGCTCGCCGCCATCGCCGACGCCGGGGCCACCCCCGAGACCGTCGAGGTGGACGGACCGGACCGCGCCGCGCTCACCGAGGCGCTGCGCGGCCGCACCGCAGCCGGCGTGCTCTCGCTGCTCTCCCTCGACGAACACCCCCACCCCGGCCACCCGGGCCTTTCCCGGGGCCTCGCCGCCACCATCACCCTGGTCCAGGCGCACGGCGACGCCGGCCTCACCGCCCCGCTGTGGCTCGCCACCTCCGGGGCGGCCGCTGTGGCCGGCTCCCACGAGGTGACGTCCGTCGCCCAGACCCCCCTGTGGGGCCTCGCCGGCGCCCTCGCCCTCGACCTCCCGCAGACCTGGGGCGGCATCGTCGACCTGCCCGCCGCCGCCGACGCCGGCAGCGCCCGGCACCTGTGCTCGCTGCTCACCGACACCTCGGGCGAGGACGCCGTCGCGCTCCGCCCGCAGGGAGTCTTCGTCCGCCGCCTCGTGCGCGCCCCCCTCGCCGGGCAGGAGCCCCGCCGCACCTGGCAGCCGCACGGCACCGTCCTCATCACGGGCGGCACCGGCGGCCTCGGCGCCCACGTGGCCCGCACGTTCGCCGCCGAGGGCGCCGGGCACCTGCTGCTCACCAGCCGCAGCGGCCGCGCCGCCGCCGGCACCGACGAGCTCGTCGCCGAACTGACGGCCCTGGGCGCCCGCGTGACCGTCGAGGCCTGTGACGTCACCGACCGCGCCTCCCTCTCCCGCGTCCTGGACTCCGTACCCGGGGACCAGCCGCTCACCGCCGTCATCCACGCCGCCGGCGCCATGCAGCGCATCGCCCCGCTCGCCGACCTCTCCCTGGAGGAGTTCGCCGAGGTCGGGCACGCCAAGGTCACCGGAGCCGTCCTCCTCGACGAACTGCTGGCCGACCGGGAGCTGGACGCCTTCGTCCTCTTCTCCTCCGGCGCGGCCGTCTGGGGCAGCGCCGGCCAGAGCGCCTACGCCGCGGCCAACGCCCACCTCGACGGCCTCGCCCACCGGCGCCGCGCCCAGGGCCGTACGGTGACCTCCGTCGCCTGGAGCTCGTGGGACGGCGGCATGGTCGACGCCGAACTCGGCGCGATGATGCGCCGGATCGGCGCGCCCGCCATGCGGCCCTCCATCGCGGTCGGCGCGCTGCGCCAGGTCATCGAGCACGAGGAGAGCCACCTCGTGGTCGCCGAGTTCGACTGGGAGCGCTTCGTCCCCACGTACACGCTGGCCCGGCCCCGCCCGCTGCTGAACGCCCTGCCCGAGGTGCGCGACATCCTCGCCGGCGCCGCCGGCCCGGCGGCCGCGGGCGGCGGATCCGCACTGGTGGCCTCGCTGGCCGGCAAGCCGGAGGCGGAGCAGACCCGCGCCCTGCTGGACCTGGTCCGGGGCAAGGTCGCCGCCCTGCTCGGCTACGACTCCCCGGCGGAACTCGAACCGACCCGCGCCTTCGAGGACCTCGGCTTCGACTCCGTCGCCGCCGTGGAACTGCGCTCGCGCCTGAGTGAGGCGACCGGCGCGAACCTGCCGAGCACGATGGTCTTCGACTACGCGACCCCCGCCGCGCTGGCCGCGTTCCTGCGCACCGAGCTGTTCCAGGACGGCGACGGCGGCCCCGCCGACGTGCTCACCGAGCTGGACCGCTTCGAGGAGCTCGCCGCCTCCCTCGACATCGAACAGATCCGCTCCAGCCGGATCACCTCACGGCTGCAAGCCCTGGTCGGCAGGCTCACGGACCTCCAGGGAACCGGCGAGATGGTCCGCGACCAGCTCGAATCCGCCTCGGCGGACGACGTCTTCGCCTTCATCGACAGAGAACTCGGCCTGGCCTGACCGAGCCCCGAGCACGTAGCCGACACATTCATCAAAAGGACTCGGTGAGACCCGACATGGCAAATGACGAGAAGATCCTCGACTACCTGAAGAAAGTCACGGCCGATCTGCACCAGACCCGGCAGCGGCTCCAGGACGTCGAGGCTCAGGCGCGGGAGCCGATCGCGATCGTGGCCATGAGCTGCCGCTACCCCGGTGGGATCACCACGCCGGAAGAGCTGTGGCAGCTGGTTGCCGAAGGCCGCGACGCCGTGGCGGGCATGCCCACCGACCGTGGCTGGGACCTCGAGACCCTGATGGACCCGAACCCCGACGCCCCCGGGGCGAGCTACGTCCACCAGGGCGGCTTCCTGGAGAACGCCGGCATGTTCGACCCCGGCTTCTTCGGGCTCAGCCCCCTGGAGGCGGAGGGCACCGACCCGCAGCAGCGCCTCATCCTCGAAGTGTCCTGGGAGGCGTTCGAGCGCGCCGGCATCGACCCGGAGACCCTGCGGGGGAGCCAGGTCGGGGTCTACATGGGCTCGGGCATCCAGGACTACGGCGACTACGACGAAGGCGTCCCGGAAGCCGTCGAGGCGTTCATGGCGACCTCGCGCGCCTCGTCCGTCATCTCCGGCCGGGTCTCCTACACCCTGGGCCTGGAGGGTCCCGCCTTCACCGTCGACACCGCCTGCTCGTCCTCCCTGGTGGCCATCCACCTCGCCGCGCAGGCCCTGCGCCAGAACGAGTGCAGGCTCGCCCTGGCCGGCGGCGTGATGATCATGTCGACGGCGTCCCCGTTCGTCGCGTTCAGCAAGCAGAAGGGCCTGTCCCCGGACGGCCGCTGCAAGGCGTTCTCCGACTCCGCCGACGGCACCGGCTGGGCCGAGGGCGCCGCCGTCATCCTCCTGGAGCGCCTCTCCGACGCCCGCCGCAACGGCCACGAGGTCCTCGCGGTGATCCAGGGCTCGGCGATCAACCAGGACGGCGCCTCGAACGGGCTCACCGCGCCCAACGGCCCCGCCCAGCAGAAGGTGATCCGCCAGGCCCTGGCCAACGCCGAGATCCCCGGCGCCCACGTCGACCTCGTCGAGGCCCACGGCACCGGCACCACCCTCGGCGACCCCATCGAGGCCCAGGCCCTGCTCGCCACCTACGGCCAGGACCACACCGCCCAGCGGCCGCTGCGCCTCGGCTCGTTCAAGTCGAACATCGGCCACGCCCAGGGCGCGGCCGGCGTCGGCGGCGTCATCAAGACCGTCATGGCGATGCGCAACGGCCTCATGCCGCGCACCCTGCACGTCTCCGAGCCGTCCAGCCACGTCGACTGGAGCGCCGGCCACGTCGAACTGCTCACCGAGGCGCTGCCCTGGCCCAAGGCCGAGGACCACGCCCGCACCGCCGGCGTCTCCGCGTTCGGCCTCAGCGGCACCAACGCCCACGTCATCCTTCAGGAGGCACCGGAGCCCGAGCCGGCCGCCGCGGCCGCCGAGCCGGTCCGTCACGCCCCGGCCGTCACCTCCCCGGTCCTGCCGTACGTCGTCTCGGCGCGCAGCGCCCAGGCGCTGCGCGGGCAGGCGCAGAAGCTCGCCTCGTTCGTCCGCGAGCGCGCGGGGGACGAGGACCCGAGCGGCATCGGCCACGCCCTGATCACCCGCCGGACCGCCTTCGACCACCGCGCCGTCGTCCTCGGCCAGGACCGCGAAGCCCTGCTGGCGGGGCTCGACACCCTCGCCGACGGCGGCAAGGCCCCGAACCTGGTCCGCGGCACCGCGTCCGGCTCCCCGCAGGTCGCGTTCGTCTTCCCCGGCCAGGGCTCGCAGTGGATCGGCATGGCCGTCGAACTGCTCGACTCCTCGCCGGTGTTCGCCGAGCGGATGCGGGAGTGCGCCGAGGCCCTCGCGCAGTTCACCGACTGGAACCTCATCGACGTCGTACGCGGTGAGCCCGGCGCCCCCACGTACGACGAGGTCGACGTGGTCCAGCCGGTGCTGTGGGCCGTCATGGTCTCGCTGGCCGGGCTGTGGCGCTCCTTCGGCGTGGAGCCGGCCGCGGTCGTCGGCCACTCCCAGGGCGAGATCGCGGCGGCCACCGTCGCCGGCGCCCTCTCCCTGGAGGACGGCGCCCGCGTCGTCGCCCTCCGCAGCAAGATCATCCGGTCCGGGCTGGCCGGCCGCGGCGGCATGATGTCGGTCCGCCTGCCGTCCGCCGAGGTCCGCGAACTCATCGCCCGCTGGGACGGCCGCCTCCAGCTCGCCGTCGTCAACAGCCCCACCTCGGTCGTCGTCTGCGGTCACCCCGAGAACCTCGACGAGCTGTACGCGCACCTGGAGGCGGAGGGCGTCCAGGCCCGCAAGATCCCCGTCGACTACGCCTCGCACTCCGTCTTCGTCGAGGAGATCCGCGACGAGGTCCGCGCGGCCCTGTCCGGGGTGAGCCCCCGCTCCGCGGACGTCGCGTTCTACTCGACCGTCGTCGGCGCGCCCGTCGACACCGCCACCCTCGACGCCGACTACTGGTACCGCAACCTGCGCCAGACCGTCCTCTTCGAGGAGACCACCCGCGCCCTCCTGGACGACGGCTTCACCGTCTTCGTCGAGGCCAGCCCCCACCCCGGCCTGCTCGTCGGCCTCGCCGAAACCGTCTCCGCCGTCGGCGTCGGCGCCGCGCCCGTCGGCTCGCTGCGCCGCGGCGAAGGCGGCATGCAGCGCTTCGCCACCTCCCTGGCCGAGGCCTGGGCGGCCGGTGCGCCCGTCGACTGGACCCTCTTCCACGGCTGCGCCCCCGCCCGCCCCGTCGACCTGCCGACGTACGCCTTCCAGCGCGAGCACTACTGGGCCCCGGCCCCCGCGGGCACCGGCGACGTCGAGGCCGCCGGCCTCGACCCCGCCGGCCACCCGCTGCTCGGCGCCGTGATCACCGCGCCCGACAGCGACGGCTTCACGCTGACCGGCCGCCTCGCCACCGCCACCCACGGCTGGCTCGGCGACCACCGGGTCGGCGAGCAGGTCTTCTTCCCCGGCACCGGCTTCGTCGAACTGGCCGTCCTGGCCGGCGACCGGGCCGGCTGCACCACCGTCGAGGAACTCACCCTGGAGGCGCCGCTGGTGCTGCCCGCGCGCGGCGGCGTCGCCGTCCGGGTCACCGTCGACGCGCCCGACCCGGCCGGCCGCAGGGCCGTGAGCGTCCACTCACGCGGCGAGGACACGGGCCTGTCCTGGACCCGCCACGCGGTCGGCACCCTCGGCACCGCCGCAGCCCCCGCCCGCCCCTTCGACACCACCGTGTGGCCGCCCGCCGGCGCCGAGCCCGTCGACCTCGACGGCTTCTACGAGAACGTCGCCGCGGAAGGCCTGAACTACGGCCCCGTCTTCCGGGGCCTCACCGCCGCCTGGCGCCTCGGCGAGGACCTGTACGCCGAGGCCGCCCTGCCCGACGGCACCGACGGCTCCCCGTACGGACTGCACCCGGCACTGCTGGACGCGGCGCTGCACACCGTCGCGCTGACCGGCGTCACCGGCGACCGGGCGGCCCTGCCGTTCGCCTGGTCCGGGGTCACCCTCGCCGCCGAGGGCGCCTCCGCCGTCCGTGTACGGGTCGGCGCACTCGGCGACGGCGAGGTCGCCGTCGACCTCGCCGACGCCTCCGGGCAGCCCGTCGCCTCGGTCGACTCGCTCGTCCTGCGGCCGCTCACCGACGACCGGCTCGCCCAGGACCGCTCCCTCACCCGGGACGCCCTGTTCCGCATCGACTGGCAGGCCCTCCCGGCGGCCGCCGCCGACGCCACCTCCGCCACGTGGGAGGCCATCCGGTCCGCCGCCGGGGACACCGGGCCGGCCGACCTGGTCCTGTGGGACGCCCCCGCCGGGAACGGGGCCGAAGCCGCCCGCACCGCCGCGCACGAAGCCCTCGCCGTCGTCCGGGAATGGCTCGCGGACGAGCGGTACGCCGCCTCGGTCCTCGTCGTCCGCACCCGCGGCGCCGTCGCCGCCCGGGCCGGCGAGGACGTCACCGACCTGGCCGGCGCCACCGTCTGGGGCCTGGTCAGATCGGCCCAGTCCGAGAACCCCGGCCGCGTCGTCCTGGCCGACGCCGCGACCGACGCCGACGTCCTCACCGCGTACGCCGCCGGCGAGTCCCAGATCGCCGTCCGCGACGGCGTCGCGTACGCGCCGCGCCTGGTCCGCGCCGCAGCGCCCGCCGCGGGCGACGACGCGAGTGACGACGGCGCCGCACCGCGGTTCGCCGCGGACGGCACCGTCCTGCTCACCGGCGGCACCGGCATGCTCGGCCGGCTCTTCGCCCGCCACCTGATCACCGCGCACGGCGTGCGCCGCCTGCTGCTCGCCGGCCGCCGCGGCCCGGACGCCGAAGGCGCCGCCGAACTCGCCGCCGAGCTCACCGGACTCGGCGCCCACGTCGACATCGCGGCCTGCGACGCCGCCGACCGCGACGCCCTCGCCGCCCTGCTGGCCACCGTCCCGGCCGCGCACCCCCTCACCGGGGTCGTCCACCTGGCGGGCGTGCTCGACGACGGCGTCCTCGGCTCGCTCACCCCCGAGCGCATCGACGCCGTCCTGCGCCCCAAGGTCGACGCTGCGCTCAACCTGCACGAACTCACCGCCGACGCCGACCTCTCGGCGTTCGTCCTCTTCTCCTCCGTCGCCGGTGTGTTCGGCAACCCCGGCCAGGCCAACTACGCGGCCGCCAACGCCTTCCTGGACGGCCTCGCCGCCCACCGGCAGGCCCGCGGGCTGCCCGCCCAGTCCCTCGCCTGGGGCTTCTGGGGCGAGGCCAGCGCCATGACCGGCAGCCTGACGGACGCCGAACGCTCCCGCATCTCGCAGGGCGGCGTCTTCCCGATCTCCGCCGACGAGGGCGTCGCGCTGTTCGACGCCGCCGGGCGCGCCGGCGACGCCACCCTGGTGCCCGTCAAGCTGGACCTCGGTGCCATCCGAGCCCAGGGTGCGAGCGCCCGCGAGGTGTTCCGCTCCCTCGCCCCGGTCACCGCCCGCCGCAAGGCCGGCGGGAAGGTCGAGGCCGGCGCCCTCCAGCAGCGGCTGGCCGCACTGCCCGCCGCGGACCGCGAAGAGGTGCTCGTCGAGCTGGTGCTGCGGCAGGTCGCCGACGTACTCGGCTTCAGCTCGACCCAGGCCATCGAGCCGGAGCGGGCGTTCAAGGAGCTCGGCTTCGACTCGCTGCGCGCCGTCGAGTTCCGCAACGGACTCGCCGAGGCCACCGGCCTGCGCCTGCCCGCCACCATCGTCTTCGACTACCCCAACCCCCTCGGGCTGGCCCGTCACCTGCTCACCGAGGTGTCCGGACTGCCCGAGGCCGCAGCCGCACGGCCCGCGGCGGCCCGCAGGGCGGCCGCCGCGACCGCCGACGACGACCTCGTCGCCATCGTCGGCATGGCCTGCCGCTACCCCGGCGGCATCACCTCGCCCGCCGGCCTGTGGCGGGCCGTCGCCGACGGCGTCGACGCGATCTCCGACTTCCCGGCCGACCGGGGCTGGGACCTGGCCCGCATCTACGACCCGACCGGAGCGCGCCCCGACACCAGCTATGTCGCCCAGGGCGGATTCCTCCACGACGCGGGCGACTTCGACCCCGATTTCTTCGGCATCAGCCCGAACGAGGCGCTGATCATGGACCCGCAGCAGCGGCTGCTGCTGGAGGCGTCCTGGGAGGCCTTCGAGGACGCGGGCATCGACCCGCGCACCCTCAAGGGAAGCAGCACCGGCGTCTACTCCGGGATGATGTACCACGACTACGCGCACAACGCGTCCACGGGCGGCATCGCCTCGGGCCGGGTGTCGTACGTCCTCGGTGTCGAGGGCCCGTCCATGACGGTCGACACGGCCTGCTCCTCCTCCCTCGTCTCCCTGCACCTGGCCATCCAGGCGCTGCGGTCCGGCGAGTGCACCCTCGCCCTGGCCGGCGGCGTCACCGTGATGTCCGACCCCGAGGTGTTCGTCGAGTTCAGCCGCCAGAAGGGCATGGCCAGGGACGGCCGCTGCAAGTCCTTCGCGGGCGCCGCCGACGGCGCTGCCTGGTCGGAGGGCGTCGGCGTCCTCGTCGTCGAGCGCCTCTCGGACGCCCGCCGCAACGGCCACCGCGTCCTGGCCGTCGTACGGGGCTCCGCCGTCAACCAGGACGGCGCCTCCAACGGCCTCACCGCCCCCAACGGCCCCTCGCAGCAGCGCGTCATCCGCGCCGCCCTGGACAGCGCCGGCCTGACCACCGCCGACGTCGACGTCGTCGAGGCCCACGGCACCGGCACCACCCTCGGCGACCCGATCGAGGCGCAGGCCGTCCTCGCCACCTACGGCCAGGACCGCGACGAGGACAAGCCGCTGTGGCTCGGCTCCCTCAAGTCGAACATCGGCCACGCCCAGGCCGCCGCCGGCGTCGGCGGCGTCATCAAGATGGTGCAGGCCCTGCGCCACGGCCTGATGCCGAAGACCCTGCACGTCGACGAGCCCACCCCGGTCGTCGACTGGGAAGCGGGCAACGTCAGGCTGCTCCAGGAGCCGGTCGAGTGGCCCGCCACGGCCGGCCGTCCGCGCCGCGCCGGCATCTCCTCCTTCGGCCTCAGCGGCACGAACGCCCACGTCATCCTCGAAGAGGCACCGGCCGACGCCACGGCGCCGGCCGGTGAACACCGCGAACTGCCCCTCGTACCGGTCGTGCTGTCGGCCCGCAGCCCGCAGGCCCTCGCCGAGCAGGCACAGCGCCTGCTGGCACGGGTCGGCGAGGACACGGAGCTCTCGCTGACCGACCTCGGCCACGCGGCCGCCACCTCCCGCACCCCCCACGACCACCGCGCCGCGGTGATCGCCGGGAACCGCGGGGAACTGCTCGCCGGACTCGCCGCGCTGGCCGAAGGATCGGCGACGGCGGGCGTGGTCCACGGCGCCGTACGGGACGGCAAGCCGGCCTTCCTGTTCACGGGCCAGGGCGCGCAGCGCCCGGGCATGGGACGTGAACTGCACGCCGCCTTCCCGGTGTTCGCCGCCGCCCTCGACGAAGTCGTCGCCGCCCTCGACACCTACCTCGACGCCCCGCTGTACCAGGTGATGTGGGGCGAGTCCGCCGAGGACGAGGCACTGCTCAACAGCACCGCCTACACCCAGCCCGCCCTGTTCGCCGTCGAGACGGCCCTCTTCCGGCTCGTCGAGTCCTGGGGCGTCCGCCCGTCCTTCCTGGCCGGCCACTCCATCGGCGAGATCACCGCGGCCCACGCGGCCGGCGTGCTCTCCCTTCAGGACGCGGCCCGCCTCGTCGCCGCACGCGGCCGCCTGATGCAGGCACTGCCCGCAGGCGGTGCGATGGCCGCCATCGAGGCCACGGAGGAAGAGGTCCTGCCGCACCTGACCGACACCGCCGGCATCGCGGCCGTCAACAGCCCGCGCTCCCTGGTCGTCTCGGGCGCGGAGGAGGCGGTGGAGGAGATCACCGCCGTCTTCACCGCACTGGGCCGCAAGACGACCAGGCTGCGCGTCTCGCACGCCTTCCACTCGCCGCTGATGGATCCGGTCCTCGCCGAGTTCCACCTCGTCGCCGAGAACGTCACCTACCACCAGCCGAAGATCCCCGTGGTCTCCGGCGTGCACGGGGAGATCAGCGAGGACTGGGGCACCCCGGAGTACTGGACCCGCCACCTGCGCGAGGCCGTCCGCTTCGCCGACACCGTCCGGTACCTGCACGGCCAGGGCGTCACCCGCTTCGTCGAGCTCGGCCCCGACGCCATCCTGTCGGCCCTGACCGGCACGACCCTGGACGGCCAGGACGTCACCGTCGAGCCGCTCCTGCGGGGGAACCGCCCCGAGCCGCGGACCCTGCTCACCGCACTGGCCCGCCTGCACACCACCGGCACGCGCATCGACTGGCAGGCCTTCTACGCCGGCACCGGCGCGCGCCGCGTCGACCTGCCGACGTACGCCTTCCAGCGCCGCCGGTTCTGGATCCTCGACGGCCAGGCGGGCGGCGACGCCACCTCCCTCGGCCTCTCCACGGTCGACCACCCGCTGCTCGGCGCGGTGATCTCCGCGCCCGAGACGGACGGGATCGTCCTCACGGGCCGCCTCGCGCTCTCCGCCCAGCCCTGGCTGGCCGACCACAAGGTCGGCGAGACCGTCCTGTTCCCCGGGACCGGCTTCGTGGAGCTCGCCGTCCAGGCGGGCGACCGGATCGGCTGCCCGGCCGTGGACGAACTGACGCTGGAGGCGCCGCTGGTGCTCCCGCCGCACGGCGGAGTCGCCGTGCGGGTCGCGGTCGGCGCCCCCGACGCGTCGGGCCGGCGCCCGGTCACCTTCCACTCGCGCGGCGAGGACGAGGACCTGCCGTGGGTGCGGCACGCGGTGGGCACGCTCGCCGAGGAGCCCGCCGAGCCCACGCGCCCCTTCGACGCGACGGCCTGGCCGCCCGCCGGCGCCGAGCCGGTGGACCTGGACGGCTTCTACGCCGACGTGGCCGAGGCCGGCCTCGCCTACGGCCCCGTCTTCCAGGGCATGAAGGCCGCCTGGCGCTCCGGCGACGACGTGTACGCCGAGGTCGCGCTGCCCGACGGCGTGGAACCGGACGGATACGGCGTCCACCCCGCGCTGCTCGACGCGGCGCTGCACCCCGTCGCCCTGTCCGGAGTGACCGGCGGAGAGGCCGCCCTGCCGTTCGCCCTCTCCGGCGTCTCGCTCTCCGCGGACGGCGCCGCGAGCCTGCGCGTACGGGTCTCCGCCCGCGGTGAGGGCTCGGTCGCCGTCGACCTCGCGGACGCCTCCGGGGTCCCCGTCGCCTCGCTCGCCTCGCTGATGCTGCGCCCGCTGGCCGCGGAGCAGCTGGCCGCCGACGGCCGCTCGGTGGTCCGGGACGCACTGTTCCGGATCGACTGGCCGAAGCAGCCTTCCGCGGCGGCCGCGGACACCCCCGTGGAGGCCTGGCAGTCGCTCGGCGACGGCCCGGTCGCGGACACCGTCGTCTGGGACGCCCCCGCCGGCTCGGACGCCGCCGCGGTGCACACCGCCGTCGGCGGGGCCCTGGAGGTCCTGCGGGAATGGCTGGCCGGTGAACGCTTCGAAGGCTCGACGCTCGTCGTCCGCACCCGCGGCGCCGTCGCCGTCGCCGACGAGCACGTGGGCAACCTGGCCGGCGCCGCCGTCTGGGGCCTGGTGAAGACCGCGCAGTCGGAGAACCCGGGCCGCGTCCTCCTCCTCGACACCGACACCGCCGACCCCGCGGACACGGCGGACGTCGCCCTCGCGGTGGCCTCCGGCGAACCGCAGGCCGCCGTACGGGCCGGCGCCGTCCACGCCCCGCGCCTCGTACGGGCCGCGGCGGACGCCGACACCGCGACGACCCCGGCCGCCGAGTTCGCCCCCGGCGGAACGGTGCTGATCACCGGCGGTACGGGCATGCTGGGCCGGCTGTTCGCCCGGCACCTGATCACCGAGCGCGGTGTGAGCCGCCTGCTGCTGACGAGCCGCCGCGGCCCCGACGCCGAGGGAGCGGCCGAACTGGCCGCCGAACTCACGGAGCTGGGGGCCGAGGTGGAGATCGCGGCCTGCGACACCTCCGACCGGGACGCCCTCGCCGCCCTCCTGGCGGCCGTCCCGGCCGCCCACCCGCTGACCGGCGTGATCCACATGGCCGGTGTCCTGGACGACGGCGTCCTCGCCTCCCTGACCCCCGAACGCGTGAGGGCGGTCCTGCGGCCCAAGGTCGACGCCGCCCTGCACCTGCACGAGCTGACCGAGGGCCTGGACCTGGCCGCGTTCATCCTCTTCTCCTCCGTGGCCGGTGTGCTCGGCAACCCGGGCCAGGCCAACTACGCGGCCGCCAACGCCTTCCTGGACGCCCTCGCCACCCACCGCCGGGACCGGGGCCTGCCCGCCCAGGCCCTCGCCTGGGGGCCGTGGGCGGCCGAGGGGGCCGGCGGCGGCATGGCCGGCGAGCTGGCCGCCGCCGACAGCGGCCGCATGAGCCGCATCGGCATCGAGACGCTGTCGGGCGCCTCGGGCACCGAGGTGTTCGACGCGGCCCGCACGCTCGGCGCACCCGCCCTGGTGACGATCCTGCTGAACACGAAGGCGATGCGCGGCGCCACCGACCTCCCGGACCTGTTCCGGAGCCTGGTGCCCGCCCGCTCGCGCCGCCGCGCGGAGTCCGGATCCACGGTCGACGTCACGGCGTTCCGCCGCCGGATGGCCGGCCTGACCGAGGCGGCCCGTACCGACGAACTCGTCGACCTCGTACGGGCCCACGCGGCCGCGATCCTCGGCCACTCGGGGGCGACGTCGATCGGCAAGAGCCGCGAGTTCAAGGAACTCGGATTCGACTCGCTGTCCGCCGTCGAATTCCGCAACAGCCTCGCCGAGGCCACCGGACTGCGACTGCCGGCCACGCTCGTCTTCGACTACCCCAACTCCCAGTCCCTCGCGGAGCACTTCGCCGAGGAGCTGCGGCCGAAGGACGGAGCCGACGGGACCGGCGCAGGCGGCGACGCGGCCGCCCCCGACTCCGACGAGGGCAGGATCCGCCGCCTGCTCCAGACCGTCCCCATGGCCCGCCTGCGCGAACTGGGCCTGGTGGACACCCTGCTCGAACTCGCCGACGGACGAGCGGAACACACGGAGTCCACGACGGTCGCCGCAGAGGAAGAGGCGATCGACGACATGGACGCCGAGAGTCTGATCAACATGGCGCTCGACGGTCTCGGGCTGGACGACGCGATACAGGGAATGTGAGAAGCCGATGTCCAATTCTGACCAGAAGCTGCTCGACGCACTCCGGGCGTCCATGAAGGAAACCGCCCGGCTGCGGACGCAGAACCGCAACCTGTCGGCCGCCGCACGCGAGCCGATCGCCATCGTCGCCATGAGCTGCCGGTTCCCGGGCGGAGTCGACTCCCCCGAGAGCCTGTGGCAGCTCGTCGACGAGGGCCGCGACGGCGTCTCGGAGTTCCCCGTCAACCGCGGCTGGGACGTCGAGGGCCTCTACGACCCCGAGGGCGAGCGCCCGAACACCACGTACGTCAACAAGGGCGGGTTCCTGCACGACGCGGACCGCTTCGACCCGGCCCTGTTCTCGATCAGCCCCAACGAGGCGCTGATCATGGACCCCCAGCAGCGGCTGCTGCTGGAGGCGTCCTGGGAGGTCTTCGAGCGGGCCGGCATCGACCCTCACACCCTCAAGGGCAGCAAGACCGGCGTCTACTCCGGGATGATGTACCACGACTACGCGTACAACAGCGCGACGGGCTCCATCGCCTCGGGCCGCGTCTCGTACGCGTTCGGCTTCGAGGGCCCGTCCGTGACCCTGGACACGGCCTGCTCCTCGTCGCTCGTCGCGATGCACCTCGCGGCGCAGGCCCTGCGGGCGGGGGAGTGCACCCTCGCCCTGGCCGGCGGCGTCGCCGTCATGTCCACGCCCGAGGTGTTCGTCGAGTTCAGCCGCCAGCGCGGCCTCGCCAAGGACGGCCGCTGCAAGTCCTTCGCCGCCGCCACCGACGGCACCGGCTGGTCCGAGGGCGTCGGCGTCCTCCTGCTGGAACGCCTCTCCGACGCCCGCCGCAACGGCCACCAGGTGCTCGCCGTCATCCGCGGCAGCGCCGTCAACCAGGACGGCGCGTCCAACGGCCTCACCGCCCCCAACGGCCCCTCGCAGCGCCGCGTGATCCGCGCCGCCCTGGAGAACGCCGGCCTCACCACGGCCGACGTCGACGTGGTCGAGGCCCACGGCACCGGCACCACCCTCGGCGACCCCATCGAGGCCCAGGCCCTGCTGGCCACCTACGGGCAGGACCGCGACGCGGACAAGCCCCTGTGGCTCGGCTCCCTGAAGTCCAACCTCGGCCACACCCAGGCCGCGGCCGGCGTCGCCGGCGTCATCAAGATGGTGCAGGCGATCCACCACGGCGTCCTGCCCAAGACCCTCCACATCGACGAGCCCACCCCGCACGTCGACTGGACGGCCGGCAACGTCAAGCTGCTGACCGAGGCGGTCGCCTGGCCGGCGGGCGAGCGACCGCGCCGGGCCGGCGTCTCCTCCTTCGGCCTCAGCGGCACCAACGCCCACGTGATCGTCGAGGAGGCGCCCGCGCCCGCGGAGACCACGACGGCCGAAGAGGACACCGCTCCCGAGGACACCGCCCCCGGGTTCGTGCCGGGCCTGGTGCCCTGGGCGCTGACCGGGCGGACGGTGCAGGCGCTGCGCGCCCAGGCGGCCCGTCTGGTCACGCATCTGGAGAGCCTGGACGAGGCGGACCTGGCGGTCACGGGGCGGGCGCTGGCCACGCGGCGCGCCCGGCTGAACGAGCGGGCCGTCGTCCTCGGTGAGACCCGTGAGGAGCTCCTCGCGGGCCTGACCGCACTCGCCGAGGGCGCCACCGCGCCGGGCGTGGTGCAGGGCCAGGTGCGGGAGGGCAAGTCGGCTTTCCTGTTCACGGGTCAGGGCGCGCAGCGTCTGGGCATGGGCCGTGAACTGCACGCGGCGTTCCCGGTGTTCGCGGACGCTCTGGACGCGGTGGTCGCTGCTCTGGACGTGCACCTGGACAGGCCGTTGTACGAGGTGATGTGGGGTGAGTCCGCCGGGGACGAGGCGCTGCTGAACAGCACCGCCTATACGCAGCCCGCCCTGTTCGCCATCGAGACGGCGCTGTTCCGGCTCGTCGAGTCCTGGGGCGTTCGGCCGGACTTCCTGGCCGGTCACTCCATCGGCGAGATCACCGCGGCCCACGTGGCCGGGGTGCTGTCGCTGGAGGACGCGGCCCGTCTGGTGGCCGCCCGCGGCCGCCTGATGCAGGCGCTGCCCGCCGGCGGTGCGATGGCCGCCATTGAGGCGACGGAGGAGGAGATCCTCCCGCACCTGAGCGACACGGTCGGGATCGCGGCGATCAACAGCCCGCGCTCCATCGTCGTCTCCGGTACCGAGGACGCGGTCGAGGCGATCACGGCCGCGTTCACCGAGCAGGGCCGTAAGACGACCCGGCTGCGGGTCTCGCACGCCTTCCACTCACCGCTCATGGACCCGGCGCTCGCCGAGTTCCGGGCCGTCGCCGAATCCGTGACCTACGCCCCCGCGCAGATCCCCGTCGTCTCGGGCGTGCACGGCGAGCTCAGCGAGGACTGGGGCACCCCGGACTACTGGACCCGCCACCTGCGCGAAGCCGTCCGCTTCTCCGACACCGTCCAGTACCTCCAGGGCCGCGGTGTCGAGACGTACGTCGAGCTCGGCCCCGACGCGATCCTGACCGCGCTGGCGAGCGCGACCGCCGGCGACGTCGAGGGCACCGCCTTCGTCTCCTCGCTGCGCCGGCAGCGGCCGGAGGCACGCGAGCTGCTCGCCGCCGTCGGCCGGATCCACAACCAGGGCGTCGCCGTCGACTGGGCCGCCTACTTCGGCGCCACCGAGGACCGCTGGGCCGATCTGCCGACGTACGCCTTCCAGCAGCAGCGGTACTGGCTGGAGGCCACGACCGGCGAGGGCGCCGGGCTCGGTGCCGCGGGCCTGGAGACGGTCGGACACCCGCTGCTGAGCGCCGCGATCGCCTCCGCCGACTCCGGCGAGGTCGTCCTGACCGGGCGCCTGTCGGTCGACACCCAGCCCTGGCTGGCCGACCACGACGTCCTCGGCAGCATCCTCTTCCCGGGCACCGGCTTCGTCGAGCTCGCCGTCCGCGCCGGAGACCAGGCCGGCTGCGACACCATCGAGGAACTCACTCTGCACGCCCCGCTGATCCTGCCCGAGCGCGGCGGAGCAGCGGTGCAGGTCTGGCTCGGCGCTCCCGACGCAACCGGACGCCGCACGGTCAGCATCCACTCGCGCGACGAGAACGCCGTCGAGCCCGTCTGGACCCGGCACGCGGAAGGCACCCTGGTCAACGGCTCGGCGGTGCCGGGCGATGCCGGTCTGACCGAGTGGCCGCCGCCGGGGGCCACCCCGACGACGGTGGACGGGGCGTACGAGCTGCTGCTGGAGCGCGGCTACCACTACGGGCCCGTGTTCCAGGGCCTCAAGGCGGCGTGGACGTCCGGCGAGTCGCTGTACGCGGAGGTCTCCCTCCCCGAGCAGGCGCACGCCGACGCCGCCCAGTACGGGCTGCACCCGGCCCTCCTCGACGCCGCCATGCACGTGGCGCTGATCGACGACGGCTCCAGCACCGACGAGTCCACGGTCCTGCCGTTCTCCTGGAACGACGTCACCCTGCACGCGGGCGGCGCCCCGGCCCTGCGCGTGTGCATCGCCCCCTCCGGCCCCAACACCGTCACCGTGACGGTCGCCGACGCCGAGGGGCAGCCGGTGCTGACGGTGGGCTCGCTGGTGTCGCGCCCGGTGTCGCAGGAGCAGCTGGGCGGGGCGCGTCCGGAGTCGCTGTTCGAGATCGCCTGGCGTCCGCTGCCGGCCTCGGCCGTGGCCTCGGCCGAGGCCGTTGCGGAGCAGCACGTGTGGGGTGCGCTGCCGGAGGGTGAGCTGTCGGGTGCGGTGGTGTTCCACGTCCCGGCCACCGACGGTTCGCTGCCCGAGGCGGTGCGTTCCGCGGCGGCGCAGACGCTGGCCGTGGTCCAGGAGTGGCTGGCCGATGAGCGGTTCGCGGAGACCACGCTGATCGTCGCGACCCGTGACGCGGTGGTGGTGGACGCGGCCGAGGGGATCGATCTGGCGCAGGCACCGGTGTGGGGTCTGGTGCGTGCGGCGCAGGCGGAGAACCCGGGTCGCATCCAGCTCACCGATCTCACCGCGAGCACGGACGACCTCGCCGCCGTCATCGCCTCCGGCGAGCCGGAGAGCGCGGTCCGCCCCGACGGCCTGCGCATCCCGCGCCTGACGGCCGTGCCGGCGCCGGTGTCGGAGCAGGGGCCGATCGCCCTCGATCCGGCGGGCACGGTCCTGATCACGGGCGGCACCGGCGGTATCGGTGCGCACCTGGCGCGGCACCTGGTGACGGTGCACGGTGCCCGTCATCTGGTCCTGACCAGTCGTCGCGGCCCCGAAGCGGAAGGCGCCGGCGAACTGGCGGCCGAGCTCAGGGAACTGGGCGCCGAGGTCACGATCACGGCGTGCGACGTGGCCGACCCGGCCAACATCACCACGCTGCTGGCGTCGATCCCGTCCGAGCACCCGCTGACCGGCATCGTCCACGCCGCGGGCACCGGCGACAACGGTCTCGTCGCCACGATGGACGCCGGGCGCCTGGACCGGGTCCTGGCCCCCAAGGCCGACGCCGCCTGGCACCTGCACGAGCAGACCCGCCACCTCGACCTGCCCCTGTTCGCCCTCATCTCCTCCGCCGGCGGACTCACCCTCGCCGCCGGGCAGGCGAACTACGCGGCCGCCAACACCTTCCTCGACGCCCTCGCCACCCACCGGCACGCGCAGGGCCTCGCCGCCCAGTCCCTGGCCTACGGCCTGTGGGCGAGCACGGGGATGGGCCAGTACATCACCGACACCGACGTGAAGCGCATGGAGCGCCAGGGCCTGCCGCCGCTCCAGCCGGAGGAGGCCCTCGCCCTCTTCGACGCCGCGTACGCCTCCGGCCGGCCCGCCACCGTCCCGCTGCACGTCGACCGCACCGCCCTGGCCGCCCGTACCGACGAGCTGCCCGCGCTCCTGCGCTCCGCCACCCCCGCCCCGCAGCGCCGCAACGTCCGCGCGAGCGCCAGCAGTGCGGGAGCCGGGGCCGCGAACGAGCTCGCGGCCCGCCTCGCCGGGAAGACCGAGGAGGAACGCGACAACGCCCTCCTCGATCTGGCCCGGGCCCACGTGGCCGCCGTACTGGGCCACGAGTCGGCCGACGCCATCGCACCCGACCGCGCCTTCCAGGAGCTGGGCTTCGACTCCCTCAGCGCCGTCGACCTGCGCAACCAGCTCAAGGCCGCCACCGGGCTCCGGCTGCCCGCCACCCTGGTCTTCGACTACCCGAACGCCCGCGCCGTCGCCAAGTACATCGGCGAGTCCCTGGGCGGAGCGGCGCAGAGCGCCACCCCCCGTCCGGCGGCCGGCACCGCCCGCGCCCAGGCGGACGACGACCAGATCGCGATCGTCGCGATGAGCTGCCGTCTCCCCGGCGGGGTCACCTCCCCCGAGGACCTGTGGCAGCTCGTCGTGGAGGGCCGGGACGCCGTCTCCGGCTTCCCCCTCGACCGCGGCTGGGACGTCGAGAACATCTACGACCCGGAGCCCGGCGTGCCGGGGAAGACGTACTCCAACGAAGGCGGCTTCCTCTACCGGGCGGGCGACTTCGACCCGCACTTCTTCGGGATCAGCCCCAACGAGGCGCTGATCATGGATCCCCAGCAGCGGCAGCTCCTGGAGGTCTCGTGGGAGGCCATCGAGCGGGCCGGCATCAACCCGCACACCCTCAAGGGCAGCAAGACCGGCGTCTTCGCGGGCGTCATGTACCACGACTACGGGCAGGGCACCGAGGCCGCGGCCACCACCGGCGGCAGCCTGATCTCGGGCCGCGTCTCGTACACCCTGGGCCTCGAAGGCCCGTCCATGACCGTGGACACGGCCTGCTCGTCCTCCCTGGTCTCGCTGCACCTGGCGACCCAGTCGCTGCGCTCCGGCGAATGCTCCATGGCGCTGGTCGGCGGTGTCGCGGTGATGGCGAGCCCCGACATGTTCGTCGAGTTCAGCCGTCAGCGCGGCCTCGCCGCCGACGGCCGCTGCAAGTCCTTCGCGGGCGCCGCCGACGGCGCCGCCTGGTCGGAGGGCGTCGGCGTCCTCGTCATCGAGCGCCTCTCCGACGCCCGCCGCAACGGCCACCCCGTGCTCGCGGTGATCCGGAGCTCCGCCGTCAACCAGGACGGCGCGTCGAACGGCATGACCGCACCCAACGGCCCCTCCCAGCAGCGCGTGATCCAGAGCGCCCTGGAGAAGGCCGGCCTGACCACGGCGGATGTCGACGTGGTCGAGGCGCACGGTACGGGCACCAAGCTCGGCGACCCGATCGAGGCACAGGCCGTCCTCGCCACGTACGGGCAGGGCCGCGACGAGGACAAGCCGCTGTGGCTCGGCTCCCTGAAGTCGAACATCGCGCACACCCAGGCCGCGGCCGGTGTCGCCGCCGTCATCAAGATGGTGCAGGCCCTGCGTCACGGCCTGATGCCGAAGACCCTGCACGTGGACGAGCCCACCCCGCACGTCGACTGGTCCGAGGGCAACGTCAAGCTGCTCACCGAGGCCGTCGAGTGGCCGGCGGGCGACCGTCTGCGCCGCGCGGGCATCTCCTCCTTCGGCCTCAGCGGTACGAACGCCCACGTCATCCTGGAAGAGGCCCCGGCGGCCCCCGCGGCCCCCGTGGTGGGTACGGACGAGACCCCGCGCGAGCCGGCGGCAGTACCGGTGGTGCTGTCGGCCCGTTCCCCCGAGGCCCTGGCCGCCCAGGCGGAGCGCCTGCGTGCGCACGTCGGCGACCACGAGGACCTCTCGCTGACCGACCTCGCCTTCTCGACCGCGACCTCGCGCACTGCGCACGAGCACCGGGCCGCCGTGGTCGCCGAAACCCGTGAGGAGCTCCTCGCCGGGCTGGCGGCGCTGGCCGAAGGCTCGGCGGCGGGTGTGGTGCAGGGCCAGGTGCGGGAGGGCCGCTCGGCTTTCCTGTTCACGGGTCAGGGTGCGCAGCGCCCGGGCATGGGCCGTGAACTGCACGCCGCATACCCGGTGTTCGCGGACGCTCTGGATGCGGTGGTCGCTGCCCTGGACGTGCACCTCGACACCCCGTTGTACGAGGTGATGTGGGGTGAGTCCGCCGAGGACGAGGCGCTGCTGAACAGCACCGCCTACACCCAGCCCGCCCTCTTCGCGATCGAGACGGCTCTGTTCCGGCTCGTCGAGTCGTGGGGTGTGCGGCCGGACTTCCTGGCCGGTCACTCGATCGGTGAGATCACCGCGGCTCATGTGGCGGGGGTGTTGTCGCTGGAGGACGCTGCCCGTCTGGTGGCCGCCCGTGGCCGCCTGATGCAGGCGCTGCCCGCCGGCGGCGCGATGGCCGCCATTGAGGCGACGGAGGAGGAGATCCTCCCGCACCTGAGCGACACGGTCGGCATCGCGGCGATCAACAGCCCCCGTTCGATCGTGGTCTCGGGTACCGAGGACGCCGTCAACGCCATCCAGGCGCAGTTCACCGAGCAGGGCCGCAAGACGACCCGGCTGCGCGTCTCGCACGCCTTCCACTCACCGCTCATGGACCCGGTCCTGGCCGAGTTCCGGGCCGTCGCCGAGTCGGTGACGTACCAGCAGCCGAAGGTGCCCGTCGTCTCGGGCGTGCACGGCGAGATCAGCGAGGACTGGGGCACCCCGGAGTACTGGACGCGCCACCTGCGCGAAGCCGTCCGCTTCTCCGACACCGTCCAGCACCTCGCCGCCAAGGGCGTCACCCGCTTCCTGGAGCTCGGCCCGGACGCCGTCCTGACCGCACTCACTCAGGTCTCCCTCGACGGGCAGAACGTGCTGGTCGAACCCGTCCTGCGCAGGAACCGCCCCGAGACCCGGAGCCTCCTGACCGCCGTGGTTCACCTGCACACCACGGGCGCGCGCATCGACTGGACGGCTTTCTACGCCGGCACCGGCGCGCAGCGCGTCGACCTGCCGACGTACGCCTTCCAGCACGAGCGGTTCTGGCTGGAGGCCACCCCGGCCACCGACGTCGCCCACCACGGCCAGACCTCGGTCGGTCACCCGCTGCTCAGCGCGGCCATCACCCTGGCCGGCTCCGACGAGGCCGTCCTGACCGGCCGCATCGCGGCCGCCACGCACGCCTGGATCGGCGACCACGACGTCCTCGGCAGTGTGCTGCTGCCGGGAACCGGATTCGTCGAGCTGGCGCTCCGGGCCGGCGACCAGGTCGGCTGCCCCGTCCTGGAGGAACTCACCCTCCAGGCGCCTCTCGTCCTGCCCCGGCACGGCGGCGTCGCCCTCCAGGTGTCCGTCGGGGCAGCCGACGGCACCGGCCGCCGGACCGTACGGGTCCACTCGCGCCACGAGGACGCCCCGGCGGACACGCCCTGGCTGCTGCACGCCGACGGTCTCCTCGGCACCCGCGCGGCCGCCGCGGGCACGGACCTCACCGTGTGGCCGCCCACCGGCGCCACCGCGGTGGACGTGAGCGACACGTACGAACTGCTCCAGGGCCGCGGCTACCACTACGGGCCGGTGTTCCAGGGCCTCACGGCCGCGTGGACGGCCGGCGAGGACATCTTCGCCGAGATCGAACTGGCCGAGCAGGCGCACGGCGACGCCGAGGGCTTCGGCGTCCACCCGGCGCTCCTCGACGCCACGATGCACGCACTGGGCATCGGGGGGTCCGGTTCCGACGACGAGTCCGGGGAGGGCGCACAGCCGCTGCTGCCCTTCTTCTGGGAGGACGTCTCGCTGTACGCGGTCGGTGCCACGGCACTGCGCGTACGGATCTCCTGGACCTCCGAGAACACCATGTCCCTGGACGCGGCCGATGCGACCGGTGCGCCGGTGCTGTCGGTCAAGAGCCTGACGTTCCGCCCGGTGTCGCAGGAGCAGCTGGGCGGGGCGCGTCCGGAGTCGCTGTTCGAGATCGCCTGGCGTCCGTCGGCGGCGCCCGCCGATGTGGTGGCCGAGCAGCACGTGTGGGGTGAGCTGCCCGAGGGCGAGCTCACCGGTGCCGTCGTCTTCCACGTCCCGGAGGGCGAGGGTCCGCTGCCGCAGGCGGTGCGTTCCACGAGTGCACGGACGCTGGCGGTGGTTCAGGAGTGGCTGGCGCAGGAGCGGTTCGCGGAGACGACCCTCGTGGTCGCGACGCGTGGTGCGGTGGTCGTGGACGCGTCCTCCGATGCCGTCGACCTCGCCCAGGCCCCGGTGTGGGGTCTCGTACGGGCCGCCCAGGCGGAGAACCCGGGCCGCATCCAGCTCACCGACCTCACCGGGACCGACGACGGCCTGGCGGCCGTCATCGCCTCGGGCGAGCCGGAGAGCGCGGTCCGCGCCGAGGGCGTCCGCATCCCGCGCCTCGCCCCGGTCACCGCGACCCTCGAGGCCCCCGTGGTCCTCGACCCCGAGGGCACGGTCCTGATCACGGGTGGCACCGGCGGTATCGGCGCCCACCTGGCCCGGCACCTGGTGACCGGGCACGGCGCCCGCCACCTGGTCCTGACCTCGCGGCGCGGTGCGGATGCGGAGGGCGCGGTCGAACTGGCCGAGGAGCTCTCCGCGCTGGGCGCCCAGGTCACGATCACGGCGTGCGACGTGGCCGACCCGGCCAACATCACCACGCTGCTGGCCTCGATCCCGGCCGAGCACCCGCTGACCGGCATCGTCCACGCCGCCGGCACCGGCGACAACGGCCTCATCGCCACCATGGACGCCGAGCGCCTCGACCACGTCCTGGCCCCCAAGGCGGACGCCGCCTGGCACCTGCACGAGCAGACCCGGCACCTGGACCTGCCCCTGTTCGCCCTCATCTCCTCAGCAGGCGGCCTCACCATGGCGGCCGGACAGGCCAACTACGCCGCCGCCAACACCTTCCTCGACGCCCTCGCGACGTACCGGCACGCGCTCGGTCTGGCCGCCCAGTCCCTGGCCTACGGCCTCTGGGCCCGCACCGGCCTCGGACAGTACGTCTCGGACACCGACGTGAAGCGCATGGAGCGCCAGGGCCTGCCGCCGCTCCAGCCGGAGGAGGCCCTCGCCCTCTTCGACGCGGCGGTCTCCTCCGGCCGGCCCGCCACCGTCCCGCTGCACGTCAACCGCACCGCCCTCCAGGCGCGCGCCGACCGGCTGCCCGCCCTCCTGCGGCCCGCCACCCCCGGCACCCAGCGCCGCACCGCCGGAGCCAAGGGCGTCGCGACGGAGCTGATCTGGCTCCGCATCGGCCAGGCACCGGAGGAGGAGCAGGAGGCCGCGCTGCGCGAGCTCGTCCAGAAGCGCGCCGCGCACCTCCTGGGCCACAGCAGCCCCACCGCCATCGACGTCGAGCGGGGCTTCCTGGAGAGCGGATTCGACTCGCTCAGCGCGATGGAGCTGCGCAACGCCCTCATGCAGGACACCGGGCTGCGGTTGTCCCCGATGGTGGTGTTCGACAGCCACAGCCCGGCGCAGCTGGCCAAGGTACTGCTGGCCGAGTACGCCGAGCAGGGTCCCGGTACGAGGGCCACCGAGGCCACCGCCTCCGGCTCCGCCGCCGCGTCACCGGACTCCGCTCCCGCCGCCCGGCCGGCCCGGGGCGCGGGGGAGACGCTGCGCGACCTGTTCCACGGGGCGGTGGTCTCCGGCCACGCGGACAAGGGCTTCGACCTGCTGCGCGCGGCGGCCGCGGTCCGGCCGTCCTTCGAGACGGCGGCCGAGCTGGAGCGCGTACCGGCCGCGGCGCGGCTCGCCGACGGTGCGGAAGGCCCGCACCTGATCTTCGTCAACACGCCGATGGCGACCGGCGGGGCGTACCAGCACGCACGCCTCGTCTCCCACCTCCAGGGCAAGCGGAAGGTCTCCGCGCTGCCCGTCCTCGGCTTCGACGCGAGCGAGAGCCTCCCGGCCACCCCGCAGGCGGCGGTCGAGGGCCTGGCCCGCACCGTCCTGGAGGCCGCCGGCGGGGAGCCGTTCGTCCTGATCGGCTACTCCTCGGGCGGCACCCTCGCCTACGCCACCGCCGGGCACCTGGAGCGCGCGTACGGCATCCGCCCGCACGGCGTGGTCCTGCTCGACACCTACAACGTCCACGACGGAGAGAGCGAGGGCGTCCCGATGGACGGCCTGGCGCTCGGCATGTTCGACAAGGAAGCGGCCTTCGGGGAGTTCGACACCACCCGGCTCTCGGCCATGGGCCGCTGGGTGGAACTCGTACCGAACCTGCCCCTCGACTCCGTCGCGGCGCCCGTCCTGTTCGTCCAGTGCACCCAGTCGTTCGTACCGGACGGTGACGACCCCTCGCCCGAGCTCACCCAGGGCAAGGCCGAGCCCTGGGACCCCGCCCACACGCTGCGCCCCGTCGCCGCGAACCACTTCACCATCGTCGAGGAGCGCGCGGACGACACCGCCCGCGTGCTGGAGGACTGGCTCGCCTCCGGCATCGCCGACGCTCCCGACGCAGCACAGACCGCCGACCAGACCCAGAAAGCGATGTGAGACGACGGTGGCACTCAAACCCAAAGGCACCGTGCCCTTCGGCCCGTACGAAACCTGGTACCAGGTCACCGGCGACCTCCGGTCCGGGCAGCCCGCGCTCGTCGTCGTCCACGGCGGGCCCGGCAGCACCCACGACTACCTCAAGAACCTGACGCAGCTGGCGGAGCACACCGGCCCGGTCGTCCTGTACGACCAGCTGGGCAACGGCGGCTCCACCCACCTGCCCGACAAGGGGCCCGACTTCTGGACCCCGGAACTGTTCGCCGACGAGCTCGACAACCTGCTGAAGCAGCTCGGCATAGCCGACGACTACGTCCTGTTCGGGCAGTCCTGGGGCGGTCTCCTCGTCACCAAGTTCGCGGCCGCCCGCCCGGCCGGCCTGCGCGGCCTCGTCATCGCCAACGCCCCCGCCTCCTACCCGCTGTGGCTGCAGGAGGCGGAGCGGCTGCGCGCCGACCTGCCGCCCGGCGTCAACGAGACGCTGCTGCGCCACGAGGCCGCGGGCACCACGGACAGCGACGAGTACCACAACGCGATGCGCCCCTTCTACGAGAAGCACGTGTGCCGCCTCAAGCCGTGGCCGCGGGACTACCTGGCCTCGTTCTACGAGGTCTACAACGACCCGACGGTGTACTACGCCATGAACGGCCCCAGCGAGTTCCACGTCAACGGCACCCTCAAGGACTGGTCGGTCATCGACTACTGCCCGCAGGTGGCGGTGCCGACCCTGCTGATCTCCGGTCGTCACGACGAGGCGACCCCGGCGACGGTCCAGCCGTTCCAGGACCTGATCCCCGACGTCCGGTGGGAGATCTTCGAGGAGTCCAGCCACCTCCCGCACCTGGAGGAGCCTGAGCTCTTCCAGCGGGTGATGAAGGAGTTCCTGGGCTCGCTGGCGGGCGCGAAGCAGAAGGAGACGGTGGGCCATGGAGGCAACTGACCGTACGGGCAGCGCCCTGGTCTTTCCCGGCATGGGCCCCGTCCCGTTCGCCGAGGTCGCCAAGTTCATGCTGGTCAACCCGTTCGCCCGCGCCCTGTTCGCGGAAGCCGACGAGGTGCTCGGGTACTCGCTCTTCGAGCGGTTCAAGCAGGCCGACGGCGACTACTCGGACCACGCCCAGGTGGCGTTCCTCGTGAACTGCCTCGCCCTCGCCCGGTGGGTGGAGCACGAGTTCGACGCTCAGCCGGCCTTCTGCACCGGCCTGAGCTTCGGCGAGAAGGCCGCCGCCGTGCACTCCGGGGCGCTGTCCTTCGCCGACGGGATCCGCTTCACCGCCCGCTTCGCCCACACCCTCGACGCGTACTTCGCCGAGGAGCACCCGGAGGAGGTCGCCACCCAGTCCTTCGCCCGGACGCCGCGCGCCCTGCTGGACGAGGTGCGGGCCGAGCTGACCGAGCAGGGCGAGTGGCACGACGTCACCTGCGTCGTGGACGAGGACTTCGCGATGCTCACCCTGCGCAAGTCCCGGCTGGAGTGGCTCCAGCAGCGGCTGCGGGCGGCGT
>NZ_JBIVAL010000011.1:202385-334306 GCF_044745505.1 Streptomyces sp. NPDC086989
GTGGCACGACGTCACCTGCGTCGTGGACGAGGACTTCGCGATGCTCACCCTGCGCAAGTCCCGGCTGGAGTGGCTCCAGCAGCGGCTGCGGGCGGCATGCCGCTGTACGTGATGGAGCCGCCGCTGCACTCCCCGGCGTTCGGCGGGCTGCGCCGCCGCGTCGAGGACGAGGTCCTGGCGGGGCTCACCTTCCGCGACCCGCACCTGCCCGTCGTCGCCGACCAGGACGGGGCCGTGCTCACGACGGGCGACGAGGTGCGCACCCTGCTGCTCGACGGCTGTGTCCGGCCGGTGGACTGGCCGGGCGTGCTCGGCTCGCTGCGCGACAAGGGCGTCGGAACCCTCTACGTGGCCGGACAGGACGCCCTGTTCGGCCGGGTGGGGGCGGCGACCCGCAACTTCAAGGTCGTACCCGTCAACCCCCGGCTGGCCATGCGGCCGCGCCGCCGGACCGCGACCGCCGCCTGAGGGCGGCGGCCGCGGCCGCGGCGGCGGGTCCGGTGCTGCGGCCGGTCAGCGGTTCGCGGCCTCGCGCAGCGCGCCGATCTGCTCCCACAGCACCGCGGGGGTGGCGAAGGTCTCCAGCGACAGCGCCTCGTCCGTGAACCGGACGTCGTACGCCCCCTCCAGGGACCCCAGGAGCTCGACCACGCCGAGCGAGTCCAGGCCCACGGCCCGCAGATCGGTGTCGGCCTCGAGCGGCTCTTCCGCACTGAGGAACGGCAGGTACTCCCGCAGCAGTTCCTCGAAATTCTTGTCCCAGCCCATGGTGACCCCAGTCTTTCCGCAGTGTCGGTCTCGTTTACCAAGCACGTGACGCTAAGACCGGCGGCGGCCGCCCGGGAACCCCGGCCCGACCCCTAACCCGCGAAGAAATCAACACATCTCTTTCGGAGTGATGCATGTCTGACACCAAGCGCCACGCCTTGTACGAGCGCTTCCGCCGCGGGCTGGCCCTGTCCCCCGACCGCCCCGCCCTGCGGATCGGCTCCGAGACCCACACCTATCGCGAGCTGCACGAGCAGGCCCTCACCTGGGCCGGTTCCCTCGGCGCCGCCCGGGTCGTGGGCGTCCTCGCCGGCAAGAGCGCGACCGCGTACGCCGGCATCCTCGGCGGGCTCTACGCGGGCGCCACCGTCGTCCCCCTGCACCCCGACTTCCCCGCGGTCCGGACCCGGCGCATGCTCGAACTCTCCGGCGCGGCCGCCCTGATCGTCGACGACCAGGGCCGCGCCGCCCTCGGTGAGGGCCTCGACGTCCCCGGCATCCCGCTCGTCGCACCCGACCCGGACCGCGCCCTCGACGAGCCGCGCCCCGTCGAGGCCACCGACACGGCGTACATGCTGTTCACCTCGGGTTCCACCGGCCGCCCCAAGGGCGTGCCGATCAGCCACGGCAGCACGCACCACTACTTCGAGCTCCTCGACGCCCGCTACGGATTCACCCCCGACGACGTCTTCACCCAGACCTTCGACCTGAACTTCGACTGCGGCATGTTCGACCTGTTCTGCGCCTGGGGCGCGGGCGGCGTCGTCGACGTCGTACCGCCGAGCGCCTACCTCGACATGCCGGCCCACCTCGAACGGCGCGGGATCACCGTCTGGTTCTCCACCCCCAGCGCCATCGGCCTCATCCGCCGCATGGGCGGCCTGACCGCGGGCGCGCTGCCCACGCTGCGCTGGAGCTTCTTCGCCGGCGAGGCGCTGCGGGTGCAGGACGCCGCCGACTGGCAGGCCGCCGCGCCCGCCTCCACCCTGGAGAACATCTACGGGCCGACCGAGCTGACCGTCACCATCACCGCGTACCGCTGGGACCCGCAGACGTCACCCGGCCAGGCCGTCAACGGGCTCGTCCCGATCGGCGCCGTCCACGCCGGTCACGACCACGTCCTCCTCGACGAAGACGGCGCCGAGACCGCCGTCGAGGGCGAACTGCTGATCACCGGACCGCAGATGGCCACCGGCTACCTCGACCCGCAGGACGACGGGGGCCGCTTCGTCGAGCGCGACGGCCGCGTCTGGTACCGCACCGGGGACCGGGTCCGCCGACTGCCCGGCGGGGACCTGATCTACCTGGGCCGGCTGGACTCCCAGGTCCAGGTCCAGGGCTGGCGGGTCGAGCTCGCCGAGGTCGACCACGCACTGCGCGCCTGCGCGGGCGTCGAGGACGTGGTGACCGTCGCGCGGCCCGTGGACGGCAGCACCGAGCTCGTCGTCTTCTACACCGGCGAGGTCCGCCCCGCGGCCGAACTCGCCCGGAGCCTGCGCGAGGTCCTGCCGCACGGCATGTTGCCCCGCCGCTTCGAGCACGTTCCCGAGTTCCCCCTCAACTCCAACCGCAAGGTGGACCGGCCGGTGCTCGCCGCCCGGGCCGGCGACCTGCTCGCACCGCGCGCCCGGCGCGCGGCCTGACCCGGGCGTGCGGTCCCCGGCCGGGCCGGGGACCGCGGGCGGCCCCTCAGACCACGGCCGCCGGCGCCACTGGCTCCAGGCCCATGGGCAGGTCGCCGCGCGAGGTGATCTGGAGCTTGCGGTACACGCGCGTCAGGTGCTGCTCGACCGTGCTGACCGTCAGGTAGAGCTTCGCCGAGATCTCCCGGTTGGTCAGCCCCTGCGCCGCCAGCGTCGCCACCCGCTGCTCGGAACTGCTGAGCTTCGCCGCGGCGCCCGCGCCCGCACCCGCACCCGTGCCCGCACCGGCACCCGCACCCGCACCCGCCTCGGGCGGCGTCCGGTCCCGGGCGGCCGGAGCCGCCAACGGCGCATCGGGCAGGATCTCCCGGCACAGCGCGGTGGCGTCCGACTCCTTCGCCAGGTTCCACGCCGAACGGATCATCGCGCTGCCCTTCGAGGCAGAACCGTCCGCCTGGAGCGCCCGCCCCAGCTCGGCCATCGCCCGCGCCGTCTCCACCCGGTCCCCGGAGCGGTGCAGCGCGTCCACGGCCTGGCCCAGTACGGCCGTACGCCGCTTGGGATCGCCGGCCAGCGCCCGGATCCGCAGCGACACCCCCTGCACCCAGGGCCGCTGCGCGTCCGGCAGGGCGAGCTGCCGCAGGGCGAGCTGCTCGGCCCGCGCCCTCTCGCCCAGTCGCAGCAGCGCCTCCGCCGCATCCGTACGCCACGGCAGGAACGCCGGCCGGTCCATGTGGCCGCTCTCCATCAGGCGTCCGGCCTCCAGGAAGTCCGCGAGCGCCGCGTGCGGCTGATTGACCGCCAGCCGGTACAGCCCGCGGGCCCGCAGGAACGCCAGCCCGTACAGGCCCGTGAGCAGGCCCTGCGGCACCTGCCGGTCCGCGAGCCGGGACGCCTCCGTGAACCGGCCCATCGCCGTGCACGCCCGGATCAGCACCGCCGCCGGTGCGCACGGGAAGCTCCCGCCGCGCTCCGGAAGGGCCTCCAGGGCGGCCGTCGCCTGCCCGTGTGCACCCCGCAGATCGCCCATCCGCAGCAGCGCCTCGGCGTGCAGGGCGGCGAACACCGCGTGCCAGCCCGGCGCCTGGCAGCGGCGGGCCTCCTCCAGCAGGGTCCGGCTCCACGGCACGGCCCGCTCGGGATGCTCCGAGCAGATCAGCGACCGTACGGCCTGCGCCAGCGGCGCCACCGTGGCATCGGTCAGCCGGGCCGACTGGAGCAGCCGCTCGCTCACCGCGGCCGGGGCGTCCACCAGCGTGTCCAGCGGGGAGGCGGCCGGCTCGCCGACGGCGTCCGGCAGCAGCCCGGCGGCCTCGGCGACCTGCCCCTGCGCGAGCAGCAGCGCGGCCAGCGGCTGCACCTGCTCGGTGTCCAGCAGGCCGGCCCGCGCGGACTCCAGCAGCGCGCCCAGCCGCCGCTCGGCGGCCGCCGGGTCGAACCGGGCGGTGATCTGCGCGAGCCGCACCCGGATCCCGCGGCGCACGTGCTCCTCGCCCCGTCCCTGCACGGCGAGTTCCAGCAGCCGCGACGCCTCCCGCGCGTCATTGCGTACGAGGAGCTCCTCGGCCGCGTCCCGCAGTACGGCGACCTCCGCGGGCCCGCACTCCACGGGGCCGCCCCCGTCACCGGCGGCCAGCAGGTGCCCGGCCACGGCGAGCACCGGCCCCCGGTCCTCGCCCAGCACCCGGGCGGCCGCGACGTGCAGCGCGGTCCGGGTCTGCGGATCGCAGTCCTCCAGTGCCGCGGCACGTGCCGCGGGGTGACGGAAGCCCGTCCCGTCCAGCAGGCCCGAAGCCTCCAGCGCGGCCAGCCCGCGCCGGGCCGCCGCCGCGTCGAGCCCGGTCAGCCGGGTGACACGGGCGGCGGACGCCTGCTCGCCGAGCAGCGCCACCGCCCGGGCCAGCGCGGGCCCGTCCGGCCCGCTGCGCCGCAGGCACGTCGCGACGGCCTGGGCGAACGGCCCGCCCGGCTCGGGGCCGCCGGCGTCCGCGTCCGCGAACCCCGCGGCCTCCTCGACGAGCGCGCGCAGCAGCAGGGGGTTGCCGCCGCTGATCCGGTGCAGCTGCACGGCGTCCTCGGGGCGGCCCCGTACGAGCGCCACCTCGTCCGCGGTGAGCCGCTCCAGGCGGATCCGCCGGAAGTGCGGCTGGCGCATCAGCTCGGTGGTGAACGCGGGATCCTGCGCCGGGACGTGCAGTGCGCCGGCGACCACGACGAGCACCGGGGCGGTCCGCGCGTGCCGGGCCAGGTACTGCACGTACTGCAACGACTCGCGGTCCGCGTACTGGACGTCGTCGACGCAGAGCACGACCGGGCCGTCCATGCTCAGTTCGCGCAGCTCCGCGCAGAACGCCTGCATCGCCTCGACCCGCGAGGGCGCCCCGGGGCCGTCGGACGGCCTCGGCAGGGCGAAGACCTGCTCGCTGTTGACCAGCTGGCGCAGCACACCGAGCGGCACCTGCTGTTCCTCGGCGGCGCCCACGGCGTACAGGACCGTCGCGCCGGTCGCGGCGGCCCGCTCGGCGACGAGGTCGACGAGCGCGCTCTTGCCGCATCCCGTGCCTGCCTCGATCAGAACGATCCGGGAGCGCCCCGCGGCGCAGTCCGCGAGTGCCGTCTCCAGGAGGTCGATTCCGGCTTCCCTGCCCGCCAAGCCCGCCTGTGTCATAGTCGCCCCCGCCGTTGAAGGTCCACCCCTAACCGAGGACAGGATGGAGTTCGGCTGCTACAGAGGGAGTCGAGGAGGAGCGGAGATCGGGACGGGAACCGGCCAGGACGGCCTCAGGGCGCCGGCTGTACGCACAGCAGACCGGCGTCGCGCATTTCCTCGACCCAGATGTCGAGATCGGCCCGCGCGTTTTCCGGTGCGGTGTTCCACAATTCGGCGAGCGTGTCGGCGGCGATTCCCGCATCTCCGTCGTGGCGGCGCAGCACAATCCACATGGCGGTGCCCACCGGACCGCACCGGAAACGGCCCGGACCGGCAACGGAATCGGCGCGCAGTTCCAGACAGCCGTCCGCATCCACGGCGGCGGCGACCACACCAGGCGTCGGTCGGACGCGCACGGCCACCTCCAGTGCCGGATCCGAGAAGTGTCGGCACCAGCCGATCGAGGACACCTCAAGTTATGGGCGAACGCCCGCCGGATCCATGGCGGCCGCCGCACTCTGGGGTGGCAGTTCGGTCCCACCCCCTACGGAGGGGTGAAAGCGCCCGGTCGGAAGTAGGGGGAGCGGACCGCCGCGGGAGCGGTGCTTCCGGCGGAATACCGCCCCCATTCCGGCGTAAAAGAACGTACGCGTGAGCCGCCGTCGGGGCTGCCGACTGGGCATCGACTGAAATCGACGGGCCAAACCGGATCGCTTCCGTTTGGCCGAATACCGTACGGGCTGCCGGTGGAATGGGGCGGTGGAAAACCGGGTGTCCGGATTTCCCGCGCGCAGCGACCGTTCCTCGACCGGTCCTCCAGTGGTCCTGGACGGCTTCGCGAGCGCGTCCGTGCTGGTGTCCGAGGACCGGCGGCGGGATGCCGGGAGCGGTGCGGCAGGCCGGTCCGAGCCGCTCAACGGGCGGTCGAGTCTGACGCGATCGCGGTTCGCAAGGCTGATCCCTGCCCTGCTCATCCTCGGAGGTACCAGGTGAATCCGCCCACGCCCGTCGTCACCGACGACGTCCCGGACGTCGTCCCCAGCCAGAGCGGGACAGGGCCCAAGGAAGTGCGCCGTCTCGACCGGGTGATCATCCGTTTCGCGGGTGACTCGGGTGACGGCATGCAGCTCACGGGTGACCGGTTCACCTCGGAGACGGCCTCCTTCGGGAACGACCTCTCCACGCTGCCGAACTTCCCGGCCGAGATCCGTGCCCCTGCCGGCACCCTGCCCGGTGTCTCCTCGTTCCAGCTGCATTTCGCCGATCACGACATCCTGACGCCGGGCGACGCCCCGAACGTGCTGGTGGCGATGAATCCGGCGGCGCTGAAGGCGAACATCGGGGACGTCCCGCGCGGCGCCGAGATCATCGTCAACACCGACGAGTTCACCGAGCGGGCCATGGCCCGCGTCGGCTACGCGGCGTCCCCGCTGGAGGACGGCTCCCTCGACGCCTACCAGCTGCACCCGGTGCCGCTGACGTCCCTGACCGTCGAGGCGCTCAAGGATTTCGGGCTCTCCCGCAAGGAGGCCGGCCGCAGCAAGAACATGTTCGCGCTGGGCCTGCTGTCCTGGATGTACCACCGGCCGACGGAGGGTACGGAATCGTTCCTGCGGCAGAAGTTCGCGAAGAAGCCGCACATCGCCGAGGCGAACGTGGCCGCGTTCCGTGCGGGCTGGAACTTCGGCGAGACGACAGAGGACTTCGCGGTCTCCTACGAGGTCGCCCCGGCGACCAGCGCGTTCCCGACCGGCACCTACCGCAACATCTCCGGGAACCTCGCCCTGTCCTACGGGCTGATCGCGGCGAGCCGCCTGGCGGACCTGCCGCTGTACCTCGGTGCGTATCCGATCACCCCGGCCTCGGACATCCTGCACGAGCTGAGCAAGCACAAGAACTTCGGCGTGCGGACGTTCCAGGCCGAGGACGAGATCGCCGGGATCGGCGCGGCGCTCGGCGCGGCCTTCGGCGGCGCCCTCGGCGTGACCACCACCTCCGGCCCCGGCGTCGCCCTGAAGTCCGAGACGATCGGGCTGGCGGTGTCGCTGGAGCTGCCGCTGCTGATCGTGGACATCCAGCGCGGCGGCCCCTCCACCGGCCTGCCGACCAAGACCGAGCAGGCGGACCTGCTCCAGGCCATGTACGGCCGCAACGGCGAGGCCCCCGTGCCCGTCGTGGCGCCGCGGACCCCCGCGGACTGCTTCGACGCGGTGCTGGACGCGGTGCGGATCGCGCTGACGTACCGGACCCCGGTGTTCCTGCTCTCCGACGGATACCTCGCCAACGGCTCCGAGCCTTGGCGGATCCCCGAGGTGGAGGAACTCCCCGATCTGCGCGTCCCCTTCCAGACCGCCCCGAACCACGTACTCGCGGACGGCACCGAGGTGTTCTGGCCGTACAAGCGCGACCCGCAGACCCTGGCCCGCCCCTGGGCGGTCCCGGGGACGCCCGGTCTGGAGCACCGGATCGGCGGCATCGAGAAGCAGGACGGCACGGGCAACATCTCGTACGACCCGGCCAACCACGACTTCATGGTCCGCACCCGCCAGGCCAAGATCGACGGCATCGAGGTCCCCTGCCTGGAGGTCGACGACCCGGACGGCGCCCGCACCCTCGTCCTGGGCTGGGGCTCAACCTACGGCCCCATCACCGCCGCCGTCCGCGAACTCCGGACGCTGGGCGAGTCGGTGGCGCAGGCCCACCTGCGCCACCTCAACCCCTTCCCCCGCAACCTGGGCGAGGTCCTCGCCCGCTACGAGCGCGTGGTCGTACCGGAGATGAACCTCGGGCAGCTCGCCACCCTGATCCGGGCGAAGTACCTCGTCGACGTCCTGTCCTTCACCCAAGTCAACGGCATGCCGTTCAAGGCCGCGCAGCTGGCCGACGCCATCCAGGAGGCGAACCGTGGCCAGTGAACTCCTCAAGCTCGTGCCCAAGGCCGAGGCCAAGCAGTCCATGAAGGACTTCCGATCGGACCAGGAGATCCGGTGGTGCCCCGGCTGCGGCGACTACTCGATCCTGGCGGCGGTGCAGGGCTTCATGCCCGAGCTCGGGCTGGCGAAGGAGAACATCGTCTTCGTCTCCGGGATCGGCTGCTCCTCGCGCTTCCCGTACTACATGAACACCTACGGGATGCACTCCATCCACGGCCGCGCCCCGGCCATCGCCACCGGCCTGGCCACCTCCCGCCGCGACCTGTCCGTCTGGGTCGTCACCGGTGACGGCGACGCCCTCTCCATCGGCGGGAACCACCTGATCCACGCCCTGCGCCGCAACGTCAACCTCAAGATCCTGCTCTTCAACAACCGGATCTACGGACTCACCAAGGGCCAGTACTCGCCCACCTCCGAGGTCGGAAAGATCACCAAATCCACGCCGATGGGCTCCCTCGACGCGCCCTTCAACCCCGTCTCCCTCGCCCTCGGCGCCGAAGCCACCTTCGTCGCCCGCACCGTCGACTCCGACCTCAAGCACCTGGGCGGCGTGCTGCGCGCGGCGGCGGAGCACGAGGGCACCGCCCTGGTGGAGATCTACCAGAACTGCACGATCTTCAACGACGGCGCCTTCACCGCCCTGAAGGACAAGCAGGAGGCCCAGGAGGCGGTGATCCGGCTGGAGCACGGGCAGCCGATCCGCTTCGGCGCCGACCTGCACAAGGGCGTCGTACGCGATCCGGCGACCGGCGACCTCGACGTCGTCGAGGTGACCGCGGAGAACGAGTCCCGGATCCTGGTCCACGACGCCCACGCGGCATCACCCACCACGGCCTTCGCACTCTCCCGGCTCGCCGATCCCGAGACGCTCCACCGCACGCCCATCGGGGTCTTCCGCGACACCGCACGCCCCGTCTACGACACGCTCATGGCGGACCAGCTCCAGGCGGCCGTCGACGGCCGGGGCGAGGGCGACCTCGCCACCGTCCTGGCCGGCACCGACACCTGGACCGTGGTCGCCTGACGGACGCGCGCCTACTCAGCCGTGGGTCGACTCAGCCGTGGGCCGCCCGGGACATCCTCCCCAGGGCGGCCCACAGCACGGCGGGGGTGGCGAACGTCCCGGGGTCCAGCGCGTCGTCGACGAAGCGGACTCCGTACGCACTCTCCAGCGACCCCAGCAGCTCGACCGTACCGAGGGAGTCCAGGCCCACCGCCCGCAGGCTGGTGTCGGGGGCGAGCGGCTCGCCGTCCGAGAGGAACGGCAGGTACTCGCGCAGCAGTTCCTCGAATCGCTGGTCCCAGTCCATGGTGAACTCCCCGTCCGTCGCCCGGCCCGCCCCCGCGCGGGACGGCGTTCCCGGGCAAGCGACGCTACGAGCCCCCACCCCCACGCAGGTACCCCTGCCACCCCCTAATCCGCCACGCGGCGCCCGGCCCCGAGGCGACTGCCGGCCGACCGGCCCGGGTACGCTCGCCGTTCACCCGGTCCCCGGCACATCGGGACGACGTCTTCCGGCGGATCGCCGACCTGGCCTGGCGGGCGATCGACCGCGGCTGGGACGTCCTCCACGAGCCGGCGCTGGCCCTCCAGCACCCGAAGACGTCCCCGGCCCGGCACGCGGTCCACTACAGGATGACGGCCCGCAACCGGGTCTGGCTGGCCAAGCGGCACCTGCCCGCCCTGCTGGTGCCGGTCTACCTCGGCGTGTGGACGGCGCTGACCGTGGCCCGCACCCGTTCGGTGGCGGGGCTGCGCGCCCGGTTCGGCGGGTTCGCCGAAGGCGTCCGCACGTCCGCAGGCCCCCGGCGCCCGATGCGCCGGCGGACGGTGTGGCGCATGACCCGGCTGGGGCGGCCGCCGGTGATCTGACCCTCCGGAATCCGGCCGGGCCGCGTACTGCACGGCGGCTTCGCGACCGCCGCGCGTCACAGGGCCGCGCGGCCGACCGGCGTCAGGTCCATCGGGAGGTCACCGCGCGAGGTGATCTGGAGCTTGCGGTAGACCCGGGTGAGGTGCTGCTCGACGGTGCTCACCGTCAGGAACAGCTTCGAGGAGATCTCCCGGTTCGTCAGCCCCTGGGCCGCCAGCGTGGCCACCCGTTGCTCCGAACCGCTCAGCTTCGCGCCGCCGGCCGCCCCCGCTTCAGTCCCCGTTCCCGCCCCCGTGGCCGGGGCCCGGTCGCGGACCGGTGGCGTCAGGGCTGCGTCCGGGAGGATCTCCCGGCACAGGGCGGTGGCCCCGCTGTCCTTCGCGAGGTTCCAGGCGTTGCGGACCATGGTGTTCCCCTTGGGGGAGCCCTCGGCCTGGAGGGCTCGCCCGAGGTCGGCCATCGCGCGCGCCGTCTCGACGCGGTCGCCCGAGCGGTGCAGCTCCTCCACGGCCTGCCCCAGCAGGGCGGTCCGGCGCCGGGGTTCACCGGTGAGGGCGCGCAGTCGCAGGGACACCCCGCGTACCCACGGGCGCCGGGCGTCGGGGTGGGCGAGCTGTTCGAGGACGAGCTGTTCGGCCCGCCGGGTCTCGTCGAGCCGCAGCAGGGCCTCGGCCGCGTCGGTGCGCCAGGGCAGGTGGGCGGGGCGATCGATGCCCCAGGCCGCCATGAGACGGCCGGTTTCGAGGAAGTCGGCGAGCGCGGCGTGCGGCTGGTTGACCGCGAGGCGGTGCAGGCCGCGGGCGCGCAGGTACGACAGCCCGTGCAGGCTGGCCGGCAGCCGCGGCGGCAGCTGTCGGTCCGTCAGCCGGGAGGCCTCCGTGAACCGTCCCATCGCACTGCACGCCCGGATCAGCACGGCCGTCGGGGCGCAGTGGAAGGCGCTGCCGGTCCGCTCCGGGAGGGCCTGGAGGGCCGCGGTGGCGTGGGCGTGGGCGCCGGGCAGGTCACCGCGGCGCAGCAGGGCCTCGGCGTGGAGGGTGGCGAAGAGCGAGGTCCAGCCGGGGGCGTGGGCGCGCTCCGCGTCCTCCAGCAGGTTGCGGCTCCAGGTGACGGCCCGGTCGGGTTGATCGGAGGCCGTGAGGGAGCGGATCGCGTGGGCGAGCGGGGTGACGGTGGCGTCGGTGAGGCGGGTGGACTGCAGGAGGCGTTCGCCGACCGCGACGGGGGTGTCGAGGGTGGTGTCGAACGGCGAGGCGGCGGTGGGCTCTGCGGCCGGGGCGGGGCCGGAGACGGTGAGGGTGGCGGCCTCCGCGAGCCGGCCCTGGGAGAGCAGCAGGGCGGTGAGGAGCCGGGTGTCCTCGCCGTGACCGCCGTAATGGGGGTGCCCGTCGGGCCCGTCGTGCCGGTCGTGGCCGTCTTGCCTTGAGTGGCGGTCGTGGCCGTCGTGGCCGTCGTGGCCGCCGCCGGGCCCGGGCGCGGCCGCGTCCCGGTTCCGGGCCTCCAGCAGGTCCGTGAGCCGGCGCTCGGCCGCGGCCGGGTCGAAGCGTGCCGTGACCTGGGCCAGCCGCATCCGGATCCCGTGGCAGGTCTGGGCGTCGGCGCCCTGCCTCAGGCCGAGTTCGAGGAGCTCGGTGGCGCCGCGGGCGTCGCCCTGGGCCAGCAGCTCCTCGGCGGCTTCGCGCAGGACTCCGGCGTCGGAGGGCTCGCCCGGGGCGTTGTCGCGGCCGGCGGCGAGCAGGTGCCCGGCGACGTCGGTCGCCGGTTCGCCGTCCGCCCGCAGCAGCCGGGCGGCCCGGCGGTGCAGGTCGGCGCGGGCGGCGGGCGCGGTGTCCTCCAGTACGGCGGCCCGCGCGGCGGGGTGCCGGAAGCGGGTGCCGTCCAGGAGACCGCAGGCCTCCAGCGCGGCCAGGGCCCGGCGGGCGGCCGCCGCCGGCCCGCCCAGCAGCCGTACGACCCGCTCCGGGGTGGCCCGTTCGCCGAGCACCGCGGTGGTGCGGGCTGCCGCGAGTGCGGTCGGCCCGCTGCGGTGCAGGCAGGTGGTGACGGCCTGGGCGAACGGGCCGCCCGGCTCCGGCGCGTCGCACGGCCCGTCCCCGCCCTCCTCGACGAGGGCGCGCAGCAGGAGCGGGTTGCCGCCGCTGATGCGGTGCGGCCCGTCGGCCGGCCGGAGCCCGCCGAGGAGGGCGGCGACCTCGTCGTGGCCGAGCCGGTCGAGACGGACCCGGCCGAAGTGCGGCTGGCGCATCAGCTCGGTGGTGAACACCGGGTCCGGGTCCTCGGCGTGCGGGGAGCAGGTCAGCAGGGTCAGGACGGCGGCTGACCGGGCGTGCCGGGCCAGGTACCGCAGGTACTGCAGGGAGGCGTCGTCGGCGTGCTGGACGTCGTCGACGACGAGCACGACCGGCCGCTCCGCGCTCAGCTCGCGCAGCCGCGCGCAGAAGGCCTGCATGGCCTCCACCCGCGCGGGTGCCGGCTCGGGCGCGGGCGCGGGCAGGGCGAAGCCCTCCCCGCCGTGGGCGAGCTGTCGCAGCACACCGAGGGCGACGTGACGCTCCTCCGGGCAGGCGACCGCGGACAGGACCAATGCCCCTGCCGCGCGGGCCCGTTCGGCGGCGGCGTCCGCCAGCGTGCTCTTGCCGCAGCCGGTGGCGCCCTCGGCCAGAACGATCCGCGCACGCCCCTCGGCGCACTCCGCGAACGCCGTGTCCAGCGCTCCCATCACCGCGTCCCTGCCCACCAACGTCACACGTGCCCCCGTCATCGAAACTCCACCCCTCACCCGGGTCAGGGTCGAAGCCGCTCCTACAGGGCCGGTCGAGCGAGAACAGAGCAAAACCCCGCCCGAGCGGGCGCCCGGCCCGCCCGGGCTCGCGAACGGCTTCTGGTGGGGCCCCGGTTAGGCCTCGGCGTGGCCCGCGGGCGGCCGCCGGCCCGGCCCGGGCGCAGGGCCGGGTTTCGCCCCGGCCCGGCCGGCTCCTGCCCCGGCCCGGGGGGCGCCCGCGAGCGCCCCCGGTCCGGCTCCTGCCCGCCCGGGGCGTGCCCCACGAGCGGCCCGGCCAGGACCCCGTCCGGGCCGTTGCGGCGGGGAGGCGTGGTGCGGGGCGGTATCGAGGGTTCCGCGGTGGAGTCTGTGGTGCCCTTCGAGCGGAGTTCGAGGATTCCTCGACCCGGCCCGCCGAGCGTGACAGCGCCACGTCACCGCCGCCGCCAGCGGAAACACATGCCACGAGAGGGCGATGCCGATGGAAGACCCGCAGCACGACAGCGCGCAGCACGACACCCCGCAGCGCATCACGGCGCCGGTCCACGTCACCGGTCCCGCCGGCCCCTGGGAAGGGGTGCGGGAGGGCATGGCCCGGCGCGGCAACGCCTCGGTGTTCACCACGTGGGGCGAATGGCTCACCGCCGCCCTCGCGGAGCCCGCCCTGCGCCCCCTCCTCGGCCGGGACTGGCAGCGCTACCGCCACACCACCGACCCGACCATCCGGTTCCGCTTCGTCGCCTCCCGGCTCGCGGTCCGCTACACGGCCGCCGCCGCCCTCGGTACCGATCCGGCCAAGCTCGACCTCTCGTACAAGCCCGGTGGACGCCCGTACCTGCGCGGCCTGGACCAGATCGACCTGAGCCTGACCCACACCGACGACCTGATCGCGGTCGGCATCAGCCGCAACGGCCGTATCGGCATCGATACCGAACCCGCCGACCGCCGGCTGGCCTTCGACCTGCTGCAGAACCAGGTGTGCACCGAAGCCGAGCGCGCCGAGCTCGCCGCCCTCCCCGAGGCGGAGCAGACCGCCGGCATGCTGCGCCTGTGGACGCTGAAGGAGGCGTACACGAAGGCCCTCGGCCAGGGCCTGCGCATGGGATTCTCCGAATTCGGCTTCGCCACCGGCCGTACGGGCCACAGCGGCCTGCTCGCCCCCGACGGCACCCCCGCCGCCCACGGCGAGTGGGCCTTCGGCACCTATCCGGTGCTCGGCCGCTATCTCGTCAGCGTCGCCTGCCACGACGCCGGGCTCGACCCGTCCCGCGACACCGCCGTGTCCACCATGCTCGACGAGGGGTTCGTCGCCATGGTCTCGGGACTGCTGGACCCCGTGTGACCGGGCCCGCTCCCGGCCGGAAACCGGCGGCCCGACCGGGAGCTCGACCGGCTCCCGGGCGGGAATCAAGCCAAGCTGTAGCGCCCGCGGTGAAGCTGGGCGACGCGACACCGGCCGGACCCGGTGCCTCTGTGTCGAAAGGGCCCGTATGAGCATCGTCGAGGAAAGACCACTGGAGACCGTACTCGCGCCGGACTCCCGACCCGCGGCTCCGATCTCCCCGCGCCGGGAGGAGACCCGCTTCGCGTCACTGCGCGAGCGGACCGCGGAACTGTACGCCGTACGCGCGCTGGCCGAGGCCGGACCGAGCGAACGCGCCACCGCAGCCCAGCACTCCAAGGGCAAGTTGACCGCCCGCGAGCGCATCGAGCTCCTGTTCGACGAGGGTACGTTCAGCGAGGTCGAGCAGCTCCGCAGGCACCGCGCCTCGGGCTTCGGCCTGGAGGACAAGAAGCCCCACACGGACGGGGTCGTCACCGGCTGGGGCAAGGTCCACGGCCGCACCGTCTTCGCGTACGCCCACGATTTCCGGATCTTCGGCGGTGCGCTGGGCGAGGCCCACGCCGAGAAGATCCACAAGCTGATGGACCTGGCCGAGGCGGCCGGCGCTCCGATCGTGGGCCTGTGCGACGGCGCCGGCGCCCGCATCCAGGAGGGCGTCACCGCGCTGGCCGGCTACGGCGGCATCTTCCAGCGCAACGTCCGCAACTCCGGCGTCATCCCGCAGATCTCGGTGATCCTGGGACCCTGTGCGGGCGGCGCCGCGTACTCGCCGGCGCTGACGGACTTCGTCTTCATGGTCCGCGGCACCTCGCAGATGTTCATCACCGGGCCGGACGTCGTCCAGGCCGTCACCGGCGAGGCCGTCACCATGGAGCACCTCGGCGGCGCCGACAGCCACGCCGGCGCCTCGGGTGTGGCCGCGTTCGCGTACGACGACGAGCAGAGCTGCCTGGAGGACGTGCGCCACCTGCTGTCCCTGCTCCCGTCCAACAACCGGGAACTCGCCCCCGCCGGCGACCTCGAGGATCCGGTGGACCGCCGCTGCGAGAGCCTGCTCGACCTGGTCCCGGCCAAGCCCACCCAGGGCTACGACATCCGCGACCTCATCGAGGAGGTCGCCGACCACGGGGACTACTTCGAGGTCCACGCCCAGTGGGCGCAGAACGTGGTCTGCGCCCTGACCCGCCTCGGCGGTCACGTCGTCGGCGTCGTCGCCAACCAGCCGGCCCACCTCGCGGGCGTCCTGGACATCCAGGCGTCCGAGAAGGCGGCCCGCTTCGTCCAGTTCTGCGATTCGTTCAGCATCCCGCTGGTGACCCTGATCGACGTCCCCGGCTTCCTGCCGGGTGTCGACCAGGAGCACAACGGGATCATCCGGCACGGCGCGAAGCTCCTGTACGCGTACTGCAACGCGACCGTGCCGCGGATCAGCCTGATCCTGCGCAAGGCCTACGGCGGCGCGTACATCGTCATGGACTCCCGGTCCATCGGCGCGGACGTCGCCCTGGCCTGGCCTTCGAACGAGATCGCCGTCATGGGCGCGGAGGGGGCGGCCAACGTCATCTTCCGCCGCGAGATCAACGCCTCCGACGATCCCGACGCCACCCGCGCGCAGAAGATCAAGGAGTACCAGACCGAGCTGATGCACCCGTACTACGCGGCCGAACGCGGCCTCGTCGACGACGTCATCGACCCGGCCGAGACCCGCGCGCGGCTCATCACCACCCTCGACATGCTGCGTACGAAGCACACGCAGCAGCCGAGCCGCAAGCACGGGAACGTCCCGCTGTGACCGCGCCCACGCCGGCTCCGGGCCCCACCCCGGACCTCTCCGACGACACGTCCGCCCTCGCGATCGCCGCCTCGATCCGCATCACCAAGGGCAATCCGACCGCGGAGGAGGTCGCGGCCCTGGCCGTGCTCCTCACCGCGCGGATCCGCCTGCAGAACGAGGCTCAGGCCTCACCGACGGAGGCCCGGGTGTACAAGCTGCCCCTGCGCCCCCGACCGTCCTTCATCGCGCCGGGCGCCTGGGCCTCGTAGGCCCTTCCCCACCGCCCGCCCCCCACCGAAGGACAGTCCGTACGCCGCCCGGCGGGCCACCCCCCGCCCCCGGGCGGCCACGGCATGTCCGGGGCCACCCCCCACCCCGGGCGGGCAAGGGATGCCCGGCGGCCCACCCCCGCCCCGGGCGGGCACGGCATGTCCGGCGGGCCACCCCCGCCCCCGGCCGAGCACGGCATGCCTGCGGGCCACTCCAGCCCCCGGCCGGGCACGGCATGCCGTGGATCAGCCCCGTTCGATCAGCGCGGCGACGCCGTCCAGGATGCGGTCCAGCCCGAAGTCGAGCGGATCGTCCGCGCGCGGGGTGAAGGCCCCGCCCGCGATGGCCGCGGTCAGCGCGGGGAACCGGTCGCCGTGCCGCTCCCACACGGCCGCCGTGAGCCGGGCCCACTCCTGGCGGCCCTCCTCGTCGTCGTCGACGAGTTGCTGCGCCAGCCCCCGGACGTGTCCGACGACCAGCAGGAACGCCGCGTGCTGCTGCGCGTACGGGAGCCCCGTGCCCGACAGCGCCGCCAACGCCGAGTCGAGCCAGGCCAGCTGACGGGGTCCCATCAGCTGCCGCCGCATGCCGGTCGCGACCACCATCCACGGCCGGCGCCGGTACTGCTCCCAGCACGCGCGCGCCCACGCCTCCAGCTGCGGCCGCCAGCCCCCGGGCACGGCGGTGGTGTCGGGAGCCGGGCCGAAGGCGGCGTCCACCATCAGGTCGAGCAGTTCCGCCTTGCCGGGGACGTAGCGGTACAGCGCCATGGTGGTCACGCCCAGGCGCGCGGCGACGCTCTGCATGGACAGCGCGTCCAGCCCCTCCTCGTCGGCGACGGCGAGCGCGCCGTCCACGATCCGGTCGACGCTGAGCGAGGGCTTAGGGCCGCGCCGGGGCTGGCCCTGCTCCCCCCACAGCAGCGCCAGGCTGACCGCCGGATCGCGCTTCTCGTCCCTGCTCCTGGCCATACGGCCCCGCTCCTCGTATCGCTGCGCGCCGGACCGGTTGACGGCACGTCCTAGAACTGTCTATAACATAAACAGAATCGTTTAACGCATACACAGTTTCCGGGGGTCCCTCATGCTCGCCACCGTCCTCGCCTCGTCCGCCGCCCTCCTCGCCACGCCCGTCACGGGTCTGCTGGGACACCGGGCCCTGCGCCGCGCCCGCAACGCCCGGCTGCTGACGATCGACGCCCCGAACGGCATCGACGAGCAGGGATTCGTCCGGATCGGCGGCATCGACCAGTGGATCTCGATCCGCGGCGAGGACCGGGCCAACCCGGTGGTGGTCGAGATCCACGGGGGCCCCGGCGCCTCCCACTCGATCTTCGCCGCGCGCACCCGGTCCTGGGAGAGGCACTTCACGATCGTGCGCTGGGACATGCGCGGCGCCGGCAAGACCTTCGGCCGCTCCGGACCACAGGGCCAGGGCGAGTTGAGCTTCGACCGGCTGTACGAGGACGCCCTCGACGTCACCCGCCACGCGCGGCGGCGCCTCGGTGTCGACCGGGTCGTCCTGGTGGCGAGCTCGCTCGGCAGCGTCTTCGGCCTGCGGCTGGCCCGCAGTCACCCCGAGCTGTACTCCGCCTACGTCGGCACCGACCAGAACATCCTGGACGCCGGCCGCGACACCTCCGTCCACGAGGCGCTGCTGGCCCGGCTGCGTGCGGCCGGCAAGCACAAGGACGCCGCCGCCGTCGAGGAGCTGGGCCGCGACCCGCACCGCCTGACCGCGGACCAGCGGGCCGCGTACGACAAGCTGACCGTGGCCTCCGACCCGCTGACGCTCGACACCCTCAAGAGGGTCGTGCTGGGCTCGCTGTGGTTGTCCCCGCTGCACACGCTGCGCGAGCTGGGGCAGTACTTCGCCGGCATGAAGTTCTCCGCGCAGTTCACCCCCGCCCTGGCCGCGTTCGACGACCGCGCCGACGGCACCCGCTTCGAGCTGCCGTTCTTCGTCTTCCAGGGCGACCGGGACGTCATCACCCCGGCCGAGCGGGCCCGGGCCTTCTTCGACGAGGTCGAGGCCCCGGTCAAGGGGTTCGCGCTGATCGAGGACGCGAGCCACTTCGCGTCGTTCCGCCACCCGGACCGGTTCCTGGACCTGATGCTGACCCGGGTCCGGCCCGTGGTGGTCGCGGCCGCAGGGGCGGGTGCGGCCTGAGTGGCACACCTGTACGACAATCAGGTCGGCGAACCGGCGCCGTACGAAAGGAACATGACGGTGGACGTACGTATGCGGCCGATGGACCACTTCGAAGCGGAGCGGCCCCGCCTGCGTGCGGTCGCCTACCGGATGCTCGGCTCGCTCAGCGAGGCCGAGGACGCCGTCCAGGAGACCTGGCTGCGCCTGGAGCGCACCGACGCCGAGGAGATCGAGAACCTGGCCGGGTGGCTGACCACCGTCGTGGCCCGCATCTGCCTCAACATGCTGCGCTCGCGCGAGACCCGCCGCGAGGAGCCGCTGGAGACGCGGATGCCCGACCCGGTCGTCTCGCGCGGCGAGGTGATCGACCCCGAGCACGAGGTGATGCTGGCCGACTCGGTCGGCCTGGCCCTGCTGGTGGTCCTGGAATCGCTCCAGCCCGCCGAGCGGCTGGCGTTCGTCCTGCACGACATGTTCGCCGTGCCCTTCGACGAGATCGCCCCGATGATCGACAAGACCCCGGCCGCCACCCGCCAGCTCGCGAGCCGCGCCCGCCGCCGGGTCCAGGGCCAGGCCCCGGTCCCCGACCCCGATCTCACCCTCCAGCGCAAGGTCGTCGACGCCTTCTTCGAGGCCTCCCGCGACGGCCGCTTCGAAGCCCTCGTCGCCGTGCTCGACCCCGATGTCATCCTGCGTTCCGACGGGTTCGCGGGCAGCGCCCGCCGGGCGGTCGTCCTGCAGGGCGCCGAGACGGTGGCCTCCCAGGCCGTCATGTACAGCAGCCTGGCCCCGTTCGTCCGTCCGGCGCTCATCAACGGCGCGGCCGGAGTCGTGGTCGTGTCCCCCGACGGCCCCCTGTCCCTCATGGCCTTCACGGTCACGTCCGGAAGGATCGCCGCGATCGACGTCATCGTCGACCAGGACCGCCTCCGCGCCCTCGGCCTCGCGGACTTCGGCGCCTGACCCCGCCACCCCGGCGGGGTCCGCGGCCACCCCGGCCAGCCGGGTCCGCGACCGCTTCGGCCGGGTCCGCGACCGCTTCGGCCACCGGCGTACGTACGCGGCGGGCACCCCCGAGCCGTGCGCCGGGTGGTTGGTCCGCCGCGTCCCGCCCGGCGACGGCCTCAGACGTGCCGGCGCTGCGGCGGGGAGACGTGGAAGACGAACGACAGGGCCTCCACCGTGGAGCGGGCGGCCGCCAGCGCCTCCTGCGCGGTCGCGGCCGCGCCACGGGCGCGCGCGATGCGGGTGAAGGACCCGGCGAGACCGGTGAGTTGCGAGCCCTCGGGCAGGAGCACGGTGACGTTCGGGTCGGTGAGGCCGGGGTCCCCGTCCGCCAGGCCCATGAAGGTGCCCGTGACCTCCGGGGCGGTGTACCAGATGGCCTCGCAGCGCGGGGCGCGCTCCGACTCCAGGACGGCGCGGATGTCCGGCAGGACCTTGAGGCCGGCGGCCTGGCGGGCCTGGAACTCGATCATGTCGACGCCCGTGGCGTCCTTGGCCAGGTTGAAGATCTCGTCGCCGCCCACCCGCAGATGGGTCTCGATGATCCGCGGGCCGTCGGCGGTGAGGACGATCTCCGTGTGCGTCGGCCCGAACTCGACGCCGAGGGCGTCCAGGACGCGCATCACGTGGTCGCCGATCGCCTCCTGGGCGGCGGCGTCCAGCGGAGCGGGCAGGACATGGCCGAGTTCGACCATGTCCCGGGGGTCGGAGTACTTGCGGGTGATCGCGACGACCACGTGTTCGGCGGCCTCCGAGAACGCCTCGACGCTGTACTGCGGCCCCGTGTGGTACTGCTCGGCGAGCACGCCGAGCCGGGCGATCCCCGGGAAGTCGCCGGTCGCCGTCCGGTAGGCGGCCGCCGCCTCCTGCGGGGTGTGCACGAGGGTGACCCCGAAGCTGGCCGTGCCCGCCGTCGGCTTGACGATGAACGGGTACCCGGCCTCCTCGCCGAACGCGAGCAGGTCGGCCTCGCCGTACGCGCGCCGGGCCGTCGTGTCCTCCACGCCCGTCTCGCGCAGCCGCTCCCGCATCGCGTGCTTGTCCTGCACCAGGCGTACGGTCTCCTGGCTGTGCGTGGCGACGCCCAGCGCCGCGCCCACCGCGGCCGCCCGGTCCTGGTCGTGCTCCCAGAAGGTGGTGATCCGGGTGACCGGCTGGATCGCGTGGACGGCCCGGGCCAGCGCGACGACCTCGTCCAGCGGGGCGTCCTGGCGCACCGCGAGCACCCGCAGGTAGTGGCCGGACTCGGTGATCCGGGCCAGGTGTTCGGGGCGGCAGATCACCGAGACCGCGGCCTCCGGTTCCAGCTCCAGCAGCCGGCCGGCGAAGTCCAGGCGGGGGCCGATCGCGAACATCAGGTAGTGGTTGCGAGCGGGGGAGGGGGTGAGGTCAGACATGGGCAGCGGCCTTTTCGGAGGAATGGGTGACGGAGAGGGGGACGGCGGCGATGGCGGCCGGAGCGGCCGTGTACGGCCGGGCCGCCACGGAGAAGGCCGCCGTCGCGGCGAGGAAGAGTGCGGCGACGACCAGCCAGCCGGCCGGGCCGGCCGGCAGCACGTACGCCGTCATCAGGAACGGGCCGGCGATCAGCTGGGCACTCATGCCCATGCTGAACACGGACAGGTACTGGGGGCGCGACCGCGCCGGTGCCATCTCGTAGGACAGCTCCCAGGCGGCCACGGCGTGCAGGTTCTCGCCCACGGTGAGTGCGACCACGGCCAGCACCACGGCCACCAGGGCGACGGCGAGGCCGGCGCCGTCCGCCGCCCCGAACAGCACGCAGGAGAGGACCAGCGGAACGCAGGCCCATCGCAGCAGCCGCAGCGCCTTCCGGGCGCCCTGGGCGAACCGGGCCACATACACCTGGAGGACCACCGTCAGGACGGTGTTGACGGCGAGGACCACGGAGCTCGCCCCCTCGGGGAGTGCGGCCCGCTCGCTCATCCACAGCGGCACGAGGATGAACAGGACCGAGTCGTTCAGCAGCAGGACGGAGTTGGCGAGCGTGGCCGTCAGGAACCGGCGGTCCCGGTACGGCGAGCGCGCCGGACCGGCCTCCGTACGCGGCTGCGGCTGCGGCTGCGGCGCGGGCTGCGTCCCCGTGCCCGGCTCCGGCTGCGTCGCGGTCTCCGGCGCGGTCGCAGTCCCCGGCGCGGTCGCGGTCGCCGTCGTGGCCGGGCGCGTCCCCGCCGTGCGGATCAGGAACGCCACGGCCACGAACGCCGCCCCGTTGAAGGCGAAGAGCGCGATGAACGCCGCCCGCGAGTGCGCGGCCTGCACGAGGGCCGCGAGGAGGAACCCCGCGGTCATTCCGACATTGCTCACGGCCCGCAACGAGGCCATGGTCCGGGTGCGCCGGTCCGGTGCCTCCAGCTCGCCCACCACCACCTGGAGCAGCGGCAGCGCCGCGCGCGTGGCCACCGTGATCAGGCAGGTGACGGCGAAGTATCCGGCGTACCCGTCGACGAAGGCGTACGCGGTGAAGCCCGCCGCCCGCGTCAGGGTCAGACCCACGTACACGGGCAGGGCCCCGACCCGCCCGGCCAGCGCCCCGAAGGGCGCCGGGCCGAGCAGGCCCAGTACGTTGGCCACCGTGAGCGCGCCGCCCACCGCCACGGCCGGGATCCCGACGAGGCCCACGAAGTAGAGGGTCGCGGCCGCCAGGAACATTCCGACGGCGATGGCGTCGACGGCCGCGCCGAGCGCGATCCTCCGGCCGCTCCTCGAGGCCGGGAGCAGGTCAGTGAACGTCATGCGGCAGCCCCTTGGCGAGCAGCGCGAGCGGTGGCCGCCGGATCAGGTAGAAGTGATCGCCCGGCACGGTGTGGTGGGCGAACGCCCCCCGCGTCACCGCCCCCCAGGAAGCCGCGTGCACCTCGCCCACCTGCGGGTCCGCGTCGCCCGCGACGGCGGTGACCGGGCAGGTCAGCAGCGGTCCGGGCCGGTGCTCGTAGGCGTCGAACATCCGGAAGTCCCCGCACACGTACGGCAGGATCAGCTCGCGGAAGTCCGGGTCGGACAGCAGCTCGGCGTCGGTGCCGCCCAGCGCCACCAGGGCGTCCGCGATGGCCTCGTCGTCCATGTCGGCCGTGTCGGGACCGTCGTCGGGGTGCGCCAGGTGTGGGGCGCGGGCCCCGGAGGCGTAGAGGTGGGCCACCGGCGAGCCGTCCGCCTGGAGCCGTCGCGCGGTCTCGTAGGCGACGACCGCACCCATGCTGTGGCCGAGGAAGGCCATGGGCCGGTCCTGAAGCGGGCGCAGAACCTGCGCGATGTCGTCGGCCAGCCGGTGCAGATCGGTGGCCGGCGGCTCGTCGAGCCGGGCCGCACGGCCCGGGTAGCAGACCGAGTGGATCTCGTACTCGGGCAGCTGCCGCGCCCAGTCGTGGAAGAAGGAGGGCGAGCCGCCGGCGTGCGGGAAGCAGATGAGGCGGTGCGTGGCCTCCGGGCGCGGAGTGGGGCACTTCAGCCAGGTCATCGTCGCTCTCCTGCAGTGATCAGCGATTCCACGAGGGCCGTCTGTTCGGCCAGGGTGGGGCCGGTCATCAGGGCGCGGACCGGAACGCGGACTCCCAGGTCGTCGCCGAGCCGACGGGCCAGCCGGACCACCAGGAGCGAGTCCCCGCCGAGGTCGAAGAAGTCGGACCCGGGCGTCAGTTCGGGCCGGCCGAGCAGCTCGGTCCACCGGGCGGCGACCGCCTCGCCGGGCGTGGCCGGGGCCGTCGCCCGAGCCCCGGCGGCAGCCGGCCGCGGAGGACCGTCACCGCCCGTCCCGCCCGTCCCGTCCGTCGGGCCGGCCGGTGCGGGTACCGCCCCGGCGGGTGTCCCCGGGCGGACCCGCGCAGCCGGTGCGACCAGCCGCGGTCCCGCGAAGGCGTAGCCGGGCAGGTGGGCCGTGCGGCCGGGTCCGGCCAGGGCCACCGCGTCCAGCGGCAGCCCGGCGCACCACAGGCCGGCCAGCGCCGCCGAGGTCTCCTCGGCCGGACGCTCCGAGCGTCCGGGCGCGAGGGCCACGGCGGTCAGCCCCGCGGCCTCGGCCATACCGCTCAGCGCCCTGCCGGGGCCGACCTCGACCGCCACCGCATCCGGGTGGGCCTCGGCGATCGCCGCCAGCCCGGCCGCGAACCGTACGGTGCTGCGCGCCTGTTCGGCGAACCAGCCGGCCTCGACCTCGCTGCCGGCCGCCACCAGGGTTCCGGTGACGTTGGACAGGTACGGCAGCCGTGGGCGCCCCAGGGACGCCTGCGCCACGGCCTGCCCGAGCTCCCGGACGGCCGGATCGATCATCGACGTGTGGAAGGCGTGGCTGGTCTGCAGCCGCCGGACCTTCTCCCGGTCGCCGAGCCAGGCCTGGAACGCGTCCACCGCGTCGCAGGGCCCGGCGAGGACCGCGCTCTCGGCGGTGTTCACGGCGGCGAGCTCCAGCAGGGGGCCGCCCGCCCCGGCGAACTGCCGGGCCAGCTCGAGGGCCTCCGACCCGCCCACGGCGAGGGAGAGCATCGCGCCCGTCGGGCAGGCCTGCATGGCCCGGCCGCGCAGCGCCACCAGCGCCGCGGCCTCGCCGAGCGGCAGGACGCCCGCGAGGGCGGCCGCCGTCAGCTCGCCGAGGCTGTGGCCCGCCAGGGCGACCGGGGCGAGACCCAGGCCGGTCAGCGCGGTGGCCGCCGCGTACTCCACGCAGAACAGCGCCGGCTGGGCCAGTTCGGTGCGGGCCAGCTCCCCGGCGGGGAAGGCCGGATCGAACAGGGCGGGGCGCAGCCGCGCCGCCAGAGCCGGTTCGAAGTGCGCCAGGCACTCCTCCAGTGCGGCGGCGAACCCGGGCAGCGCGTCCCGGAAGGGCAGGGCCATGCCGGGGCGCTGGCTGCCCTGGCCGGGCAGCAGGAACACGACGGGGGCCGGCTTGCCCGCGTAGGAGGGGGAACCGGCGGCCGCGCGCAGCCGGTCGGCGAGTTCCCCGTGGGTGCGCCCGGTGACCGCCGTGCGGTGGGGCAGCCCGGCCCGGCCGGCGGCCAGCGTGTGGGCGATGTCGCCCACGGGCGTGGAGGCCAGGGCGGGCAGCCGGTCGGCGAGGCGCCGAGCCGTACGCGCCAGGGCGTCCGGGCTCGCGGCCGACAGCATCAGCACCCGGTCCCGCGGAGCGTCGCCGGCCGCGGCCGGGGGCCGTACGGGGGGCTGCTCGACGATGACGTGGGCGTTGGTCCCGCCGATGCCGAAGGAGCTGACGCCCGCCCGGCGCGGACCGTCCGCGCCGTCCCAGTCGAGCAGGCCGGTGGGCACGTACAGCGGCGAACCGTCCGTCTCCAACAGCGGGTTGAGGCTGTGGAAGCCCGCCACCGGCGGGATCCGGCCCTCACGCACCACCAGCAGGGTCTTGATGAGCGAGACCAGCCCGGAGGCCGCGTCGAGGTGGCCGATGTTGGCCTTCACCGCGCCGACGGCGATCCGGCCCGGTGCGGCGCCGAGACCGCGCAGGACGGAGGAGGCGGCCGACCACTCGATGGGGTCGCCGACCCGGGTGCCGGTGGCGTGCGCCTCCAGGTAGCCCAGGGTGTCGGCGCCGATGTCCGCGGCCGCGAGGGCGGACCGGATGACGGCCTCCTGCCCGGCGGCGGACGGCGCCTGGTAGCCGGCCTTGGCCGAGCCGTCGTTGTTGACGGCGCTGCCGATGATCAGTCCGTACGGGTCGGCACCCTCCGCCAGGGCCTCCTCGGCCGGGCGCAGGACGACCGCCACCACTCCGGAGCCCGCCAGTGCGCCGTCGGCCGACGCGTCGAACGGGCGGCACTCGCCGGACGCGGAGAGGATGCCGCCGGGCAGGTGCACGTGGCCGGCCTGCGGGAAGTCGACGGCCGCGGCGACGACCACGGCCTGCTCGCACTCGCCGGCCAGCAGGGCCTGCACGGCGAGGTGCACGGCGACCAGCGACGAGGAACACGCGGTGAGCACGCTGAGCGCCGGGCCGGTCAGCCCGAGCCGGTAGGCGATCCGGGTGGCCATGTAGTCGGGCTCGTTGGCGCGCAGGGCCTCCTCGACGCCCGCCGCGTCCAGGGTCTGCGAGGTGAGCATGGCGCGCAGGTAGGCACTGCTGCTCGCACTGGCGTACACGCCGGTGACCCGGGTCTGCGTCAGCGGGTCGCAGCCCGCGTCCTCCAGGGCCGTCCAGGCGGCCTCCAGCATCAGCCGGTGCTGGGGGTCCATGAGTTCGCCCTCGCGGGGGCTGATGCCGAACAGCTCGTGGTCGAACCGGTCGGCGTCCACCAGCAGGCCCCGTACGGGAACGTAGTCGGGGTCGTCCAGGACCCCCGCCGGCTCGCCGTCCGCGAGGAGCCGTCCGCGGTCCAGGCGCGAGGTGAGGACGTCCCCGCGCAGCAGCGCCTGCCACCAGGAGCCGATGTCGCCGGCGCCGGGGAAGCGGCCCGCCATGCCGGTGACGGCGATGTCCAGGGACCGGTCCCGGTCGCCTTCGGGCGCGGCCCCAGCGGTTCCGGCGAACCGGTCGTCCCCGGGGCCGCCGGGAACCTCGGGGTGCGCGAGCGGTGCGGTCATCGGGCGGCTCCCTGCAGGGTACGGCGCTGGCGGGCCCGGGCGGCGCGCTCGCGGCGCGCCCGCTCGGCGCGGCCGTCGGCCGGAGCGGCCGCATCCGCGCCCGCCCCGCCACCCGCCCGTACGAGTTCGGCCTGGGCGTCGATCGTCGAGCAGCGGAAGAGCTCCACGACGGAGGGCCGTACGCCGGTATGGCGCCCCAGTGCCTCCTGGAGCCGGATGACGAGCAGTGAATGCCCGCCCGCGTCGAAGAAGTTGACGTCACTCGGCACCGAGGAGACCTCCAGGACCTCGGCCCACGCGGCCGAGACCTGCGCGACCGCGTCGCCGCCGCCGGCCGTCTCCTGCGCCGCCGCGGGCTGCGCCTGGGCCGCCTGGGCCGCCTGCGCCGCCCGCTCCGTGTCCGCCTCCTGTTCCAGGAGCGCGGCCAGGGCCGCCCGGTCCGCCTTGCCGTTGACCGTGACGGGGAAGGCGTCCATCGCCCGCAGCCGGGCCGGCACGGCGGCCGCGGGCAGCAGCTGCGCCAGTCGCTCCCGTACGGAGGGCAGCGCCGCGGGGTCGTCCGTCACGACGAACCCGGTGAGCCGGGTCCCCGCCGCGTCCGGAACGGCGACGGCATCGCGGACGCCGGGGCAGGACCGCAGCGCGGACTCGACCGCGCCCAGCTCCACACGGTGCCCGCGGATCTTGACCTGGTTGTCGCGGCGCCCGAGGAACTCCAGGGTGCCCGCAGTGGTCCAGCGGACCAGGTCGCCCGTCCGGTACATCCGGGCTTCGCCGCCCGCGTACGGGTCCGGGACGAAGGACTTCGCGGTGGCCTCGGGCTGCCCGAAGTAGCCCCGGGAGACACCGGTGCCGCCGATGTGGAGCTCGCCCGTGATCCCGGGCGGCACCAGCCGGCCCGCGCGGTCCAGGACGTACAGCAGGGCGCCCGGCACGGGACCGCCGATGTCGACGGGCCCGGCGGCCTCGAAGCGCCGGTAACTCGCCCAGACGGTCGCCTCGGTGGGCCCGTACTCGTTCACGAGCGCGGTGGCCCCGAGCAGTCCGGCATGCCGGCGCAGCAGGTCCTCGGCGAGCACCTCGCCGGCCGTGATCACCGTGGTCAGGCCGGCGGGCAGCCAGCCCAGCCGCTCGCCCGCGGTGAGGATCGCGTCGTACAGGGACGGCACGCACAGCAGGTGCGTCACCGCGTGCCGCTCGATCAGGCCGAGCAGCGCCTCCGGGTCGCGGTACTCGCCGGGGCCCGCCACGACGAGCTGTCCGCCCGCGGTCAGCGTGCCCCACAGCCCGGCGACGGAGGAGTCGAAGGCGAGCGGGGAGAGCAGCAGGAACACGGGCCGGCCCGGATAGACCTCGCGGCGCGCGAGGGTGGAGGCGGCCAGCTGGGCGTGCTCGACGACCACGCCCTTGGGTGTGCCGGTGCTCCCCGAGGTGTAGATGAGGTACGCGGGGTCCTCGGGGCGCGTCGACACCGCCGGGAGCACCTCGCCCTCCTCGCGCAGGGCACGCTCGTCGGCCGCGACGACGGGCAGGCCGGGCCCCGGGACCCGCTGCCCGAGCTCCCCGGTCACCACCACCGCGGTGACCCCGGCATCCGCGAGCACCGCGTGGATCCGCGCGTCCGGATGGGCGGGATCGACCGGGACGTACGCCGCTCCCGCGCGCAGCGCGCCCAGCACCGCGGCGACCATGGCGACGGAGCGGTCGGCCAGTACGGCGACCCGGTCGCCCGGGCGGACCCCGGCCGCGGCGAGCCGGGCGGCGATGCGGCCCGCCCACGCGTCCAGTTCGCCCCGGTCGGCCCGGTCGTCACCGCAGACCACCGCGGTCCGGCCGGGCTCGGTCCGGGCGAGTGCAGAGACCTGCTCGTGCACCGGCTCGCGGCCCTCGGCGGGCAGCGCGGCGCCCTGCCCGAACGCCAGCAGCTCCTGCTGCTCGGCCTCCTCCAGCAGGGGCAGCGCGCCGACGGACGGCACCCGGCCGCCGCTCAGCCCGCGCAGGACCGTGCGCAGCTGGCCCAGCAGCCGCAGGACGCCCGAGGCGGAGTACCGGTCCTCGCTGTAGCGCGCGACGAGCTCGGCGGCACCCGCCCGCTGGTCGGTGTCCCACAGGGCGACGGAGATCTCCAGCGCCCCCGACAGCGCGGCCGGGGCCGCGCCGTGCCGGAACTCGACCAGGTGGTCGGGGAGCGGGCCGTCCGCTCCGTCGGCCCACAGGGAGATCGACCGCTCCAGCGCCCGGTCGGTGTCGGCGAGGAGCTCGGCCGGGGCCGCCTCGTCCCGTACCGGGAGCACCACGGGCACCCGCAGCGCCCCGGCCACCGCACGGTCCGTGCCGGTCCGCCGCGTGAGCGTCACGGCGAGGGCCGCGAGGCCCACGGTCAGCGGGGTGACGCGGTGCTCGCGGGCCGTGCGCCCGACCGCCGCGCGCAGTGCGGTGTCGAGGGGCAGCCGCACCACGGCGGACCGCCCGCCGGGGGCTGGACGGACCCCTCCGATGCCCAACGGGCGATCGGTGGCGGCGGCGCGGACCTCGTCGGCCCACTGCCGGAACTCCTCGGTGCTGCGGGGGGCCTGGGGCTGGCCGGCCCGGACGGCGGACGGCGTTGACATCGGTACTCCTTCGGTGACGGTCGGGGCGCGTGGCGGCGGGGGTCAGTCGGCCAGCGTCATCGTCAGGTGGATGCGGTCGGTGCCACCCGCGTTGTACGCGGAGTGGTGACGCAGGGTGTTGAGGATGTGGACCCGGCCGTCGGTCGGCACGTGGTAGGTGTGGCCGCTGCGGAACAGCAGGCGGCTGTCCTCGTTGGTCGTGAGCGCCACGTGCGCGACGCGCGAGTGGTCGGTGTGCATGTGGTAGATCTCGCCCGGGTGCAGGGTGACCAGGCGCATCCGGCCGGGGCGGAACGGCAGGCTCTTGTAGAGCTCGTGGAAGTAGGTGTCCTTCAGCTCCTCGTTGAAGAACGCGAACTCGCTCTCCTCGAAGTTCTTCCGGCCGGTCTGCTGGTCGAACTGGCCGTTGCCGGCGTCGCGCCACGGGTCCTCGGCACCGGCGCGGTGGGTCAGGCCCAGGCGGCGCAGGCGGTCCTCCGGCTTGCCGGAGGGGGCGTCGGGGAGGCGGTCGAGGTACTGCTGGTACGCCTTGACGAGCTCGTCGTGGTCGAGCGTGAGACCGGGGACGATCTCGACGAGCTCGGGGTCGATGACGCTGAGGGTCGGCGTGGCCATGGTGATCTCCTGGATCGGTGTGAAGGGATGCATGAAGGGATGCGTGAAGGGATGCGTGAAGGGATGCGTGAAAGGAGGTGTGGAAGAAGAAGGAAAGGAAGAGAGGGGAAGCGGTGGGGCGCGCCGCCGACGGCTCAGGCGACCGGGCCCTCGTAGGTGCGCGGCCGCGGCGCCGTGCGTACGGCCCACGAGACGAGGGGGCGGGCGGCCGCGCCGATGGCGAGGAACAGGACCGCCAGCAGCAGCCAGCCGGGGCGCCCGAGGCCGAGGGCCAGGGTGCCGAGTACGGCGGGTGCGAGGGCCTCCGCGAGGCCGCCGCCGAGACCGAAGACCCCGGAGTACTGGCCCTGGGCGTGCGGGGCGGCGAGCCCGAAGGAGTACTCCATCGCGGCCGCCGCGTGCCACAGCTCGCCGAGCGTGTAGACGGCGGTGGCCGCCAGCAGGAGCACGGCGGAGGCCCAGGCGGGCAGCTCGCCGGCCGCCATCATCAGGACCAGCCCGGCCGCGATCGCACCGCCCGCCCAGCGCATCCGGGAACCGGCCGCCGCGGGGTCGCCGACGTTCTTGCTGACCGCGACCTGGAGGGTGATGACCAGGACGGTGTTGAGGACGAGGACACCGGAGACCAGCCAGCGGGGGGCCTCGGTGTGCTCGACGATCCACAGCGGGAGCAGGAAGGTCGGCACCGCGAAGTGCAGGGACATCAGGGAGTTGAGGACGGTGGCCGCGAGGTACGGCCGGTCCCGCAGGGCCTCCCAGCGGCCGCTGAGCGGCGGCGCCTCGACGGGCGCGAGCCGGGGCAGCCGCAGGAGCGCGAGGGCGCAGCCGGCGAAGGCGAGGGCCCGGCCGCCGACCAGGCTCAGATAGGCCGGCGCGGTGTCGAGCTGGATGGCCACTCCCGCGGCCAGCGCCCCGAGCGAGATGCCCAGGTTGGTTCCGGCCCGCAGGTAGGCGCGGAACCCGGCCGGATCGTCTCCGCCGAAGCCCCGTACCAGCGGTGCCCGGCTGGACTTGTCGGCCGCGAACACCACCCCGGTGAGGACCGAGATCAGCACGAACGACCAGAAGGCGTCGACGAGCAGGAAGCAGCACATGAAGACCGCACCCGAGAGCATCACCGCGATCTGCGTCTCCCGTGCCCCCCAGCGGTCCGCGATCCGGCCGCCGACGATGCCGGCCACCAGGCCGACCATCGCTCCGGCGAAGAGCCCGAACGCCACCTGCGACATGGGGAGATGGACGACGCGGGTGAAGTACAGGGCGCTGGACGACATGAACATCCCGCTGCCGAAGGCGTTGACGAAGGTCGCCCCGGCCAGGGTCCGCCGGGGACCCCGCTCCGGCAGGAGCCGCGCGAGCGGCCCCCGCCGGCCGGCCGTGTCGTCGGCCTGGAGCCCCTGAGGGGGCGTGGTCACGGCCACAGCGGGTCCCGGAAGTCCGCCTCGGGCCGCAGCTCCCTGCCCCAGGCGCGGATCTCGCGGCCGGTGACGCCCTGCGGGGCGATCACCAGGCGCTCGTCGAACCAGGCACCCACGTCGGCGAAGCGGGCGCGCAGCTGCTCTTCGTCCTGCGCCGACACGAGCACCTGTCCCACACGGTGGTTGGTGTTGTCGATGTCGCCGAGGAAGCGCTCGCCGGCCGGGAACTCGACCCGTGCGAACTCCACACCCGGCAGGGCGCGCAGCTCGGCGGGGGAGGGGCAGGAGAACATGATGCCGGCGCGGCCCTTGAGGTAACTGGTGCCGAAGATCCCGGGACGCCGCTCCACCGCGGCCGAGGGGGTCCGGCCGAGTGCGCCGTGCAGCGCCGCCTCGCCCAGGTGGATCCCGAACTTGGCCTGGATCTGTTCGTGGATCAGCCCGCCGCCGCGGCGGGCCGCGCACTCGCTGAACGTCAGCCGCCCGGTCTCGGGGTCGTGGAACAGCTCCATGTGGAAGACGCCGTCGCGCAGGCCGAGGGCCTCCAGGGCCCGGCGTACGACCGGTTCGGCCCGGTCGTACGCCCAGGTGTCGTCCTTGGGGTCGAAGTGCCACATCGAGAGCGGGGTCTGCTCGTCGATCATGGTCAGGCAGGGGGCGCCGTAGCGGCCGACCGCCATGAAGAGCAGTTCGCCGTCGTGCAGGAAGCCGTCCGCGATCCACTCCTCCCCGCCGACGTACTCCTCCAGGACGAAGGTGCGCTGTGCAGTGCGGTCCGCGCGGTAGCGGCGGCTGAGGGCGCGCAGCGCCTCCGCGCTGTCGACGACCGCGGTGCGCGCGGTCGCCGCGCCGGCGACGGGCTTGAGCACCGCCTTGTCGTACTCCCACACGACGCCGGAGACGTCGTGGACGTCGTCGATGACGGTGACCCGGGCGGCGGGGACCCCCGCCGCCGCCACCTTGCGCTTCTGGAGCGACTTGTCGCGGAAGTGCACGGCGGTGACCGGGTCGATGGCGCGGCAGCCCAGCTGGGCGGCGAGCACACCGGCGGTGACCAGCGCCCATTCGTCGGAGGTGTGGACGGCGTCGAAGCGGTGCTCGCCCAGTCCGGCCCGGTACAGGGCCATCAGGACGGCCTCGGGGCTCTTGTGGTCGTCGACGAGGAGGACCCTCAGTTCCCCGGGGACCTCGGCGAGTCCGTGGTCGTACCCGGCGGCGCCCCATACGACGACCGCGTCGATGCCCTCGCGCACACAGGCCTGCATGACGTACTTGTCGGTGCCCAGCAGCAGGACGCTGGGGCGCCGCCCGTCCTCCACCACCGTGTATACCTCGTCCTTCAGCGTGTCGATCGTGCGCCGGTCGGCCCGGATCTGCTCCATCCCCTCCGCCGTCAGGAAGATCCTCAGCGGGCTGGTGAGCAGGTCGGCCGTGGGGCTGATGCGCTTGCCGGGGCCGAGTTTGACTCCGACGAGGTGGACGCTGGGCAGGGCCTGGATCCGCTCGACCGCCTCCCGGTCCACGGACTCGACCACGCCGCTGACCTCGGTGCGGGTGCTGTGCACGGCGGCCGCGGCGCGCGGGGAGTAGACCAGGCCCGCGTACTGCCGGGTGAACTCCTCGGGGCGGGCGTAGGCGAGGGCGGTCAGATCGGCCTGGTTGGCGCCCAGGCACAGGTCGTGGAAGCCCGGGTTCATGTTGCCGTTGACGCGTGCGCCGATCTCGACCAGCGCGGGCCCCTGCGCCGTCATGATGACCTCGGCGTGGGCGGGGCCGTGCTCGATGCCGAGCGCCTCCAGCACCGTGTCGACGTACGCGATCAGTTCGGGGACCGGGTCGGCGTCGGGGGCGAGCAGGACGTCGAGGTCGTAGATGTTCTTGCCGTTCGGCAGGATCTCCTTCTCGTACTCCCACACCCCGCAGACGTAGCGCTGTCCGGCGGCGCTGACCGTGTCGACGATGTACTCGGTGCCCTCCAGGAAGGACTGCACGAGCGCCTCGGAGTTGCGCCGGTCGAAGATGTCGGTGGAGCCCAGCACCGCGCGGGCGGCCGCGAGGACCTCGTCCGCGGTGTGACAGCGGTAGACGTGGTCGGTGGAGGCCGAGCTCAGCGGCTTGACGATCACGGGGTACGAGCCCGCCCGCTCGGCCCAGTCGGCGAGGGCCTGCGGGTCACCGCTCTTGTGCTGGTCCGCGCAGCGCACCCCGGCACGCCGCAGGGCCTCGATCATCTCGTACTTGTCGCGGCGGGCGGCGGAGAGCGCCGTCCCGTTGGTGGCCAGGCCCAGGGCCTCGCTGAGCGCGTCGGCGAGCGGGACGCCGGGTTCCTGGCCCGCGAGTACGGCCACGGGGCCGAGCTCCCGGAGCGCTTCGACGGTCGTCTCGAAGGCGGCGGCGTCCGGGCAGTGGAACTGGTCCCGGTAGGCACCGGGATCCGGCTGGAGCATGGTCGACATCGGTTCGGCGGAGCTGTAGACGTGCACCACGTCGACGCCGAGCCGGGCGAAGGCCGGCGGCAGGAAGGTGCCCGTCGAGTATCCGTCGACGATCACTGCGGTCTTGACCGGGCGGGCCGGAGGCGAGTCGGAAGCCATCGGGTCCATCACTCTCTGGAGCGGTGTACGAGGTATGAGGGGCGGCCGTTGAGCCGGCCGGAGTGCCGGGGGTTACGAGCGCGGGGTCGGCCAGCCGATGTCGCTGCGGGCGGCGGTCGACACGACCGGGGCGGGCCAGCCGATGTCGCCGGCGACGACGGGGCGCTTGGGCTGGTTCGGCCAGCCGATGTCGCCGGCGACGGCGGGACGCTTCGGCTGGTTGGGCCAGCCGATGTCGCCGAAGGCGTTTCCGGACGCTCCGGCGACGGCGAGCAGGGCCACGAGGGCAAAGGCACCCGCAGCGACGCGAACCCGGATGACACGCATGAACGAACGCACTGCAACTCCTTGGCAGAGGAAAAGAGGGAGGTCCGCGACGCCGTCGTGACTGCCGCGATGCCAAGGAAGCTAATGCAGAGACTCGCCGTTTGGCAAGATGTTGCCAACCGATTGGCAATTCAAGCAATGGCCTGATTCCGACTGCGGCGGTTGCCCCTGTCCACCCCTTAGGCAAGAATTTGCCCAGCCGTCCCGATACGGGCTAGCCTCGCCTTGTCTGCGGCAGCGTGCCCCGCTGCGTGGAGTGCGACAGGACCGTCCGCCCCGCCCGCGGGCCCCCTCCATGTCCCTGTCCGTCCGATCCCTGGGGTTGATCACGTGTTGGAACAGCCGTTGTTCGGGCGTCGGCTCAAGCAGCTGCGGACCGAGCGGGGCCTGTCGCAGGCCGCCCTCGCCGGCGAGGGCATGTCCACCGGGTACCTGTCGAGACTGGAATCCGGCGCACGGCAGCCCACGGCGCGGGCCGTGGAACACCTGTCCGCGCAACTCGGGGTCGACGCGTCGGCGTTCGCGGAGTCCGTCTCGGACTCCCTGACCCGGGCGCTGGCCATTGCGGCCTCGGCCGACTCCGACGCGAACGTGGAGGAGGTCGAGCGCGCGCTCGCGGCGGGCGGCGGACAGGACCCGCTGCTGCGCTGGCAGGCCCTGTGGACGGTCGCCCAGTGGCGCCGGCGCCGGGGCGAGCACAAGAAGGAGGGGGAGTCGCTGGAGGAGCTGGTCCGGCTCGGCGACGAACTCGGCCTGCCCGAACTGCGCTCCCGCAGCCTGACCCAGCTGGCGCGCTGCCTGCGGGCCTGCGGCGAGATCACCCGGGCCGCCGAGGCGGCCACGGAGGCTCACCGGCTGGCCCGCGAGCACGGACTCCCGGTGGCGGACGTGGCCGCCAGCCTGCTGGCGCTGGTCTCGGTCGAGTCCGAGGGGGGCCGTCTCGCGGAGGCCCGTGCGCACGCGGACGAGCTGACCGCCCTCACCCGGGGGCGCACCGACACCCTGTGGGCCGAGGCGCTGTGGACGGCCGCCGCGGTACGGGTCCGGCAGGGCGATCTCACCAGCGCCCAGGAGCTCCTGGACCAGGCGCTGGCCGGGTTCCCCAGCGCCGCGAACCTGTCGCTGTGGACGCGGCTGCGGGTCGCCGCCGCCCGGCTGCACCTGCAGAAGACCCCTCCGGAACTCGATGTCGCCGAGCAGTACGTCGAGCAGGCCGAGACGAGCCTCGCCTTCGTGGGCATCCCGGCGCTGGGCCAGGAGGTGACCGCCATCAAGGCCGAGATCGCCTTCCAGGACGGCCGGTTCGCCGACGCCCGCACGCTCCTGGACCGGGTCCGCGGCACCGACCCGGACATGACGTACCGCAGTCGGGTCAGGCTGGACATCCTGGACAGCCGGCTGCTGATCATCGAGGGCGACGAGGAGGAGGGGCTGCAGCGGATGCGCCGCCTCGCCGAACAGGCCCAGGCGGCGTCGAACATCGACCTGGCCGCGGACATCTGGCGGCTGCTGGCCGAGACGCTCGCCCAGTCGCGCGGGGGCTCCCGCTCCTGACCGCCGCACCGCACGCCGCGGGGAACGACCCGTGGGAAAGGGGGTGTGGTACCGGCCTCGGCCGGTACCACACCCCCTTCCCCGTCGCGGCCCACGGTCTCACCCGAGCCGGCGGCCCACCACCAGACCCGCGCCCGCCAGCGTCATGAAGCCGCCGCAGCCGAGGATCATCCCGCCCCAGCCGTGGGCCTCGTACAGCGCGGTGCCGGTGAACGACCCCACCGCGCCGCCCGCGAAGCTGGCCAGCATGAACACCGTGTTGAGCCGGGCCCGGACCCCCTCGTCCAGGCGGAAGATGCGCACCTGATTGGCGATCTGCGAGCAGCTGCCGCCGTAGACCAGGAGGTTGCAGCCCACCACCAGGGCGGTCAGCGAGCGGTCACCGAGGAGGCCCATCAGCAGGAAGGCGGCGCTCACGGTGGCGAACGCCAGCAGGTTGACGTGACGGGGACCCCGCCGGTCGCTGAGCCGGCCCGCCGAGTAGGACAGCAGCGCCGCCGGCAGGCTGAACAGTCCGAACAGCCCGGCCCAGGCGACCCCCTTGCCGAACGGCGGACCGGCGAGGTGGAAGGCGAGCGTCGCCCAGAACGCGCTGAAGGCGGCGAAGACCGTCGCCCCCAGGAACGCCGACAGCCTCAGCTCCGGATGGGCCGTCACCAGCCGCGGCAGTGAGGCGATCAGCCGCCGGTAGGGCACCGCCCCGCCGGCCGCCCGTTCGGGCAGCAGCCTCGGCAGGACGAACACCAGCGAACCGGTCAGCGCGGCCGCGGCCAGGTAGGCGGTGCGCCAGTCGCCGGTGAAGCCCACGACCGCCCCCGAGAAGGTGCGCGAGAGCGTCGACCCCAGGGTCAGCCCGATGCCGATCACGCCCAGCGCGCGCCCGCTGTGGCCCGGGCCCGCCATCGAGGCCGCCGTCGGCATGATCACCTGCGGGAGCACGGTGGTGGTGGACAGGGCCGCGGTCGCCACGGTGAGCGTGGCCAGGTCGGGGGCGAGGGCCGCGGCCAGCAGCCCGGCCGTGGTGAGCAGGAGCAACGCCGTGGTCAGCCGGCGCAGCCGGGCCGCGTCCGCGAGCGGGACGACCAGGGCGATGCCGAGCGCGTACCCGACCTGCGCGGCGGTGGCGACCAGACCCGCCGCCGATCCCGAGATGCCCAGACCGGTGGCGATGGCGTCGAGCAGGGGCTGCGGGAAGTAGATGTTCGCGACGGTCAGGGCGCCGGCGGTCGCGAGCGCCACCCCTGTGCCGCGGCTCAGGCCTGCTCGGGGCGGTGTGTCGAGTGCTGTGACGGTCATGCAGGTCCCTCCGCGTACGGGATCAGTGGATGCTGCCGGAAACGATATTGCCAGCTGGGCAACCCTTGTGGCAATCTCTTGCCAATCCCTGGAAACAACCCCGGCCCGACAGTCTTGGGCCTTCCGTGAGCACAAGGTGGAGAACATGAGGAGCGCGCAAAAGCGCCCGGTGGCAGTGCTGGTGGACGCATACACCAGCGGCAACCACTTGCCCCCGGCATTTGCCAAGCTTGATGTCGACGTCGTGCACGTGCAGAGCACACCCGAGCTGATGACCTCGATGCGCCTGCCCGATCTCACGGCCTACCGGGCCGCCGTCCCGTACGGCACCCCGGCCGAAACCGCCGAACGGCTCCGGGAGTTCGACCCGATCTGCGTCGTCGCCGGCCAGGAGCCTGGAGTCGAGCTCGCCGACGAACTGTCCGAACTCCTCGGCCTGCCGACCAACGGCACGGCGCTCTCCCGCGCCCGCCGCGACAAGTACGAGATGATCGAGACCCTGCGGCGCGCCGGAGTCCGCTGCGCCGACCAGCTCAAGAGCGGCAGCGCCGAGGAGCTCGTCGACTGGGCCGAACGGCGCGGCGAGTACCCGGTGGTCGTCAAGCCGCTGTCCTCCGCCGCCACGGACGGGGTCGCGGTGTGCCGCGGACCCGAAGAGGTGCGCAAGGCCGCCGAGGCCGTCCTCGGCACCGTCAACATCTTCGGCGAGCGCAACGACGAGGTCCTCGTCCAGTCCTTCCTCCAGGGCGAGGAGTACATGGTCGACTTCGTCTCGTACGCGGGGCAGCGGGGCCCGTGCGGCATCTGGCAGTACCACAAGCGCCTCGACGGCACCCACCGGATCTACGACCGCGACTCGATCACCCCTCCCGGGTCGAGCCCCGAGCCGGAGATCACCGCCTACATGCACGAGGTGCTCGACGCCCTCGGCATCCAGTACGGCCCCACCCACGCCGAGGTCATCGTCACCCCGCAGGGGCCGGCCCTCGTCGAGATCGGCGCCCGCCTCTCCGGCGGCGTGCTGCCCGACTTCCACGACATCTGCCTGGGCGTCAACCAGGCCGACCTCACCGCCCTCGCCTACGCCCGGCCGCAGGAGTTCCTCGACCGGTACGCCGGCCGCCCCTACGGCAAACTGACCGAGGCCAGCCAGATCTTCGCCGCCACCACCCTCGACGGCGTCGTCGACAGCCTCGACCAGGACGTCATCGCGCAGATCGAGGCGCTGGAATCCGTCCACCTGGCCATCCCCAAGCTTGCCCCCGGCAGCCGCATCCGCCCCACGGTCGACCTCTACACCGCCACTCTCGTGGTGTGGACCCGCCACGACTCGACCGAGGTCCTGGAACGGGACTACGCACGCATCCAGGAGCTCGCGGACCGCGTCTACCGCCTGCGCGAGGACGCGAGGGCGGCCGCATGAGCACCACGTCCGAAGCCCGTCGCATGCTGCTGATCGGCGGCGGCGGGGCGATGACCCTCAGCGTCGACGTCGCCGTCCAGGCACTGGAGCAGGCGCGCTCCCGGGGACTGCTCACCCACGTGACCAACCAGGGCGACACGCTCGCCGCGACCCCCGAGGTCACGGCCGCCGCCGACGGCGCCACCGCAGTCGACTTCACCCGGCCCGGGGAGACCGCCGACTGGGCCGCCGCCGACGCCGGATCCGCGGGCGCGCCCGCCGTCGTCTTCGGCGTCCGCGAGATGGCCCAGGTCGCCGTGGCCGAGACCGCACAGCGCCTGGGAGTGCCCGGCAACCCGCCCGAGGCGGTCCGCCGGATCCGCACCAAGGACGCCTGCCGCGAGGCCCTCGCCGCCGCCGGATTCCGCCAGCCCGCCGTGCGCCTGTGCCACGGCGAGGCCGACGCCCTCGCGTTCCTCGCCGGGACGGCCGGCCCGTGGGTGGTCAAGCCGCGCGACGGCGCCGACAGCGCCGGCGTGCGCAAGGTCACCGGACCCGCAGACCTGCCGGCCGCGCTCGACCGGCTGCCGGACCCCGAAGCCCCTTTCCTCGTCGAGGAGTTCGTCCAGGGCGAGGAGTTCAGCGTCGAGGGCGTCTTCCTCGGCGGCGCCCCCCGCGTGCTCGCCGTCACCGCCAAGGAGAAGCTGGCGCCCCCGTACTTCGTCGAGATCGGGCACGTGCTGCCCGCCCCCCTCCCGCAGGACACCCGCCAGGAGATCGAGGACACGGTCGGCGCCGCGCTCACCGCCCTCGGGCTGCGCTTCGGTCTGTTCCACGTCGAGCTGTGGCTGACCGCCGAGGGCATCGTGCTCGGCGAGGTGCACGCCCGCATCGGCGGCGGCTGGATCCACCGGATGCTGCCCCACGCCAGGACGGGCCTGGAGCTGTACGGGGCCGTCTACGACGACGTGCTCGGCCGCCGGGTGGAGCTGCCGGCCCTCACCCGTGCCGCGGCCACCCGCTACTTCGCCCCGCCCGCCGGCCGCGTCACCGCCGTCGAGGGGTGGGAGGAAGCCGCCGCGCACCCGGCCGTGCTGCACGCCGAACTCCGCCTCGCACCGGGCGACGTCGTCGGCGACTTCCGCAGTGGCGGGGACCGGGTGGGCGCCGTGGTCGTGGGGGCCGACACCCCCGAGGAGGCCCGGGAGCTCGCCCGCGAGCTCGTCGACTCCGTCCGGATCACCGTCGAACCGCTCACCGGGACGGTCGCGGCGGCGGGCGCCGCCGGGACCGCGGGAGTGCCCGAGGTGGCCGTCACCGTGGAGCCGAGGCCCCTGACCAGCTCCTTCCAGATCTCCCACATGACCATCGAAACGGTCGACATCGTCCGGCTGCGGCTGCGCCGCGCCGACGGGACGACCGAGGGCGAGGGCGAGATCGCCGCGGACCTCGGCTACGGACAGGACGGCACGGCCATCGCCGCCGAGGCCGAGGCACTGGCCCGGACCCTGGCCGGCGAGTGCACCGCCACCGCGGACCCGGTGGAGCCGGTCCGCGCCCGCCTGGCGAAGGCCGCCGCCGACGGCGTCAGCGCGCCCGCCCGGATGCTCGTCGAGATGGCCTTCCTGGACCGCGCCGCCCGCCGGGCCGGCGTACCGGTGTGGCAGCTGCTCGGCCTGCCCGAGCCCGGCCGGGTCCGGCTCCTGCACACCGTGCCGATCGGCGAGGAGATCCCCCTCGACGGCAGGCCGCTGAAGATCAAGCTGGGCGGCTCCGACGACGAGGAGGTGCTGCGCTCCCTCCTCGGGGTCGACGCCCCGCTGATCCTCGACGCCAACCGCGGCTGGGACCGGGCCGACTGGGAGCGGCTGCGCCCCCTGGTGGCCGCGCTGGCCCCGGCCGTCCTGGAGGACCCGGTCCGCGACCCCGGGCTCATCCACGAGATCCGCACCGCGCTGCCCGGTACCGCCGTCCTCCTCGACGAGGGCGTCGCCACCCCCGCCGACGCCGAGTTCGCCGTCCGCGTGGCCGGCGGCCTCAACGTCAAGCTGATGCGCTTCGGCGGACTGCTGCCCGCCCTCGCCGCACTGACCACCGCGACCGAGTACGGCGCCGCCCGCATGCTGGGCTGTTTCCTGGAGCCGCCCCGCGCCATCGCCTACGCCGCCCAGCTTGCCGGGCTGTGCGACTGGTCCGACCTGGACGGGCACTTCTGGGTCAGCGACGACCCGGCGGTGGCGGCGTACGGACTCGACAGCAGCGCCCCGGGCATCCCCCGGATCGCGTACGGACGGGACACCGGCGCATGACCGCCGCCGGACGCCGGCTCCCGTACGGGAGCTGGCCCTCCCCGGTCGCCCCCGAGGACGCCGCCCGCGGCGACGCCCTGCTCGAATGGGTCGGTTTCCTCGGCGACGACGTCTGCTGGACCGAGGTGCTCCCCGAACAGGACGGCCGCAGCGGCCTGATGCGCCGCACGCCCCAGGGCATCCGGGAAGTGCTGCCGCCCGGCTGGGACGTACGCACCCGGGTCATCGAGTACGGCGGCCGGCCGTGGCTGGCCCTGACCGGCCGCGCCGAGGACGGCATCGTCTTCACGCACGGCCCCGACCAGCGGGTCTACCGCTGGCAGCCGGGCAGCGACCCGGTGCCGCTGAGCCCCGCCGGAGCCTGGCCCGGCGAACTGCGCTACGCCGACTTCGCCGTCCGCGGCACCGAGGTGTGGTGCCTGCGCGAGACGGTCGGCGACGAAGCGGCCGTGGAGGCCGTACGCCACCTGGTGGCCCTGCCCCTCGACGGCCGTGGCGCCGCCGACCCCGGCGCCGTACGCGAACTGGCCGCCACCCACCACTTCATGACCGGCCCGCGCATCGAACCGGGCGGCGACCGGGTGGCCTGGCTCGGCTGGGACCACCCCGACATGCCCTGGGACACCACCGACCTGATGGTCGCCGAGATCCAGGCCGACGCCACCCTCGCCCAGGCCGTACCCCTCATGGGCGGCCGCGGGGAGTCGGTCACCCAGACCGAGTGGGCCGCCGACGGATCCGGCACCCTCTACGCCGTCAGCGACCCGGACGGCTGGTGGAACGTCCATGCCATCGCCCGGGACGGCAGGCCCCGCAACCTCTGCCCGCGCCCCGAGGAGTTCGGTGAGGCGCTGTGGCGGATCGGCCTGCGCTGGTGCCTGCCCCTGCTGGACGGCCGGCTCGCCGTCATCCACGGGGTCGGCGAGCGCAGGCTCGGCATCCTCACCGCCGACGGAACCCTGACGGACTTCGAGGGACCGGCCACCGAATGGCACTTCGCGGCGACCGACGGCCGCCGCATCGCCGCCGTGGTCTCCTCGCCGGGCCAGCGGCGCACCGTCGTGCTCGCCGATCCGGCCGCCGGCACCGTCGACGTCGTCCGCGCCCCCTCCGGCGGCGCGCTCGACGCCTACGCCACCACGCCGTACCGGCGCACCTACCGGGGTCCCGGCGGAGAGAAGGTCCACGCACACGTCCACCCGCCGTACCACCCGGCCTTCACCGGGCCCGACGGCGAACTGCCGCCCTGGCTGGTCTTCGTGCACGGCGGCCCCACCAGCCGCAGCCACCTGGTCCTCAACCAGGAGATCAGCTACTTCACCAGCCGCGGCATCGGCGTGCTCGACGTGCAGTACGGCGGCTCCACCGGCTACGGCCGGGCCTACCGGGAGCGGCTGCGCCACAGCTGGGGACTGACCGACGTCGCCGACTGCGCCACCGCCGTCCGCGGCCTGATCGCCGACGGGCTCGCCGACCCCGCACGGATCGCGATCCGCGGCGGCAGCGCCGGCGGCTGGACGGCCGTCGCCTCACTCGCCGCCGAACCGGAGCTCTACCGGGCGGCCGGGATCTACTACCCCGTCCTCGACCCGGTGGCCTGGCGTGCCAAGGGCGGCACCCACGACTTCGAATCCCGCTACCTGGACGGCCTGATCGGCCCCTGGCCACAGGCCGCCGACCGGTACGAGAAGCAGTCCCCGCTGTCCGGCGCGGAGTCCATCCGCACCCCCTTCGTCCTGCTGCAAGGGCTCGAAGACACCGTCTGCCCGCCCGACCAGGCCGAACGGCTGCTCCAGCGCATCGACCCGGCCCGCGCCCCCCACCGCTATCTGACCTTCGAAGGCGAGGGCCACGGCTTCAGGCGTTCCGCCACCGTCGCCGACTCGCTGCGGGCCGAGCTCCGGCTCTACGGGCAGGCACTCGGCTTCGCCCCCGCGCACTGAGCGCGCTCCCGCGCACCGCCGCGCGGCTCCACGCTCCACGCTCAACGAACGAACAGAGGCATCCGCATGTCCGCATTCGAACAGCTCAACTTCGACCGGCTCGCGCCAGGCGTCCGCAAGGAACTCCGGGCCCTGCGCACCCTGGACAACCACCACGGTCCGCTCGCCATCCTCTTCGAGTACGCACTGATCGCCGCGTCCGTGGCGCTGTGCGTCGGCGTCTCGTACTGGTTCTACCCGCTGGCCCTGCTCGTCATCGGCTCCGTCCAGCGCTTCCTCGCCCACTTCCTGCACGAGTCCAGCCACAAGGTCCTCGCCAGGAACAAGGCCCTGAACCTGGCCGGCGGCTCCGTCTTCGCCGGTTACCTCGTCTGGCACCTCTACGGCCCCTACCGCAGCTCCCACGTGGGCAACCACCACCGCAACCTCGGCGACGAGCAGAACGACCCCGACTACTCCTTCCACATCGAGTGCGGGCTCTACGACACCGAGCGCTCCGACCGGCACTTCTTCCTCAAGGAAGTCGTCCTCTCCGCCCTCGGCCTGCGCACCTTCGCCTACCTCGGCTACATAGCCCGCGAGCGGGTCTTCTGCGACAGCTCGCAGATCACCGTCTCCGTGCCGGTCTCGCTGCGGACCGAGCGGATCGTCTTCCTCAGCCAGTGGGCCGCGATCTTCGGCGCCTGTGCCTGGTTCGGCGTCCTGCCCCAGCTCCTGCTGTTCTGGTTCGTGCCGCTGTTCACCACCAACGTGGCCATCGGCTGGCTGGCCGAGCTCTCCGAGCACTACCCCATGCCGGAGAGCGAGAACAAGCAGGTCCTGCTCACCCGCAACCGCCACGGCATCTTCCTGGAGCGGTTCCTGATCAGCCGCCACAACGACCGCTACCACCTCGTGCACCACATGAACGCGGGCATCCCGTTCTGGAACCTGGGCCGCGCCCACAAGGTCCTGCTCGCCGACCCCGGCTACGCCGCGTGGGACGGCCTGTGGGCCGGCGCCTTCACCCGGCCCCGCTCCCGCCGCGACAAGGAGACCGTGATCAGCTACGCGGCCAAGTACCGCCTCTGGCGACAGGCCGGCGGCGACCCCGCCGCGGCCGGTCCCAGCTTCGCCCAGCTGATGATGCTCGCCGCCCAGGCCGGAACCCCCGTGGACCCCGCCTCCCCGGCCCCCGCCTCCCCGGCCCCCGCGGCCGCTGCTCCCGCCGCCCCCGCCGGGGACGGCCTCCCCTCCCGTACCGAAGAGAAGATCAAGGTGCTGTCATGACCTCCGCCATGTCCCAGCGCGCACTGCACCAGGCCGCCGGCCAGGGCCTGCGCCTCCTCGCCGCCGACGAACGCTGCCGCGAGGCCTTCACCACCCCCGGCTCCGTCCTCCAGGACGTGCTCTCGCCCGCCGCGCGACGCTACGTCCTGGCCCCCGGCCGCGACGAGTTCCTCGGCCACCTGCAGACCCTGCGCGCCAAGTCCTACCGGATCGCCGTCGAGTTCGTCGGCGAGGAGAACTCCGACCCCGCCGAGATCGAGCGGGTCGTCGACGAGTACCTCGCCGTCCTCGAACACGATCCGGAGCCCGCACAGCTCGGCTTCGACCTGTCCAACCTGGGCCTGACCGTGTCCCGGGAACTCGCGGTCAAGAACACCGCCCGGATCACCGAGGCCGCCGCCGTCCGCGGCAGCGAGGTCGTCCTCAGCATGGAGCGCGCCCCCGCCGTGGACGCCGTGCTCGACGCCTACCGCGAACTCGCCGCGGACCACCCCAACCTCGGCGTCACCCTCCAGGCCTACCTGCACCGCACCGCGCAGGACCTCGACTCCCTCCCCCTGGAAGGGCGCAAGGTCCGCCTGGTCAAGGGCGCCTTCAACGAGTCCACCGCGAACGCACTGGGCCGGGGCCCCGCCCTCGACCAGCGGTACCTGGAGCTGGCGGCGGAACTCGCCCGCCGCGGCGCCCGGGTGAGCCTGGCCACCCAGGACGCCACGGTCCTCGCCGAGGCGAAGGAGCGCGGCCTGCTGGAGCGCGTCACCGAGATCGAGATGCTGCACGGAGTGCGCCCCGACCTGCTGCGGACGTACCGCGAAGCCGGCTACGCCTGCCGCATCTACGCCACCTACGGCGAGAACTGGTGGCTGCACCTCCTGCACCGGCTGGCCGAGCACCCGCCGATGGTGCTCACCGCGCTCGCCGACATCGCCGAGCGCCACCACGACCGCGGCCACACCGTGGGCGCCGGCTACTGACCGCGCCGCGGCCCACCACACCGCAGCGACGCGGCACCCGTACACGAACGAGCAGAGGCAGAGCAGTGGGAGACATGATTCACCTGAACACGGCCGGCGCCGGCCTGGTACCCGCGGACGTCCGGCGGACGATGGCCGAGGTCCTCGACCGTGAAGCCGCACACGGCTGCTACGAGACGGAGGAGCACTACTCCCCGATCGTGGGCGACGAGGTCTACCGGCGGATCGCCCGCGTGCTCGACGCCCCCGCCGAGGACGTGGCGCTCTTCGACAGCGCCACCCGCGCCTGGTGCGCCGTGGTGCCCAGGCTCCGCCTCGGCCCCGCGGACCGGATCTGGGTCACCCCCTACGAGTACGCCGGCAACCTCATCTCCCTGTTCAACCTGCGCGACCGCACCGGCTGCCGCATCGAGGTCGTCCCCACCCTGCCCGGCGGCGACCTCGACCTCGAATGGATGGCCGCGAACATCTCCGACGACGTGGCCCTGGTCTCGGTGACGCACATCCCCTCCGGCTGCGGCATCGTCAACCCGGTCGAGGAGATCGGCCGGCTGCTCGCGCCCCACCGCTGCGTCTACGCCGTCGACGCCTGCCAGTCCATCGGCCAGATCCCCGTCAGCGCCCGCCGCATCGGCTGCCAGCTGCTCACCGGCGCCGGCCGCAAGTTCCTGCGCGGCCCGCGCGGCACCGCCTTCGCGTACATCGCCCCCGAGCTGCGCGCCGCCCTGGCCACGGACTTCCACGACCTGCACGTGGCCCAGGTCGACTCGCCCACCGGCTACCGCATCGACGACCACAGCGCCCGCTCCCTGGAGCTCGCCGAACGCGGCACCGCCGCCACCGTCGGGTTCAACACCGCCCTCACCCTCTTCGAGGAAGGGACCCCGTACGACCACAAGGAGGTGTTCCAGGCGCTGCGCGCCACCGTGGAGGCCACCCCGGGCACCGAGCTGATCGCCCCGGGCACCACCCAGTCGGGCATCGTCTCCTTCCGCCACGACCGGGTCCCGGCCGAGGTGATCCGCGCCCGGCTCGCCGAACAGCGCATCAACGTGTGGAAGATCGTCGGCCACCACACGCCGATCTTCATGGCGGAACGCGGAGTGGAGACCGCCGTCCGCGCCTCCGTCCACTACTACAACACCTTCGACGAGATCGAGGTGTTCGGACGGGCCCTGCGCGCGGCCGTCGGAGCCGGCGCATGAGCGGCCACCGACCGCAGACCCTGCACACCGCGTTCGCCCTGCGGGCCGCCGAGCGCCCGGACGCCACCGCCGTCATCCACGGCGCCCGCCGCGTCAGCTACCGGGAGCTCGACCGCACGGCCGACGCCTGGGCCGCCGAACTCGGTGCGCACGGCGTCGCCGCGGGCGACCTGGTGCCCGTACTGCTTCCCCGGGGCGCCGAACTGGTCACCGCGGTCCTCGCCGTACTCAAACTCGGCGCCGCCTACGCGCTCCTCGACCCCGCCTGGCCCGACCGGCGAATTGGGGAGGTGGCCGCCGAACTCGGCGCGCCGCTGATCATCGGCGACAGCGCCGCCGGTGCCCGGGCCGGCCTCGTGGCCTGGACCCCGCCCCCCACGGGCCGGGAACGGCGCCCGCCGGCCGCGTACCGGCCTGCGGACACCGACCCCTCCGCCGCGGCCTGCGTGTTCTTCACCTCCGGGACGACCGGGCGGCCCAAGGGCGTGCTCACCCCCCACCGCGCCACCGCACGCCTGCTGCGCCCCGGCACCTTCGCCCGCTTCGGCACCGGCACCGTGATCCCGCTGGCCGCGGCGCTGCCCTGGGACGCCTTCTCCCTCGAACTGTGGGCCGCGCTGCTCAGCGGCGGCACCTCGCTCGTCGTCGACGAGCCGTACCTGTCCGGCCAGGCGATCCGCGAGGCGGTCGCCGAACACGGCGTCGACACCCTCTGGCTCACCAGCAGCCTGCTGAACATGACCGTGGACGAGGACCCGGACGCCTTCCGCGGACTGGCCCAGGTGATGACCGGCGGCGAACGGCTCTCCGTGCCGCACGTCCGCGCCTTCCTGCGCCGGCACCCCGAGATCGCCCTGATCAACGGGTACGGGCCGGTGGAGAGCACCGTGTTCGCCACCACGCACCGCATCACCGAGGCCGACTGCGAGCTGCCCGGCGGGATCCCGGTGGGACGGCCCGTGCCCGGCACCGCCGTCCACCTCGTCGACGGGGAGATCTGCATCGCCGGGGACGGGCTGGCCCTGGGCTACCTGGGCGACCCCCGGCTCACCGAGGAGAAGTTCCCCCGCCTCCCCCTCGCGGACGGCGGCACGACCCGCGTCTACCGCACCGGAGACCTCGGCCGCCTCGACGAGGACGGCGTACTCCACTACCTGGGCCGCGTCGACCGCCAGGTGAAGATCCGCGGACACCGCATCGAACCCGCCGAGGTCGAACGGCAGATCGAGGCGCTGCTGCCCGGCGTGCGCGCCTGCCGCGTCGTGGCCCGCCGCGACGCGGCCGGTACCGCCGAGGCCCTGCTGGCCTTCTGCGTGCCCGCCGAGCCGGGCGACCCGCTCACCGGCGCCGAGGACGCCCTGCGCGGCGCGCTCGTGTCCTACCAGCGCCCCGAGGCGGTGATCCCGCTCGCGGCCTTCCCGCTGACCGGCAACGGCAAGCTCGACGAACGGGCCCTGCTGGAGTCCGCCCCGGCAGCCCGGACCGCGCTCGCCCGGACCCCGGCCGCCGGGACTGCGCCGACAGCCGGGACTGCGCTCGCCCGGACGCCGGTCGCCGGGACTGCGCTCGCCCGGACCGCGGTCGCCGGGGCGGAGCCGGAGGAGGCGGCGGCGGGCGAAGACCCCCTGGTGGCACTGGCCGCCGGCGTGTTCGCCGCGGTGCTGGGCCTGCCGTCCGTACCCCCGCACGTCCCCTTCGCCGACCTCGGCGGGACTTCGCTGGCGGCCGGGCGCGTGTGCGCACGCCTGGCCGCCGAACTCGGCCGGCCCGTACCCGTATCGATGCTGTACGCCCACCCCAGCGCCCGGGAACTGGGCCGGTGGCTCGCCGCCACCCGCGCCGGAGCCGCCCCGGCCCCCACCGCACCCGGCGCCGACGTACCCCTCACGGCCATGCAGACCGGCTACCTCACCCAGCACCTCCTCGCCCCCGAGGACCGGTCGGCCCACTGCCTGCTGCTCTTCGAGATCGACGGCGAACTCGACCCGGACGCCCTCGAAACCGCGATCGAGGCCGTGCACGAACGCCACGAGACGCTGCGCACGGCCTATCTCGCCGACCCCCACCCCGTGGCCCGGCCCGGCGACTTCCCGGCCCCCGTCCTGGAACTCCTGGAGCCGTGCCCCGACACCGACACGGCGGTCGAGCTCCTGTGCGAGGTCCTCGGCGACCCCCTCGAACTCGCCGACGGCGAGGTGTGGCGCACCGCCCTGGTACCGGTGGAGGGCCGCGCCCGGCACGTGTTCGGCTGCGTCGTGCACCACATCGCCTTCGACGGGTGGTCCGAATCGGTGCTGAGCGGCGACCTCGCGGCCGCCTATGACGACGCCCGCCGGGGCGCCGCCCCCGCCCTGCCCGCCGCGCTCCCCGTCGCGGAGGCGGCCCGGCTGCACGCCGAACGGCTCGCCCAGACCGACCCCGGTCGCCGGCTCGCCGCCCTCGGGGCCGCGTTGGGCGACGTACCGGCACTGCAGTGGCCCGGGGCCCCCGCGCCGGGGACCGTCCCCGCCCGCGAGACGGCCCGCATCGAGCTCCTCCTCGACGAGGACGCCGGCCCCCGCCTCGACGCGGCCGCCGCCGGATCCGGTGTGACGCGGTACGCCGTCCTGCTCGCCCTCTACGGCCGGCTGCTCGCCGAGATCACCGGCGGGCGCGACTTCGCCGTCGGCGTGCCCGTGGCCCAGCGGGACGACATCAGGCTCCACGACGCCGTCGGCTGCCACATCGAGATGGCCTGCCTGCGGCTGCGCGGCCCGGTCCTCGAGGGCGGCCCGGCCGCCGTCACCGAGGCAGGCCGGATCCTGCGGGAGGCCTTCGTCGCCCAGGACGTGTCCTTCCACGCCCTCGTACGCCACCTCAACCCGCCGCGCACCGGCCGGCCACCGCTGTTCCAGACACTGCTCGTGCTCCAGGACAACGCCCCGGCCCGGCTCGACCTCGCCGGCCTGGACACCACGCTCCTGCGCCCGCCCTACCTGGACCTCCCGCTCGAAGTCCACTGCGAGGTCTGGCCCCGCCCCGACGGGCGGTTGCGGCTCGCGGTCAGCCACCGCACCGCCGCGGTCACGCACGCCGTCGCCCGTGAACTGCTCAAGGGCCTCGCCGACCTCGTCCACACCCTGCCGCTGCCCCAAGGAGATCCCCGATGACCGTGCTCGCCCCCGAGAGCGTCAACCTCGTCGACCCCGAGCTGTACGCCACCGGCGACCCCCACCCCGTCTTCCGCTGGATGCGCGACAACGACCCGGTGCGCTGGCACGGCGCCACCGAGTACCCGGGCTTCTGGTCGGTCACCCGGTACGACGACATCCGCGCCGTCTACGGCGACGCCCGCGTCTTCAGCTCCGCCCAGGGCATCCTGCTGCGCCCCCAGGGTCATGGCCAGGACCCCGGCGGCGGCCGCACCCTGGCACTGACCGACCCACCGCACCACAAGGCACTGCGGACCCTCGTCGCCGACTGGTTCACCACCCGCTCGGTGCGTGCACTGGAGGACGCGATGCGCGAGGCGGTCCGCGCGGTCCTGGCCCGCGCCGCCGGCCTCGGCACGTGCGACTTCGTCACCGATGTCGCGGCGCGGCTGCCGCTCTACGTCATCTGCCGGCTCATGGGCGTACCGGCGCACGAGCAGGAGATGCTCTTCTCCCTCACCAGCCAGGCCTTCGGCGCGGGCGAGCCCGAGACCCGCAGCATCGCCCACCAGCAGATCATGGCCTACTTCGTCGAACTCATGTACCGGCGGATGGACGAGCCCGCCGACGACCTGGTGAGCGCCCTCGTCAACGGCGAGGTCGACGGCGAACTGCTCTCCGAGGAGGACATCCTCCTCAACTGCGACAACCTCCTCGTAGGCGGCACGGAGAACGTCCGCCTCGCCGTCGCCGGCGGCATGCAGACCTTCCTGGACCGCCCGGCCGACTGGGAACGCCTGCGCGCCGACCGGAGCCTGATGCCCACGGCCGTCGAGGAGGTCCTGCGCTGGACCTCGACCGCCACCCACATCATGCGCACCGTCACCGAGCCCGTGCTCCTGCGGGAGCGCCAACTGGAGCCGGGCGACCGGGTCGTGATGTGGACCCCCTCCGCGAACCGCGACGAGCGCTACTTCGAGAACCCGGACACCTTCGACATCGCCCGCCGCCCCAACCGGCACCTGGCCCTGGGCGCCGGCGAGCACTTCTGCCTGGGCGCGATGATGACCCGTACGGAGATGCGGATCCTGTTCACGGAGCTCCTCGACTCCCCGTTCTCCATCGAACAGAGCGGGCCCGCCGTACCGTTGCGCTCCATCGTGGTCAACGGACTGGAGAGCCTCCCGGTGAGGTTCACGGCCAAGTGAGCTTCCTGACCGTCATGGCCCTCACACCCCCCGCACCGCGGGCGCGCCTCCCGCGCCCCACGTCCCCGGCCCCCCGCGCGTCCGGCGGTCCCGCCCTCGTGCGCCGCCTCCTCGAACAGGCCCCGCTTCGAGGCCGACGCCGACGCGTGACGCGTGACGCGTGACGCCGGGCGTTCAGCAGGCCTGGTGGTCGGCGATGGCCTCGGCCGCCGCGCGGTGACCGACCCGGGCCAGGACGGGGTTGCGGCCGCCGCGGTAGTAGTGCTCCGCGGTGAGGCCGAAGCGCAGGGCCCAGCCGCGGCCCCGGGCCCATGTGGCGTCGTCCACGCCCGCCGCCTCGCGGAACACCTTGCGGGTGTCGGCGGACAGCAGGGTCCAGGCCGCCATCGTGTCGCAGGCCGGGTCGCCGACGCCCACGCAGCCGAAGTCGATGACGGCGCTGAGGCGGCCCTGCCGGGCCAGCAGGTTGCCGGGCAGCAGGTCGCCGTGGAGCCAGACGGGCGGGCCGTCCCACTGCGGTACCCGCAGCGCCGCCTCCCACGCCGCGGTCGCGGCCCCGGCGTCGTGCGTTCCGTCGGCGCCCAGGTCCCGGATCGCGGCGCGGACCCCGGCGTCGGCCGTCCCCACCGGCCCGCCCCGGAACGACCGCGGCGCGCCGGCGGTGTCGATGCTCCGCAGCGCGGCGACGAACCGCCCCAACCCGGCTGCGGCGTCGTGCGGTGCGGTGACGGGCTCGTCGAACAGGTTCGCCCCGTCCAGCCACCGGTACACCGACCAGGGGAAGGGGTAGCCCTCGCCCGGGACTCCCCGGCCCAGCGGCACCGGCACGGCCAGCGGCAGGTGCGGGGCGAGGTGGGGGAGCCACCGCTGTTCGAGGTCGACCTGGTCGGCGGCGCCGGGCATGCGCGGCAGCCGTACGGACATCTCGTCGCCGAGCCGGTACATCGCGTGGTCCGTGCCGGCCGAGCGCACCTTCCGGACGGGCAGCCCCGCCCACTGCGGGAACTGCGCCGCGACCAGCCGCGCGACGAGCGGCCCGTCGATGTCGACCTCGTCGGGGTGCATCTTCGTACTGGACATGGGGAGGGACCGTACCGGCCGTTTACGTGGCCCCGCCAAGGGTTTTACCGGAAGGGCCCGGCGGCCAAGCCCCTGCCGCGAGACGCATCAGATCCGGTACATCCCTCGTGATGCAAGGCGGGCGCATGAACGGAGTTCAGCTCTTCCTGCTGGGCCGGACGCTGATGAAGATCGGCGAAGAGGCCATCCCGACCGGTGGCGTCGGCAAGCGCGCGACGAGCACGCGGTCGGTCCTGGTCGTGATGCCCGACGTGTACGCCCACCCCGACACCACCGTCGGCGAGATCGCCGTCCGCTCCGGCCTGCCGCAGAGCGCGGTGTCCGCCTGCGTGGCCCGGCTGCGCGAGACCGGCTCCGTGGCCACCGCCACCGACCCCCGCGACCGGCGGCGCACCCTCGTCCGGCAGAACCCCGACGTCTCCGACCGGCCGGCGGAGGTGGCCGCCGCCCCGATCGACGGCGCCCTGTCCACCGCGCTCGGCACGACCGACCCCGCCGAACCCGCCGAGGTCGTCGCCCTCTTGGAGGCGCTCGCCCAACGCCTCTCGCCCGAGATGCTGGCCCGCCTGACCCTGGAGGCCTAGGTGTAGGAGGCCATGACGTTGCGACGTGGGCGATGGGCCTCGATCGGCACCACTCGACGAGACGACGCCGCCCTTCCACGGCCAGGGGGTGCGTTCCTGTGCGTCACGCAGCGGAACCTGGCGCGGACGATCGCCGTGACCGCTCCCGCCTGTCGATGGCTTCAGCGACCTCTTGGATGGCGCCGCGAAGGAGGTCACCGTAGGGATTCCGGGGAAGGCTGGGAGCATGCGTTTCGGCCGCGTTGATGTGCTCGGTGGCAGCTTCGAAGGAGCCGAGCCGGCGGTAGTCGTCGGCGAGGTTGACGTGCAGGGAGGGGTAGAAGCCGGCGATGTGGAGGCCAGCATGGTGCTCCTGGACGCGCTGCTCGGTAACGGCGTCGGCGGCGTCCAGGGCCCGGATGTCCCAGGCGAGGGCTTGGGCAGGATCGTCGTAGAGATCTGCGAGGTAGTGAGCGAGAGAGCAGCGGTGAAGCGGGTCACCGGTGACGCCGATCGTGGACCACAGGTCCAGTAGCTTCCGGCGGGCGGAAGCGGTGCCACCGGCTTGTCCCTCGGCTACGGCGTGGCCTATTGCTTCCATGGTCGGGTCTGGGCTGGCGGGTGCGGGGGTCACGGAGTGTTCCTCGTTGTCGTTCTCAGGCGGCACGGTCGGGCTTGATGGGCATGGCCAGGGTGGTGAGATCGCCGCGGTCGGCGGAGCGGATCGTGACGGGTTGGTCGTGTCCTCGTAGGTCGAGCAGCACGTCAGGGCCGATCGCGGTGCTCACGGCGGGATAGAGCGTGGTCAGCTCGAAACAGATCTGGAGGGGTCGGCCCGTCGCGGTGGCTGGAAGGGTGATGCCGGGGTGTTTGTTGTCCGCTGACGCGACGTTCACTGCGTGGTCGGCGACATTCAGTGCGACGCGCTCGCCGGGTTGTTCTTCCAGGGCTCGCAGGAGCAGGTCCTTCGAGACGGTCGCACGAGTGGTGACTTCGCCCAGTGACGCGAGCATCAGCCGGTAGTCGGGGAACTCCTCGGGCAGCAATCGGCAGTGCTGGTCCTCGCGGTCGGCCGCGCGGAACCATATCCCGTTCGAGACGGCTTCCAGTCGCACCAGCGGACTGCGGCGGATCTCGGCGAGCGCGGCTCGCAGCTCGTCGCCGTTGACCGTGCCGGCCCACGTCTGCCTCGGCGCTTCAGCCGGCACCAGCGTTCTGGTGGAGAGTCGGTATCGGTCCGTCGCGGTCAGAGTCACTGCCTCAACGCTCGCCTCGAAGCGCAGACCGGCGAGTTCCGGCATCCCGCGCTCGTGTGCGGTCGCGGTCAGGACCTGCTCGACCGCGGCCGCCAGCACGGGCCCCTTCACGGCCGTAGTCGGAAGACCTGGCGCGTTGTCGAGCGCGGACTTGATGGCAGCAGCCCTCTGCTGCACGGCCGCTGCCTCCCCGACGACCTTCGCGACATGCTCATCGAGGAGCCGGGACGCCTCGTCAGCCTCGGAACGAAGCACAGCCTCGACAGCGGCCAGAGGCATGGCGAGCTCGCGGAGCTGACGCAATGTGGTCCCCCGAGCCACCTGGGCAGTGCTGTAGTAGCGGTAGCCCGAGACCACGTCGACCTCGGCAGGGGGCAGCAGCCCGGAGTCGGCGTAGAACCGCAGTGCGCTGGAGGTCAGCCCACTGCGTTGGGCGAAGGCCCCGATCGGCATCAACTCATCATTTGGCACCGCGTCATCATCGAGCTTCAACCAACTTGAAGGTCAACACCGACAAGCACCGACACCAACCTCATGGCCAGCAACACCTAGGACGCCCCGGTGGTCCCGGTGGTCCCGGTCGTCCCGGTCGTCCCGGCTGTCCCGGCTGTCCGGGTCCTCCCAGTGGTCCCGGCCGTGGGCCGGTCCGCCGTGCACGGGACGCGGGAGGCTGTCGGCGCCGTCGTACCGTGCACCGGCGTCGGCCGCGGCTTCGTGTGGTTGCGCACCAGCAGGCACAGCAGCACCTTGACCCCCAGGGCGGCGACCGGCAGGGCCGCCGTCACGTGCAGGGCGGCGACGAAGGCGTCCGCGTACGCCGTGCCCGAGGAGAGCTCCACCGCCAGCCGCCCCGCGAACCGAGTCCCACGAGCGCGGTCATCACGGTGAAGTTCCGGTCCCGGAACAGTGCGAACGGCACCAGCGGTTCACGGTCCTGCCGTCCGCGCTGATGTACGAGGAACCCCGCGACCAGCGCGACACCCGCGTCCAGCAGCGCCCAGACCCCCACGCCCCAGTCGTACCGCTCGCCCTCCTGCAGGCCGAACGCGAGGCAGAACAGCGCGGCGGTCGCGATCAGCACCCCCACCAGGTCGAAGCCGCGGCTGCGCCCGTTGCGTACGTCCGGCACCACCAGGTACGTCAGCACCAGCGCGGCCACGCCGATCGGCACGTTCACCAGGAAGATCCACCGCCAGCCGACGGTCGACACGAGAGCGTGGCCAGTACGGCGATCATCCCCCAGACGCCCATGGCGGCTCCGCGTCGCTGCGCGGGGAAGACCCCACCCAGGCCCTGCAGCCCGCGGGCCGCGATCAGCAGTGGGGCGCTCGGCGCGAGCCCGCACGCCACGCTGGCGAGCGTGACCACCACGCCGGCGGCGAACAGCCGGCGCGGCCCCCACAGGTCCCCGAGCCGCCCCGCGGTGATCAGCAGCGGAGTGCATGCCACTGTCCGCCGATTGGCCCGTGTACCGGGGGGCGCCCCCTGGCAGACTGGCCCCTCGCATGCCAGACGCAGGGAGTTGTGATGCAGGTAGCCGTGGTCACCTTCGACGGGTTCAACGAGCTCGACAGCTTCATCGCGTCGGCGCTGATCAACCGCTGCCGCAAGGACGGCCTCGAAGCCTTCATCACCACGCCCGCACCGGTGGTGACCTCGATGAACGGCGTGGAGGTGACCGGTCAGCGCCCCATGGAGTTCATTCCCGAGGCCGACGTCGTCCTGATCGGCAGCGGTGTGAAGACGCGCGACGTGGTCGCCGACGACCGGCTGCTCTCCCTACTGCCGCTGGACCCCGCCCGTCAGCTGATCGGTTCGCAGTGCTCCGGCGCGCTCGTCCTCGCCCGGCTCGGGCTGCTCGGCGGCATGCCGGCGTGCGCGGACCTGACGAGCCGGCCGTACGTCGAGGCCTGCGGTGTCACCGTCCTGGACGCCCCGTTCCACTCCGAGGGCAACATCGCCACGGCGGGCGGGTGCCTGGCCTCGCAGTACCTCGCCGCGTGGGTGATCACGCGCACGCTCGGTGAGGACGCCGCGCGCGGCGCGATCGGCTACGCGGCGCCGGTCGGCGAACAGCAGGAGACGGTCGAGCGCGCCCTGCGCGCCGTGAGCGGCGTCCGTACGGGAGCCCCCGCCCTGCGCTGACCCGCCTTCGGGCGGGATCCGCGCGGGCGTCGCCCCCGCGGAACCGGAGCCACGTGCCGCTCCCGTTCCGTGGCGATGCCCCAGGGCTGGCTGAGGGCGCAGACCGGGTGCGGCCCCCGGCCGGACCCGCGCGCCCCCAGGCCGCCGGGGTCCGCAGCCCGTCGGGGTCCGCAGCCCGCCGGAGGCCGCTCCCCGCTCCCGGGGAGGGGCCTCGGCGCGCAGGGCGCACAGCAGGTGGTCGGTGCACGGACGTCGACCGCCATGCGGGTGTGGGGGCTCGGAGCGGGCCGGACCGCCTTGGTGACGGCCTCGGACGCCAGGAGGGGGGCATCGTCCGCCGGCCCGCTGTCGACGACCGCGTCGGGCAGCGCCCTGCGGGCCGGGCGGCCGGGCGCCTCGGCCCCTCGGCCGGTCCCTGCTAGGCGAAGGGCCCCTCGGCCGTGAAGCGGCGCAGTTGGTGGGCGAACTTCGCGGCCTCGCCCGGCGGCCACCCGGACAGGCTGCCCATGATGTGCGCGGCGAGCCGTGTACGCAGCTCGGCGACCACGGACCGTCCCTCCTCGGTGAGGACCAGCAGGTGCGCGCGCCGGTCGGCGGGGTCCGCCTCGCGGCGGATCAGGCCGGCGGCCTCCAGCCGGGAGGCCCGGCGGGTGACGCCGGAGCGGTCGATTCCGACCTCGGGGGCCAGGTCGGCGGCGCTGCGGGGGCCGGTGCGGGCCAGTGCGCTGAGGACCGGGTAGGTCTGCTCGTCCACCCCCTCGCCCATGCCCTCGGTGAGCTGCCGGTGCAGCTGCGTACGGGTGGTGCGCCTGAGCAGGATGCCCAGCGCATCTGCGATCTCGTGTCCTACTTCGTTCTCCACGCCCCAAGAATAGCGTGCGCTGCGCACGCTACGGTGCTACAGTGAGGGAGAAGCGTGCGAAACGCACGCACTTTCCCTTCACGTTCTGCAAAGGACCGCCATGACGCGCACCGGTATCGAGGCCGCCCTCAACGACCTGATCTTCAACCGCGACCTCACCGTCCAGGAGGCCGCCGACCTGCACTTCACCCCGGAGTACCGCCAGCGCACGGACGGCGAGTGGGCCGACCGCGCCGAGTTCGTCGAGCACATCACCCACGTGCGCGGCGTCGTCGCCGGCGGCCACGTCGAGGTGCACGAGGAGCTGTACGACGGCAGCAGGTACGCCGACCGGCACACCGCCCACATCACCAAGAAGGACGGCTCGACCGTGCGCATGGAGGTCTACGTGTTCGCCGACCTCGCCCCCGACGGCCGCTTCGACCGCATCGAGGAAACCACCCTGATGCTGGAGGGCTCCGCCGCCGACCGCAACATCGGCAGCGCCCGCTAGTCCTGTGACCGGAAAGGTCCACCGCGCTGCCCGCGGTCGGGGAAGAACCCGCCGCCCGGTGGTCAGGCGGCGGGGACGGGGGCCCGGTGGTCAGGCGGCGGGGGCGGGGGCCGGGGCGGCGGGGGAGGAGGTCAGGGCGCGGATGGCGGTCTGCTGGGAGTAGGCGAGCAGGCCGATCGTCACCGCGCTCATGACGCACGCGAAGAACAGGTGGCCCAGGGTCGAAGTGACCGCCAGACCCAGGGCGTTCAGGAGGAAGTGGCTGCCGATCCGGAGGGCGACGAGCGCGAGGGCGACCTTGCGGGTCTCCTTGCCGCGCCACAGCGCCTTGGCGAGCCGGAGCCGCCTGCGCATCATCGTCAGCGAGACGATGATGTTCACGGCCAGCAGGAGCAGCAGCACGGGCCACGCCGAAGGGAAGGCCCGCAGGATGTCGAACGCGGCGGCGAGAACGCCTTCGAAGCCGAAGAACCAGATAGGGAGCCGGTAGTCGGCCGGCGTCATGGCGCCGGTGTCGGTCGTCTCGGCAGGTGCGGCCTTCGCGGTCTTCTTCTTCAGGATGTCCATGATGCTGCTGCCCCCGTGGTCGGTGTGATGATCGATATTCTGGCCGGGGGAGGGGCCCCGGAGGCAGAGCCCGCGGTCACGTGTGCCGTATGACAGCTGTCATGTGCCCCTCCGGTGCCACAGGCAGGGGGCCCGCGTGATGGGATACGCCGCATGCCTCTCATCGGATCAGAGGGCGCGTCATGAGCGCCCGTCGCACACCGGTGCCCTTCGACCCCGAACTGCGCGTCGCACTGGACGCCTTGGACGAGGAGGTGAAGGCGCCGATCACCCCCGAGACCCTCGCGGCCTGGCAGCGGCGGGACGCCGCGTCCCGCCCCCGGCCCACCGCCGAGGACCTGCGCGCCGACGGCCGCTTCGAGGTGACGGAGCTCCGCGTCCCGGGCCCGCCGGACGCACCGGACGTCACGCTCGTCAGCGCGCGCCCCTCGGGGCTCACCGGCCCGTTGCCGCTCCTCTACTACATGCACGGCGGCGGCATGGTCATGGGCAACGCCTGGTCCGTGCTCCCGGGGATCCTGCGCGAGTGGGCCCACCCCCTGAACCTCGCCGTCCTCTCGGTCGAGTACCGCCTCGCACCGCAGGCCCGTTACCCGGAGCCGCTGGAGGACTGCTACGCGGGACTCCGCTGGGCGGCCGCCCACGCGGCCGAACTGGGCATCGACGCGGAGCGCATCGTCATCGGCGGCAAGAGCGCGGGCGGCGGGCTCGCCGCGGCCCTCGCGCTGCTGGCCCGGGACCGCGGCGGCCCCGCCGCCCTGGGCCAGCTGCTGCTGTGCCCGATGCTCGACGACCGCGGCAGCACCTTCTCCAGCCACCAGATGACCGGCCTCGGCGCCTGGGACCTCACCTCCAACACGACCGGGTGGCAAGCCCTGTTGGGCGAGCGCCACGGCGCCGCGGACCTGCCGCCCTACGCGGCCCCGGCCCGCGCCACCGACCTCTCCGGGCTTCCCCCGGCCTACGTCGAGGTCGGGTCGGCCGAGATCTACCGGGACGAGGACGTGGCGTACGCGAACGCCATCTGGCAGGCCGGCGGCCAGGCCGAACTGCACGTGTGGCCCGGCGCCTACCACGGCTTCGACGGCCTGGCCCCGCACGCCGCCCTCAGCCGCGACGCCCGCGAGGCCCGCACCCGCTGGCTCCGCCGCCTCCTCATCCCTCCGACGGAGCGCGCCTCAGACCGTCCAGGGTGAGGTCCAGCAACCGTTCGGCCTGTTCCCGCTGTTCGGGCTCGGCCGAGGTCAGGGCGATGCCGGCGAGCGCCGCGAACATGTCGGCCGGGCCGATGTCGGTCCGGATCGCCCCGGCCTCGGCGCAGGCGTCCATCAGCGTGGTGATGGCGCTCCGGATCATGTCGTGGCTGTGGGCGTACGGGTTGCTCCCCGCGGCGGCGATGGCGCGCAGCGCATCGGCCATGCCGAGTTTGGCCGTGGCGTAGTCCATGAAGAGACGGGTCCACGCGCGCAGCGCCTCGTACGGCGGCCGCGAGGCCAGCAGCTCGGGGACGACGTCACGCAGCTGCGCCACCTCGTTGCGGTAGGCCGCCTCGACGAGGGCCTCGCGGGTGGGGAAGTTGCGGTACAGGGTGGCGGTGCCCACGCCCGCTTCCCTGGCGATGCGCTCCAGGTGCGCGTCCAGTCCCTCCTCCGTGAACACGCGTACCGCCGCGGCCAGGATCTTGTCCCTGTTGCGCTGCGCGTCGGCCCTCAACGGGCGTGCTGCGTCCCGGCTCATCCGCGGGGTCCGTCCTCTCGTTCTCCGTCATTTCGTTCTCCGACATTTGCTAAGTGGAGGCGCGCCCACTTAGTCTGCAGTAAGTGGTGCCGCCTCCACTTGACTCTAGGGCATGCCCTGGCCTGCCCGTATTCCTTCCGGAAGGACTGCCGATCATGTCGGGAATCGCATACGAGAACGACGGTATCGAGGGCAAGGTGGTGGCGATCACGGGTGCCGGCAGCGGCATCGGCGAGGCGACCGCCCTGCTGCTCGCCGGACGTGGCGCCAAGGTCGTCCTCGGCGGGCGCCGGACGGAGCGGCTGCACGCCCTGGCCGCCCGCATCGAACGGGCCGGCGGCGAAGCCGCCTGGACCCGCACCGACGTCACGCGCCGCGAGGACGTGACCGCGCTCGTCGACCTGGCGCGCGAGCGGTTCGGCCGGCTCGACGTCCTCGTCGGCAACGCCGGGGTCGGCCTGTTTTCCCCGCTGGACGAGCTCCGCGTCGAGGACTGGGAAAGGATGATCGACGTCAACCTCAAGGGAGTCCTGTACGGGATCGCCGCCGCCCTGCCGGTCTTCCGCGCACAGGGCTCCGGGCACTTCGTCCACACCGTCTCCACCGCCGGACTGCGGATCGTCCCGCTCCAGGCGGTGTACGCCGCCACCAAGAACGCCGTACGCACCCTCTCCGAGGGCCTGCGCCAGGAGGCCGGGGACAGCCTGCGCGTGACCGTCGTCTCGCCGGGTGTCACACGGACGGAATTCGCGGATTCCATGTCACCGCAGATGCAGGCCCTGGTCCGTGACCGCATGGACAGGACGGCGATCGCGCCGGACGCCATCGCCCGCGCCATCGCCTACGCCGTCGAACAGCCGGCCAACGTCGACGTCGGCGACATCGTCGTCCGCCCCACCGCGCAGGACTGACGGCCGCCGGCCGCCCCCGCCGCCCGCCGCCACCCGGGGTGACATGCGCGCCGGAACGCGCCGTGCCACCCTGTTCACACGCCCCGGAGCCTCGGGAGACGACAGCCGCGACGAACGGAGCGTGCTGTGGGACATCCGATACGTGGTGTGGCGTGCGGTGCGGCGCTGCGGCGCCGGGCGGCCGCCGCCTTCGCCGCCCTCCTGCTGGTCACACTGGCCTCGGGTACCGGCGCCCGCGCGGCCCCGGCCCCCGCCCCGCCTCCCACGCCCTCGCCGTGGCCGTACGGCGACGCGGGCGACCCCGGCCGGCTCGACCCGCGCATCACGGCGATCATGCGCAAACCCGAGTACCGGCACGCCCAGTGGGGACTCCTGCAGACCGAACCGGCGGGCGGACGCGTACTGCACAGCATGTTCCCCGGTCAGTTCTTCGTCCCCGGCTCCACCGCGAAGCTGTTCCCCGTCTCCGGCACCTGGCGGACCCTCGGCACGGACCACCGCTTCGTCACCCCCGTCCACGCCGTCGGGACCCGCACCGGCGCCACGCTGACCGGCGACCTCGACCTCGTCGCCCAGGGCGACCTCACCCTGGGCGGCCGGACGCGGCCCGACGGCACGGTCGCGTACACCGACCTCGACCACACGTACGCCAACGACTTCCCCGGCGCGACCCTCACCCCGGAGAACCCCCTGGCCGGCATCGACCAGCTCGCCCGGCAGGTCCGCGCCTCCGGCATCACCCGCGTCGAGGGCGACGTCATCGTCGACAGCCGCCTCTTCGCCCCCGACCCGGTCCTCGACCCCACCCCCACCCCGCTGATCATCAACGACAACCTCATCGACCTGCTGACCACGCCCGGCGACCGGGCGGGCGCCGCCGCCCGCCTGGACTGGCGGCCCAAGGTCGCCCCGTACCAGGTCACCTCCACGGTGAAGACCGTCGCCGCCGGCGGGCCCACGAACATCACGGTGACCGCCACCGGCGGCGGCACCCGCATCCACCTGTCCGGCACCATCGCGGCGGACGCCCAGCCGCTGCTGCGCACCTCACCGGTCACCGACCCGAACACCTTCGGCCGCACCGCGCTGATCGAGGCGCTCGCCCGGGCCGGCGTGCAGGTCACCGCCGCCGCGAACGGCCCCAACCCGGTCGCCCGGCTGCCGCGTTCCTACGAGGGCCGGCCGCGGGTGGCCGCGTACACCTCGCCGCCGTACGACCAGTACGCCAAGCTCATCCTCAAGGTCAGCCACAATCTGGGCGCCAACCTCGGCATCTGCCTCATGGCCGTCACCACCGGCAGCCACCAGTGCGCCGACGGGTTCCCGGTGCTCGCCGACTTCCTCGACCGGGCCGGTGTCGACCGCGAACAGGTGGAGCTCATGGACGGCCGGGGCGGCAACCCGGCCGACCGGGCCACCCCGCAGGCGCTCGTGCAGATGCTGGCTTACTGGCAACGCACCCCGGAAGCACGGCGCTTCCGCGAGGCACTGCCCATCCTCGGCGTCGACGGTCTGCTCGCCGAGAACTGCCGCAGCTGTCCGGCGCGCGGGAAGGTGTTCGGGAAGACCGGCGCCGCCGTCGGCGGGGACTCCCTCAACGACCGCCTCGCCGTCGGCGCCATCACCATCGCCGGCTACCTCGACAAGGGCGGCGGCCGCTTCGACCCCTTCTACGCGGGCGTCAACGGCGCCTCCACCCCGACCGCGAACCCCGTCGACGTCCTGTCCATCGCCAATGACCTGGCGCTGATCGCCGCCCACCTTCAGGAGTCGCCGTAACGGCCCGGCGGATCACGGTGGGTCGGACGGAGACGGAGACGGGGCCGAGGACGGAGACGGGGCCGAGGACGGGGACGGGGACGAGGACGGGGACGAGGGCGCCGGTACGGACGAGGGCCGGGGCGCCGACGAGGGCGGGGGCGCCGACGAGGGCGGGGGCGCCGACGAGGGCGGGGGCGCCGACGAGGGCGGGGGCGCGTCGTCGAGAAAGCCGCCCGACTGGTGCTGCCACAGCTTCGCGTACGTGCCGCCGGCGGCCAGCAGCTCCCGGTGCGTGCCCTGTTCGAGGATGCGGCCGCGGTCGAGGACGACGAGCCGGTCCATGTGCGCCACCGTGCTCAGCCGGTGCGCGACCACGAGCGCGGTCCGCCCCTCCATCAGCCGCCACAGCGCTTCCTGGACGAGGATCTCGCTCTCCGAGTCCAGGGCGCTGGTCGCCTCGTCCAGCAGCAGGATCGGCGCGTCGCGCAGGATCGCCCGCGCGAGGGCCACCCGCTGGCGCTGCCCGCCGGACAGCTTGACGCCGCGCTCCCCGACCATGGTGTCGAGGCCGTCGGGCAGCGCGTCGGCGAACTCCGTGACGTGCGCCGCCTCGGCCGCGCGGCGGATCTCCGCCTCGGTGGCGTCCGGGCGGGCGAACGCGATGTTCTCGCGCAGCGTGCGGTGGAACATCGCCGGGTCCTGCGGCACGTAGGCCATCAGGCTGCGCAGATCGCGCTGGCGCAGCCGGCTGATGTCCTGACCGCCGATCAGGATCCGGCCCGCGTCGATGTCCGTCATCCGCAGCAGCAGCCGGGTGAGCGTGGTCTTGCCGCCGCCGGACCGGCCCACCAGCCCGATCTTCGCCCCACTGGGCACGGCCAGGTCCAGCCCCTCGAACAGGGGTTCAGCCCCCGCGTGCGTGAAGGTCACCTTCTCGAACCGCACCTCGCCGGCCCGGTCCGCCGCGGGTGCCGGCTCCGGCGACGGCGGGTCGAGCACGGTGGGCGGTGTCAGCAGCAGCTGCGTGAACTGCGACGCCTCCGTCATCGAGCTCTCCAGCCGCCGGTAGATCTGGTTGAACTCGAACATGATCCGGGTGGCGTTGGAGTAGTACGTGAACGCGACCACGACCGCCTCCACGCCGTGCCCCTGCCCGCCCCCGGAGGCCGTCACGGCCGTCACGGCGAGCAGCAGCCCCAGCGCGTTGGTCACCACGGACATCGGCGCGACGACGGTGTCGATCCGAAGGTTGCCGTAGTCCCACGACCGCAGCGTGAGCCCGCGCGAACGCGCCACCCGGGACCGGTGCTCGGCGGCCTCGCGGTCCTCCGCACCGAACGCGCGGACCGTGTCCATGTTCATCAGACTGTCGGAGACGTGCCCCGAGACCCGGGCGATCGCCTCCTCGCGCCGGTCGACGAGCGCCTGCCGGCGCCGTACGAGGGGCAGCACGCACACGCCCGTCACCGCGATCATGACCAGGAGCGCCACGACGAGCAGCGGCTCGTAGCGCCAGAGCACCACGGCCCCGAACAGCAGCGGCACGAACCGGCCCACGACCGAGAAGGTCAGGGTGTCGACGAACTCCTCGAAGCGGGAGGCGAAGCTCAGCACCCGCTTGGTCAGCGACCCGGCGAAATTGTCGTGGAAGAACGCGGCGTCCTTCGCGAACAGCCGGTCCATGCCGATCACGTACAGGCTCTCGATGCCGAGGGCGTCGAGCCGGTTCAGGCAGTGCAGGCCGGCCCGCCACGCGGCCTCGGAGAGCAGCAGGACGGCGGCGAACCCGAGGACGTACGGGAGCGCCGACCCGAGGCCGAGGCCGCCCCCTGCGCCGCCGCCGGCGATGCGGCCGACGAGCTTCGCGACGACCAGCGGCGCGATGTAGTTGATCCCGATGTTGCCCACGGCAGGCAGCAGCATCGCGGGTGCCGTCCACCACCGCAGCCGGGTCAACTCCCTTCCGTAGTAACGCAGCGCGAGGACCACCGGTCCCCTGCCGGGCGGGCCTCCTCCTGATGCAGCCGATTCCATGGCAACCCTGTGTATTCGTCTCGTAACGGAATCCGCAGTCTCCCGCGCCCGCGCCGACGCCGTCCAAGCGTTTTCCGTGTGGGTGACACGGGGACGCCGACCCGGTGGCTTGACTCTCCACCCGCTGGAGACCGGAGAGTGGGCGTCATGAACGGCACGACGACGTCCCTGCTCTCGATCGGCGACCTGGCCACCCGTACCGGTGTGCCGGTACGCACCATCCGGTTCTACTCGGACGCCGGTCTGCTGCCCCCCACGCACCGGTCCCGGGCCGGCTACCGCAGCTACGACACGGCGGCCCTCGAACGGCTCCGGACCATCTGTGTCCTGCGTGAGCTGGACGTCGACCTCGCCACCGTCCGCCGCGTCCTCGACGGTGACCTCCCGGTCGCCGAGGTCGCCGCCGCGCATGCCGCCGCCACCGAGGTCCAGATCCGTGTGCTGCGCCTGCGGCAGAGCGTCCTGCGCCACCTGGCCCGGCGCGGCTCAACCCCCGAGGAGATCTCTCTCGTGCACCACGTCACCCGCCTCACCTCCGATGAACGACGCCGCCTGGTCTCGGACTTCATCGACGGCCTCACCGACGGCACCCCCTCCGCCCGGACGGCCGCCGCCGCTCTGCGCACGGCCGTCCCCGACCTGCCCGACGACCCGACCGACGCGCAACTCGACGCGTGGACGGAGGTCGCCCGGCTCATCGCCGACGAAGACTTCCGCCGGCGGATCGCCCACGCGGCGATCCCGCCCGCAGACGAGGACGCCCTGCCGGGGGTGGACCCCGGGACTGCAGCGGATCTCGTGTCCTTCACCCGGGACACGGTCGTCGCCGCGATGCGGTCGGGCACGGATCCCGAGAGCGCAGAGGCCGACGTCGTGGTCGATGCCGTCGTCGCGCGCTTCGCCGCCGTACTCGGCCGCACGGTCGGCCCCGAGCTGCGTGCATGGATGGCGCGGCAGTTCGAGGCGGGGCACGACCCGCTCGTCGAGCGCTACTGGCGCCTGGTGTGGACCGTCAACGACTGGCAGGTGGTCCCCGGGCACCTGCCCTTCCAGCCCTGGATCGTCAAGGCCCTGCGCCGTCCCCGGCCGGACCGGGACGGGGGCCTTCAGGGCGTCAGCCCATGAGCAGGAGGCGCGTGTTCGGCACCAGCTTCCGGTTCACGCTGGTGCTCTGGACGAAGATGGTGAAGTCGTCGTTGTGGTCCGGCTTGACCCGGACCTCCACGTCCGGCAGGCCGAGCAGGGCACGGGCCTCCGGCCCCGTGTACACCCGGTCCGTCTTCTTTTCCAGCACCGCGATCTGCTTACGCGCCTGGACCTTTTCCGACTTGCTCAGCTGGTAGAAAGCACAGCCGGTCCGATAGGTGTTCCCGCTTTCCACGACCCATTCCCGGATCCCCGCGTCACGGGCCACCGGAATCAGCTGGTATTCCGACGGATCGACCGGGGTGAGGCCCGCCGCCTCGATGGTGTCCTTGTTCACCGTGTCCGCGCCCATGGAGAAAACCGCCCGCGATCCCCGGATGCCCTGGGAGCGGCCCACCATGAATTTCTCGGTGGCCTGCTTGATGACCTCGCCGGCGTCTTCCAGACCCTGCGTGCTCGTGGCGTCCCAGATGGCGATGTTGTCCTTCGGGAAACCGCACTGCATGGCCTCGCGCTTGCCCATCTGGTCCGGTACGAGCACGGCCAGCGTCCAGTTGTCCTGCTGCGTCGCGATCAGCTGCGACACGGCCTGCACCAGTTCGCGCGGGTCGCTGGAAGGGGCGTCCGAGCAGCGGTGACTCGCGTTCTCCTGCCCGTCGGTCAGTACGAACGTCAGGAAGCTGTGGTCGCCGTACAGCTGGGCCGTCTGCGCCAGCTCCCGCTGCGACTTCAGGGTGGCCGCCAGCAGGGCCGTCATTCCGCCGACCCGGTACATCTGCTTCAGGGACGGCATCCGCAGCACGTCCTTGTCGTAGATGACGCATTCCACCTTGTCCGCGAACACGTACACCGTGACCCGGGTCTCCTGGTCCAGTTCCTGCGAACGGCGGGCCAGATATGCGATCTGCTGGTCGGCCACTTCCACGACCTTGCGGTTCAGATGCGACATCGACGAACTGGCGTCCAACACAAGAGCAACGTGATTGATGTAGTTCTGGTTTCCGGACATGGCCGCTCCCCCTCTTTCCGACTGGATGCTCCAACCTTCTCACCCGCCACTGACAATCGAGGGGGAGCGGCCGCGCCCGACGGGGCGTGCGCACGACGTAAGGGTTTCGTCATCGGTCCGCGCATGGTCCGGGGCCCCGCTGCCGCGTTGAATGACGTGACGCACCACCGAAGATGAAGGATCGTCATGACACGACGCACGGGACGCCGCGCCACGCTCATCGTCACCGCCCTGCTCGCCGCCACGGTGCTGCTGGGCGCGGGCCTGTACTGGTTCCAGCCGTGGAAGCTGTGGCAGGACCGGACGGTCCGGGAGGCCGCGCCGGTCGCACCCGCCGCCGCGGCATCGGCACCGGCCCCGGCGGGCAAGGGCGCCCCCGGCCCGCGAACCGTCGCCACCGGCTCTCTGATCAGCCACGAACACACCACCACGGGCACGGCGGAGCTCGTCCGCCTCCCGGACGGCTCGTACACCCTGCGCCTGGCGAACCTCGACACCAGCAACGGTCCGGACCTGCGCGTCTGGCTCACCGACGCACCGGTGAAGGAGGGCGTGGACGGCTGGCGCGTGTTCGACGACGGCAAGCACGTGAGCCTCGGCAAGCTCAAGGGGAACAAGGGCGACCAGAACTACGCGGTCCCCGCCGAGGTGAACGTCGCCGACTACAGCAGCGTCACCATCTGGTGCGACCGCTTCGACGTCTCCTTCGGTGCGGCTCCCCTGCGCGCCACCTGACGGCCGCTCGGCCCCGGAGCGGCATCCCCCGAAAGGATTACTGCGCGGCGCAGGGAAATCGGCTAGTCTTCTGTGTGGCGCAGACAGTGCGTCACGCAGATACAGCGATCTCTGGGGGGACCCATGCTCACCATCGCCGTCACCGGAGCCACCGGGGCCCAGGGCGGGGCCACCGCCCGCGACCTGCTGGCCGCCGGCCACCGGGTCCGCGCGCTCACCCGCCGGCCCGGATCGCCCGCCGCCGATGCGCTGCGCCGCCTCGGGGCGGACGTGCGCCACGCCGACTTCGACGACCGGCGCTCCCTCGACGCCGCTCTGGCCGGAGCGGACTCCCTGTTCGCGGTCACCACCCCGTTCGGCGCCGACACCGCCACGGAAACCCGGCAGGGCAGAGCCCTCGTCGACGCGGCCGCGGCCGCCCGCCTCGCACACGTCGTGCTCACCTCCGCCGCCCACGCCGACCGTGGCACCGGCGTACCGCACTACGAGAGCAAGCACCTCGTCGAGCAGCACCTGCGCGCCGCCGGCCTGCCCTGGACCGTGATCGCCCCGGCGGCCTTCATGGAGAACTACGCGAGCGGCTGGACCCTCGACGGCCTGCGCGAGGGCGTCTTCGCGTGGCCCATGCCGTCCGACCGGCCACTCACCCTCATAGCCGTCGCCGACATCGGCGCCTTCGCCCGGCTCGTCTTCGAACGCCGGGGCGAGTTCGCAGGGCGCCGCATCGACATCGCCTCCGACGTGTGCACCCCCGCCCGGATGGCGCAGATCCTCGCTGAGGCCACCGGCCGCCCGATCATCCACCAGGAGGTGCCCCTGGCCCACGTCCGGAGCCGGTCGGCCGATCTGGCCGCCATGTTCGCCTACTTCACCAGCGCGGGCCTCGACGTCGACCTCGCAGGGCTCCGCCGCGCCTACCCCGAGGTCCGCCGGCAGACCTTCGCCGACTGGGCGACCGCCCAGGACTGGCCCGCACTGTTGTCCCCGGTGGCCGCCGAGCCGCGAAACCGTGAAGGAGTGTCGTCGTGAAGCCCATCGGTTACTGGCTCAACCGCACCGACAGAGCCCTCACCCGTTCCATGAACGACGTGTTGGGGGAGTTCGGCCTCACCCGCATCGTCTGGCAGGTTCTCAACGTCCTCGACGCGACCCCCGAGGCCACCGACGCCGAGGTCCTGTCTCTCCTCGCTGCCAACGCGGACATACCCACGCTGACCGCGGCCGTCGACACCGTGCTCGCCCAGGGCTGGGCCACCCGCTGCGCGCCGGACCGGCTCGTGCTGACCCCCGGCGGCCGTCGGTGCCTGGCCGACGCCGGGGCGCGCGTCGAGGCATTTCGCGAACGGTCCGTGCACGGCATCCCGGTGGAGGATTACCGCACTGCCGTTCGTGTCCTGGAGCGGATGACCGGCAACCTCGAAGAGGCGACGACAGCCGACGGCGCTGCTGTGCGCTCCGCCTGACGGTGGGTCAGGGCGCGCTGCCGCCCGGGTCCGTTGCGGGCTTGGTATGGAGGATCTCGCGTGCTTGGTCCGCGGCGCGGACGATGCTCTCGGAGACGAAGTCGACGAAGTGGGCGATGTTGGCGAGGCGGGCCCCTGCGGGAGTGCCGGCGCCGAGGACGCCGACGCCCTGGCGGGCGATGTCGGCGAGCTGGGCGGTGCCCCGTGCGCTGGCGACCGTGGACTGGTACCAGACGTCGTCGTCGACGGCGTAGCGTTCGCGGCGGCCCTCGTGACGCTCCCGGCGTATGAGGCCCTGGGCTTCGAGGAACGTGATCGCCTTGGAGACGGAGGCCGGACTGACTTCGAGACGCCGGACGAGTTCGGCCGCGGTGAGGCTGCCGGTGTCGCTCATGCACAGACAGGCCAGGATCCGGGCCGTCATCCTGGACATGCCCGTCTGCATGAGGACGTTGGTGAACGTCTCCTCCTCGTACTCGCGCACGGCCTCGGCGTCGCGCCCGCCGGCCTGCGCGGGCACCTGCGGGCCCCGGGGCGCAGGCTGCCTGCGCCGCCGGGCACGGCGCTCGGTGGCCCGGTGAGCCAGGTCGGCGCGGTATCCGGTGGGACCGCCGTTGCGCATCACCTCTCGCGTGACCGTGGACGTCGGACGGTCGAGGCGCCTGGCGATCTCCGCGTAGGCCAGCCCGTCGGCCACCCCCAGCGCGATCTGCTGCCGCTCCTGCTGGGTGAGCCTGCCTCCCGGCATCGCGGTCTCCTTTGCGGTCGTTCGTGGCCCTGGGCGCACCCAGCTTAGCGTTCATTGCCAGCTCATTGCAACGTACGGTCGGAGGTTCATTGCGTTAGGCGTCAACCCGTTGCAATGAATAAAGGGGCTTGACCTGCGTATACGTGGATAACGCGCAATGTGATTATTCCTGAAACGGTGAACGCAACGTAGTGTTTCTGTCATCGGAAACGGTGCACCAAGAGGTGCGCACGACAGAGTCACGGAGAACACCATGCTCAAGTTCGACACCCCCGCCCCCGTCGCCGCCGTCCTGAACGTCCCCGCCGGACTGGTCCGGTTCATCGCGGCGGACCGGGCGGACACCACGGTCGAGGTCCGGCCCGCGAACGCCTCGAAGAGCCGCGACGTGAAGGCCGCCGAGGGGACCACGGTCGAGTACCGCGACGGAGTCCTGCACATCACCGCCCCGGAGGCCAAGAACCAGCTCCTCGGCGCCTCCGGCTCCCTGGAGGTCACGGTCCAGCTGCCCGCCGGCTCCCGCATCGAGGCGAAGACCGCCGCCGTCGAACTCCGCGGCGTCGGACGCCTCGGCGAGGTCACCTTCGACGGTGCGCAGGGCCCGGTCAGGATCGACGAGGCCGCCGCCGCCCGCCTCACCCTCCTCGACGGCGACATCACCATCGGGCACCTGCGCGGAGCCGCCGACATCAGCACCGCCAGGGGCGACATCCGGATCACCGAGGCCGAGCGCGGCACGGTCACCCTGAGCACCCAGCAGGGCGACATCTCCGTCGGCGCCGCCCGCGGAACCTCCGCCACCCTCGACGCCGGTACCGCATACGGCCGGATCCACAACACCCTGACCAACACCGAGGGCCCGGGCGCCGCCCTCGACATCCACGCGACCACCACCCAGGGCGACATCACCGCCCGCAGCCTCTGAAGCGCACGGGACCGAGAGGGGAAGGGGAACCGATCATGAGTGACATCACGACCGTGGGGCCGGACCGCCCGGAGCTGCAGCGGGCCGTCGAGGCGATCGTCGAGTCCGGTTTCACCGGGATGACACTGCGCGTGCACGACGAGCGCGGCCACTGGGTGGGCAGCGCCGGAGTGGGCGAGCTGGGCGGGAGCGCCAAGCCGCCGACCGAGGGGCGGTTCCGGATCGGCAGCAACACCAAGACCTTCACCGCAGCCCTCGTACTGCTCCTGGTCGCCGAGGGCAGGATCGAGCTGGACGGCCCGGTCGACGACCACCTGGCGGAGTTCGGGCCGGACCGGCGGATCACGACCCGGATGCTGCTCCAGCACACCAGCGGCGTGTTCAACTTCACCGGCGAGTACCACGAGGACGGGACGGTCGTGCCGGGCATCCCCTGGCAGGGCCGGGAGTGGGTGGAGAACCGCTTCCGGACCCACCGCCCCGAAGAACTCGTACGACTCGCGCTGTCCAAGCCGGCGCGGTTCGCTCCGGGCACGGACTGGAGCTACTCCAACACCAACTACGTACTGGCCAGGCTGCTGGTCGAGAGGGCCACGGGCCGCCCGTTCGCCGAGGAGATGCACCGGCTGGTCCTGGACCCGCTCGGACTGTCGGACACCGTCCTGCCGGAGACCTCGCCCGAGATCTCCGGGCCGCACGCCCACGCCTACTACCGGTACGAGAACGCCGGCCGGCAGGAGACGGTCGACGTCACCCGCCAGAACCCCTCCTGGATCTCCACCGGCGGCGACATGATCTCCACCACCCGGGACCTCCACACCTTCATCTCCGCGCTGGCGGGCGGCCGCCTCCTCCCCGCACCGCTCCTGGCCGAGATGCGCACGCCGCACCCCAAGGCGGGCTACGGCCTGGGGGTGTTCGTCCAGGACACGGGCCCGGGCGGCGTCACCCTCATCACCCACAACGGCGGCATCGCGGGCCACGCGGGGCTGATGTACAGCACGCCGGACGGCAGGAAGACCCTGACCGCATCCCTGAACTACGTGGACGACGCCGCGATGTCCCTGGCGGCGGCCTACCAGAAGGCAACGCAATCCCTCCTCGCCGAGGTCTTCCCCACCGCCCACCCCGAGCCGACGCCCTGAACTCCGGCCCCGTCGCGCGCTGCGCGCGCCGCGCACTTGGACGGTCTCCCGGGCGCCTGTGCGGCGGGCGTCAGTACGTCACCGTGATCCGTCGCGCCGGGCCGTCCACGCCGACCCGGCCGCCGTACGGGATCACCAGCTGCGGATCGGTGTGCCCGAGGTCGACGTCGAACACCGCCATGGTGCGCGGAGCGTACGCCGCCAGCGCACGCAGCACGGCCTCGCGCTGCTCGGCGGCATGACGCCGCTTGCCGGCGCTGTCGTTCGGCTGCCGGAACGACCACGCCTTGGCGCGCCCCATCAACAGGGCCGGGAAGCGCTCCAGCAGGCCGCGTTCGCCCATGTTGCGCAGGATCCGGAACACTTCCTCCGCACTCGGCATCTCCTCCGACGTCTCCAGGAACAGCACGCGGCCCTCGTACGCGGCGGGGTCGCGTTCGATCTCGCGGTCGGCCATCAGCAGCCACGACAGGATCTCCAGGTTGCCGCCCCAGGCGCGGCCCTCGACGAGCCGGTCGGGCCGGTGCCAGGTCCAGCCCTCGCCGGGCTGTGCGTCGGGTTCCGCGGTGAAGGTGGCCGGGTCGGCCCAGTCGCGGTCGCAGTCGCGGTAGCGCCGGGCCGGGCGGAGCTCGTACGGGCCGGACGTGAACAGAGCCGCGCGCACCGAGTCGGCGGTCAGCGGGTGCAGTGCGTACGGGCGGCCGATCTCGGTCATCACACAGGCGCCGTGGTAGCCGACGATGCCGAGGTTGTGCAGGAAGAGCAGCAGATTGGTGTTGTCGCTGGAGCCGAAGAACGGCTTGGGGTTGGCGCGGATCAGCTCGCGGTCCAGCAGCGGGAGCACGGTGATCTGGTCATCGCCGCCGATGGAGGCCATCACCGCCTTGACGGTCGGATCGGCGAAAGCGGCGTGGATGTCATCGGCGCGCTGCCGGGGGGTGGAGCCCATGGTGCGCGTGGCCGGGTACTCCACCGGTTCGAGGCCGAACTCCTCGCGCAGCCGCCGGAGCCCCAGCTCGTACGGGAGCGGGAAGAGGCCCGGCAGGCCGGACGAGGGCGAGACGACCGCGATGCGGTCGCCGGGCACGGGCTTGGGAGGGTACGCGGGAGCGGTCACCGCCTGCTCCCGCCCCCGGCCGCGTCCCGGTCCCGGTCCGGGTCCCCGTAAAACCGCCCCCCGGAGTTCCAGGCTTCGCGCGTGAGCGCGTACTCCACGTCGCCGTGCTCGGCGCCCTCGATGTACTCGGGCCACTCCTCGAAGAACGTACGGACCAGCGAGAGGCCCGCCTTCTCCATCACCCTGCGGGACGCGGCGTTGACGGTCATCGTGGTGGCCACGACCCGCTCGGCCCCCAGCTCGGTGAAGGCACGGGCCACGAGCGCCCGCGCGCCTTCGCTCGCGTACCCGCGGCCCCAGGCCGAAGGCAGCAGCCGGTAGCCCAGCTCCGTCCCGCCGTCGAGTCCGGCGCTGCTCGCCGGACGGAGGGAGAACCAGCCGAGGAACGCCCCCGAGCCCTTGTCCACCGCGGCGAAGCAGCCGTGTCCGCCGGGGAGTTCCCCGTACTCGCGCAGAAGGGACGGCAGGGTCTGCCGCGCGACCACGGCCCGGGGAACGGGGCGGCCGTCGTCGATGTACCGCATGACCTCGGGGTGACCGTGCAGGGCAGCCAGGTCGTCGACGTCCGCCCCGGTGAAGCGGCGCAGCGCCATGCGGTCGGTTTCCAGGTGGTCGTCCATGCCCCCGATCCGAACAGCTCCCCCCGCTCCCCGCAACTGCCTTTCGCGTCCGGGCCCGAGCGGACGCTCGGCGTCACGGGATCTGCCCGGCCTGGTCGGGGTCCTGGTGACGGCGTACCTGTGCGACGAGCCGTCGCAGTACGTCGCGGGCGGCCGCGATCTCCTCCGGCGCAATGCCGGCGGTCATGCCGCGGTGGGCCTCGGTGGCGCGGGCCGTGATCCTCTGCAGCGTCGCGTGCCCATGGGGGGTGAGGCCCAGGAGCGGCGAGCCCTTGTGGTCGGGGTTGGGGTGGAAGGCGGCCAGGTCCTCCCGTACGAGGTCGTTCGCGACGCGCTGTACGCCCTGGCGGGCGATGCCGAGACGGCGGGCGGCCTGGGGCACGGTCAGCGGCCGGTCCGAGACCACGCTCAGCAGCTGCCAGCGGGCCTGCGTCTGCCCCTCGGCGGCGGCGAGCCCCTCGCCCGACCTGCGCAGGAGGCCCGCGGCCTCGAACACGTCCGCGACCAGGAGCGCCATCTCGTCGGCCATGTGACCACCCCACCCAAGCTTGACAACATGATGTCTATTTGGAAATCTGTTGTCATTCTACCCGTGATGCCGGTCCGAGCCCACCCCACCCCCCTACGAACACCCGGAGGAGACCATGAGCACCGCGATCGCCAACCTGCAGGCCGCCCTCGAACGCGCGGCGGCCATCCGTCCCGCGGTCGGCGGATTCCCGTACCTCGCCGAAACGCTCCGCCGGGCAGGGGTCAGCCGCTGCCGCATGGCCGTGCCGTCGAACGCGATGCTGTACCTCACCGACGCCGGCCCGGTGGCCGTTCAGGGCGAGCCGCTGGCTCTGGGGCCGGTCGACGTCCCCCCGTTCGACCGCGAGGCACTCATCGCGGCGCTCCGCACGGACCAGGCGGGCGAGAGCACGTTCCCCGAGTTCGTCAGGGGCTGCTGGGAGGCGGGCGTCGTCTGGTACGACGTCGACCTGAGGGCCCGCACCTGCACGTACCACGGCGCGGACGGCGACAGCTACACCGAGACGTACCCGCCCGTCGATCTCTGACGCCGACGGGCGGGCGACTTGGTCAGTACCCTGACGCGGTGATGACCAGCACTCTCGACCGTGAGGCGGTGCTCTTCGGGGCGGCCACGCACGACGTGGGAAAGACGCTGCACATCTCGGAGCTCTCCGGGCCCGGCGCGGCGCACGAGGAGGCGGGGCGGACGATTCTGCTCGACCGTGGGGCCGGTCCCGAGCTGGCCCGTTTCGCGGCGACGCACGCCTCGTGGGCGGATCCGGGTGCTGACTTCGAGGACCTCCTGGTGAGCCTCGCCGACAAGGTCTGGAAGAACAAGCGGGTTCCCGACCTGGAGGATCTCGTGGTGGCCCGGCTGGCCGAAGCCACGGGCAGGGCGGCTTGGGAGGAGTTCCTCGCGCTCGACGAGGTCCTCTCCGACCTCGGTGCCGGGGCCGACGAACGCCTGGCGTTTCAGGCGGCCTTCCCGATCGACGGCTGACGGACGGCGTGTTCCGGGCTGGTTCGAGGGCGGGGGAGGGCTAGTCCTGGGGGCGGCCTTCGATGAGGGGGGTCAGGCCGTCCAGGAGGGCCTTGAGGCCCAGTTCGAAGAGGGCGTCCAGGCGCAGGTCGTAGCCGTTCTCGAAGGCGCCCACCGCCTTGGTGAAGGCCGGGAAGCGGCCGGAGTCGACCAGTTTCCGGAGGGCCGGGGCGCGGTGGGCCATCCACTCGTCCTCCGACTGGCCCGTGGTGGCCTCGGCGTGGGCCTCCCACTCCAGGTGCACCGCCAGCCCCTGCACGTGGCTGTACAGCAGGACGTGGACGTCGAACAGCGTGGTGGGATCCAGGCCGTGACCGTCCAGTGCGGTCAGCACCCATTCGCCGTGGACCATGAGGTTCGGCACGAGCAGCGGGCGGGTCAGGGAGCCGAGCTGGGCCAGCCAGGGGTGCCGGCGGTACAGGGCCCACAGGGTCCGGCCGCCCAGCTCGACGCGGGAACGCCAGTCCTCCGGGCCGGGGGCGTCGGCCGGATCCGCGGGGTAGGACTCCTCGCCGAAGGCGGCGTCGGCCATGAGCAGGACGAGGTCGTCCTTGCTGGGGACGTACCGGTACGGCGACATGGCCGCGACACCGAGCCGGGCCGCAACACCGCGCATGGAGAGCGCCGAGAGCCCTTCCGCGTCGGCGATGTCGATGGCGGCGCGGACGATCCGGTCGAGGGTCAGGTCGCCTTCGTGTGCCGGTGCCGGTGACGGCCGGCGGTGCGGGGGTGGCGTCGCCGCAGGACGTGCGGCCACGACCGTGCCGGTGCGCGGCCGCGCCTCGACCAGTCCCTCCACGCGCAGGGCGGTCAGGGCCTTGGCGGCGGTGGCCGACGCGACGTCCCACTCCCTGGCGACCTGACGGGTCGACGGGACCCGGTCGCCGGGGGCGAGTTCGCCAGCCGTGATGCGGCGCCGGATCTCACCGACGATCCGCAGGTAGGGCGGCTCGTCCTGCGCCCCTGTGGGATGCGTCACGTTCTTTCCCCCTCCTCCTCTGTACTAGCACAGAGGCTAGCAGCCAAAAGGGTCGACGGAGCTCAACTGTCCTAGGTCAGAGGGCCAATTCAGCCAGTTGTAGGGGCTGCGCGTACGCCGTACGTTCACTCGCGTACACAGCACGTACGGCGCGTACAGCACGTACAGCGCGTACAGCACGTACGGCGCGTACAGCGCACGGCACGGACACCGAAGGAGCCCTCCCATGCAGACCGTTCTCATCTCCGGCGGCGGAATCGCCGGCCCCGTCCTCGCCCACTGGCTGCGCCGGCACGGCTTCGAGCCGACCGTCGTCGAACGGGCCCCCGGCCCCCGCGCCGGCGGCCAGGCCGTGGACATCCGCGGCGTCGCGCTCGACGTCGTCGAGCGGACGGGTCTGCTGGAGCAGGCCAGGAGCGTACGCACCCACATGCGCGGCATGTCGGTCCTCGCCCCCGACGGCGAGGAGGTCGAGCGCTCCACCGAGGCCACCTTCAGCAGCGGCCGCCTCGACAGCGACGACATCGAGCTGCTGCGCGAGGACCTCGTACGGATGGTCCACGACCACACCCGCGCGGACGTCGAGTACCTCTTCGGCGACAGCATCACCGCGCTCGCCGAACACGGGAGCGGGGTCCGCGTCGACTTCACGCACGCGGCGCCGCGCACCTTCGACCTCGTGGTCGGGGCCGACGGGCTCCACTCCACCGTACGGCGCCTGGTCTTCGGGCCCGAGGAGCGGTTCACCCACCATCTGGGCAGCCACCTGTCCGTCTTCAGCGCGGACAACTTCCTCGGCCTCGACGACTGGCAGCTGTGGCTGCGCGACGGTGACACCGGCTTCGGCATCATGCCCGTCCGTGAGAACACCGAACTGCGGATCGCCTTCGGCTTCGAGTCCGCAGGACCGCTCGCCCGTACCCCCGACTCCGCCGACGTATTGCGCCGGCTCGTCGTGGAGAAGCTCACGGCTCTGCGCTGGAACGGCCCCCGCCTCGCCCGGGCCGCCGGGGAGGCCCCCGACTTCTACTGCGACGCCATGGCCCAGGTCCGCATGGACAGCTGGTCGCGCGGCAGGGTGACCCTGCTCGGCGACGCCGGCTACTGCCCCTCCCCGCTGTCCGGGCAGGGCACCAGTCTCGCCCTCGTCGGCGCGTACGTCCTGGCCGACTGCCTCGGCCGGGCCCGCGGCGGCGGCCACGGCGCCGACCACGGCGGCGAACGCGGCGTCGACCACGCCACCGCCTACGCCACCGCCTACGCCGACTACGAGCGCCGGATGCGCCCCTTCGTCGCCCTCAACCAGGCCCTGGCCACGGAGAATCCCGGCGGCCCCGCCTCCGGGGAGTCCGTAGAGCGCGCCAAGAACGCCCTCTCCCTGGACAGTTGAGCTCCTGGCCCCGCAGAGCACCGGGGCGGGTGGACGGGTCCCGGGCCTGTGGCAGATCATGTTCGGATGCCGCTCCCTCCGCATGCGACCGAAGCCGATCTGTTCGAGGACTCCAGGGGCCGCCTGGAGGCGATCGCCTACCGGCTGCTGGGGTCGGCCGGCGACGCGGAGGACGCCGTGCAGGACACGTTCCTGCGGTGGCACGCGGCCGACCGGGAGCGGATAGAGACGCCCCGGGCGTGGCTGACGAAGGTGCTCACCAACATCTGCCTCAACCAGCTCACCTCGGCCCGGGCCAGGCGGGAGACGTACGTGGGCCAGTGGCTCCCCGAGCCGGTCCTGGCCGGCGACCGGATGCTCGGGCCGGCCGAAACCGCCGAACAGCGCGAGTCGGTCTCCCTCGCGGTGCTCACCCTCATGGAGCGGCTGTCGCCCAACGAGCGCGCCGTGTACGTACTGCGCGAGGCGTTCGGGTACGGGCACCGGGAGATCGCGGAGATCCTCGACCTCACCGAGTCGAACTGCCAGCAGATCCACCGCCGCGCGAAGCAGCACCTCACCGCCGAGCGGGCCCGTACCGAGGTCGATGCGGCCGCCGCCCGCAAGGTCGTCGAGGAGTTCCTCGCCGCGGCCCTTAGCGGTGACACCGAGCCGCTGATCCGGCTGCTCACCGACGACGCGGTCAGCGTGGCCGACGGCGGTGCCAAGGTCCGGGCCCGCAGGACCCCGGTCATCGGTGCGCTCGGCATCGCGCGTTACCTGCGGGGCCTGTTCCGGCCCAACGCCGTGAAGCGCGCGTACGTCGGGGGGAGCGTCGCGGTCCATGCCGTTGACGTCAACGGCGCCCCCGCCCTGCTGCTGGAGTCCGGCGAGCAGGTCCTCGGCGTCATCTGCGTCGCCGCGACGCCCGACGGCGTCGAGGCGGTCCGGATCCAGGTCAACCCGGACAAGCTGGAACGCATCACGCGCCGGTGGGCGGCCGCCGGGCCCCGTCGCCCGCTCGCGGAGATCTGGTGACCCCGGTGTGACGCACGTCACGCGGCGGTTCTGTCAGGGATCGTGCGGCTGTCCGGTTCAGGAGGTGAGTCCCACCGGATAGGAGCCAGCCATGAAGCACCGCATCGTCGTCCTGGGAGCCGGTTACGCCGGAGCCATCACCGCCGGTCGCCTCGCCCGGAGGCTGCACCGCGACGACGTCGAGATCACCTTGGTCAACGGCGATCCCGACTTCGTCGAGCGCGTACGTCTGCACCAGCTCGCGAGCGGCCAGGACCTGCCGCGCCGCCCGCTCCGCGACCTGTACGAGGGCAGCGGCGTGCAGGTCCGGACCGCACGGGTCACCGCCGTCGACGCCGACGACAGGACCGTCGACCTCACCGGTGACGCAGGCCCCGAGACCCTGGCCTACGACACCCTCGTCTACGCCCTGGGAAGCACCCACGCGGAGCACGGCGTCCCCGGCGTGGCCGAGTACGCCCACCACCTCGCCGGGAAGGAGGGCGCGCTGCGGCTGCGGGCGCGCCTCGCCGAGCTGGAGCCCGGCGGGACCGTGCTGGTGGTCGGCGGCGGCCTGACCGGCATCGAGGCGGTCACCGAGATCGCCGAGGCGCGCCCGGACCTCGACGTCGCCATCGCCGCCCGCGAGGGCGTGGGCGGCTGGCTCAGCGACAAGGCGCAGCGCCACCTGCGCGTCGTCCTCGACCGGCTCGGCGTCACGGTCCACGAAGGGGCCGCGATCGCACAGGTCGGAGCCGACCGCGTCGTGACCGCTGCCGGCGAGGAGATCCCGGCCCAGGTCACCGTGTGGAGCACGGGATTCACCGTGCACCCGGTCGCGGCCGCCACCACGCTGGAGGTCTCGGACACCGGGCGGATCGTCGTCGACGCCACCATGCGCTCGGTCTCCCACCCCGACGTGTACGCCGTCGGCGACGCCGCGTACGCCGAAGGCGTCGGCGGTGAGCCGCTGCGGATGGCCTGCGCCACGGCCAGCCCCATGGCGTGGCAGGCCGCGGACGCCCTGGCCGCGCGGCTGACCGGCCGCAAGGTGCCCGAGAAGCCGATCGGCTACGCCGCCCAGTGCATCAGCCTCGGACGCCGCGACGGAATCCTCCAGCGCGTGACCCCCGAGGACCGGATGACGTCCACCGTCATCACCGGCCGGGCCTGCGCCCGGATCAAGGAGTTCATCTGCGCGGGCACGGTGTGGAGCGTCACCCACCCGACGATGCTCCTGCCCGTCCGCCGCCGCCGCATCGCCCCGTCCACCCGCGCGGCACTGCCCCGGTACGCCGCCACCCGGTGACGGCACGCCCACGAGCCGCGCGCTCAGCGGGGAAGCTGCGCGAGCGTCTGCGGCCCGATGCCGATCGGGGCCGGGCGGTCCGGTATCGCCCGCGCCGCCGTTGATCCACCGCGGTGTGACCTCGTCACGCTCAGAGGCTGCGGGCGGTGATGTCGCCGTGGGCGGTGGTCGCCCGGACGTTCAGGGCGGCGGTGCCCTCGGCGTTCCTGAGGGAGTTGTGGATCCGGCCGTAGTCGGTGCCCGCGTCCAGGGCGGCGGAGACTCCGGCGGCGGCGCCGACCGAGATGTCGCCGGCCTGGGTGCGCAGCACGACGGTGCCGCCGGCGGCCTCGGTGATCCGGATGTCGCCCTTGGCGGTGGTGATCTCCGCGGAGCCGTCGAGGTGGCCGACCGAGACGTCGCCGGCCTGCGTGGTGACGCGGGCGCTCGCTGCCTCCTCGATCTCGACCGCGCCCTGCGCGCCGTCGAAGGTGACGTCGCCGAGCCGGCCGACGCTGCGGAACCCGCCGTCGGCGGTCTTCGCCTCGACGCGGGATCCGGCGGGCAGCTGGACCGTCAACTCCACGGAGCCGGAGGGGCCGAAGTACTGGTTGTCCGCGGCCGGGGCCGCGATCCGCAGGACCCCGTCGGCGTACGCGACCGTGGTCTGCTCGGCCGCCTTCACGTCGCGGCTCTTCGAGGCGTTCGCCGGCAGGACCCGGACCGTGGTGTCGGCGCGGTCGGCGGCGACGATCCGGACGAGCCCCGCGGGGATGTCGAGGACGGCGGAGATGGCGGCGGGGGTGTGGAACTGCTGCATGGTGTTCTCCTTGGTCGAGCTCTTCGCTCTTCGTTTCTGATGATGGAAAAGCTACGTTGCGTTCATGAAATGGGCAATGGATTCGTTGTAGGCCAGCCCTGTATTCGCAGGTCATGGCGCGTATATCGTTGCAACAGCTCTAAAGCTAATGCAACACCAGCCAAGGGTTCGTTGCAATGGAATGCAGGCGAACGCTATGCTGCGGCGCAAGAGGGCAAGAGGGACCGCAAGGAGCACGAAGGAGACCGCGATGCCGGGAGGCAGGCTCACCCAGCAGGAACGCCAGCAGATCGCGCTGGGCATGGCCGACGGACTCGCCTACGCGGAGATCGCCAGACGCCTCGACCGCCCCACCTCGACGATCACGCGCGAGGTGCTGCGCAACGGCGGCCCCACCGCCTACCGCGCCGACCTCGCCCACCGCGCCACCGAACGCCGCGCCCACCAGCGCAGGCAGGCCGCGCCCCGGGAACCGCAGGCGCCCGCGCAGGCCTACGGGCGCGACCCCGATGCCGTCCGCGAGTACGAGGAGACGTTCACCGCCATCCTGATGCAGCAGGGCCTGCCCAAGATGATGGCCCGGGTGCTGACCTGCCTGTTCACCACCGACGAGGGAAGCGTGACCGCGTCCGAACTCGTCCGGCGCCTCCAGGTCAGCCCGGCGTCCGTCTCCAAGGCCGTCACGTTCCTCGAAAGCCAGGGACTCGTGCGCCGGGAACGCGACGAACGCCGCCGCGAGCGCTACCTCGTCGACGACGACGTCTGGTACCAGTCGATGATGGCCGCCGCCCGGGCCAACACCCAGGTCGCCGAGACCGCCCGGCAGGGCGTGAGCCTCCTCGGCCGCGAGAGCCCGGCGGCCGTCCGCCTCGAAAACATCGCGCGCTTCGTCGACTTCGTCGGAGAGAGCATGGTGCGAGCCGCGGAGCAGGCCCGCGACATCCTCCACACGAACGACCCGGAACAGACGGACGGCCGACGGCTTACGGCCGGCGGCTGACGGCTGACAGCTGACGGCTGACGGCTCACGGCTGGCGGTCGGCGGCTCAGCGCAGTACTGCGGCCAGCAGGTCGGAGCCCAGCGCCGTCAGCCCCGGCACGTCGAGGGTGTAGCGGACGTAGCGGCCGTGCCGCCGCCCCGTGAGCAGACCCGCCCGGCGCAGGACGGCGAGGTGGCGGGACACCTCCGGGGACGACAGCTCCCAGGCGTGGGCCAACTCGCCGTTGGTGTGCGGGCCGCGGGCCAGCGTACGCAGCAGCCGCAGCCGCACCGGATGGGCCAGCGCCTCCAGCCGCAGCGTGATCGTTTCCAGCGAGACCGGCTCCGACGGACTCGGCTCGGCCACCGGGTACTGCACCACCGGCTGCCATCCGGAGGCGTGGACCACGACCAGGTGCGGGCTGCCGAAGACACTGGGGACGAAGGTGACCCCGGCGCCGTGGGCGGCGGTCGACTTGTCCTGCAGTTTGTCCACGACGATGTGGTCGCCGTCCGGTGCCAGGGTGACCGCACCGGAGACCGAGGCGAGGGCCGGCCCGATGCCGTGACGTTTGAGCAGGTCGTTCTTGACGCGCAGGTCGGTGGCGAGCTGTACGGCGACGCGCTCCCAGGCAGCGTCGAAGAAGGCCCCGGCACACTGTTCGAGGGTGTCGCGCACCCGCGCCCGGACCGCGGCCGGGTCGGTGAGCAGCCGTTCCGCGAAGGCGCCCTGGACGGCGCCGCGGGCCTGTGCCAGGTCCAGGGCCCGCTCGCGCGCGGTCGGGTCGGTCAGCGGCGACGGCGCGGCGAAGTGGACGCGGCTGCTGCCGCAGGTGGTGACGAGCGCGGCGGTCACGTACGTCTCGTCGTCGATGCGGTCCACGTCGTCCAGCTCCTCGGCGAGGGTCGGCCGGGGCCGGGCCGGGACCAGGAAGTCGGCCCGCGAGGAACGCCAGAGGAACTCCGCCTCCCGCAACCGGTCGGCGAGCCCCGGCGGCAACCCGGCCCAGACGTCCGCGGCCCAGCCGGCGAGCTGCGGATGGTGGCCGGGTTCGGCCAGGACGTGCAGCATCGCGGCCAGTTCGGCCAGCGGGGAGGCGGCGAACCGCAGGCGCTCGGACGGCAGGCCGCTGATGTCGATCCTCAACGTCACCGGCCCATCATCACCGACCGGACGGCTGGCGACGACGTCGGTTGACGGACTCCGTCAACCGACGCGGCGAACCCCGCTGCCCGAACGCACCGTTGACGCCATGCCACTCACCGCACAACGCACCGGGACGGCCGTGCTCCGGCCCGGCGCCCTCGTCCGCGCATCCGGAGGCCCCCGCTACGCCGTCGCGCTGGCCGTGGACGCGCTCGGCACCGGCCTGCTGCGCCCGTTCCTGCTGCTGTACGGAGTGACCGTACTGGACCTCTCGGCGCCGGCCACCGGCACCGCCATGACGGCCGGCATCATCGCGGGCCTGGTGTGCATGCCCGCGGTGGGCCGATGGCTGGACCGGGGCGCACGCAGCACCGTCGTGGCGGCGTCGATGCTCGTACGGGTGCTGGGCGTGGCACTGCTGCTGGCCACCCCGGCGGGACACGTCCAGCCGTTCGCTGCCGCGGCGCTGTTCCTCGGCATCGGCAACCAGGCCTGGCCGGCCGCCCACGCCGTCCTGGTGGCGACGGTCACCCACGGCCGGGAGCGCGACGCCGCCCTCGCGGCGGGCCGCGCCCTGCGCAACGCGGCGCTGGGGGTGGGCGCCCTGGTGGCCACGGCGTGCCTGGCGGGCGGCACCACCGCCCTGCGGGCCCTGGCGGCGGTCACCGGCCTCGCCTACCTCGCCGCGGCGGCCCTGGCCTGGTCGGTCCGCCTCCGCGCGGATGCGGTCCGGGCCGAGGACACCGGCGACGGGCCGGCACCCCGGACCCGGATGCGCGCACTGCTGGCCGCCAACGTCGTCTATGCCTTCTGCCTCAACGTCCCCGAGATCGCGCTCCCGCTGGTCCTGGTGACGCAGCTGCACGCGTCCCCGATGTGGTCGGCCGCCGTCTTCGTGGCCAACACGGTGCTGGTGGTCACCCTTCAGGTCCCGGTGACCGCCGTGCTGTCCCGTTTCCCCCGGCGCACCGTGATGGCCCTCGCCGGCCTCGTCCTCACCGCGTCCTACGTCGGTTTCCTCGGGGCCACCTCACTGGGACACGGCTGGGCCGCCCCGGCGGTGGCCGCGGTGTCCGTGGTCTGCACCCTCGGCGAGATCGTCTACGCCGGCAGCGCCACCGCCCTGGCCACCCACCTCGCCCCGGCCGGCGCCCTGGGCCGCACCCTGGCCCGCTTCGAACTCTCCACGGGCCTCGGCCTGGCCGTCTCCCCGGCAGCCATCACCACCCTGGCCCCCCACGGCCCCACCGCCCTGTGGACCACCCTCGCCACGGCCACCCTCCTCTCGGCCGCGGCGGTCGCCCACTGAACCGATCGCGGGGTCGCAAGTGGTGGAACACTCCAAGATCGACTCGTGAACCTTGTTCCTGCGCGGGTCACTGCCCGCGTGCGGGCCGTCGCAGACTGGCAGGGCGCGTCGGCCGGTCGGTCGCCGCGGTCCCGTTCCGGCCGACCCAAGGACTGCCATCGTGAACGAGCGCGTTCTCACCCCTCGGAACCGAGGGTTCCTCTTCCTCGACTCCCACCCGGCCGGGTGCGCGCAGCTGGTCGCCGACATGTGGCAGGCCTGCCCCGACCCCGCCCCCGCCCCCGCCGGCGGGCCGCTGGGCGACGGGCCGGTCGCGCTGGTCATCGGTTCCTCCGCCGGGTACGGCCTCGCGGCCACGCTCGCCGGACTCAAGCGCGCCGGCATCCGCGGCATCGGCGTGTGCTTCGAGAAGGCGCCCACCGTACGCCGGACCGCGACCGCCGGCTGGTACCGCACCGCCGCCACCGCCGACATCGCCCGCGCCGCCGGACGGGACCTGGTCCTCCTCAACGGCGACGCGTTCTCCGACGCGATGAAGGGCCAGGTCGCCGACCTCATCGAGCAGCGCTTCGGCGGCCGGCTGGACCACCTCGTCTACTCGGTGGCCGCGCCCCGCCGCACCGACCCCGACACCGGCTCCACGTACGCCTCCGTCCTCAAGCCGATCGGCGGTGCCCACCGCACCAAGACCCTCGTCTTCGACGACGAGGGCGTGCCCGAGGTCCGCGAGGTCGAGACCGGGCCGGCCGAGGGCGACGACGTGGAGCAGACCGTCGCCGTGATGGGTGGCGCGGACTGGGAGCGCTGGATCGACCACCTCGCCGGACGCGGCCTGCTCGCCGACGGGTTCTCCACCGCCGCGCTCTCGTACATCGGCTCGCCGCTGACGGCGGCGATCTACCGGCAGGGCACCATCGGCGCCGCCAAGGCACATCTGGAAGCCGCCGCCCGCACCCTCGACGAGCGGCTCGCCAAGACGGTGGGCGGGCGGGCCGTGACCTCCGTCAACGGCGCCGCCGTCACCCAGTCCTCCACCGCGATCCCCGGCATCGCCCTGTACACCGGCCTGCTGCGCGGCGTCCTCGGTGACGGCCTCGTCCCGCCGGTCCACCAGCTCGCCGACCTGTGGGACCAGCTCACCGGCGCCGCCCCGCTCGCCCTGGACGACGAGGGCCGTGTCCGCCTGGACACGTTTGAACTGGCCGACGAGGTCCAGGCCGCCGTCGCCGAACGCTGGGAGAGCGCCACCACGCGGACCATCGCCGACCTGGCCGACCTCGACTGGTTCCGCTCCGAGGTCCGACGCCTCTACGGCTTCTCCGTACCCGGCATCGACTACGCCGCCCCCGTCGACACCGACGTTCCCTGGCCCGGCCACACCCCCTGACACACCCTCGGCCACGCCCCCTGACACACCCCCGGCCACGCCCCCGGCCACACCCCCTGACATCCGCCCGTCGCGGCGCCGGTCACCGCGGCAGCACCCAGCCCGGCACCCACGTCCCGGCGGCGGCAGCGGTGTCGGGCTCGCCGCCGGGCCCGGCCGTCGTGGCGGCGAGGTGCGCGCGCAGGGTGCCCAGCGCCGGGTGGGGGTTGTCCCGGTGCCACAGCAGCGAGTGCGGGTAGACCGGCGTCGGGTCGGTCACCGGGATGCGGCGCAGGCCGTGGCCGGTGGGCCACACGAGGCGCGTGTGCTCACCCATGAAGGTGGCCAGGGCCGGGGTGTCGGCGATGGTGTCGAGGAGCGCGTCGGAACCGAAGTTGGGACCGGTCGCCTCGATGGTGAGGCCGAACTCCGCGACGAGGTCGTCGTAGTAGGCCGCCCACTCGGTGCCGGGGACGATGCCGGGCATCCAGATCCGGTGTCCGGCGAGCCGGGCGAGGGCCACCGACCGCGCGCCCGCCAGCGCGTGGTCGGGGCCGGTCAGGAGCTGGAGCGGCTCGTCGGCCACCCGGACGGACTCGATGTCCTCGGGCAGGGGCCGGCCCGGTGCTGCGACGGCGCGGAAGGAGGCGTCGATCGCCCCGGAGCGGACCGCGGCGACGGCCGTCTCGATGTCGAACAGCGTCACCACGTCGAGTTCGATCCCCGGGTACGCGCGGTGGAACCCCCGCAGCAGGCCCGACGCCGCACCCCGCAGGTTGATCACGTCGACGCGCAGCGGCCGGCTGCCGGTCCGCACGGACGCCACCGCGCGCTCCGCGACGCGCAGCAGTTCGCGCGCGTGGGGCAGGAACGCCTGCCCGTCGATGGTGAGTTCGGCGCCGCGCGCGGTACGGAGGAACAGCCGCACACCGAGGCTGCGCTCCAGCGCGGCGATGCGCTTGGAGACGGCCTGCTGGGTGACGGCCAGCTCCGCGGCGGCCTCCTGGAACTGCCCCGCTTCAGCGGCGGCGACGAAGGTCCGGACGGCGTCGAGATCCATGCCCCCACCCTATGTGCACAACCTTTGGTTGTGGGTCGGAGGCCCGCGGTTGTTTGATCGCAGGGCCCGGCGCTCGCTTTGATGGATCCGATCGCGGATCGGTTGTACGGGTGAACGGCGGCGCCAGGCCCGCGGCGAGGGGAGAGGGGCGGTATCGGGTATGCGGGGCGGACACCGGCTGGGGCGACGGTTCGGGTGGCTCTGGGGAGCGTACGGAACCAGCGCGCTCGGCACGTGGCTCGCCTTCGGCGCGTTCCCGCTGATCGCCCTCCGGGTGCTGCACGCCGGACCGGCCGAGGTCGCCGCGCTGTCCTCCGTGGGCGCTGCGGTCGGTGCGGCCGTGGCGGTGCCGCTCGGCCCGTGGGTGGAGTTCCGCCGCAAACGGCCGGTGCTGATCTCGATGGACCTGGTGCGGTGCGCCGCGCTGCTGACGATCCCCGCCGCGTACGCACTCGGCGTGCTCACCTTCCTCCAGCTCCTGCTGGTCTCGGTCGTCGTCGCGGCCGCCGACATCACCTTCCGCGCCGCCTCCGGCGCGTACCTGAAGACGCTGCTGCCGGCCGAGGACCTGCTCGTCGCGAACGCCCGGTTCGAGTCCACGGCCTGGACGACCACGATCCTCGGACCGCCGCTGGGCGGCGCGGCGATCGGGCTGCTCGGCCCCGTCGCGACGGTGGCGGCCGACGCGGTCAGCCACCTGCTCTCGGCCCTGGGCATCCGCGCGATGGGCGGGCACGAACCGCACCCCGAGCACCCCGAGCACCCCGAGCGCCCCGAGCGCCGGGAGCCGCCGCGCATGCGGGCCGGGGACCTGCTGCACGGCTGGCGCCACATCCTGGCCGACGCGACGCTGCGCCCGCTGTTCCTCAACACCGTCCTGTTCAACGGCCTGGTGATGGCGACACAGCCGCTGCTGGCCGTCCTGATGCTCGGCCGGCTCGGGTTCACGCCGTGGCAGTACGGCCTCGCCTTCGCCGCGCCCTCGGTCGCCGGGCTGCTCGGCTCCCGGCTGGCCCGGCCGCTCGCCACCCGGTTCGGGCAGCACCGGGTCCTGGCCGTGGCCGGTTCCCTGCGCGCGGTCTGGCCCGTCGGCCTGGCCTTCCCGGGCCCGGGCACCGCGGGGCTGCTCCTCGTCATCGGCATCGAACTCGGACTCGTCTTCTGCTGCGGCGTCTTCAACCCCGTCCACGCCACCTACCGCCTCCGGTGCACCCCGGCCGACCGGGTCGCCCGCACCCTGTCCGCCTGGGCGGTGACGACCAAGGCCTCGACCGCACTCCTCACCGCCGTCTGGGGCGTACTGGCCGCCCTGCTCGGCCCCCGCACGGCGATCGGCCTGGCCGGAGTCCTCGTACTGGCGACCCCGCTGCTGCTCCCGGGCCGCGCGTCGACCCAGCTGAGGGCTGACCGTTGACCTTGCCGCTGGCGGCAGGGTTGCACGATGACCGGCATGAACAGCACGAGCAGCACGAGCAGCACGCACAGCACGCACAGCACGAGCGGCAGGGTCGTCGTGGTCACCGGAGCGGGCAGCGGCATCGGCCGGGCCACCGCCCACGCCTTCGCCGCCGAGGGCGCCCACGTGATCGCGACCGGACGCAGGAGCGAACCGCTCGCGAAGACCGCGGCCGGGCACGACCGGATCACACCGCTGCCCGCCGACATCACCGCGGAGGGCGAGCCCGAGCGGATCGTCCGCGCGGTGGTGGAGCGGCACGGCCGACTGGACGTGCTGGTCAACAACGCCGGCATCGTGCGCAGCGGCGCCCTCGGCACGCTGACGCCGGACATGATCAGTGCTCAGCTCGCCACCAACCTCATCGCCCCCGTCCTGCTGGCCCAGGCGGCACTGCCGTTGCTGGAGACATCGAGCGGGGTGATCGTCAACGTCAGTACGTCGGTTGGGCAGCGGGGGTGGCCCGGCAACTCGGTCTACGCGGCGACCAAGACCGCCGTGGAACTGCTGACCCGGAGCTGGGCGGTCGAGCTGGCACCCCGGGGGATCCGGGTGGTGGCCGTCGCCCCCGGCGCGATCGACACCCCCATCGGCGAGCACCAGGGCCTGACGCCGCAGCGCAGGGCCGCGGTCCGCCAGTGGCAGCTGGAGCACACCCCGCTGGCCCGGATCGGCCGCCCCGAAGAGGTGGCGTGGGCGATCACCCGGCTCGCCGCGCCGGACGCGTCGTTCGTCACCGGCGTGGTCCTCCCCGTCGACGGGGGAGCGGTGGTGGCGTGATAGGAGTGGCGGGGGAGGTGGAACGGGTGCGGATCGGTGAGCTGGCCACGGAGACGGGGACGACCGCTCGTGCGCTGCGGCACTACGAACAGGCGGGGCTGATCTCCTCGGAGCGGGCCGCCAACGGCTACCGCATCTACGACGAGCGGGCCGTGGTGCGGGTTCGCAACATCCGTCACCTGCTGGCCGCCGGGCTCACCCTGGACGACGTGCACGTGTTCCTGCCGTGCCTGGACGGCGACGTGGCGGCCGCACCGCCCTCGGAGAAGGGCCTGCGGGTCGCGCTGGAACGGCTGGCGGTCCTCGACGACCGGATCGCCGCCCAGACCGAAGCGCGTGACCGCCTGGCCACCGCCCTCCGGGTACAGACCGGCAACCACGCCCACCCCGCGCCCTGACCGCGGACCCACGACCCGAACGACCCGAGCGCTCGACGAAGGCCCCCGACGCGAACGCCACCGGGGGCGGCCCCACCGGCCTCGGCATCCGGAGGAACCCTCGCACGCGGGCACGGTGCCTCCGAACCGTCCGGTCATGCCCGGGCGAACCGGTCGAGGGCTCCCAGGACATGGGTGCGCGTCGCGGCGTTGCCCAGGTGGCCCGCGTCGGCCACGACGGTCAGCTCAGCGTCCGGCCAGGCACGGGCCAGTTCCCAGGCGGTGTCGAGCGGCCCCGCCAGGTCGAGCCTGCCGTGGACCAGTACGCCGGGGATGCCGGCCAGACGGTCGGCGTCGCGCAGCAGCGCGCCCTCCTCCAGCCAGGCGCCGTGGGAGAAGTAGCGGGAGCAGATGCGCACGAGGGCCAGCTGCGCGGCCGGCGGACGGTCGCCGTACGGGTGGTGGGCGCCGTTCGTCTCCCCGGAAAGGACCGCGTCCTCCCAGGCGCACCAGTCGGCCGTTGCCTTCTCCCGTACCGCGGCGTCCGGGTGCTCCATGAGGCGCGCGTACGCCGCGACGACGTCCCCGTCCCGCGGTGTGCCGGGGGCTCCCGCCAGGAAGCGCTCCCATTGCTCGGGGAAGAACCGGCCCGCGCCCCGGTAGAGCCAGTCGATCTCGGAACGCCGGGTGGTGGTGACACCGGAGATGACGATCTCCGACACCCGCTCGGCGTGCGTCTCGGCATAGGCCAGGATCAGCGTGGAACCCCACGAGCCGCCGTACAGCAGCCAGCGGTCGATCCCCAGGTGCTCGCGCAGCCGTTCCATGTCGGAGATCAGGTGCCGGGTGGTGTTGTGCCGCATGTCGGTCAGCGGGTCGCTCGCGTGCGGGAGGCTGCGTCCGCAGCCGCGCTGGTCGAACAGGACGACGCGGTACCGGTCCGGGTCGAAGTACCGGCGCGCCGCGGCGCTGCACCCCGAACCCGGGCCGCCGTGGACGACGAGCGCCGGCTTGCCGCCGGGATTCCCGCAGACCTCCCAGTACACGAGGTTGCCGTCGCCGACATCGAGCATTCCCGTCTCGTACGGCTCGATCGGCGGGAAGAGCCCGCACGAGGGCAACGCCCTTCCATTTCCTGACGGGTTCCCGTCCGCGGTGGCTGCAGTCATGCAGCCCATCCTGCCCGCGCCCACCGGCACACCTGCCGCCACCCGTCCGGCCGGGCACGTGGCCGAGCGCACACTCACGTTCCGGGATCCGTCGGTGGTGGCCATGGCACGGGCCTTGCCGCGCGCGGTCCTTGGGCATGTTCAACCCCGCCCTCACGGCCCGGAGCGCCGCGTTCTCCGTGTCCCCGCGGACGGACGCGGGGCACGTGCGCTCCTCCGCCGGGGTGGTTCCCCGGGCTTTCGCGGCCGGCGTACGGCACGGCCCCCGGGCGCGGGCCGGGTCCCGTACGAAGCTGTGCGCTGCTCCCCGCACCACCCCGCCAGGCCGGAGGTCCGCACGCCCATGACCCACGCACATCTGACACCGGCGGTACGGCGGCGCCGGCCGGGCAGGACGGCCGCGGCGGCGGCCGTGCTCGGCATGACGCTCGCGCTCGTACTCGCGCTGTCCGGAGCGGCGTCGGCCGCGCCGGGCGATCCGGATCCGGCCTTCGGCACCGGCGGCCGCGTCACCACCTCCTTCCCCGGCCACGCCGAGGGCCACGACATCGCACGGCAGGCCGACGGCAAGCTGGTCGTGGCGGGCCTCAGCGAGGGCGGCTTCGCGCTCGCCCGGTACGGCACCAACGGCAGCCTCGACCCGTCCTTCGGCGCCGCCGGTACGGTGACCAGTGACTTCGGCGGCGCCGACTCAGCGAACGCGGTGGCGATCCAGCCCTCGGACGGGAAGATCGTCGTGGTGGGCACCACCCAGGTCGTCGCGGAGGAGGGCGGCGGCTGCTGCTTCTTCTCGGTGGCCCGCTACAACACCGACGGCAGCCTGGACACCGGCTTCGGCAACGGCGGCCTGGTACGGGTCGACGAGTTCGGCGGCTCCGCAGACGGCGCGGACGTGGCGGTGCAGCCCGACGGCAAGATCATCGCCGCGGGCAAGGGCGCCGGCGGCGGCTTCGCCCTGGTCCGCCTCGACAGCGGCGGACACCTGGACCCCACCCTCGGCGGCGACGGCGCGGTGGTCGCGGGATTCACGCCCGCCTCGCCCCAGGACGCCGGCGGCACGGTCCGCGGCATGGCCCTCCAGCCGGACGGGAAGATCGTCTCCGTCGGGTACGTGGGCAACACCGCGTTCGACATCGGAGTGGCCCGGTACAACGCCGACGGCAGCCTGGACACGACCTTCAGCGGCGACGGCATGGTGACCGCGGACTTCGGCGGCACCGAGTTCGGCAACGCCGTGGCGGTCCAGCCAGACGGCAAGATCGTCGCGGCGGGCGACGGCGGCGCCGCCATCGCCCTCCTGCGCTACAACGCGAACGGAACCCCCGACACCGGATTCGGCACCGGCAACGGGCGCACCTCGGTCCGGTTCCCCGGCGACGGCGGCACCGCGAACGCCATGGCGCTCCAGCCGAACGGAAAGATCGTCCTCGCCGGCCTGGCCGACGACCCCAGCAGCTCCGAGGCCAACGACTTCGGCCTGGTCCGCTTCAACCCCAACGGCACCGTGGACACGGGCTTCAGCGGCGACGGCTTCGCGGTCACCGGCTTCGGGGACTACGACGAGGCGCGCGCCGTGCTCGTCCAGCCGGACGGCAACATCGTCGCGGCCGGCTACGGGGCGGGCTACGCCTTCGCCCTCGCCCGCTACCAGGGCGGCGACGGAGCGCCTCCGCCCCCGCCGCCGAGCGCGGACCTGGCGGTGACGAAGACCGGTACGGCCACCGTGAGCATCGGCGACCGCGCCTCGTACACGGTGACCGTCTCCAACGCCGCGGCCTCCACCGCGACCGCCACCGGCGTCACCCTGACGGACACGCTCTCCGGCGCAGCCGCGAGCCTCGTCTCCGCCACCCCCTCGCAGGGCACCTGTACGACCACGGCCACCGGGGCCAACTGCGCCCTCGGCTCCCTGGCCCCGGGCGCGAGCGCCACGGTCACGGTGACGGCCGAGCCCCGCGCCACCGGCACGCTCACCGACACGGCCACCGTCGCCGCCATCCAGCAGGACCCGGCGACCGCCGACAACAGGGCCACGGCGACCACCTCGGTCAACAACGCCCGCGGCTGCACGATTATCGGCACCAGCGGCGCGGACACGCTGACCGGCGGCTACTCCAACGACGTGATCTGCGCCCTCGGCGGCAACGACACCGTCCGTGCGGGCTACGGCAACGACACGGTGTACGGCGGCGAGGGCAACGACAACATCGACGGCGGCTTCGGCGACGACACCCTGAACGGCGGCCCGGGCAACGACACCCTGACCGGCTACTACGGCAACGACCGCCTCACCACCACCGACGGCGTCGCGGGCAACGACACCGCCAACGGCGGCACCGGCACCGACACCTGCACCACCGACCCCGGCGACATCCGCATCAGCTGCCCCTGATCCCGATCCCGATCCAGATCCCGATCCTGATCCCGATCCCCGGTCGGACGGCCGCCCGCGCGTCCGGGAGCCGTCGCCAACTGCACGCAGCACGCAGCACGCAGCACGCAGCGCGCACACGGCGACGGCTCCCGCGCATCCGGCATGAAACCGCACGGCCGACGTCGGCGTCCCTCCCTGCATCCGCAAGATCACGAATGCTGACGGAGGACCCGCCGATGCCCGCAACAGCCGCCCGTTACCTCTACCTCGCACGGCACGGCGAGGCTTCGGCCGACGAGAGCGAGCTGACGGACGCCGGGCGCCGCCAGGCCACCCTGCTCGGCGAGCGGCTCGTCGGCACACCGCTGGCCGCCGTCCACCACGGTCCCCTGCCCCGCGCGGCGCAGACGGCGCGCCTGGTCTGCGACCAGCTGGACGGCGTACCGCTGGAGGAGTCGAAGCCGGCCGGGGACTACATCCCGTACGTGCCCCGGCGGGAGGAACTGCCCCCGGTCTCGGCCGATGCCATGCTGGCCCGTCTGGCGCTGTTCCCCGCCGAGGAGCGCGAGGGCGGTCCGGCCCTGGCGCAGGCGGCGCTGGCCCGGTTCACCGGACCCGTCGAGGGCGACGTACCGCGCCACGAGCTGGTCGTGACCCACAACTTCCTGATCGGCTGGCTCGTCCGGGACGCCCTCGACGCGCCGAACTGGCGCTGGTTGGGACTCAACCACGGCAACGCCGCACTGACGGTCATCCGCTACGCCCCCGACCGGCCCGCCGCGGTGCTCTTCCACAACGACATGGGCCACCTCCCCGAAGACCTCCGCTGGACCGGCTTCCCGCCGGAGCTCCGGGCCTGAGGACGCCGGGCCGGCGGCTGCGCGGGCGGCTGCGCGGGCGGACGGGCGGGCGGGCGGCTGCGCGGGCGGACGGGGGAGAATCCCCTCATGACGCGCTCCGCACCGGAACCCGGCAACGACGGCGGGTACCTCCTCGACAACGCACAGCCCGAGGCGGGCACCCGGTTCGAGGCGCTCGGCGAGCTCTTCGACCCCACGACCTTCCGGCACGTCGAGGCCCTGGGGATCGCCCCGGGCTGGCGGTGCTGGGAGGTCGGTGCGGGCGGCTCCTCGGTGGTGACGTGGCTGGCCGACCGCGTCGGCCGGACCGGGCGGGTGGTGGCGACCGACATCGACACCTCCTGGGCCTCCCGGGCCGCGGGTGACGTCATCGAGGTGCTGCGCCACGACGTGGGCCGGGACGAGCCCCCGGGCGGCGGCTTCGACCTCGTCCACGCGCGGCTGGTGCTCGTCCACGTGCCCGACCGGGACCGCGCCCTGCGCGCCATGGCCGGCGCCCTGCGGCCGGGCGGGTGGCTGCTGGTCGAAGACGCCGATCCGGCGTCACAGCCGCTGCTCTGCCTGGACGAGTACGGGCCCGAACAGGCCCTGGCCAACAGACTGCGCACCGGATTCCGCACGCTGATGGCCGCCCGCGGCGTCGACCTGGCCTACGGACGCAAGCTGCCCCGGCTGCTGCGCGGGGCGGGACTGGCCGACGTCAGCGCGGACGCCTACTTCCCGGTCACCTCACCGGCCTGCGACGCCCTGGAGGCGGCGACGGTCAGGCAGGTACGGGACCGGCTCGTCGAGGCGGGCCTCGCCACGGACGAGGAGATCGACCGGCATCTCGCGGCGGTCGCGTCGGGCCGCCTCGACCTCACGACCTCACCCATGATCTCCGCCTGGGGCCGCCGCCCCTGACGGACCGTTCAGAACGTCCACCGCGTGTGCGTGTACACGCCGTCGTCCCGGCCGAAGCCGTAGGCCGTGGCCGGGGTCACCGCGAAGACCACCACGTTCCCCTTCCGGAACGCGTCCCCGATCCCATGGAAGGTGCCCTCGGGCGAGGTGATGTGCGACGTGTACTTCGCCTCGTACGCCGCGATCACCTGCTCCAGCACCGCCGGATCGGTGACCTGCTCGGCCGTGCCCTCGACCACGAGGTCGAGCCCTTCGGTGAGCGAGTTCCCGCCGGTGGTCAGCGCACAGTGCCCGTGGTGAGCGAGGTTCTTCGCCTTCTGCTCCTCCGCACCGGTCGAGAAGTACACCGCCCCGTCGTGCCAGGCGGCGATCACCGGAGTGACGTGCAGCCGGCCGTCCGGTCGCACCGTGGACACCCAGAAGATCTCGGCGGTCTCCAACTGCCGTCGCGCCTCGGCCCAGTCGGTGGCGCTGACGTCCGCGGCCCCCGGGCGCGGATTGAGCGCGGAGCTGTAGCGGGCGTCGAGCTCGGTGGCCGTGGGTTGTTCCTTCGCGGGTCCCTGCGCTGTCATGGGGACCTCCTTCCTCCCCCGGTAACGACGGGACGCCCGCGCGGAAACCGGCGGGAGGCCCGCTTTCGCCCGTACGCCGCCGCCCGCGTCTTCGGAAGCCTCGCGTTGCAGTGCCGGGCCGGCCCCCTCCCCGGGCCGCCCGGGCCGGGGTCCCGGAGCCGGCCTCTCCAGGCCTGCCCGGGCCTCCTGGACCGGCCTCCCCAGGCCTGCCAGGCCTCCCGGGCCGGTCAGCGTGGCCGCAGGCCGTCGAAGACCACGTCGAAGATCCGCTCGCGCGCCGCCGGGTCCGCGCCGAGCTGCTCAAGCGTCGCGCCCGTACCGACCAGCAGGGCGAGCAGCTCCGGCAGTCCCAGATCCGGGCGGATCTGCCCGCCCCGCTGTGCCCGGGACAGCAGGCCGGCCAGCCTGGCCTGGATCTCCCCGGTCGGCTCCCGCAACGCCGCGTGCACGTCCACACCGGCCGCGGCGAGCGCCTGGGCGAACTCGTTCTTGCCCGCCGACTGTTCCACCACCAGCCGGAAGCAGGCGAAGAGGGCCTCGGCCGGTTCGGCCGGATCGGCTCGGTCCGCCAGCTGTGCGGTCATGGCCGCCATCGCTTCGAGCCTGCGCACCATCACCGCCTCCAGCAGCGCCTCCTTGGTGGGGAAGTGCCTGAAGAGCGTGCCGACGCCGACCCCGGCGGCCCGGGCGATCTGCTCGGTCGGCACGCCGACGCCGCGGGTGGTGAACACCTCCGTGGCGACGTCGAGCACCTTGGCCCGGTTGCGGGCCGCGTCGGCCCGCAGCGGCCGCTCCTGAGCGCCACTCATCCTCTTCCGCCTTCCCTGGACTGGTCGTCCGGGAGACCGACGACCCGGAGGTGGTGGTCGCGGAGTGGGACTACGAGGTGCACCACCGGGCGACGGGACGCTCGTTCGTGGCCGCCAACATCCAGGTACTGCGGGTCCGCGACGGCCTGATCGTCAGCAGCCGGGACTTCCACGACCACCTGGCCCTCGTGGTGGCCGGCGGCCGCCTGCCCGAGCTGGTGCAGGCGCTGGAGGCCCACTGAGCGCTGCCGCACGGGGAGCCGTCACAGCGGGCGTCCCTCGCGGAGGTAGACCGTCGTGCCGGACCGGGCGGCGGTGTGGAGGGCGGTCAGGGTCTGGAGGCCGGCGGCGAGCGGGGTGTCCCGCAGGTCGTCCAGGTGCTTGAACGCGTGGCGGTCGTGCTCGTCGCTCAGCCGGATGGGCCGCTCGCCCGTGTGGACGCCGCCGTGGAAGAAGTAGTCGATCACGGGGCCGGTGTTCTCGACGTCGACGCGGTGGTCCGTGCCGATCAGCCTTGGCACATCGGCCAGTTCGACCCCCGTCTCCTCGCTCGTCTCCCGCCGCGCCGCCGCCCACGGGTCCTCGCCGTGGTCGAGCATCCCGCCCGGCAGCCACCACCGTCCCGACACGGGCGTGCCGGGGCCGTACCGGAGCAGGAGGACGCGGCCGTCGGGGTCCAGCAGCAGGACGCAGGAGGCCACGACCGTCTGCGGCAGCGTCTTGACCCACTCCTCTCGGGGAATCCACACGTCACGCCTCCGGGACGGGGGTGGTGGCGGCCAGGGTGCGGGCGGCGGTCTTCTCCAGGTGCGCGGTGAACAGGGCGGCCGGGTCCGCGACGCCGAGCCGGTGCAGCGTGACCATGGCCGTGACCAGGACGTCGCACACCTCCGACTCCACGTCCTGCCACGAGTGGGACCGGCCCTTGCGGGGGTTGGTCCCGGTGGCGCCGATGACCGCCTGGGCGGCCTCGCCGAACTCCTCCCCGATCTTGAGCACTTGCAACACCTTGCGCTGCTCGGCGGGAACATGGGCGGCGGCCTCGTCGAAGAAGACGGCGAGCTCCCCGGTGACGTCCCAGGCGTTCTGCTCCACGATGGTTCCTTTCGTCCGGCTGTCGTTCGGTCTCGGCCCTGTGAACGAACAAGAGGGCGTCCGGGATGCAGCGTCGCCGGGCACGGGTGGCTGGATGACGCGGTGTCCGACTCCCCCCATGAACCATGGCCGCCCGGCATCGCGTTCAACCCGGCGGCGCCTCCCGTGTACCGCTGGCTGAATTGCGCCTTCACCACTGTTCGCCGGCCGGCCGGCGGGGCGGGAGGCGGACCGTGACGCGGGGGGAGGAAGTGGGCGACCAGGGGGCCCAGGGACCCGCGCACCGTCGTGGTGGAGCAGCTCGCCACGGCCGTACTCCCCTCACCTCACGGTCGGCGGCTCACCTCACGGTCGGCGGCCGTCGCGCCCGACCCCGGCGTAGCCCTCCGCAACGCCGCATCCGTACCTGGAACTTGGAAACCTCGGGAAACCTGGCAGGCTTGGAAAACCTAGGACCTCTAGGTTATAACTAATACCCCTAGGAACGAGTGAGGGAAGGCGACGACGCATGGCGCGGGCAGGACTGACGGCGGAGCGCGTGACGGCCGCGGGCGCCGAACTGGCGGACGAGGCCGGACTCGACCGGGTGACCATGTCGCAGGTGGCGCGGCGGCTCGGCGTGAAGGACGCGAGCCTCTACACGCACGTGCGCAACCTGGAGGACCTGCGCGGACGGATCGCGTTGCTGGCCGCGGACGAGAAGACGATCCGCATCGCGGAGGCCACGGCCGGCCGGTCCGGCAAGGACGCACTGGTCGCGTTCGCCAACGCCTGGCGGGATTACGCCCACCGGCATCCCGGCCGCTACGCGGCGACCCAGACACCCATCGAGATCGACCCCGTCCTCGCCGCACAGGCACCCGGCCCGCGGCGCGCCGTCGAGCTGACGTACGGGATGCTGCGCGGCTACGGCCTCGCCGAGCCCGATCTGACGGACGCGGTCCGACTGCTGCGCAGCACGTTCCACGGGTTCGTCGCGCTGGAGGCAGCGGGCGGATTCGCCCACGCGCGGGCACCGCAGAGCTCCTGGCTCCGCGCCCTCGACGCCCTGCACACCCTCCTGGAGCACTGGCCCCCGCACGGAGAAGGAGACTCCGCATGACCGCCCCGACTTCCCGGCAGACTTCCGGCAGCCTGCGCGTGGACGGCGCGACCCTGCACTACGACGTACGCGGCCGGGGCCCGCTCCTGCTGCTCATCCCCGGCGGATCGGGCGGCGCGGCCTCCTTCGTCGGCGTCGCCGACGACCTGGCGGCCGAGTACACCGTCGCCACGTACGACCCCCGCGGCATGTCACGCAGCACGCTCGACGACCCCGAGGCCGAGCAGAGCGTCGCTGAGCACGCCGACGACGCACTGCGGATCCTGGACCTGCTCTCGCCGGAGGAACCCGCCCTGGTCTTCGGCAGCAGCTCGGGCGCGATCGCCGCCGTGCACCTGCTCGCCACCCGCCCCGAACGCGTCCGGCGCCTGGTGGCCCACGAACCGCCGCTGGTGGAGGTCCTGCCAGACGCGCCCGTGCACAGGGCCCTCCTCGTCCGCGTGCAGGAAACGCTGCGCACCCGGGGGCTCATGCCGGCGATGGCCGAGTTCGCCGCCGGCCTGAGGAAGGAGGACGGCGAGGACACGCCGCCCACGCCGGCACCCACGCCCGCACCCACGCCCGCACCCACACCCACTCCGCAGGCCGAGGTCGAGTTGCCGCCCGGTGCGGCGGCGCGGGCCGAGCGGACGATGGCCAACCTGCCTTACTTCGTGGGGCGCATCGTGCCCGCCTTCATGGGCCACGCCCCCGACGTCGACCGCCTCGCGGAGGTGTCGGACCGGCTCGTACTCGCGGGCGGCCAGGACTCCCGCGGCGAGCTGCCGTACCGTCCGGCCGCACTCCTGGCCGAGCGCCTCGGCAAGAACCTCCTGCACTTCCCCGGCGGCCACACCGGCCTGACCACACACCCCGGGGAATTCGCCGACACCCTCCGCAAAGCCCTCCGCGGACAGCTCCCGACCACGCCGGCCTGAACGGTCACCCACGGTCCCGCCATCAACGCATCAACCGCACGTTCCGGGAGCAGGCCGGCAAGGCCTGGTGACCGGGGGGCGCGTAGCGGCCACCCTGACGGTCGCAGGCCTGGGCGCAGCGGTGGAGGAGGCGGTGGCGGCGGACGCAGAGATGGTGGTGCCCGGCTCCCCGGCTCCCCGGCTCCCAACGGCCACCGCGTCGTACAGCGGCACCCCACGGCGGGGTCACCCACGGCGGGGTCTACGAGGGCTTCGGCCCCTCAGCCGTCCCCCTCAAGGGGACGGAGCGTGTCCGTCCGGGCCCGGGCGTCCGGGGCGGTCACGCGACCAGGCGCAGCCAGGCCTCGGCGAGCGCGGCGTGACCGGCCGGCGTCGGGTGGACGCCGTCCGCGGCCCAGTGCTCCGGGCCGGCCGTCGCGCCGAGTCCGGCGAACATGCCGTCGGCGGCGAGGAGTTGGGCGCCGTACCTGCGTGCGAGCTTGCGCACGACCTGGATCTTCGGGTCCAGGTCGGCGCGCCACGCGCTCCGCTCCTTCTCCCCGATGAGCACGGGACCGGCCTCGACCACACCGTGGACGGGCAGGAGGAACGGCTCGATGAGGATCAGCTCCGCGCCCGCCTCGGCGAGGGGCGCGAGCAGGCGGTCGTATCCCGCCTCGAACTCCTCCGCGGAGATCACGTACCCCTGGGGGTCGAGGCTGTGCCAGCCCATGTCGTTGACCCCGACGAGGATCGACACCACGTCCGGGCGCGCGTCGAGGACGTCCCGCTGCCAGCGGGCTTCGAGGTCCCTCACCTTGTGGCCCCCCATCCCGGTGTTCCGCCAGGTCACGGGCCGGTCCGGATGCCGGAGCCCCCATTCGCCCGCGATGCGCAGCGGGTAGCCGAACCCGAGGCCGTCTTCACTCTCCAGCCGTTGGCAGTCGGTGATGGAGTCGCCGGTGAACATGACGGTGCTTCCCGCACGGAGGGTGATGGCCATGGGCGCTCCCGGAACTGGGGGTGAGAAGAGGACCTCTCGAGGGTGCCGGACCACGCCGACATCGCACCGACGCCCCACCGCCAGCATCAGCCCCCGCCCCTGTTCCCGCCCCCGTCCCCGCCTCTGTCCTCATCCACGTTCCATTCGCCGGGCAGTGCCCCGTCGCAGAAGACGCAGACGAAGTCCTGCTCGCGCACGATGTTCAGCTGACCGCAGGCGGGACACCGGCGGAACACCACCTCGTGGGTGAACGCGGACGGAGGCACGATTCCGGCCGCGTCCAGGGCCCATGCGACCGCCGGCCATGAGCGGACGTCCGGGCAGTAGCCGGTCGACTGGTTGCTGACCTCGCTGACCGTCCACTGTCCGGACTCCACGCGAAAGGTGATTTCCCCGGCGCTCAGGACCGTTTCCCCACCCGCGCAGACGACGTGCTCGCTCCGACGCGGTGCCAGGCGCAGTACGCCCGTGGCGTCGACGACGAACGTGAAGGGCTCGGCCGACTCCTCCGGCGTCAGGCTCCGGGCCCAGGCGTCGAGGTCGGCTGCCGAGCGGATGCTCCGACCCCCGCCACCCGGCCGGACGAGCGCCAACAGGTCGGCCGGGCCCACGTACCGGTAGGCACGCCCCTGCATGTCCATGTCGCTCCCGCTCCCGCTTACAGCGCCGGTGGCGTCCAGCAGTCGGGGCCGCCGCCGCGCCAGTCGACGTGGGCCGGGTCCGTCAGGTCGAAGTCCTCCGCGTCCTCCATTCCCGTGGCGGCGAGGAAGACGGCTATGTCGCTGATCCGGTACGCAGTGCCCAGGCTCTGCCCGTCGTACCGCACCCGCCGCCAGCCGCGGTGGTCCGGGGGATGGACGACCAGTCGGGCGGCAGGGCCCGGCGCGTCGTGGCCCCGGTCGTTGCCGGGGCAGGCGCTGGTCATGCCGCCCTCGCCCACGCTCGGGACCGCGCCGCGCGGCGCAGCTCGGCGGGGCCACCCGCCGCACGGACCGGACGCGACCAGTACGGATGGACGGCGATCGCGCACGACAGGCCGATCAGCCTGCGCCGGAGCCCGGTATGGCCGGCCGACGCGGACAACCGGGCCAGTTCCCGGTACGTACGGAGCCAGTCGGCCTGGAGCCCGACCAGGTCGTCGGGGAAGGAGGCGGGGGAGGTGCACTGCATGCACCAATTCAAGCACGTGTTCGATTTACGGCGCGAGCCGGAGCACACCGCCCAGAACGAGTCCGGCTGCGCCGCAGCGCTAGCCGGTGGGACCGGCGGGGGGCGTCGTCCCGCCTGCGGTGACCAGGCCCGATTCGTACGCCGCGATGACCGCCTGGGCGCGGTCCCGGACGGCCAGCTTGTCGAAGATGCTCGTGATGTGGTTTTTGACCGTGGACAGGCTGATGTCCAGGGCGCCGGAGATGCCGGCGTTGTCGTGGCCGGTGGCCATCAGGCGCCACACCTCGACCTCGCGGGGCGTGAGTTCACCCGTCCCCGTCTCCCTCGTCGGGTTCGGCCGCGGATCGCGGGATGCCCGTACGTACGTGGAGATCAGCCGGGTGAGCAGGCGCGGTGCGACCGCGGCCTCGCCGGCGTGGACCGTACGGATCGCCGCGCTCAGGTCCTCCGGGGAGCTGTCCTTGGGCAGGAACCCGGAGGCGCCGGCGCGCAGCGCGCCCACGACGTACTCGTCGAGGTCGAACGTGCTGAGGGCCAGGACCCGGCAGCCGGGCACGGTGGCGGCGAGCTCCGCGGTCGCACCGACCCCGTCCAGGACGGGCATCCGGATGTCCATCACCACCACGTCGGGGTGCAGCTGACGGGCGAGGTTGACGGCCTGCGCGCCGTTCTCGGCCTCGCCGACCACCTCGAAGGAGGGTTCGGGGGACAGGATCAGCGACAGTCCGCGCCGCACCAGCGGCTGGTCGTCCGCGATCAGGACCCTGATCCGGGCCGTGGGCGCGGTCGGCCCGCTCTCGGCTCCCGCTCCCGCCCCCCTTGCCGTTCCCGCTCCCCTTGCCGTTCCGGTTCCCGTTGCCGTTCCGTTTTCGGTCATCGCCGTGCCCCTTCGTGCTGGACGGCCGCCTCGGCCGCCTCGTCCGAACCCAGCGGCAGCTCGGCCACCACGGCGAAGCCCCCGTCGGCCTGCGGGCCCGTGGTGAGGGTGCCCCCGTGCAGCGCCACGCGCTCGCGCATGCCGATCAGGCCGTAGCCGCCCGAGCCCGCCGACGGCGCCGCGTCGTGAACTGCCGTGCCCCCGCCGCCCCCGCCGACGTCCCGTACCTCCACCGTGACCCGGTCCTGCCGGTACGTCAGCCGTACGGACGCCCCGGCGGGCCCCGCGTACTTGCGGGCGTTGGTCAGGGCTTCCTGGACGATCCGGAACACCGTGAGGCCGAGGGTCGGCGGCAGCGGGCGCTGCTCCCCGTGGACGCCGAACTCGGTGGGCAGTCCGGCGAGCCGCGATTCGGCGACCAGGCGGTCGAGGTCGCCGGCGCCGGGCTGGGGCTGCGAGAGCTCGGCCTCCGGCTCGTCGCCGGCCCGCAGTACGTCGAGCAGTTGGCGCATCTCGCGCAGTGCCAGCCGCCCCGAGGACTCAAGGGTGACCAGGGCGTCGCGGACCACTTCCGGATCGCCGATGTTGGCCCGGGCGCCGCCGGCCATGAGCTGCATGGTGGTGATGTGGTGGGCCACGATGTCGTGCAGTTCCCGGGCGATGCGGCGGCGTTCGTCGGCCACGGCGCGGTCGGCGAGGAGCCTGCGGTTGGCCGCGACCTCGTGCTGCCAGCGGTTGACCACCAGGGCGGTGCCAATGACGATCAAGGTGGAGGCCGGTGCGGAAACGGCGGCCTGCCAGGACGGGAGCCGGCCGTGGCTCTGGCTCAGCAGCGTCACCGACACCGTTGCCACGGCGGCGCCCGCCGTGACCCGGCCGGGGCGGGCGCGCGCGACCGCGTACAGGGCGACGATCAGCACGGCACCGAAGTGGGTGGACAGCGGCACGGTCAGGCTGGCCGCCCCGTCGAGCGCCAGCACGGCGGCGAGCACCGCGACGGGGTGGGTGCGCCGGGCGAGCAGCGGCACGGCCCCCAGCGCGACGAGCAGGAACCCGAACACGCTCACGACGTGTTGGACCTGTCCCGCTCCCTGTCCGTGTCCCTGGCCGGCGGCGTCGTTGAAGAACACGTAGCTGAGCAGGTTCAACGCGCACGCGCCGCCGGCGACCAGTGCGTCGTTGCGCGTCCACGAAGGCACGCCGGTGTCGTCGCCGTAGCCGCCGTAGCCGCCGTAGCCGCCGTTGCCGCCGCTGTCGCCGACTTCACCGCCGGCGTCAGGCAGCTCCCCGGCATCGCCGGGCCCGAGATCTCGGCTTCTGGGCATGTCTGTTCCCTGTTCCCTGCATCCGGCCTGCTCCCGGCCCCACCCGCACAGGGTTGCACAACACCCGCGTGACCAGGACCGCAGCCGGGACTAGGCCCTGTCGTCAAACTCCCGTCGTCGCCCGGAGGGCGGCCCCGCGGCGTCTGGTGCGTGCTCTCGGCGCGCCGGGCGGAAGACCGCGTACTGGACGTACTTGGCTTTTCGCCCGGTGCGGCGAGAGCGCGTGCCAGGCGTCGCGGGGCAGACGGCAGTTTGACGACAGGGCCTAGGACCAGGGTCCCGGTCGCCGCCCGGTCCGGGACCCAGGGCCCCGGTGCGGATCATCCGCTGCCCCGACGCCCGACCGCACCCCGCGCTGATGGTCTGGACACCGGCCGGGAGCCCCCCGGCAGCCATCCGCATCCTGCACCCCAACGCGTCCGCCGGAGGACCCATCGTGATCCGCGCCCTGACCGGATACTCCACCAGACACCCCTGGAAGGTCATCACCCTCTGGATGGTGCTCGGTCTCGCACTGAGCGCCCTCGCCCCGCTCCTGCTCGCCCGCGTCACCCAGAACCAGACCGGGGAGTTCCTGCCCCGCAGTTACGACTCCGCCGCCGCGCTGCACATCGCCCAGGAGCAGTTCGGGGCCGATCCCGACGCGACCACCGTGACGCTGCTCGTGGCCCGGGCCGACGGCGAGCCCCTCGCCGACGCCGACCGGAAGCGGATCGAGGCCGAGGCGGCGAAGCTGGCCCAGCGCCGGGTGGTCATGCCGAGGAAGGACGACAGGCCGGAGTTCATGGTCCCCGACCGCTCCCAGACGCCCCGGATCGCCCCGGCGATGACGGCGCCCGACCGGAGCTTCGAACTGCTCACCGTCGCGCTGCTCGGCAATCCCGCGGACGAGGGCGTCCAGGGCGTCTACCGGGCCTTCCGTGACTCCGCCCGGACGCAGTTCGCCGAGGCGGGGATGCGTACGGGCTTCACCGGGGGCCTCGCGGACAGCGTCGACACCGCCGACGCCCACGAGACCGCCACGAAGGCCGGCGGCATCCTCGTCACGGTGCTGATCGTGCTGCTCAACGTGCTGGTCTTCCGCAGCGTGCTGGCGGCCGTGCTGCCGCTGCTCGCGTCCGCCATGATCATCGGCGTGGCGGGAACGGCCGTCGCGGGCGCCGCCATGCTCACCGGACTCAAGCTCGACGCGAGCACCCCGGGGCTGATCAATCCGGTCCTGCTCGGCATCGGCATCGACTACCTGCTGTTCCTGATGTTCCGCTTCCGCGAGCAACTGCGGGCCCGGCCCGGGCAGTCCGCGCGCGAGGCGGCCGCGCAGGTCTCCGCCCGGGTGGGCACCGCGATCACCTCCGCGGCGCTGACGATCGTGGCCGCGTTCGCAACGCTGGGCGTGGCGACCTTCGGACAGTTCCGCTCGCTGGGCCCCGCCATCGCCGTCGCCGTACTGGTGATGCTGCTCGGCAGCCTGACCCTGATGCCGGCGCTGCTCGCGGCCGCCGGGCGCAAGATGTTCTGGCCCTCCCGGACCCTGCGCCGCGAGCCGCCCGAGGGCCGGTCCGCCCGCTTCGGCGCGCTGGTCGCGCGACGCCCGCTGATGATGCTGACGGCCTCCGTCGCCCTCCTCGCCGCACTGGCCGCCGGGATGCTCGGCATCCGCATGGACTACGGGCAGGGCGACTCCGGGGCCCGTACCCCGGCGGCGGCCACCGCCGCCGAGGTCACCCGCGCCCTGCCGGCCGGTGTGTCCGACCCGACGAGCGTCTTCGTCACCGCGAAGGACGGGGGCACCCTCACCGCCGACCGGCTGGGCGGCCTCGCCCGTGCACTCACCCGGGTCGAGGGCGTGGGGCAGGTGGGGCAGACCGTCCTGAACGAGGACCACCGGGCCGCCCGCATCGACGTCTACCCGACCGCGGACCCGCAGAGCCAACAGGCCCGGGACCTGGCCTCCGGACCGATCCGGGCCGCCGTGGCCGCCCACACGCCCGCCGGGACGACGGCCCATGTGGGCGGAACCGCCGCGGTCTTCGCCGACATCGCCGCCGCCGTCGACCACGACCTGACCATCGTCTTCCCGGTCGCGGCCGCGCTGATCGCGCTGATCCTGCTGCTGCTCCTGCGCAGCCTGCTCGCCCCGGTGGTGCTGATGCTGTCCGTCGGACTCGGCTTCGCCGCCACCCTCGGCGCCGCCACCCTCCTCTTCCAGCACGGCCTCGGCCGGCCGGGCGTCAGCTTCACCCTCCCGCTGGTGCTGTTCCTGTTCGTCGTGGCCCTGGGCACCGACTACAACATCCTGATCACCGACCGGATCCGGGAGGAGATGAGCCGCCCGGGCCCGGCCCGCGCCGCCGTCGCCCGCGCGCTGCGGCACACGGCGCCGGCCATCGCGACGGCCGGTCTGATCCTGGCGGGTTCCTTCGCCACCCTCGCGACGACCCCGGGCACCGAGCAGGTCGCCTTCGCGATGACGCTCGGCATCCTGCTCTCGGCGCTGCTGCTGTCCCTGGTGCTGGTCCCCGCCGTCGCGGCCCTCCTGGGCCGGAGCCTGTGGTGGCCGACCCGCCCCCGCCCCACCCACCCGCGCCCGACCCCCGGCGCCCATCCGCACGACCCCGCCCGGAACCCGGAACCAGCCCGGATCACGGCGTAGGCCGTCGGTAAACCCTGTCATCAGCCGTCATCGGATCGGACGGGACCGGCGCCTCCGCCGGTCCCGGAAACACAGGTGTATTCGACGTCCGCCGCGCCTGTCGTCATTCGTTCCTCCGACGACATAAAGGCGCGGAGGCCGAGGACCGCTTAATCCGGGTCGGATGGTCCGGGTGCGGACGGGCCTGCGGGCGTCGGGAGCGCAATAGGCGATATACGGAAAGGCGGAATGCGCGGCACGTCGTACGGTCGCGTACGGTCCGCCGTCCATGGGTTCAGCCGCAGGGACACGGATTCACGAGGTAAGTCAAGACTTACCTTCAGGGGGATTTGATCGTATGGTGTGGCTCGAATCGAAGGAGCCCCCTGTTGTCGAAAACAAATGATTCCGCTGTGCGTGCAGTTGCATCGGAGCGGGGTTATGTGTCCTCCTTGTATGAGTTGCTCACCGAGCGGATTTCCGAGGCGCGAGGGCAGCGAGCGAGCTTACTGAAGGCCCCGGCGGAAAGCGCCGCTGAGGCATACGAGAAAGAAATCGCCGCCGATCGTCTGACCAAGGAGATCGGCCGGCTGGAGGGAGCCGAAAAGGGGCTCGTCTTCGGACGTATCGACTGGACGGACGGCACGGCCCTGCGCATCGGTCGGATCGGACTGCACACGGAGGAGGACGACCTGCCTCTGCTCGTGGACTGGCGCGCGAACGCGGCGCGGCCCTTCTACGAGGCGACACCGGTCCACCCGATGGACCTGCGGCGGCGCCGGCACCTGCGCCTCGAGGGGCGCACGGTCGTCTCGGTGAGCGACGAACTGCTGGACGGGACCGCCCCGACCGACGAGGACGTCGTGGGTGACGGCCCGTTGACCGAGGCTCTGTCGGCGCGGCGTACGGGCAGGATGCACGCGGCCGTCGCGACGCTGCAGGCCGAGCAGGACGAGATCGTCCGCTCAGCCCACCGCGGGGTGACGGTGGTGCAGGGCGGCCCCGGCACCGGCAAGACGGTGGTCGCCCTGCACCGGGCGGCCTACGTCCTGTACGCGTTCCCGCGCGCCGCGGAGGAGGGTGTCCTGGTGGTGGGCCCGAACGCCCGGTTCCTCGACTACATCTCCCAGGTCCTGCCCTCGCTCGGAGAGAACGACGTCGTCCTGGCGACCTGCCCGGAACTGGCCGGAGTGTCCACGGACACGGTGGACCCGTTCGACACGGCGCGCCTCAAGGGCGGCTCCGGCCTCGCCGACGCCTTGGCCGGCCTGCTGCGCGACCACCAGGCCCCCACAGGTGACTTCACCGTGCGGGTCGGACGGGAACTGGTGCACCTGTCCGGCGAGGAGGTCGCGACGGCACGCGACGCCGCCGTGGCGGCCGTACCGGGGCACAACCCCGCACGCCAGGTGTTCCGGGAGCTCTTGGCCGACGCCGTCACCGACGCGATGCAACGGGACATGGGCGACCTCCTGGAGCAGATCGACGCCGATGCCGAAAGGATGACGGGCATCGACCTCGACCGGTTCACGGGAGCCGACCGGAGCCGTGCCGAAGGCGCGGCCGACCCGGATCCGGCCCACGAGCTGGACGTGGACGCCATCCGGGCCGACCTCCTCGAGGACGCCGGCGTAAACCGAGCGGTCGAGGCGTTGTGGCCGCGGCTGGCAGCCAGTGACCTCGTGAGGGCGCTCCTGACGGACGCCGGCGCTCTCGCCGAGCACCTGCCCCACCTGACCGCGCAGGAGCGGTCCCTTCTGCTGCGCGGTCCGGACGACCCGTGGACCGATGCCGACGTGCCGCTGCTGGACGAGGCGGCGAGCCTGGTCGACGGACCCCCCGAGCGGACGTACGGGCACGTCGTCGTCGACGAGGCACAGGAACTGACCGCGATGCAGTGGCGGATGATCGTCCGCCGCTGCCCGGCGCGGGCGATGACACTGGTGGGTGACTTCGCCCAGGCGGGCCCGGTCGCGGCAGCACGCGGCTGGAAGGAAGCACTGGGCCCCCACGTCGGACCGCGGTTCAAACTGCACAACCTGACCGTCAGCTACCGCACCACGCAGGAGATCCTGGAGAGCGTCCGGGACCTGCTCACGCGGATCGCCCCGGACCAGGAGCCCACACGGTCACTGCGAAGCGGTGAGAGCCCTCGCACCGTGGCCACGCCTCCGGGCGGGTCGGTCACCGCCGTCGTCCGGGAACTCCGCGCCCAGAGCACCGCGCACCCGGGCGAGCTTCTGGGAGTGATCTGCGCGGACACCAAGGTGAGCGAGCTGACGGCCCGGGGCGTCGCCCACCACGCACGCATCGTGCCGGCGTCCGAAGCACGCGGCCTGGAATTCGACGGGGTCGTCGTCATGGACCCCGACGAGATCATCACGGCCCGACCCGGTGGGGAAAGGGACCTGTACGTGGCCCTGACCCGGGCCACCAAGCGCCTGTGCACCGTCACCGTCCAGCCCGCCTGACGACTCCTGTCGGCCGGGCCCACCGCTACGGGCCCACCGCTACGGGGCCGCGGAGCAGGGCCCCGCATCGCGCGCAGTGGCACACATGACAAAGGCAAGGAGGGCGTTGCCCACTCCTTGCCACTATCAAGATATAGCGCACAGGGGGCCTTGCGGCAAGGCCCCGGTCATGTTGCAGAATCTCCGACCGGACCCGGAAACAGCCGGAAATCGGGGATTCGCGAAGTACGTACGCGTTCGACGGCGTACGGGCCGGGCCGGTCGCAGGCGCGCAGCGGCCGGTCGAAGGGCAACGCGCTCAATGGGGGTATTCATGACCGAAGCAGATACGACCGTGAACCAGCACACAGACCCGGACACACACCTGGCCGCGGACCCGGACACAGACCTGGCCGCGGACCTGGACGCGGACGTGATCGTGGCCGGTGGCGGGCCGACCGGCCTGATGCTGGCCTGCGAGCTGCGCCTGCACGGCGTGCGGGTGCTCGTACTGGAGAAGGAGACGGAGCCGACCCAGCAGTCCCGCGCCCAGGGGCTGCACGCGCGCAGCATCGAGGTCATGGCCCAGCGCGGTCTGCTGGACCGGTTCCTCGCACTCGGCAAGCAGTACATGGTCGGCGGCTTCTTCGCCGGTCTCGCCAAGTCCTGGCCGGAGCGGATGGACACGGCGCATTCGTACGTCCTCCACATCCCGCAGACCACCACCGAGCGGCTGCTGACCGAGCACGCCGTCGAGGCCGGCGTCGAGATCCGGCGCGGCTGCGAGGTGGTCGGGCTGGCCCAGGACGACCGCGGGGTGAGCGTCGAGCTGGCCGACGGTACGCGGCTGCGCTCGCGCTACGCCGTCGGCTGCGACGGCGGCCGCAGCACGGTGCGCAAGCTGCTCGGCGTCGCCTTCCCCGGCGAGCCCTCCCGCGTCGAGACGCTGTTGGGCGTGATGAAGCTGGACGTGGACCCGCAGACGCTGGCCGACGTGACGGCCGAAGTGCGCAAGACGCAGCTGCGGTTCGGCGCCATGCCCATGGAGGACGGCGAGTACCGGGTCGTCGTGCCCGCCGAGGGGGTGGCCGAGGACCGCGCGGCCGCGCCGACCCTGGAGGAGTTCAAGCAGCAGCTGCGGGCGTACGGCGGCACCGACTTCGGCGCGCACTCGCCGCGCTGGCTCTCCCGCTTCGGCGACGCGACCCGCCAGGCCGAGCAGTACCGCGTCGGCCGGGTGCTGCTGGCCGGCGACGCGGCGCACATCCACCCGCCGACCGGCGGCCAGGGCCTCAACCTCGGTCTCCAGGACGCGTTCAACCTGGGCTGGAAGCTGGCCGCGGAGGTCGCCGGCTGGGCACCGGCAGGCCTGCTGGACAGTTACCACGCCGAACGGCACCCGGTGGCGGCCGACGTACTGGACAACACCCGCGCGCAGATCCAGCTGATGTCGTCCGAGCCGGGCGCGCAGGCGGTGCGCCGGCTGATGGCGGAACTGGTGGAGTTCGAGGAGGTGAACCGGTACCTCATCGAGAAGATCACCGCGATCGCGGTCCGCTACGACTTCGGCGCGGGCCACGAGCTCCTCGGCCGGCGGCTGCGGGACCTCCAGCTGAAGCGGGGCCGCCTGTACGACCTGACGCACGCGGGCCGCGGCCTGCTCCTCGACCAGACCGGCCGCCTCTCGGTGGCCGGCTGGGCGGACCGGGTCGACCACGTCGTCGACGTCAGCGAGGAGCTCGACGTGCCCGCGGTGCTCCTGCGCCCGGACGGTCACGTCGCCTGGGTCGGCGAGGACCAGCAGGACCTCCACGCCCACCTCCCCGTGTGGTTCGGCCCCGCCACGGCCTGACCGCACCACTGCGGGCCTCCCGGGCCGGGAGGCCCGCACGGGGCCGGTCGCCCGTCGCCCGGCGGCGCGGGCACGGGCGCGGGCATGGGCCGAGTCGCCGGGCAGCATGCCGGGGCGCGTCGCGCAGGCTAGGCGGGCTGTTCGGGTGCCGAGGCCGTGATCACCGCGAACGTGCCGCCCTGCGGGTCCGACAGGACGGCCATCCGGCCCGCCGGCATGTCGAAGGCCGGAGCCATGACGTCGGCGCCGGCCCGCACCGCGGCGGCCTGGACGCTGTCCACGTCGTCCACGTGGAAGTACGGCAGCCAGTGGGGCGGCACTCCGGCCGGCAGCGCGGACAGGTCCATCATCCCGCCGACCGCCCGGCCCCCGACCTTGAACTCGGTGTACCCCTCGGCACCCGGCATCTGCGACGCGGCGGTGCTGATCGGGAGGACGGCCGAGTAGAACTCGGCGGCGGCGCGGGTGTCACCGGTGCTCAGCTCGCTCCAGATCAGCGCACCGTGTTCGTTGACGATGCCCGCGCCGTCGAAGCTGCCGGCCTGCCAGAGGCCGACGGTCGCGCCGGTCGGGTCGGTGATGAGGGCCATCCGCCCGAGGTCCATCACGTCCATCGGGCCCATCATGACGCTGCCGCCCGCGTCGGTGACCGACTTGAGGGTGGCGTCGATCGCGTCGGTCGCCAGGTACGTCGTCCAGACGGTCGGCGGCATCGGGTCGGGCACGGTGCCGTCCGGGTTGGACGCCTTCATGATGCCGGCGACCGGCTTGCCCTTGAGCTGGCAGACCGAGTACCCGCCGGTCTCCGGCGGTCCGACCTCTCCCTGCCAGCCGAACAGGTCGCAGTAGAAGTCGAGGGCGGACTGCTGGTCGGGGACCATCAGGTCGATCCAGCAGGGAGTGCCGGGCTTGTAGGGGCCGTTCATGTCGGGCACGGGGCCTCCGCGTGGCGGGAAAGGGGTCGGACGGGCCATCCCCTTCCCTGACCCCGCACCCCGAACCGGGCCGTACAGGTGAATCACGGCCCGCGCCGCCGGTGAATCCCGGCCCGCGCTGCGGCTGAGTACGGCACGCCGGATCAGCCGCCGGGCTCGGGCAGGATCCGGCCGTCCTCGTCGAGCAGGGGGTGCAGGCGCGCCGGGTCCTGGGTGTCGACGTCGGACGGGCGCGGGCCCTCGGGGCCGTCGGGGCCCCAGCGCACCAGGCGCCGGGTGCGGGCGATCTCGTACACGCTGCCGTGGAACTCCAGCCGGTTGACGCGCCCGCCGGCCCGGAGCCGGTCGGCGGCCGCGGCGTACTCGGTCAGCTCCGCCGCCTGCGGTCCGGCGAAGGCCGTGCCGGCCGCGGCCGCGGCCGCGGTCCGGGCGTCGGTGTGCAGGTCGGCGTCGTACGCGATCAGGCCGCGCATCCGCGGCCACATCCACGTCAGGGAGAAGTCCAGCGCCCGGCGGGCGGCATGCGCGCTCGCGTGCGGCCCGTTGACCGGAGTCCAGCCGCCCGCGGACCGCTCCACGACCGTGAACGACGGCGGCAGCAGCAGGACGTCCGGATGGCCGGCCAATGCCTGCCGCGAGTCGGAGCGCACGTCCTGCGGGAACCGGCCGCCGGCGTAGGACAGGCCGCGCAGCGCCAGCCGTTCGACCGCCTGCGCCGGGGTGACCGGCGCGTCGGGGTCCAGGACCAGGTCGTCGTCGACGTCCGGGCCCTCCGCGCCGCGGGACCAGTCCGGGACGGGCGGTTCCGGATCGGTCGGGCGCGGTCCCTCCATACCGCCGCCGGGGACCGTGACGGCGTACTCCTCGGCGCGCACGATCCGGTACCGGGTCCCGGCCACCGCGAGTTCGTCGACCCGCTCGCCCTCCAGGCGGGCGACCGCGCTCAGCAGGGCGCGCCGCTCCGCCCGGTCGTGCACGTCGTCCTTGGCACGGAACCACAGCAGGGAATTCAGGCTGTCGCGGGCCTGCTGCGGGCAGCCGCCGGTCACCGCGGACAGCACCCGCCAGCGGGGCCCGTCGCCGGATCCCTGCGCCGCCACCCCGAACACCGGGCCGCGCACGACCACATCGCCGGCACGGGCAGGGGCGTCGGCCGCATCGGCTTCCACGGCGGCCTCCACCGGCTCCACGGGCACCCGCACCACCATCGGCCGCGACCCGGCCCGCCCCACATCCCCACGGTCCATGGCCCCACCCTGTCGGGCACGGTCCGCCCCGTCGCGGATTCGCCCGTTCCACAGCCGCGGACCGGCCGCGTGTGACAGGGTGCGGCCGCACCGGGGCCCGGGTGGCGCCGGCGCCGGGCCACTGCTGACGGATCGCCGGCCGACCCGTGCCGTGCGCGCCCGCCGGCCCGTGCGCCCGTACGGGAGGCCGGGACGGGACCCGGATCTTTGGGGGTTCTGCCAGTACGACGGCCCGGCGGCGTGTGGAGAGACTGCCAGTCGGAGCCGCGGCGCCGAGCCCCGGAGACGGGGGACGGTCCGCGGTCGCGAACATGACCGCACACGGGGAGGACGACACGATGGGCGTGCAGCAGTACGACGGGATCGGCGAGGCGTACGAGGGCTTCAAGGCGCTGCCGCTGGAGCAGTACGCGGTGGTGCCCGGCTTCCTGGCCCTGGTCGGGGACGTGACCGGCAAGTCGGTCCTCGACCTGGCCTCCGGCACCGGCTTCTACAGCCGGGAGTTCAAGCGGCGCGGCGCCACGGAGGTGCTCGGCGTCGACATCTCCGGTGAGATGGTCGCCGTGGCGCAGGCACTGGAGGAGCGCGAGCCGCTGGGCGTGCGCTACGAGGTGGGCGACGTGTCCGAACTGCGCCCCTTCGAGCGACAGTTCGACATCGCCCTGGCCGTCCAGCTGCTCAACTACGCGCCGGACGTCGCCACCACCGAGCTGATGTGCCGACGCGTGCACAGCAGCCTGAAGCCCGGCGGCGAGCTCTTCCTGCTGAACCAGTCGCCCGACTTCCGCTTCGACGGCCCGACCCCGGAGAAGTACGGCTTCCGCAGCGTGCTGACCGGCGGTCAGGCCGAGACCGGCCCGGAGGTGCGCACCACCGCGCTCCTCGACCCGCCGGTCTCGTTCGTCGCGAACCGCCCGCGCCGCGAGGTGTACGAGGACTCCCTGCGGGCGGCCGGATTCAGCGACGTGACCTGGGTCCCGATCTCGGTGTCGGAGGCCGGCGTGCGCACGTTCGGTGCGGACTTCTGGGCGGACTTCCGTGCCAACCCCCCGCTGGAAATGCTGCGCTGCCGCGCCTGACGTCCGCCGGACCGCGCCTCGGCCCCGTCCGAACTCCGCTGGCCGGAAGCGGAGTTACCGCGTCGCACTCCAAGATCGTCAAGTAGTAGGCTCGTTTCGCAACACGACGCGAAGGGGAGCTCAGTGGCGCGGGTTGCGGTGATAGGCGGGGGCATCAGCGGGCTGGGAACGGCGCTCATGCTCGGTCGGCGGGGCCATGCGGTCACGTTGTTCGAGCAGGACGGCCGGCAGGCCGGAGACGATCTCGACCGGGACTTCTTCCACTGGGACAGGCCCCGGGTCCCGCAGGCCGTCCAGCCCCATTCCTTCCTCGCGCCCGTACGCAGCGTGCTGCGCGCCGAGGCCCCCGACGTCCACGCGGACCTGCTGGCGCGAGGAGCCCGGGAGTACCACGACTTCGACTGGTTCGGTGAGCATCCGCCGCACCGGCCCGGCGACGAGGACCTGGTGACCCTGCGCACCCGCCGCATCGTGCTGGAGGCGGCCCTGACCGCGGCCGTACGGCGGGAACCCGCCGTCGAGGTGCGGCGGGGCTGCCGGGTGAGCGGCCTCGCCGTCGAGGAGGGCCGCCCCCCACGGGTCACCGGTGTGCTGGCGGGCACGGAGACGTACGCGGCGGACCTGGTCGTCGATGCGTCCGGTCGTCGCTCGCCGGTTCCCGGCCGGCTGGCCGCGGCCGGCTGCCGGCCGCCCGTCGTCGAAAGCCACCGTGCGGGGATCGCCTATCTGTGCCGCTGGTACCGCCTGCGCGCCGGCGGCCCGCGTGATCCGGGGCGGGTGAAGACCGGCTCGTCCGCGCCGTTCGCGCTCGCCGGAGTCTTCCCGTCCGACAACGACACCTTCGCGCTGCACCTCGTCCTGTCGACGGGGGATCCGACCCGTGGCGCGCTCACCGATCCCGCCGTGTTCGAGGCGGCCGCCCGCCTCTTCCCCGCCACCGCCGCCTGGCTCGACCTGGCCCCCGAACCGCAGTCGGCCGTCCTGGCCATGGCCGGCCTGGACAACCGCTGGACCTCCCTCACCGACGACGCCGGGCCCGTCGTCACCGGCCTGGTCAACGCCGGGGACAGCCTCGTCCACACCAACCCCACCCTGGGCCACGGCGTGGCGCTCGGCCTGCGCGCCGCCCAGCACCTCGCCGCCCATGCCGACGAGATCGCCGCGGACCCGGCGGCCTACCACACCTGGACGGCACAGGCCCTGCGCCCGTGGTTCGACGCGCAGGTCACGGCCGACCGGGCCAACGAGCAGAGTCTCACCGAGGGCTCTGCGCCCCCGGACCGGCTGGCCGCGGCCCGCGGCGCCTGCGCCTTCGACGATCCCGTCGTCATGAGGGCCAGGGCCCAGGTACGCCATCTGGTGCGGCCGTCCGCCGACGCCTACGGCACCGGGGAGGTCGACCGGGCCGTCACCACCTGGCTGGCCGCCCGCCCGGACTTCGCACCCCGGCACGACGGCCCGACCCGGGACCAGTGGGAGGCACTCCTGACGGGGGCACGGAGCGGACGCCCCGGGACTCGGAGGACTTCCTGCACGAGCACGGCCGGGGCCTGACCCGTGCCGTGCGGCCGCCGGCCGGCCTGCCTGATCCTGATCGGGCCGGTCCGCGGGTGTCACACGACCTTCGGCACCGGGCGGCGGGCCTTTGCGCGGAACGTGCGGCGGTACGTGTCCGGGGGCACGCCGAGGGTGCGGTTGAAGTGCCGGCGGAGCGTCGTGGCGGTGCCCATGCCGGTGGAGTCCGCGATGGCGTCGATGCTGTCGTCGGTCTGCTCCAGCAGGTGCTGTGCGTGGCGGATCCGCTGGGCCAGCAGCCATTGCAGGGGAGTCGTGCCGGTCGCCGCCCGGAAGTGCCGGCTCAGGTGGCGCGAGCTCATCCGGGCCTGACGGGCCAGGTCCTCCACGGTCAGCGGCTGGTCGAGCCGTTCGATGACCCAGGGGAACAGGGCCGTGAGGGGGTGGTCGTCCTGGGCGGGCACCGGGGCGGAGACGAACTGCGCCTGGCCGCCGGACCGGTGCGGGGGTACGACCAGGCGGCGGGCGACGGTGTTGGCGACGGACGAGCCGTGGTCGAGGCGGACGAGGTGCAGGCACAGGTCCAGCGCCGCGGCCTTGCCTGCGGAGGTGAACACACTGCCGTTGTCCACGTAGAGGACGTCCGGGTCGACCTCCACCGCCGGGTAGCGGGCCGCCAGGGCGTCGGTGTGCGCCCAGTGCGTGGTGGCGCGTCGCCCGTCCAGTACGCCGGCGGCGGCCAGTACGAACGCTCCCGTGCACAGCGAGGCCACGCGGGCGCCCGCGTCGTGGGCCGCGCGCACCGCCTCGACCAGCTCGGCGGGCGGGTCCACGTCGACGTCGGCCCAGCCGGCGACGATGACGGTGTCGGCGTCGCGCAGGCGGTCGAGGCCGTGGTCGGGTTCCAGTCGGAACCGGCCGAAGCGCACCGTGTCCGTCCCGCAGACCGTGAGGTCGTACCAGGGGACGGTCACCGCGGCCGGCGCGGAGCCGAAGACCTCCATGGCCACGGAGAGTTCGAAGTGGAGCATCCCGTCGGTGGCGGCCAGCGCGACAGATCCCATGTCCGAAAGTGTACGGGGCACGTCGTTCCGGACACTCACCGTCCAGCGTTCAACCACACCAGGATGGGGGCAGTTGACCGGCGCGAGCACAGGAGACAGGCCATGGCAACGGGGCAGACGGTGACGGTGACGGCGACGGCGACGGTGACGGTGACGGTGTACGGGGCGTACGGACACACCGGCCGGTTCGTGGTGGCCCGGCTCCGGGAGCGCGGGTTCGTCCCGGTCCTGTCGGGGCGGGACGCGCACAAGCTCGGGGCACTCGCGGACGAGTTCCCGGGGCTCGACGTCCGCCCCGCGCCCGTCGACGACCCGGACGCGCTCGACCGCGCACTGGCCGGGGCGGCGGCCGTCGTCAACTGCGCGGGACCGTTCGCCACGACGGCCGCCCCCGTGATCGAGGCGGCCCTGCGCGCCCGGATCCCGTACGTCGACGTGGCGGCGGAGATCGAGGCCAACGCCGACACCTTCGCGCAGTTCGCGGACCGCGCCCGCGACGCGGGCACGGTGATCGTCCCCGCGATGGCCTTCTACGGGGGCCTCGGCGACCTGATGGTCACCGCGGCGATGGACGACTGGACGACGGCGGACGAGGCGCACATCGCGTACGGACTGGACGGCTGGCACCCCACGGAGGGGACGCGCGCCGCCGGTCGGGTCTCCGCCGAACGCCGTGGCGGACGACGCGTCCGATTCACGAACGGGCAGTTGGAGTACCACGACGACGAACTGCCCACCCTCCGGTGGCCCTTCCCGGACCCGGTGGGACCGCGGGAGGTCATCGGCGGGTTCACGATGGCCGACGTCGTCACCGTCCCCAGCCACCTGTCCATCCCCGAGGTGCGCACCTACATGACGGCCGAGGCGGCGGGCGGCGTGATGGCCGCTGACTCGCCGGCCCCCACCGCGGTCGACGAGCACGGCCGGTCCGCACAGACCTTCCTCGTCGACGTCGTGGTGCGATCCGGCGACACCGAGCGGCGTGCCGTGGCGAGCGGCCGGGACATCTACGCCGTCACGGCACCCCTCGCTGTGGAAGCGGTCGACCGCATCCTCACCGGACGGACCCTGAGGGCCGCCGGCGTCGTGTCCGCCGGTGAACTCTTCGAAGCGCCCGGCTTCCTCAGCGCGCTGGCCCCGCACATCGACGTGGAGCTGCGCCCGTAGCGGGCGGCCCCGCGCCCAGGGCCTCGCGGGCGTTCGTACGTCGGGGCGAGGAGCCGCAGGGCGCGGGGCACCCGCTGCCCCTTCGTCGCCCCCGGTGACCAGGGGGAACTGCAGGCTCCCCATGAGCCGGGCCCGGTCCGCGGCGATGGAGGCGGCTTCGCCGGGGCCGAGGTGCGCGAGGCAGGCCCCGGCGTCGCGGACCCGTCGGGCACCGACGCGGACGCCGAACGCCGTGAGCAGGTGGCGGGTGGCGGCTCGCGGGATCGGCTCCCGGGCCAGCCGGGCGGCGACCGCTGCGCGGTGGTCGTCACCGGGGCGAGCGACCGGGGCGAGCTGCCCGGTCCGGCCGACAGCCGGGCGCTGCTGGTCGCCGCCACCGCCCCGGTCTACCACGAGCTGCTGATGCTCCGGGCCGCTCCCGACCCGGCACTGCCGCGCCGCGCCGCGCCGCCGCGGCCGCGGCGGCGGCCCGCGTCGGCGCTTTCGCCGCACGCCCCTGACCGGGCGCCGGGCCCGAGTCCCTGGACGTCGCTCCCGGCGGCCTAGCGGGAACGGCGGGGGAACGGGGAGGACGGTGCGAGACGACGTACGGCCGTTACGACGGTGCCCGCGCCGTCCTCCCCGGACATGTGCCGCCCGGCGGCCGCGGCAGCCTGCGCGTACGACGGGTTCCGCACCGCGGCCGTGAGCGCGTCGGCGAGGCCTTCGGCCGTCAGGGACCGGAAGGGGATGGGGGCCGTCCCCGCACCGATCGCGGCGAGTCGCGCGGCCCAGAACGGCTGGTCCGCGGCCACCGGCACGGTGACGGACGGGACCCCGGCGCGGACCGCCGCGGCCGTGGTGCCCGCTCCGGCGTGGTGGACGACGGCGGCCAGACGCGGGAACAGCAGGGCGTGCGGCACGTCGCCGACGGTCAGTACGTCGTCCCCGGCCCCGTCCCCGTCCCCGGACCCGGCCCGGGCCCCGTCCCCGGCCCCGTTGGCGGCGAGCCCGGCGCTGCCCGACTGGAGGATCCCCCGCAGCCCGGCCCGCCGCAGGGCCCGTACGGCGATGGCGCCCAGACGTTCCCCTTCGCCGGCGGCCATGCTGCCGAAGCCGACGAGGACCGGCGGCGGCCCCGCCGCCAGGAAGTCCTCCAGCTCCGCGGGCAGTCGGCGGGCGGCGTCGACGTACGGCCACCAGCAGCCCGTCACCGTCAGAGGGGCCGCCCAGTCGGACGGGCGCGGCACCAGCGCCGTGCTGAAGCCGTGGAGGACGGGCCAGCCGGCCTCGTCCTGCCGCCGGCGCATCCGGGCGGCCGTCAGCGCAGGCAGCTCCAGGCGCTCGCGCAGCCGGGCCACCGCCGGCTCGAAGACCCGGTCGGCCATGTGCAGGGTGAACCGCCCGGCGGCCCGGTTGCCGAACCGGCCCAGCGAGCGGGCCCCCGCCACGACGGGGGCGAAGTCGCCGGTCGGGGCCGTGGGCGTCAGGTACACGCCCATGCTCGGTATCCCGGTGGCCTCCGAGACGTGCCAGCCGAGCGGGGCGGTGGTGGTCGACAGCAGGAGCAGGTCCGTGCCCTCGGCCACGGTGTCCGCGAAGCCCTCGCCGAGATCGGTGAGGAACGCGGCGGCGGCCCGCATCAGTTCCCGTCCGCCCTGGACGGCGCCGTGCGCGCGGGGGTCGGCGGGCAGCGGCCGGAACTCCAGCCCGGCTTCCTCAGCCAGCGGCGCGAACGACTGCGTGGCGGCGAGTGCGACCTCGTACCCCGCATCGCGCAGGGCGACGCCGAGTCCTGTGTAGGGCGCGACGTCACCGCGCGATCCTGCCGCGGCGATCAGGATCTTCATCGGTCTTCCTCCGGTGGTTCTTCGGCGGGCGGGCGGCGGGACGCGTTGGCGTGGACCGCCCGGGCCAGGTAGGCGGCCAGGCCCGGGCGCTGCTGCGAGGGCGGCACGACGAGGGCGAAGGCGCGCGGATCGGCGGCGAAGTCGTCGGCGATCCGCCGGTGCATCTGCGGCGGGCAGGGCGTGAACCAGCGGGTCACGTGCAGCCGGTGCTCCTCGGCGACGTCCATGGCCCGCTGACCGTCGGCGGGTTCGCCGTCGTCGTGGACGGCGAGCAGCTCCGCCCGCCAGGTGGCTGCCTCGTCCATCAGCCGGCGCCAGTCCTCCCTGGTGTGGGCGCCGGCCCGCGCCATCGCCTCCCGGTGTCCCTCCGAGTCCTGCCACTTCAGCTGGGCGTCGACGGCGTAGCTCAGGTCGAAGGAGATCTCACCGAAGACGTCGAAGCGTTCCCCGGGTGTCAGGGACACCCCGGTCTGCTGGACTTCGATCGCCCGCTCGGCCACCTCGGCGAGCCGTTGCAGCCGGCCGATCTCCTCCGACAGCTGCCGTTGCCGGGTCCGCAGGTGCTCCAGCGCGTTGGCTTGCGGGTCCGCGAGTATCTCGGCGATCTCCTCCAGGCTGAAGCCCAGTTCGCGGTAGAAGAGGATCTGCTGGAGCCGTGCGAGGTCGGCGTCGTCGTAGCGGCGGTACCCGGCCCGGCTGCGCTCACCGGGCGAGAGCAGGCCTGCCTTGTCGTAGTGGTGCAGCGTGCGTACGGTCACCCCGGCGAAGGCCGAGACCTGACCCACGGTATAGCCCATGTCCGGACCTGCCCTTTCGTTCGTCCACAGCCTCAAGCCTGACGTAAGGGGAGGGTCAACTCCGGCGCGCTCCGGGCCGCACCGGCCGCGGACGGGGCCGTCAGGTCACGTCGGCCGCGTCGGTCGCGTCGGCCGCGTCGGTCACGTCGTCCGCGGTGGCTGCGGTGGACTGCCTGCGGGCGTGCAGGGCGTGCGCGCCCAGCGGGAGGGGGGTGTGGCCGACGAGCCGGAGCCCGCAGTCGCCCAGCAGCCGGGCGTAGTGGTCCGCGGTGCGCTCCGCCCCGCCGGTGTTGCACATCATGTGCAGGTCCCAGGCGGTGGCCAGCGAAGGAGCCGCGGCGTCGGCCGGCAGCAGCCGCTCGACGATCAGGAGGTCGGCGTGCGGGGACATCGCCTCGGCGCAGTACCGCAGGATGCTGCGGCACCGGTCGTCGTCCCAGTCGTGCAGCACCCGCGAGAGCAGGTAGACGTCTCCGCCCGCGGGGACGTCCGTGAAGTCGCCCGCCCGGTAGTCGCAGCGTGCCCCGGCGGCGCCGCCGCCGAGGCGGATGCGGGCCGCGGCGAGGACCTGGGGGCGCTCCAACAGCACCCCGTGCAGGGCGGGGTGGGCGGTCAGGACGCGTTCGAGGAGTTCCCCGGTGCCACCCGCGATGTCGACGACGGTACGGGGGCGGCCCGAGGCGGCGGCGACCGCGGCCGCCACGAGCACGGGGTGCCCGGGGAGCGAATCGAACATCGCGGCGGAGGACGCCATGGACTGGTCGAACAGCGTGGACAGTTCCGGATGGCGGGCGAAGTGGTCGAAGTGGTTCTCGCCGTGCAGGTACTCGAAGCCGGGCTGCCCGGTCCGCACGGTGTGTGTCAGGTGGGCGAACGAACCGTAGAACGGGCCGCCGTACATCAGGGCCAGGGGCCGCATCGAGCACGGGGCCTCGGCGTCCAGGAGCGCGCCGACACCGGTGAGGCGGTACCCGCCCGGTCCTTCGGACACCACGTCCAGCATGGCGAGGTACCGCAGCAGGGTCGCCAGGCTGCGCGGGTCGGCGCCCACCTCCCGCGCCAGCTCCGCGACACCGGAACCCGGGCGCCGGCCGATGGCCTCCGGGAGCCGGAGCTCCGCGCACGCCGCCAGCGCCTGGGTGGTCCAGGCACCGGTCAGCAGGCGCAGGAGCGATTCCGCGGGCGTCGCTCCTCCCGGTTGCCGGTCGAGGTGCTCCGCCAGTACGTCGCGGTGGTCGCCGCCCGCGTACAGCTCGACCCGCCGGTAGTCCGTCTTGGTGCCGGCCGGGGCGCTGAAGTAGAACACGGTCCCGTTCTCGTGCGGGTTGTAGCCGCCGCCGTCGGGTGCGGCGCCGTACCGCGCGAAGCTCGCCAACAACCCGCGCAGCACCAGCTGGTCGGGCCGGACGACCTCGAAGGCCAGGTGCGCCTCCTGGTCCGTGCGGCGTTCCCGTGCGGCGATCCCGGCCGACGCCGAACCCGCGGGGACGGTCAGCGCGAACACCTCGACCGCACGGTGCTCCCCGTACGGGCCGCGGACCGTGGGACGGAGAATCCTTACGTCAAGATCCGCGGGGTTGCGGCCGTGGCGTCCGGCGAGGCGGTCGCGCACCACCACGCTCGGCTGGTCCGCCGTATCGGGCGCCAGCCCGCAGGCCGCGAGCTGCGCGCGCAGGGCGTGCTCGTCGGGCGGGAAGACGAGCACGGCGGCGTGCGCGAAGCGGCACCGGTCCGTCAGGGCACGCAGCTCGGGGCCGTCCAGGCCGGGCAGCACCCGTGACAACACGAGGGAGGTGTCCTGCTCGCGGACGAAGGCGGCGGTCGCGCTCAGCCGCGCCGCGTCGTCCACGAGGTGCGGCGTCGCCGTGGTGGTGGGCAGGGTGGAGCAGTCCTCAGAGTGCATGGCGTGTCCGAATCGAAGGAGGGAGGGGCCCTGGGCGCGCGGGGACCGGACCGGACCACGCCGGGCCGGGCACCCGCGGGTCAGATCCCGACGTAGTGCTCGGCGAACCAGTCCTGCGTGGTGCGCACATCGCGCAGCGAGGCGAGGCGGGAGCGCCGCAGCCGTTCCTGGAAGGGCGTGGCCTGCGCGGGATCCGACGCCCCGTGCAGGAGGCGGATCATCCAGTGCGAGAACTCCTGCGCCCGCCAGATGTGCGCCAGGCACCGCTCCGAGTAGCGGGCGAGCGGCTCGGCGTCGCCGTGCACGAGGGCGCCGGTCAGGGCGAGGGCCAGGACCTCCGCCTCCAGCACCGCGAGGTTCGCTCCCTTGGCGGCGGCGGGGCTGATCAGCGCGGCGGCATCGCCCACGAGGAACAGCGCGCCGTGCCGCAGCGGTTCGCACACGTCGGATTCGAGGTCGACGACGCTCCGCTGGACGATCGGGCCGCGCCGCAGGGGGCCGTACTCGTCCGCGCGCATGCGCAGGGCCAGTTCGTCCCAGATCCGGTCCTCGCTCCACGCGTCGCCGCGGTGTCCGGGACGGCACTGCAGGTAGTAGCGGGTGATCCCGGCGGAGCGGGCCATGTGCCCGGCGAAGCCGCGCGGGTGGAGCGCGTACCCGACGGCGTCCATGCTCGGCGGAGCCTGCGCGAGCAGACCCAGCCAGGACACCCCGTGGTGGCGGTGGTGACGGACGGCGCCGTGCGGGAGCGAGCGCCTGCCCGCGCCGTGCCGGCCGTCGCAGGCGGCGATGTAGCGGGCCCCCCACCGTCCCGGACGCCCGTCCGGCTCACGCACCGTCACCGAAGGTCTCGGGCCGTCGGCGTCGAGCACGGCCGTGGCCTCAGTGCCGAAGTGGATCAGCCCGCCGGCGTCGAGGTACTGCCCGAGCAGGTCGGCGACCAGCTCATGCTGGGGGTAGACGGTGTGCGGCTCGCCGCGGCCCAGCCGACGGTAGTCCAGGCGGAAGCGCCCGTCGCCGGTGCGGAACTCGCAGACGCCGTGTTCCTGTCCGCGCCGGCGCAGGCCCTCGTCCAGGCCGTTGCGGGCGAGGACGCGCGCCGTGTGGGCGGCGAGGAATCCGGCGCGCGCCCGGTTGCGGAGGTGCTCCCGGTCGGCGCGTTCCAGGACGACGCAGTCGATCCCGCTCCTGAGTAAGAGGTTCCCCAGCACCAGTCCGGACGGACCGGCGCCGAGGATGACCACATCAGCCGAGTTCTGGGCGACCCGGGCGTACTGACTCTCTGTCACAACGGAGGATCATAGGGACTGGTCAAGGCGATGATCGTCAAAGATCACCCGTATGCCCGCTCCAAAGGGAAAAGGATTCTGCCGCACGTCGGATCGCCACGATGCCCGCGCGCCCCGCCGCGTGAGGCCATTTCGGCCGGGCGCCCCGTTCGTTGGGAGTCACGTGTCGCCTCCACCCTCGCCTCCACACCGCCCGGCCCCCACGGGCGTCCCCGCGCCCCGCAGACGCTTCGTCGTCGCCTCCATGGCGTGTGCCGGAGGAATGGTGATGCTGGACCAGACCGTCGTCGCGATCGCCCTCGACCCGATGGCGGCGGGCCTGGGACTGACCACGTTCGTGATGCACGGCGTGGTGCTCGTCTACGTGCTGTCGCTGTCCGCCTTCGCCCCCGTCGGCGGCATGACGGCCCGCCGGTTCGGGCTCGTGCGCACCTTCCGGCTCGGGACCGTGCTCTTCGCCGTCGCCTCGGGGGTCTGCGGCCTCACCCCGGCCGGAGATGCCGCCGCGCCGTTCGTGCTCGTGATGCGGGCCGTCCAGGGCGCGGGCGCCGCGCTGATGCTCCCCGTGGCCACCACGGTGATCACGGACGTGTACGAGGAGCGTGAACGGGGTAGGGCGCTCGCGCTCTACGCAGGTCTGGCCCAGGTCTTCTTCGTCATGGGCCCCGTGGTGGGGGCGGTGCTCACCCAACTCATGGGCTGGCGCTCGGTGTTCCTCGTCAACGTGCCCGTCGCCGCGGCGGTCCTCTGGCTGATCGCCCGCGCCCGGCTGACCGGGGGAGAGGAAGCGGAGAGCGGCGCACTCACCGCGATCCAGCCACTCGTGGTGATCTTCTCCCTGGGTGTGCTGGTCCTCGGGCTCTACCAGTGCGGTGGCGCGTGGGGCTTCACCGACCTCAGGACGATCACCGCCCTGGCGACGGGCGTCCTGGCCCTGGCCCTGGCGGTGCGGCTCGTCCTGAGGTCCCGGCAACCGCTGCTCGACCTGCGGCTGCTGGGCATCCGACCGTACGCCGTCGCGGTGGCGCTCACGTTCCTGGTGCAGGCCCCGCAGCTGATCGTCCTGGTGCACGGCACGCTGTTCCTGAGGCAGGCCATGCACCTCCCGCTGCTGGCCACCGGCCTCTGCCTGCTCCCCCTGGTCGCGTCCCTGGCGGTGGGCACCTTCAGCTCCGGGCACCTGCTGGACCGCTCCGGTTCGATCCGGGTCCCCGTGCTGCTCGGCCTGGCCACCGCCACGGTCGGCGCGGCGCTCTGGACGCTCGCCCTGCCTTCGCGCGAGTACGTCTGGCAGGTCCCCGGCATGGTCCTCGCGGGCCTCGGGATGGGCCTGCCGGTCCCCGCCCTGAGCGCCGAACTGATGCGCGCGGTCCCCGAGGACAAGCGGGCCGACGCCTCGGTGCTGCGGCAGACGCTGCGGCAACTGGGCGGAGCCGTCGGCCTGGCGACCGCGGGAGCCGTCGTACTGGCCGCCAACGCCGAGGCGGCCGACGAGGCGGGCATCGTCACCGCCACGGCCGCCCCGGCGGGATTCATGGTCGCGAGCTGTGTCCTGGGCGCCGCCCTGCTGTTCGCCGCCGTGCTGCTGCACGGGAGGGCGCGCCCGCCCGTCCGGTGACCGCGACCACGGGCCGGGCCGGGTGCCGGATCGCAGTGTGGTGGGGCGGGCCGGGGTGGGGGCCGGGCGGGGTGGAGGTGGGTACACCCCCGCCGGGTGGCCAGGTGCAGTGGCCGCGGGCCCCGTGCCCGGCATCGTCGTCCGTGCAGGGAACACGAGCAGAGCAGACGGGCGGGTCGGACATGGCAGCGGTGGGCGGCGCGGAAGCAGCCGGGCACGGTGGCGCGCGGGGCGCGGCGGGGACGCGGGGCGCCGCGGGGACGCGGGGCGCGGTGGGGACGTTGAGCGCGGCGGAGACGTGGGGTGCGGCGGAGACGTGGGGTGCGGCGGGGCTCTTCACGGCGGTCGCCTTCGTGGCGGCGGGGGTGCTGGGGGCGGTGCAGCCGGGCACCGGAGTCCCCACCGAGGTGGTGCAGCTGACCCAGTTCGGGCCGGCCCTGGGGGTGGGCGCGGTCGCCCTCCACCGGTGGCGCAGGACCCGCGAGCTGCTGCGAGGTGGCGGCGCGCGCGAGCTGCGCCGGGTGCTGGCCGTCCTCGGCTCGGCCGTCCTGATCGTCGCGCTCACGGTTCTCGGGTACGGGTGGGCGACCGGGGGTGTCGGGTTCACGCCTCAGGGAGCCCTGCACCACCCCTTCGCCCTGATCGCGGTGGCACAGCTGGTGGGGGCGTGCGGTGAGGAGATCGGCTGGCGCTGCTTCCTCCAGCCGCTCCTGCGGACCCGGCTGGGGGCGGTGGCCTCGTCGGTCGTGGTGGGCGTGGTGTGGGGCGCGTGGCACGTACCCGTCTTCGCGCAGGCCCCCGCCTACGCGGCGGGCTTCTTCCTCGCCACCGTGGCCATGTCGGTGGTGCTGGGTCTCGCCCTCGACGGCACGGGCGGCCGGTACCGGCTGCTGCTCGCCGGCGGCTTCCACACCCTGGTCAACCTCGGGCTGCTGCTGTTCATGGACGAGGAGTCCGGGGCGGTCCTCCCGATGGCCTGCTTCGGGCTGTCCTGCCTCCTGGTGACCCTGGTACGACCGGCCCGACGCCACACACCGACCCCGAAGCAGGCCCGGGCAGAGGCCCCAGCGGAGGCGCCCGCGCCCAGGTCCGCGCCAGCGCCGACTACGCTTCGTGAGACATGAGTTCGATACCCTCCCGCTCCCGTACGGCGCTCGCGCGGCGGCTGGCCGCCGTCGGGCGTTGCCACCTCGCCGGGCTCCTGGGCCTGTGGGTCTGCGTCGTCGGGTGCGGCGTCGTGGGCGCGTTGCTGTTGCTGCCGGTCGGCCTCGGCCACCGGCTGCTGCCGCCGGCCGCGGGCGCGCTGCGCCGCTGCGCCGACCGCGCCCGCCGTCGGGCGGCGCAGTGGTCCGGGGTGCGGATCGGGCCGCCGGATCCGCTCCCGGGCTCCGGTACGGCAGGGGCCCGCGCCGTCCTGGCCGACGCCGGGTTCTGGCGGGACCTGACCTGGGCGTGGCTGGAGCCCGTCGTGGGCGGCCTGCTGGTCGCCGCACCCCCGTCCCTGTTCGTGTACGGGCTGTTCGGGGCGCTCGTCCAGCCCTTCGTGTGGCGCCGGCTCGACGACGGCAACTGGTACGCCTTCGTCCCCGTGCACAGCACCGCCCTGATGGTCGCGGCGCTGGTGCTGGGCGTCGCCTTCATGGCCGCGGGCGCGCTGCTCGCCCCGCCCGTGCTGCGCCTGCACGCCCGCTGGGGCCGGCAGCTCCTCGCCCCACCGCGCAGCACCGAACTCCACCGCCGCATCGAGCGGTTGACGCAGACCCGGGCCGACGCCCTGGACGGCCGGGCGGCCGAACTCCAGCGCATAGAACGGGACCTGCACGACGGGGCGCAGGCCCGGCTCGTCGCCCTGGGGATGCGCCTCGACAGCGCGACGCGGCTGCTCCAGGACGATCCGGCAGCCGCCCGGGCGGCACTGCTGGAGGTGCGCGACCTGTCCGCGCGGGCCCTGCAGGACCTGCGCGACCTGGTACGCGGCATCCAGCCGCCGGTCCTCACGGACCGCGGACTCGGCGACGCCGTGCGCTCGCTGGCCCTCGACAGCTTCCTCGACGTGAGCGTCGAGGCCCGGCTGGCCGGGCGGCTGCCGGCCGCGGTGGAGTCGGCCGCGTACTTCGCCGTCAACGAGCTGCTGGCCAACGCGGCCAAGCACTCCGGCGCGGGCCGCGTCGAGATCGTCCTCGTACACGACGGGCCGCCTGCCGGGGCCCCCTCCGGCTCCCCCTCCCGCGCCCCCTCCCACGTCCCCTCCGCCTCCCCTTCCCCCGCCCCCTCCGACGGCCGCCCGCGGCTGCGCGTCACCGTCACCGACGACGGGCGCGGCGGGGCGGACCCCGCTCGGGGGACCGGACTGCTCGGCATCCGGAGACGGTTGGCTACCTTCGACGGGAGCCTCGTCCTGCACAGCCCGCAGGGCGGTCCGACCACAGTTGCCCTGGAGATCCCGTGCGCGTCGTCCTTGCCGAAGACCTCTTCCTGCTGAGGGACGGCCTGGTCCGCACGCTCACCGAGCACGGCTTCGACGTCGTCGCCGCCGTGGACAACGGCCCCTCCCTCCTGCGCGCCCTGCTGGAGCACCGGCCGGACGTCGCGGTCGTCGACGTACGCCTGCCGCCGGGCTTCACCGACGAGGGCCTCCAGGCCGCCCTCGAAGCCCGCCGCCACCACCCCGGCCTGCCGGTCCTGGTGCTGTCCCAGTACGTGGACCAGCTCTACGCGAACGAGCTCCTGGCGAGCGAGGACGGCGGCGTGGGCTACCTGCTCAAGGACCGGGTCACCGACACCGGCCAGTTCATCGACGCCGTACGCCGCGTCGCCGCCGGCGGGACGGTCCTGGACCCGCAGGTGATCGGCCGGCTGCTGTCGCGCGGCGACGCCCGCGGCACCATATCCGCCCTCACCCCGCGCGAACGCGACGTCCTGGAGCTGATGGCGGAGGGCCGCTCGAACGCCGCCATCGCGGGCACCCTCCACTTCAGCGAGAGCGCCGTCGCCAAACACACCGCGAGCATCTTCGCCAAGCTCGGCATCGCCCCCTCGACGGAGGACAACCGCCGCGTCCTGGCCGTCCTCGCCTACCTGCGACGCTGACCCGCCTTCGGCGGTCCACGACGACTACGACTACGACTACGACTACGACGACTACGACGACTACGGCTACGAGGACTACGGCGACGAGGAGCCGCAGCGCGCAGGCCGTGCCGTCCCGGCGCCGTCTCCACCGTGAGCCGATCAGGTGCGCAGGCGGGCGTTGAGCCGGGCCGCCTGGCGTGTCAGGTGGTCGCGCTCGGCGAGGTTGGGCGCCTTGTGGGCCGCCTCGGCGTACAGCCGGGCCGCCGTCGCCAGGTCGCCGTCGCGCTCGTGGAGGTACGCCGCCACCGCGGTGTGACGGGGAAGCGAGGCGTCCAGCGCCGCGAGAGCCGTAAGGCCGGCGCGCGGTCCCTCGGCCTCGCCGACGGCCACCGCGCGGTTGAGCCGTACGACGGGGTTGTCGGTCAGGCGCAACAACTCGTCGTACCACTCGACGATCTGCACCCAGTCGGTCTCCTCGGCGGTGGGTGCGTCGGCGTGCAGGGCCGCGACGGCGGCCTGCGCCTGGAACTCGCCCAGCCGGTCACGCGCGAGGGCCGCCTGCAGGATCCGGACGCCCTCGGCGATCGACACGGTGTCCCACCGGCTGCGGTCCTGCCCGGCGAGCGGTACGAGGCTGCCGTCGGGCGCGGTCCGGGTGGCGCGCCGGGCGTGATGGAGCAGCATGAGGGCGAGCAGCCCCGCCACCTCGGGGTGGTCGACCCGGGCCGCGAGCTGCCGGGTGAGCCGGATGGCCTCGGCGGCGAGGTCGACGTCGCCGGAGTACCCCTCGTTGAAGACCAGGTAGAGGACGCGCAGCACGGTGACGACGTCGCCGGGCTGCTCGAACCGCACCCCGGAGAGCGTGCGTTTGGCCCGGCTGATGCGCTGCGCCATGGTCGCCTCGGGCACCAGGTAGGCCTGGGCGATCTGGCGGGTGGTGAGCCCGCCGACGGCGCGCAGCGTGAGCGCGACCGCGGACGACGGCGTCAGCGACGGGTGGGCGCACAGGAAGTAGAGCTGGAGCGTGTCGTCCACCGCGGGCGCGGGCCCGGGCACCGGCTCCTCGTCGACCAGGTCCTCCCGCCGGCGGCGTGCGGTGTCCGCACGGGCCTGGTCGAGGAACTTGCGCCAGGCGACGGTGACCAGCCAGCCCTTCGCGTCGCGCGGCGGGTCGGCGGGCCAGACGCGGACCGCCTCGACGAGGGCGTCCTGGACGGCGTCCTCGGCCGCCGCGAAGTCGGCTCCGCGGCGGACGAGGAGGGCGAGCACGCTCGGGGTGAGGCTGCGCAGCAGGGCCTCGTTCATTGGTGGGGGCACTGCGTGCCGGTGACGCCCTCGGCGGCGTCCGGGTCTCCGCGGTGGTGCCCCGGCAGCGGGTACGTGGCCATCGTGTCCCTCCTCGCTCGTGCGTCCCATTGTGGTGGACGCCTTCACCCCGGGGGACGGAGCCGGTCACGGCTGTTCGACATCACAGCCCTGGCCGGTGTTGCCGATCGGGCCGACCTTCACCGGGGAGACGGTGTCGTCCCTGCCGCTCGGGGCCGGGCCGGTACCGGCAGCCGCGGCCCGCGCCCGCGCCCGCGCCCGCGCCTGTGCCCGCGCCCGCGCCCGCGCCCGCGCCTGTGCCCGCGCCCGCGCCTGTGCCCGCGCGCCCGTGCGGCCGTCGTCGCCGCTCTGGCAGGCCGTGAGCGAGAGCCCCGCGGCAAGGGCCAGGGCCGCGAGGTCAGCTGGTGAACGCGCATCGTTGCCCCCTCGGTTGTCGGTCGGGGGTGCCGGGATGACGACCGTCAGGAGCGCCCGGTCGTGCGAACCGTTCCGCCCGGCCGCCCCCAGTACATTCCTGATACACACACCGTCGAGTCAGGTGTTCACGACAGGAGCCATCCATGACCACGTCCGTCGGCCGCGCGAAGGCCACTGCATCCGCCGCCGTCATCGTCAGGGACGAGCGGGGCAGGGTGCTCATCGTCAACCCGGTCTACAAGGAGCGGTGGAACCTGCCCGGCGGTCACCTCGAGGAGGGCGAACTCCCCAGCGCGGCCGCGCGTCGTGAGGTGCGCGAGGAAATCGGCCTGGACCTGGAGATCGGGGACCTCCTGGTCACCGCCTGGGTGACCAGGGCGGAGGGCTCGCACGTCTTCCACGTCTTCGACGGCCCCCAGCTGAGCCCGGAGCAGCAGCGGGCCATCACGCTCCAGGAGTCGGAGATCGGCGAGATCCGTTTCTGCCTGCCCGAAGACATCCCTCCCAGCATGATCCCGCCCTTCGCCCTCGCCATATGGCGCGAGGCCCTCGCGGCGCGCGAGACCAAGCGCGCCGCCTACCTCGAACTCGCCCTGTAAGCCCCTTCCCCCGGGATGGCCGGCCCGGTGGCCGGCCCGATGGCCGCCCGCTCGTCCGTGTCGGCCAGCCAGAAGAAGACCGGGGGCAGGCCGAGTTCGATCGCCGCCAGCACGAGCTGGAACCAGTGCGGCCGGCCGTGCACGGCGAGGGAGAGGATTCGGCCCGCGCCTCCCAGCAGGAAGACGCCGGCCAGCCACCGCACGGCCTGGGCCGGGACCGGCCGCTGTCGCGCGGCCCACAGCCACGCCAGCCCGTAGCCGACGAAGACGGCCCCCATGAACCGGCCCCAGCTGTCGACCGTCGTGCCGGCGGAACCGGCCCCGGGGATCGCCGCGTTGCCGAGCAGCACGTGGTACAGGCCGATCGCCACGCTGGACCAGCCCATCAACCGAGTGAGTGTGCGCAGGGTCCTTGCCATGATCCCTCCGAGCCGTCCCGGTGGAGCTTGGTTGACATGTGTCTACTAGAGTCGATGCGCCAGTAGACACATGTCAAGTAGCCTTCGTCGGTGTCTCCCCGCCAACGACTGAGCCCTGCCGGCCGCCGCGCCCAGCTCCTCGCCGTCGGAGCCCGGCTCTTCGCCGCCCGCCCGTACGACGACGTTCTGATGGAGGAGGTCGCCGAAGAGGCCGGCGTCTCCCGAGCCCTGCTCTACCGTCACTTCTCCAGCAAGCACGCCCTCTTCGCGGCCGTGTACCAGCAGGCCGCGGACCGACTGCTCGCCGAGACGCGGCTCGACCCGGCCGACTCCCTGGTGGAGCAGCTCGTCCAGGGCATCGAGGTCCACCTCGACTACTTCGTGGCGAACCGCCACGCCGTCCTCGCGGCGAACCGGGTCCTCGCGGGTGATCCCGTCATCCAGACGATCATGACGAACGAGCTGGACGCGCTCCGCACGCGCCTGCTCGCCGTACTCCCCCTCGCGGACGAGAGCGGCGCCCGGGAAGCCGTGTCCGGCGTCCTGAAGAGCTGGCTGGTCTTCGTCCAGGTCCTCTGCGTCGACTGGCTCGCCCACGAAACCTGCACCCGCACCCAGCTGCGCGACGTCTGCGTCGGCGCGGTCCTCGGCGCTCTGCGCCCGCTGCTCGCCGAGGATCCCGGGGGCCCGCCCGTCCCGGAAAAGAATCTCGGGCGGGGATGTCGAGGATCGTGAGTCGGCTCCGTCCCAGGGGTGAGCGCGGCCAGAATGGGCGCGTCGGACCGGATCGAGGAGACCTGCCATGGCCAAGTACCTGCTGCTGAAGCACTACCGCGGCGCCCCGGCCCCGAGCAACGACGTCCCCATGGACCGCTGGACCCCGCAGGAGGTATCGGCGCACATCCAGTACATGCGCGAATTCGCCGCGAAGCTGGAGCAGACCGGCGAGTTCGTCGACGCCCAGGCACTCGCTCCGGAAGGCACCTTCGTCCGGTACGACGGCGAGGGGCGCCCGCCCGTCACCGACGGCCCGTTCGCCGAGACCAAGGACCTGATCGCCGGCTGGATGGTGATCGACGTGGACACCTACGAGCGGGCCCTGGAGCTCGCGGCCGAGCTGTCGGCGGCCCCCGGCGCGGCCGGCCGGCCCATCCGCGAGTGGATCGAACTGCGCCCCTTCATGTCCGAGCCGCCCACGATCACGGAGTGACGGCCGCCCCTCACCGACGGGCCGGCCGCCTGGCGTCCGTTCCATGATCGCCAGCGGCGTGGCGCCCACGTCACACCAGTGCCGCGCCCCCGTCTACCGCGAGCGTGGTGCCGGTGACGTAGGCGTTGGCCAAGACGAAGAGGTAGGCCGCCGCGGCTTCCCCGGCAGTGCCGACACGCCGCGTGAGCAGCCCGGACCCGATGCCCTGGAGGAAAGCCTCCGGGTCCGGGACGCTCCCGTCCCACAGCTCGGTGCGGATCACACCGGGCTGGATCACGTTGACGCGCAGAGGGGCGAGTTCGACGGCGAGTGCCCGGGACAGGGCCTCGATGCCGCCGGTGATGCCTGCCGTGAGCGCGGTTCCGGACAGCGGGCGGATCGCGAGGACGCCGGAGCTGAAAGTGATCGAGCCGCCGTCGCGCAGTCGCGGTGCAGCGTACTTGGCGGAGAGGAACGCGCCCCAGAACCGGCGCTCGAAGACGGCCCTGGCCTCCTGCGGGGTGGTGTCGACGACCGGATTGATCAGCAGAGATTCGCCCGCGGTGTAGACGAGGTGGTCGAACTCCCCGATTTGCTCGAAGAACGCGGCGATGGCGTCGCCGTCGGCGACGTCCAGGCGGCGGCCTTCGGCCGCCCCGCCCAACCGCTTCGTCGCGGCGTCCACGCGGTCCTGATTGCTGGAGGCGACCACGACGTCCGCGCCGGCCGCCGCGGCCTGTTCGGCTACCGCGAAGCCGATGCCGGAGGTTCCACCGATGATCACGATCTTCTTGCCGGCCAGAGACATGGGATCCATTCCTTCGTCGGTGCAGTGCCGGGTTCGGCAACTGCCATGGAAAGAACGTACGGCTCCGCATCGAGACGATGAATGGCTCAAAATCTTGATCTACTGTCATATCGTCTCGCCATGCAGGCATTAGAGTGGCGCTATGGACATCCTGAGCGACACCCTCGAAGTCCTGCGGACGGGACGCCCGATGGTGACTCGCACTGACGCGCACGCCCCGTGGGCCCTGAAGTTCCAACCCATCTCAGGAGCCGGATTCCACGTGGTCGTGGAAGGGCACTGCCACCTGCTGCCACCGCACGGCGAACCGCTCGCGCTCGGACCCGGCGACATCGTGTTCCTGCAGCGCGGCAGCGGACACACCCTGTGCGACGCGCCGGACCGCGATCCGGTGGGCTTCGTACCGGAGCGCGTGGACCGTTCCTCGCCGATCGGCCAGGTCACCGTGGACGGACCAGGTCCGCGCACGGTGCTGGTGTGCGGCGCGTACGCGATCGACGTCGATCGCCCGCATCCGCTGTTCAGCGATCTGCCGGAGGTCATCCACCTCCCCGCGGTTCCCGGCCGCCACCCGGTGCTGCGCTCGGCGGTCGATCAGCTGTGCGCCGAGTTCCACGCGCCGCAGCCGGGCTCGGACGCGGTCGTCACGGCGCTCATCGATCTGCTGCTGCTGTACATCCTCCGGTCGTGGTACGCCGAACTGCCGAAGGAGCGGACCCGGGGTTGGGCGGCCGCGCTGACCGACCCGGCAGTCGCCCCGGCCCTGAAGGCGATCCACGACGATCCCGGCCATCCCTGGACCGTGGAGTCTCTGGGCACCCGCGCCGGGCTGTCCCGCGCGGCGTTCGCCCGCCGCTTCGCCTCGGTGGTCGGCGAGCCGCCGTTGACCTACCTGACCAACTGGCGGATGGCCACCGCCGCGCGGTTGCTGCACCGGTCGCCGGCCCCGCTGAGCACGATCGCGCAGCACACCGGGTACACGTCGGAGTTCGCCTTCGCCAAAGCCTTCAAACGGCACTTCGGATCGCCGCCGGGGGCCTACCGCAAGCAGGTCATGACGGCAGGCGACGACTTAGAACTCCTAACGGAATGAACCGGTGACCCGCTGTGGGACGCCTTCCCTGAGGGGCGTCGCGTTGACCTGCGCACAGGAGTACCCGACGCGGACG
>NZ_JBIVAL010000012.1:0-274806 GCF_044745505.1 Streptomyces sp. NPDC086989
CCAGGTATCGAACTGGGATGGATGACCCAGAATGCTACTTCTCGGGCTGGTAGAAGATGGTGTCAAACCAGACTTCAGCGCACAGAACATCCACTCAGAGTGCGGTGAGGTAGTCCGGAACGGCGATCCCGGGGGCCAGGTCGTCGGCCGGGACCGGGGCCCCGTGCACCGGCGCGACCGGGACCACGCCCGACCAGTAGGGCAGGCCCATGTCTTCCGGCTCGTCGTGGGGGCCGCCCGTACGGAGCTTCGCCGACACCTCGTTCAGGTCCAGCCGGATCACCGCGGTGGCGGCGAGCTCCTTGGCGTTGGCGGGCCGGGAGTCCGCCGAGCGGCCCGGGACCACGTGGTCGACGAGGGCGTCGAGGGCCATCCGGCGCTCGTCCTCGTCGGTCACCTCGTAAGCGGTGCCGTGCACGATCACGGAGCGGTAGTTGATCGAGTGGTGGAAGGCCGACCGGGCCAGCACCAGGCCGTCCACGTGCGTCACCGTCAGGCAGACGGGCAGCCCCGGGTCCGCCTGGCCGGCGGCGAGCAGCGGGCGCGATCCCGTCGAGCCGTGGACGTACAGCGTCTCACCGACCCGTCCGTAGAGGGTCGGCAGGACCACCGGGGCGCCGTCGCGGACGAAGCCGAGGTGGCAGACGTAGGCCTGGTCGAGTATCGAGTGGACCGTCTCGCGGTCGTAGCGCGCCCGCTCGCGGGAGCGGCTGGGGACGGTGCGGTCCGTGGGCTCGTAGCCGCCGCCCGGCACGTTCGCTCCGGGCATCTCTTGCGTGTCGGTGGTGGCGGTCATAGTGCGTGCTCCGTTGTACTAGTGCATAATGTTGTTTGTGCTAGGAGAATACCGGATCACAGGACGTCGCGCATCGGACATCGCGGCGAGTGTCGAGGCGGGCGTCGGATCGGGCGCACTCGCACCGGGAGCGCCGCTGCCCCCGATGCGCGAGCTCGCGGGCGTGCTCGGGGTGAACCCGAACACCGTGGCCGCCGCGTACCGGACGCTGCGCGAGCGCGGGGTCATCGAGACGGACGGGCGGCGCGGCAGCCGGGTGCGCGGTCGGCCCGCGAGCGCGCCGCGCGACGAACTGCGGATGGCGGTGCCGCCCGGGACGCGTGACGCCGCGTCGGGGAACCCGGACGTCCGGCTGCTGCCCGCGCTGGACGGGGCCCTGGCGCAGGCCGCCCGGCGGTACGCGCAGGCTCCGACGCTGTACGGGGACGATCCGGTGGTGCCGGAGCTGGAGCGGCTGGCCCGGGCCGACCTCGATGCGGACGGGGTCCCCGCCGGGCCGGTGGGGGTGACCTCGGGTGCGCTCGACGGGATCGAGCGCGTCCTGGTGGCCCACCTGCGGCCGGGGGACGCGGTGGCGGTCGAGGACCCGGGGTGGGGGAGCGTGCTGGACCTCGCCGCGGCGCTGGGGCTGCGGGTGGTGCCGGTGGCGGTGGACGACGACGGCCCGGTCGCCACGGCGGTGGAGCGGGTGCTCGCGGAGGGCGCGCGGGCCCTGCTGGTGACCTCCCGGGCGCAGAACCCGACCGGGGCGGCCGTGAGCGGCGACCGGGCGGCGCAGCTGCGCGATGTCCTGGCCCGGTACCCGGAGGTGCTGGTGGTCGACGACGACCACGGGCACGGCATCGTGGACCTGCCACTGCACCCGCTCGGCGGGGTGACCCGGCACTGGGCGCTGGTGCGGTCCACCGCCAAGGCGTACGGGCCGGACCTGCGGCTCGCGGTGCTGACCGGCGACCCCGTGACCCTGGACCGGGTGCGCGGGCGGCAGCGGCTGGGCCCGGGATGGGTGAGCCGGCTGCTCCAGTACGCGGCGGTCGAGCTGTGGAGCTCCGGCGCGGTGGACCGTGCGGCGGTCGCACGCTCCTACGGGGAGCGGCGGGACGGCCTGGTCGCGGCACTGCGGGAGCGGGGGGTGGCGGCGCACGGCCGCAGCGGGATGAACGTGTGGGTGCCGGTCGCCGACGAGACGGGCGCGGTGACGAGGCTCCTGTCCGCGGGCTGGGCGGTGGCCCCGGGCGGCTGGTTCCGGGTGGATTCGGGGCAGGGTGTGCGGATCACCGTGTCGGGCCTGGAAGGGGCCGAGGTGCCGGGACTCGCGGCGGCGGTGGCCGCAGCGGTGCGGCCCGCCACGAGCGGCCGCTTCGACTGACGCGACGCCCGGCCCGGACGCCGTGGAACGCCGCCGAGGTGCATGCAGAACTCGGCGGGCTCGCCGTGTTGCTGACGAAAACGCACGTATGAGCGAAGTTAGGCTGTTCGGGAACAACTCATGGGGGACTGCGTGGACATCGACATCAAGACGTATTACGTGCGGCAAGGCGCGGGGGGCGCCGGTGCGGCGGCCGAGAAGGCGCTGGAGAACCTCCGCAAGTCCCTGGATTCGAGCGACACGGCAGCCGACGGGCACCACGGCTGGGCCTCCGCCGGAGCGTTGAAGCGGTGTGCGACCGCATGGGAGGACCACATGGTCGACCTGGGGAAGCAGATGAACACCATGGCCGACAACCTCCACACCACGGCCAACGCCTACGACACCACGGACGCCCAGGCGGAGGACGCCTTCAACCGGCTTCAGCACGGCCTCACCGACTTCGGGAGGAACTGACCCGTGGTCGCCTACCAGGACCTGTACGACTGCCGCGTGGACCAGTGGCAGAAGGCCGCGGACGACTGGGTCGACCTCGCCCGGCGCTCCTCGTCCGCATGCGAGGACATTCGCGCGCAGGGCAAGAAGCCGCTCGACGACCACTGGGCGGACGCCACCGGCAAGCAGGCCGGCAAACGCCTGGAGGACCTCGCCGACCGCCTCGAATCCGGCGGCGACATCATGAAGGGCGTGGCCATGGTCCTCGACGCCCTGGCCCATTCCATGGGCTTCGCCCAGCGCACGCTCTTCCACGCGGCCGAGCTGGCGCGCGAGTACGGGCTGAGCATCCAGGACGGCCGCGCGGTGGGCGCGTACACGGGTGCCGCGCCCGTCGGCCCGAACGTGCCGCAGAACGTGCGCGACGCCTACACCAAGGAACTGGGCGACATCGCGACGGTCAACGCGCTGATAGACGAAGCCCTGCGTGAGGCCGCCCAGGCGGACGGGAAGGCCTCCGCGGAGCTGGACAAACTGGCGAAGACCGTCAACGTCGCCGACACCTCGCAGGCGCACAACGAGATCCTGGTCGAGGCGTCCCACGTCGAATTCGAGATGCTCCGGGCGGACATCCCGGTCGGGAAGGACCCGCACCTCCAGCGCGCCTGGTGGGACGGCCTGACCCCGCAGCAGCAGAAGGACCTCATGCGGGCCGACCCCGTGACCCTCGCCGACCTCAAGGGCCTGCCCCCCGAGGTCGGCCGTGAACTCCGCGGCCCCGACGGCAAGATCGACCGGGTCGAGATGGTGCGGTACGCCCTCGACCACTGGGACAAGAAGGACGATCTCGATTTCAAGAACAACTGCGCCAATTTCACATCGTCGGCCCTGGAGGCTGGCGGGATGCAGAAGAAGTTCGACTTCTGGCTGGGCCCCGGCGGGGACAACACCTGGGGGCGGGAGAGCGGTGTGGGGGTGGACAGGATCGACCGCCGGGTCTACCACTCTCGCTCGTGGGGTCTGGCCAAAGACCTGCACGGCTTCCTCCTGCACAACGGCGGTGAGGAGGTCAGGCGAGCGGATGCGCGCCCCGGCGACGTGATCTTCTATGAGCAGGTCGCTCCCGACCCGGCCGAACCCCAGGGCGAGATCTACCACGCTGCCGTGGTCACCTCGGTGACCCCCGACGGTGACATCAAACTGACCCAGCACACCAGCTCGTTCGAGAACGTGAGCCTGGACAGCAGGGAACACGTCGCCACCAGGAACCACGGCGAGCAGCGCATCCACATCGTCCGACCGCACCCGAATTGGTACTGATGGCCACCGCATCGCCAGCCCCGGCGGCAAGCGACAGCTCGGCGCGCCCGCGTGTCGCCACGCCGGGCATCGTGACGTCGGCACTGCTGGTGCCGCTCATGGTCGTGGCCGGTGTGGCCACTTCCCTGCACACTCAGGACATCGAGTACGGGTGGGCCGACCGGCAACGTGAAGCCTGCCGTCACCTGCCCTTCCCGGTGGCCGAGTACGCCGCCGGCTGGGCCGGTCTGGGCTTCGGCCTGGCGGCGGTGGCGGTGTGCGTGCTGCTCGCGCGGCGGCTCCGGCGGCGGTACGGCCTCCGGCTCGGGGAGGGCTGGCCCGGCCTCCTCGCCGGTACCACCGTGTGGTTCAGCGTCCTGGCGGTCCCGATGGAACTGATCCAGCTGTACGCCGTCTACTCGGCCGCCGCGGCGGGGATCAACCTCGGTGACGGTTGCTGAGCCTTCGTCCACATCGTCCGAACGCACCCGAATTGGTACTGATGGATATTTCTTCCGCCGCCGCCTCGCCTGCCGCCCCGCACGGCCACACGGTCACACCCGGCATGGTGATCACGGCACTGCTCGTTCCCGCCGTGGCTGTGCTCGGCGTGCTCTCCTCCCTGCACGTGGAGGACATCGACATGGCCTGGGTACACCGGCAGCAGGCGGCCTGCCGGCTCATGCCCTTCCCGAAGGTGGAGTACGTCTTCGCGTGGGCGGGACCGGTCCTCGGGCTGTCGGCCATGGTCGTCTGCCTGCTGCTCGCCCGGTGGATCCGGCGGCGCTGCGGGGTCCGGATCTGGGACACCTGGCCGGGACTCCTGGCGTTCACCGTTGCCTTGCTGAACGTCGTGGCGATCCTGCTGGAGCTGTTCATGCTGTGGACCACCCACACGCCCGACGGTTCGGGGCCGATCCTCGGCGACTGCGGTTAGGCGGGCGCGTCGCGCCGACCCAGGTCGTGTCGTCAAAGTCCCGTCTGGCCGGCGCCGCCCTTCGGGCGGCCGACGCTACTTTGACGACACTCCCTAGCGGCGGCGGGTCTGGGTCAGGGCCGCTCCGGCCAGGACGATCGCCGCGCCCACCGGGGTGTTCCAGTGGAGCTGTTCGCCCAGGAGGGCGACGCCCGCCGTGGTGGCGATGACCGGGATGAAATACGTGACCATCTGGGCCGTGGTCGGACCGACCTCCGTCACCAGTCCGTACTGCATCTGGAGGGCCATCCCCGTGCCGAGGGCGCCCAGTGCGATCACCGACAGGGTCGGCCACAGCGGGAACGAGGCGGGGGCCGAGGTGAACGCGGCACTGACCGCCAGCAGTTGCAGCGTGGAGAGCATCAGCTGGGCGCCGGTCAGCGCCACCGGCGAGCTCGGTACCGAGGCCAGCGTGCGCCGGACGTAGATCCAGCCGATCGGGTAGCAGAGCGAGGCGAGCAGGGCGAGCGCGGTGCCCTTCGCGTCGATCCCCGAGAAGCCCTGCCAGGCGCCCAGGACCGTCAGGACGCCGAGGAACCCCAGGCCCAGGCCGGCGAAACGGCGCCGCGTCGGGCGGTCCTCGGACAGGGCCACCATCGACAGCGCCATGCCCCACAGCGGCGAGGTGGCGTTGCAGATCCCGGCCAGGCTCGACGGGATGCTGAGCTCGGCGTACGAGAACAGCGAGAAGGGGGCGGTGTTGAGCAGCAGCGCCGCCACGGCCAGGTGGGCCCAGGTACGGCGGCCCCGGGGGAGCGGCTCGCGGCGGACCAGGAGCACGGTCAGCAGCGCGAGCGCGCCGAACAGCACCCGGCCGAGGGCGACCTGGAAGGGGGCGTACGCCTGCGTGCCCACCTTGATCAGCAGGAAGCTGAAGCCCCAGACCACCGAGAGGATCGCGAAGCGGATGCGCCAGTCCACCCGGGCGGAGGCGGTGCGGGCGGGGGCGGCCGGCGGGGAGAGTGTGGGGCGAGGGGTGGTGGGTGCGCTCATGAGGTGTACTCTGCTCCGCTCAACTACGTAGGACAAGCGAGATTTCTTGGCTGTGACGGCGTAGCATCGCTTACATGTTGAACCTGGAGCGCCTGCGCACCCTCGATGCCCTCGCCCGCCACGGCTCGGTCAGCGGCGCGGCCGACGGGCTGCACGTCACCACCTCCGCCGTCTCCCAGCAGATGGCCAAGCTGGAGCGGGAGGTAGGCCAGCCGCTGCTGGCCAAGAACGGCCGCGGGGTCCGGCTCACCGACGCCGGGCGGCTCCTCGCCGACCACGCTGCCCGGATCATCTCCCAGGTGGAGCTCGCCCAGGCCGATGTGGAGGCCCAGCGGGGCTGCGCCGTCGGCGAGCTGCGGATCGGCGCCTTCCCGACCGCCATGCGCGGGCTGCTGCCCCAGGCGCTGACCGCCCTGCGCGCCGGACACCCCGAACTGCGGCCCCTGGTACGGGAGCGGGAGCCCGAGGACAGCATGGCGGCGGTCGTCCGCGGCGACCTCGACCTGGCCCTGGCCATCGACTGGCACAACAAGCGGATGCCGGTGCCCGCCGAGCTCACGCGGACGCACCTGCTCGACGACTCCTGTGACATCGCCGTTCCGGCCGGCCACCGGATGGCCGGCCGCGACCGGGTCACCCTCGCCGAGTTCGCCGACGACGACTGGATCTCCTGGAACGAGGGCCAGTTCTGTCACGAGTGGCTCGTGTACACCCTGCGCGGCACCGGCGTCGAGCCGCGCATCGCGCACATCGCCGAGGAGCACCACACCCAGCTGGCCTTCGTGGAGGCCGGACTCGGTGTGTGCGTGGCACCCCGGCTCGGCCGCGGTCCGGTGCCGGACGGGGTCCGGCTGCTGCCCGTCAGCGACTCCGTCCGGCGTCACGTGTACGTGGTGTGGCGGGCGGACGCCGACCGGCGGCCCTCGATCCGGGCCGCCGTCGACGCGCTCCGGGAGGCCGCCGCCGCGGTCCTGTAGCGCCGCTGTGCCCAAGGGTCCCGCCCGTAGCGTCCCGCCCGTAGCGTCGCGCCCGTGGCGCCGCGGTTCCGGGGCGTCGTCACGCCGAGGGCGCCCGGGTGTCGTGACGCCGAGGGTGCCCGGCGCGTGGGCGCGTCAGAGTTTGCGGAAGTCCCAGGAGACGACCGAATCCGGTGTGAGGCGGATCCACGCGTGGCGGCCGTCGTGCGGCATCTCCTCTATGCCGAAGTTCTTGGCCGGAAACAGTCGTTCCGCCTCGGCCAGCTCCGGACAGGGCACGCCCGTACGCGGGGCCTCGCCCACGAAGGCGGCGCTGCCGGAGAGCTCGACCCCGCGCAGTTCGTCATAGGCCTCGCCCGCATCCACGACCACGGAGATCCGCGGGTCCGCCCGCAGGTCCGACCAGCGCCGGCTGCGCGTGATCGAATACAGCCACAGCGAGGCGCCGTCCCAGGCGAACCACAGGGCGCCCACGTGCGGACGGCCGTCCGGGGAGACGGTCGCCACCCGGCAGGTGCGCTGCTCGCGCAGGAAGGCGTCCACTTCCGCGTCGGTCATCATGATGCGGCGGCCCCGCCGCTGTGATCCGTCCATCCGTCCCACACCCCTTCACATCTGACTGAGTGTCAGGAATCATGCGGGATCGACGGCCGTCACGCCAGGGGGAGCCATGCCGCAGCCGGATCTCGATCCCGCCACCACCGCACTGCTCACCGTCGAGTGCCAGAACGGCGTCGTCGGAGAGGAGAGCGCACTGCCCGAACTCGCCAAGGAGGCCAGGGACTCCGGGATGCTCGGGCGGGTGGCCGCGCTGGTCGACGCCGCCCACGCAGCCGGCGTACAGGTGCTGCACGCGGTCGCCGAACGGCGCCCCGACGGGCTCGCGGCCAACGCCAACGCGCGGCTGTTCCGGGCCGCCGCGAAGCTGCCCGTGCGGCAGCTGACCGGGACCCGGGCGGTGCAGGTCGCGGCCCCCATCGAGGTGGCCGGAAACGATCTGGTGGTCCGCCGGCTGCACGGCCTCTCCCCGATCTCCGGCACCGACGTCGACGCCCTCCTGCGCAACCTCGGCATCCGCACCCTCGTGGTCGCCGGGGTGTCGTCGAACATCGCGATCCCGAACACCGTCTTCGACGCCGTGAACCTCGGCTACCGGGTCGTGGTGCCGTCCGACGCCATCGCGGGGGTGCCCGCCGCCTACACCGCCGAGGTGATCCACAACTCCCTGGCACTCGTCGCGACCGTCACCACGGCCGAAGCCGTGCTCGCGCAGTGGGCTCCCGCGCGCTGACCCCCGTAACCTGGGCGGATGCTGTCCGAAGTGATCGCGACCCGTTACGTCACGCCCCTGCGTGAGGGCGGCTCGCTCCCGGGGATCGTCGAAGCCGACGACCTCGGTACCTACGTCATGAAATTCACCGGAGCCGGCCAGGGCCGCAAGACCCTGGTCGCCGAAGTCGTCTGCGGGCGCCTGGCGCAGCGCCTCGGCCTGCGGGTCCCGCGGCTGGTGCAGATGCAGCTCGACCCCGTCATCGGGCTCGGCGAGCCCGACCAGGAGGTCCAGGAGCTGCTGAAGGCCAGCGGCGGACTCAACCTCGGGATGGACTACCTGCCCGGGTCGATCGGCTTCGACCCGCTCGCGTACCAGGTGGACCCGGCCGAGGCGGGGCGCGTGGTCTGGTTCGACGCGCTGATCAACAACGTCGACCGGTCCTGGCGCAACCCGAACATGCTGGTCTGGCACGGTGACCTGTGGCTGATCGACCACGGCGCCACCATGATCTGGCACCACAACTGGCCCACCGCCGCGAGCGCCGCGGCCAAGCCGTACAACGCCTCCGACCACGTCCTGGCCCCGGTCGGCCCGGACATCGCGGCGGCGGCCGCCGCCCTCGCGCCCCTGGTGACCCGGGAGCTGCTCGACGAGGTCGTCGCGGACGTGCCCGACGAGTGGCTGGTCGACGAGCCCGGCTTCGACTCCACCGACGCGGTGCGCCGCGCCTACGTGGAGGTGCTGCTGCCGCGCGCGGCCACGATCCACGAGAGGATCTCGATGGAGGCCGAGGTGAAGGCGCCGTCGAAGCCCCCCGGGTGGCTGACCGACCACCTGTCCGAATGGCCCCACAAGACCAAGAAGAAGAGCGACGGCGAGTGACCAAGCGGGACGTGTTCGAGTACGCGCTGGTGCGCGTGGTGCCCCGGATGGAGCGCGGTGAGTGCTTCAACGCCGGTGTGATCGTCTACTGCCGGGCGCGCTCGTACGTGGCCGCGCGCACCCATCTGGACGAGGCCAAGCTCCTCGCCCTGGACCCCGGGGCCGACGTGGCCGGCGTGCGCGCCGCCCTGCACGGGGTCGCGGGCGTGTGCACCGGCGGCGAGTGGGCCGGCCAGGCGGCCGGCGACGACGCGGGACGCCGGTTCCGCTGGCTGATCGCCCCGCGCAGCACGGTCGTGCAGCCCGGGCCGGTGCACACCGGCCTCACCGCCGACCCGGAGGCCGAGGTGGAACGGCTGCTCGACCTGCTGGTCCGCTGATCCGGCCGAACGGTACGAAGATCCGTACGGTGGCCGCCACGACCTGGAGAGCCCTGGGGCCCGGTGCCGTTGACACCGGGTGCCAGGGCTCCTAGCGTCTCCTCAGCTGAAGCTACTAAGCGGTTGCTCACCCACGAGGAGCCGCTGTTGAGGATTCCGAGGGCGAGGAGATCCACCATGTCCACCACCGAGCAGCGCGTCGCGATCGTGACCGGGGCGGCCCGGGGCATCGGCGCGGCCACCGCCGTACGCCTGGCCGCCGAGGGCCGGGCGGTCGCCGTACTCGATCTCGACGAGGCGGCCTGCAAGGACACCGTCGAGACGATCACCGCCGCCGGGGGGAAGGCCCTGGCGGTCGGCTGCGACGTCTCCGACGCGGCGCAGGTGGAGGCGGCCGTCGAGCGCGTCGCGAGCACCCTGGGCGGCCCGACCATCCTGGTCAACAACGCGGGCGTGCTGCGCGACAACCTGCTCTTCAAGATGAGCGAGAACGACTGGGACACCGTCATGAACGTCCACCTGCGCGGTGCGTTCCTGATGTCGAAGGCCTGTCAGAAGTACATGGTCGAGGCCAAGTTCGGCCGCATCGTCAACCTGTCCAGCAGCTCGGCGCTGGGCAACCGCGGCCAGGCCAACTACTCGGCGGCCAAGGCCGGTCTGCAGGGCTTCACCAAGACCCTGGCCATCGAGCTCGGCAAGTTCGGCGTCACCGCCAACGCCGTCGCCCCCGGCTTCATCGTCACGGAGATGACCGCCCAGACGGCCGCGCGCGTGGGCATGGGCTTCGAGGACTTCCAGGCCGCCGCGGCCACCCAGATCCCCGTCCAGCGCGTCGGCCGTCCGGACGACATCGCCAACGCGATCGCCTTCTTCACGGGCGAGGCCGCCGGCTTCGTCTCCGGCCAGGTCATGTACGTGGCCGGCGGCCCGCTCAACTGACGAGAGGCAGGGCGCAGGCTCATGACGGACAACAGCACGAACGTGGTGGACAGCGGCAAGGTCGCGCTGATCACCGGAGCGAGCCGGGGCATCGGCTACGGCATCGCGCAGGCGCTGGTCGCCCGGGGTGACCGGGTGTGCATCACCGGGCGCAACGAGGACGCCCTCAAGGAGGCCGTCGAGGCGCTCGGCGCCGACCGGGTGATCGGGGTCGCCGGCAAGGCCCACGACGAGGGCCACCAGGCCGTCGCGGTCGAGCGGACGATGGAGGCCTTCGGCCGGGTCGACTTCCTGATCAACAACGCGGGCACCAATCCGGTCTTCGGTCCGATCGCCGACCTGGACCTCGGTGTCGCGCGCAAGGTCTTCGAGACCAACGTGATCTCCGCGCTCGGGTTCGCCCAGCGGACCTGGCACGCCTGGCAGAAGGACAACGGCGGCGCGATCGTGAACATCGCGTCCATCGCCGGCGTCTCCGCCTCGCCCTTCATCGGCGCGTACGGGATGAGCAAGGCCGCCATGGTCAACCTCACCCTCCAGCTCGCCCACGAGATGGCGCCCGGGGTCCGGGTCAACGCGATCGCCCCCGCGGTGGTCAGGACGAAGTTCGCGCAGGCGCTCTACGAGGGCCGGGAGCAGGAGGCCGCGGCCGCCTACCCGCTCGGCCGGCTGGGGCTCCCGGAGGACATCGGCGGAGCGGCGGCTTTTCTTACATCTCCACAAGCGGAATGGATCACAGGCCAAACTCTGGTCGTCGACGGCGGAATGTTCCTCAATGCCGGAGTGCACTGATCGATAATCGGACGCATTTGCCTCCCGAGGGGAGGCAAATGCGTACCTAATATGCACGAAATCGGTCAAGTGTCACATGAAACCTGCCCATTGGATTTGTGAGGCACTGCGGTAGGGTCTGCCGCACCCCTGGCTGATCGAGGAGCGTGCACGTGTTCATCCGGACCAGATGCCTGCAGATCACTGCAGCCCTTGCGTCCATATCCCTGCTCGCCGGATGCGGTCTGCTTTCGGACGACAGCAGTGACGCCGCGAAGAGAATCGTCGTCGGCACGACGAGCGCCCCGAGCACCCTCGATCCCGCTGCGGCCTGGGACGGCTCCTGGGAGCTGTACCGGAACGTCTACCAGACCCTGCTGGCGTTCCCGACGGGCTCCACCAAGCCCCAGCCCGACGCCGCCCAGAACTGCGAGTTCACCGACTCCGCCAACGAGTCGTACCGGTGCACCCTGAAGAAGGGCCTGAAGTTCACCGACGGGGAGCCGCTCGACGCCAAGGCCGTCAAGCACTCGCTCGACCGGATCCGGACGATCAACTCCCAGACCGGCCCGCTCGGCCTCTTCGGCAGCCTGGACAAGATCGAGACCCCGGACGCACTGACGGTCGTCTTCCACCTGAAGACCCCCGACGCCACGTTCCCCTTCGTCCTCGGCTCGCCGGCCGCCTCCCTGGTCGCCCCGAAGGACTACCCGGCCGACAAGGTCCGCGAGGACGGCAAGGTCACCGGCTCCGGCCCGTTCGTCCTCGACTCGTACAAGGAGGGCAGCGAGGCGGTCCTCGGCAAGAACGGGACGTACAACGGCTTCGCGAACCGGCGCAACGACGGCGTGACCATCCGCTACTTCACGGACTCCACCAAGATGGTCGCCGCGCTCAAGGCCAAGGAGATCGACGCCACCTACCGCGGTCTGTCGGCCCCCGAGATCAAGGACCTGCAGACCCCCGCCTCGCACGCCCAGGGCGTCCAGGTCGTCGAGAACGTCGGCGCGGAGATCCGCTACCTGGTCTTCAACCCCAAGGACCCGCAGGTCGCCAAGCCGGCCGTGCGCCAGGCCATCGCCCAGCTCGTGGACCGCGGCGCGATCGTCTCCAAGGTCTACCAGGGCACCGCCGAGCCGCTGTACTCCATGGTCCCCAAGGGCGTGGTGGGCCACAAGACGCCCTTCTACGACAAGTACGGCCAGGCCAGCGTCGACAAGGCCAAGAAGATCCTCCGGGACGCCGGGATCACCCAGCCGGTGGAGCTGACCTTCTGGTACACCACCGACCGCTACGGCGCCTCCACCGCCGACGAGTTCACCGAGCTCAAGCGCCAGCTCGACGAGAGCCAGCTCTTCAAGGTCACCCTGCGCGGCCAGCCCTGGAAGGTCTTCCAGGTCGGCTACAAGAACGGCGAGTACCCGGTCTTCGGCCGCGGCTGGTTCCCCGACTTCCCGGACCCGGACAACTTCATCGCGCCGTTCGTCGGCAAGGAGAACGCGGTCGGCACCCCGTACGAGCCCGCCCAGATCCTCACGGACCTGCTGCCCAAGTCCCGCCGCGAGAGCGACCGCTCGGCCGGTGTCCGCGAGTTCGAGCAGGCCCAGCAGATCTTCGCCGACGACGTCCGGCTGCTGCCGCTGTGGCAGGGCAAGCTGTACGTCGCCGCCCGCGAGGACATCGCCGGCGGTGAGCGGGCGCTGGACCCGCAGACCGTCTTCCAGATGTGGGAGCTGTACCGCAAGACCAGCTGGTAGCACCTGCCGCGGGCGCCCACGGGCGCCCGCGGTGAGGCGTTGTCAGTGGCCCCCGGTAGGTTCTGGACTGTTGCACCAAGCAGTTGCACGAACTTGTACCGGAGGTTGTACACGTGACCCAGATGCTGCCCGAGTCCTGGCTCCCCGTCCTCGGCGACGAGCTGGACCAGCCCTACTTCAAAGAGCTCGTCGAGTTCGTCGAGAAGGAGCGGGCGAACGGGCCGGTCTACCCGCCCCGAGAGCAGGTCTTCGCAGCCCTGGAGGCCACTCCCTTCGACCGGGTGAAGGTCCTCGTCCTCGGCCAGGACCCCTACCACGGCGCCGGCCAGGGCCACGGCCTGTGCTTCTCGGTGCGGCCCGGGGTCAAGACCCCGCCCTCGCTGCGCAACATCTACAAGGAGATGCAGGCGGAGCTGGGCACGCCCATCCCCGACAACGGGTACCTGATGCCGTGGGCCGAGCAGGGCGTCCTGCTGCTCAACGCGGTCCTCACCGTCCGCGAGGCCGAGCCCAACTCGCACAAGGGCAAGGGCTGGGAGAAGTTCACCGACGCGGTGATCCGCGCCGTCGCCGACCGCCCCGACCCGGCCGTCTTCGTGCTGTGGGGCGCCTACGCCCAGAAGAAGCTCCCGCTCATCGACGAGGAGCGGCACGTGGTCGTCAAGGGCGCCCACCCCTCCCCGCTGTCGGCGAAGAAGTTCTTCGGCTCCCGGCCCTTCACGCAGATCAACGAGGCCGTCGCGGCCCAGGGCCATGCGCCGATCGACTGGACGATCCCGAACCTCGGCTGACGCCGCACGCGCCTCGGTGCCATTGCCGGTGCCTCCGGTTAGCGTCGTGACGACCAGACCGGAGCAGGTCTGGCGGAGCAAGCCGGAGGCCGCCGTGACGGAGCAGCAGGAGGCGTCGGAGGACGCCGTCATGACCAGGATCGGCCAGGCCGTCATCCTGCTGCACGCCGGTGACCGCGAGGAGGCCCGCAACCGCCTCGCCGAGATCTGGCACGAGATCGGCGAGGACGGCGACTCGCTCCACCGCTGCACGCTCGCGCACTACATGGCCGACGCGCAGGACGATCCCGCCGACGAACTGGCCTGGGACCTGCGCGCCCTGACCGCCGCCGACGGACTGGGGCGGGGCCTGCGGGACGGGCTGCCCGCGCAGCACGAACCGCATCCCGCCGTGCGCGTGTTCTACCCGTCGCTGCACCTCAACCTGGCCGCCGACTACGTCAAGCTCCAGCGGCCCGACGCGGCGCGGCTGCATCTGGCCCGCGCCCGCGCCGCCACCGGGGCGCTGTCCGACGACGGGTACGGGAACGGCGTACGGGCCGCCATCGCCCGGCTGGAGCGGCGCCTCGCCGCGGAACCGGGCAGGGGGCCCCGGCCGTTCCCGGAACAGCACCCGTAGGCCCCGCCTGGCGTGCGACCGCGTCGGCTGCGCCTTCCGCTCCGCTGCGCCTCCGCTCGGCTGCACGGCAGGGCTGCCCCGGTTTCAGCCGCCCCGGACACCCGCGCAGATGCGGGCCTCCGGGCTGTCCGGGTGCCAGCGGCCGTGCCGGCGGCCCAGGGCGCACACGTCGGCCGGCCGGACCGGCAGCTCCTTCGCCAGCTCGCGCCGAACCTCCGCTTCCGGTCCCGAGGGGTCCTGGCGGCCGCCCTTGCCCGCGTGAGCGCGTTGCGCGGGCCGGCGGGGCTCCGGGATGTCCGGCACCGGCGGGACGGCCTGAGAGGGCCCTCCGGCGGCGGGGCCCGCCGGGACGGCCGAGCCCGTCGAGCCGGCCGGGCCCGCGGCTCCGCCCGGAGCGGGCCGCCCACCCCCGACGGCCGGGGCCGCCGGCAGCGCGGAATGCCCGGGTACGGCCTGGAGCGCCTCCAGCGCGGGCGCCTGGACCTCCACCGGTGCGGCTCCCGGCCCGCCGCGCGGCTCGTGCCGGGCCGGCGCCGCAGCGGTGCCGGGGGCGGCCGCCGGCTGCATCGGGGCGGGGGTCACATGCACGCACCCGGAGACGGCCGAGACGGCACAGGCGACTCCGAGCAGCAGTTTCGTCGTGGTTCGGGTTGGATGCACTCGCGCAACTCTGCTGTGCGAGGACCTCGTTGTGAAAACCCGGAGCCGATATTCACCCCGCACGGGTGACGGGCATCCGCCGGACACCGGCCGGACACCGGCAGGTCACCGGCCGCCGCACACCGGCCGCCGCACCCGCCGTACGCCACCGCGGCGTCAGTCGCCCGTGGCGCCGTCGATCTGCTCGCGCAGCAGGTCCGCGTGCCCGTTGTGGCGCGCGTACTCCTCGATCATGTGCGTGTAGACCCAGCGCAGGCTGAACGCCTCGCCGCGATGGTGGCTCGCGGGATCCGACACCAGGTCCAGCGAACGGCCGGCCGCCGCCCGCCGCGCCAGCTCGACCTCGGTCCGCCAGGTCTGCTCGGCCTCGGCCCACGTGTCCCCGGGGCCGAAGTGGAAGTCCCCGTCCGGGTCCTCGCGCGTGCAGTACAGCTCGGGCAGGTCCTCGCCCAGCATGATCTCCCGGAACCAGTACCGCTCCACCTCCGCCATGTGCCGTACGAGACCCAGCAGGCTCAGCCGGGAGGGGGCGAGTGGGGTGCGGCCCAGCTCTTCGTCCCCGAGGCCCTCGCACTTCCAGAGGAGGGTGGCGCGGTGGTAGTCGAGCCAGCCGTCCAGCATGTCCCGCTCGTTCGCGGTGGTGGAGGGCTCGGTGCGGTGGGATCCGGTGGTGGTGGTCATGGCCCCCATCCTCGGCGAACGCGACCTGCGCCACCAGGGATTAAGCTGCGGGAGTCCCGCAAGGATCAACCTGGAGGTTTCCGGTGAAGGTAGGCGTCATCGGACTCGGCGACATCGCCCAGAAGGCGTACCTGCCCGTCCTCACCGCCCGTCCGGGCGTGGAACTGCACCTGCAGACCCGGACCCCCGCCACGCTGGAGCGGATCGGGGAGATCCACCACATCCCGCCCGCGCGCCGCCACACCGGCCTGGACGGACTCCTGGCCGAGGGCCTCGACGCGGCATTCGTGCACGCCCCCACGGCCGTTCACCCCGAGATCGTGACCCGGCTGCTCGAAGCGGGCGTGCCGACCTACGTGGACAAGCCGCTCGCCTACGCGCTCGAGGACTCGCGGCGGCTGGTGGAACTGGCCGACGAGCGCCGGGTCTCGCTCGCCGTCGGCTTCAACCGCCGCCACGCGCCCGGCTACGCGCAGTGCGCAGAGCACCCGCGCGACCTGATCGTCATGCAGAAGAACCGGGTCGGGCTGCCCGAGGACCCGCGGACCCTCGTCCTCGACGACTTCATCCACGTCGTCGACACCCTGCGTTTCCTGCTCCCCGGCGAAGCCGACCACATCGACGTCCGGGCGCAGCTGCGCGACGGGCTGATGCACCAGGTCGTCCTGCAGATGTCGGGCCCCGGCTTCACCGCGCTCGGCATCATGAACCGGCTGTCCGGTTCCACCGAGGAGATCCTGGAGGTGTCCGGGCAGGACGCCAAGCGGCAGGTCGTCAACCTCGCCGAGATCATCGACCACCGCGGCCAGCCCACCGTGCGGCGCCGCGGCGACTGGGTGCCGGTCGCCCGCCAGCGCGGCATCGAGCAGGTCGTGGACGCCTTCCTGGAATCGGTCGCGGCGGGCAAGACGCTCAGCGCCCGCGATGCGCTGCTCACCCACGAGCTGTGCGAGCGGGTGGTGACGTCGGCTCTGGAGCAGGCTCCGGCCTCCTGAGGCCGAGCGACCGCGAGCCCTCGACCGTGCAGTACAGCGCCAGCAGCGCGAGACAGGCCCCGACGGGCCAGTCCCCGAAGCGGACGTAGTACGTCGTGCCGTGGGCGACGGGGACCTCGTACACCTGCGCCGTGCGCGCCGAGGTGCGCAGCGCCGGGCCGATCCGCTCGCCGGACGGGCCGTGCACCTCGCTGATCCCGGTGAGCGTGGCGTGCACGACGGGACGGCCGTCCTCCGCGGCGCGCAGCGCGGCGAGCGAGGCGTGCTGGGCCGGGGCCCAGCTGTGCTGGAAGCTGGAGGTGGCCGACTGGGCGACGAGCAGCTCGGCCCCGTCCCGGGTCAGGCGGCGGCTCATGTCGGGGAAGGCCGACTCGAAGCAGACCAGCGGGCCGATCCGCACACCGGGCCGTCCCGGCAGCCGCATCAGGACCGGGCCGGCGCCGCTGCGGCGGTCCTCGCCGGCGGCCTTGCCGACCGAGGTCGCCCAGCCCAGCAGCGACCGGGCCGGTATGTACTCGCCGAAGGGGACCAGCCGCATCTTGTCGTACCGGTCGCCGGTCGGTCCGTCGGGCCCGACGAGCACGGAGCTCTTGTAGATGCCGCCTTCGGCCGGACCCCCCGACACCGCCTCGGGCAGGGGCGCGGGCACGAGGGCCGGGGCCGCCGGCCTCCGCGCGTCGACGTTGACCAGCAGCGGTGCCCCGACCTCGGCGGACAGCGCGGCCAGGCGCCGGGCCAGGTCCGGGCGCGCGGCCAGGTCCGCACCGACGCTGCTCTCGCCCCAGACCACCAGGTCCACCCGCTGGCCGGCCAGCATCCGCGTCAGCCGTTCCCCGGCGGCGAACCGCAGGTCCGCGCTGTCCGGGCCGTCGGCCACCGTCCCGGGCTGCACGACGGCCACGCGCAGCGCGCCGGACACGTCGGGCCGCGGCACCCACAGCCACACCGCCCCCGTCAGCACCATGCATCCCGTCACCCCGGCCAGGGCCGGAACCCGCGCCGCCGGTACCGCGATCAGCATCACCACCCCGCAGTTCACCGCCACCACCAACAGGCTCACCAGCCACACCCCGCCCACCGAGGCGAGCCGCAGCGCGGGCGGCACCTGCCATTGGCTCGCCCCCAGCAGCCCCCACGGCCCGCCCAGCCCCTGCCAGGACCGGGCCAGCTCCGACAGCAACCAGCCCGCCGGTACGAGGAGCAGTGCGGCCGTCGCCCGGCCCGGCTCCGGGGCCCCGCCGAGGAACTCCCGCACCAGCAGGGCCCAGGGGATCCAGAGCAGCCCCAGCAGGGCGGCCAGCGGCAGCAGGAACACGTGCAGGCTGGGCAGCAGCCAGTGGTGGACGGCGACGATGAACCCGGCGCCGCCCAGCCAGCCCTCCACGGCCGCGCGCCGCCCGCTGGGCGCCGACCTCAGCAGCAGCATCCAGGGCACGAGGGAGACGTACGCGAACCACCAGAGCGCGGGGGCGGGGAAGGCGAGGCACGGCAGTGCCCCGGCGGCAGCCGCGGCCGCCGCACGCCCGTACCGGATCCGCTTCGCGACCATGGCACGCCTCCGCTTCCAGTGTGGAACAGGGCCGTCCGGACGGCCCGTCAGGGCTTGGGAGTCGCGTCAGACGGACATGTGCCGCCATTTCTCGTGGACGGTGACGCGGGTCAGCCGCCAGCCGTCGCGGGCGGTACGGGCGAGGACGAAGGCGTAGCGTCCGGCGGCCACGAAGTTCGGTGCCGTCACCGACGCGTCGGAGCCGGCCCCGGCGAGCCGCATCGGGTTGAGGAAGTCCGCCCGCACCTCGGCCCGGTCGCCGGGCGAGCCGTCCCGGTCCTCCAGGCGGATCAGCCGGTTGACGATGAGGTGCTGGCGCACCGGGAACAGTTCCATGGTCTGCGCGAGCCAGTCCGCGACCTCGGCGGCCGGACCCTCGATGCCGCCCGCCGAGCTGTAGTCGGCCCGTCCGGCAGGGGTGAACAGCGCGCGGTACGCCGCCCAGTCGCCGTCGTCCACGGCCACCGCGTACCCCGTGACCACCTCGTCGATCGCCATCCGGTCCATGACCGTGGCGAGGTCCACACGCTGCGTCATCGAGTCAGTGTGGGGGCCCCGGGCGGCGACGCCAAGGGGCGTGCGCGCTCCGGATCCGTCCGCAGTGGATCAGTGACCGGAATGCGCCTCCCGCTGCCGGACCACGACGAGGAACGCATCGGTGGCCAGGTCCATCACCACCTCGGCCGGCACGCCCTCGCGCATCCGCTCCGCCGCGTACTCCTCGGCGGGCCAGCTTCCCCTCGGACTTCCGGCCGGAAACCGCTCCAGCACCACTCGACCCACGGGACACCCCCTACTGCTTGCCTTCCGGTCTCTTCAGGTCTCTCCAGGCACAACGACGCGGAGGCCGCACGGGAACGTTCCCGTGCGGCCTCCTGTTCACGCGAAGTGGTGAGCGGCGGCGGCGTCAGCCGGTCGACTGGGCGGCGAAGGGGCTCAGCACGCCCGTGCCGATCAGCACGAACAGTGCGACGCCCAGCGCGATCCGGTAGATCACGAAGGGCATGAAGCTCTTGCTGGAGATGAACTTCATGAACCACGCGATGACGGCGTAGCCCACGAAGAACGCGATGACCGTGGCGAAGATCGTCGGCCCCCACGTGATGTGACCCGGGCTCTCGACCACGTCCTTGATCTCGAACGCGCCCGAGGCCAGTACCGCCGGAATGGCGAGCAGGAACGAGTAGCGTGCGGCCGCCTCGCGGGTGAAGCCGAGCAGCAGGCCGCCGGAGATCGTCGCACCGGAGCGGGAAACGCCCGGGATCAGTGCCATCGCCTGGCAGAGACCGAAGATCAGGCCGTCCTTGACGCCCAGTTCCCTGAGGCTCTTGCGCTCGCGGACGGCGCGGTGCCGGCCCCCCTCCTCGTCGCGGGCGGCCAGCCGGTCCGCTATGCCGAGGACGACGCCCATAACGATCAGGGTGGTGGCGGTCAGCCGCAGGTCACGGGCCGGGCCGGTGATCTGGTCCTTGAAGGCGATACCCAGCACACCGATCGGGATCGAGCCGACGATCACCAGCCACCCCATCTTGGCGTCCTGCTCCGAGCGCAGCGACGCGTTGAAGAGCGAGCGGAACCAGGTGGAGATGATCCGTGCGATGTCCTTGCGGAAGTAGATCAGCACGGCGGCCTCGGTGCCGATCTGCGTGATCGCGGTGAAGGCCGCGCCCGGGTCCTGCCAGCCGGCGAATGCCGCGGTCAGCCGGAGATGGGCGCTGGAGGAGATCGGGAGGAACTCCGTAAGCCCCTGGACGAGACCGAGGATTAGGGATTCGAACCAGCTCATGTCGGGGTGCGCTCGTCCTTGTGATCGTCGGGCAGTTCGGGTCCGATGCTAGGGCCCGTGGGGAGCGGCACTGACCACAGGGGGGTGCACGGGCACCGGATCGCGCGTTTCGCACGCCGGTACGGGCGCCAGCCGGTGCCGCCCCCGCCACCCGACGACCGCGGCCGCCGCTGCGGAAACGACGATGAAGCCGAAGGACGCGAGGAAGGCGGGGGAGTCCGGGGAGGAGGCGCTCGCGCCCGCGACCACGTACGCCGCGGTGTTCGGGACGACGCCGACGGCCGTCGCGAGGAGGAACGGGAGCCAGCCGCAGCGGGAGACCGCCGCACAGTAGTTGGCGACCGCGAAGGGCAGGCCGGGGAAGATCCGGACCGCCAGCACCGAACGGAAGCCGTGCCGGGCGAGCTGGTCGTCGGCGGCCCGCAGCCAGCGGCCGCGCAGCAGGGGCCGTAGGGCATCCCGGCCCATCAACCGGCCCAGCCCGAAGGAGATTGCGGCGCCGATCACCGAGCCGCCGACCGCCGCGACCAGGCCGAAGGGGATGCCGAACACCGCCCCGGCCGCCAGGTTGAGCAGCGGGCGGGGCGCCAGCGCCGCCGTGGCCACCCCGTACGCGACCGCGAACAGCAGCACCGCCGCACCCACCGGGAACCCCGTCGGCCAGCCCTGCGACAGGAGGCGCTGGGGCTCGTACAGCACGACGCACACGCCGGCGGCCAGCAGCAGCACGCCGAGCAGCGACAGCCGGGTCCACGGCGCGAGGAGGAGGGACATCCGGGGAGACTAGCCGACCCGTACGGCGTCGCGCCGTAATCTGGGCCTCATGCGGCCGAACGACCAGCGTCCCCCGCAGGCCCCGCCCAGCGCCCTCGCCGACACCCTCGTGGACCGCCTGACCACGGCGTACGCGGCGGCAGCCGATCCGGTGCGGGCCCGGCCCATGGCCGCGTACATGAAGGACGCGGCCCCCTTCCTCGGCATCCGGACCCCGCTGCGCCGCGAACTCTCCAAGGCCGTGACCGCGGGCACCCCGAAGCCGGCGGAGGCCGATGTGACCGCGCTCGTGCTGCGGTGCTGGGAGCTGCCGGAGCGCGAGTACCACTACTTCGCGGTGGACTACCTGCGGCGCCACGTGGGCGTCTGCTCCTCCGGCTTCCTGCCGGTGGTCCGCCGGCTGGTCGTCACCGTCCCGTGGTGGGACACCGTCGACCTGCTCGCGGCCCACGCGGCCGGCCCGCTCGTGGCCGCCGACCCGGCGCTCACCGCCGTGATGGACGACTGGATCGGCGACGAGGACGTCTGGCTCGCCCGCACCGCCCTGCTCCACCAACTGCGCTACAAGTCCGACACCGACGCGGGGCGCCTGTTCGCCTACTGCCGCCGGCGCAGCGGCCACCCCGACTTCTTCATCCGCAAGGCGATCGGCTGGGCACTGCGCGAGTACGCGAAGACCGACCCGGAGGCGGTCCGCGCCTTCGTCGCCGCGGAACGGGACGCCCTGTCGCCCCTCTCCGCACGCGAAGCGCTCAAGAACCTCTGAACGCAGGGAAATTCATTCGACGGGCCGCCCGCGGTCCGGCAGGATCGGCTGCATGTCCCGGTACGCCTTCCCCGCAGCGCCGTCCGCAGTCGCGGACGCGCCGAAGGCTGCCGCTTTCCCCTTCGAGGCACTCGCGGCGTTCGAGGCACCCGCCTTCGCGGCGTTCGAGGCACCCGCCTTCGCCGCGTTCGACGGCGCACGAAGCTGACCCTTCCCGGACAGTCCGGCGGACCCCGCAGGGGGAGGGTCGGCCCGGCCTCAGGGGTCCCGGAGCAGCTTCGGATCATCGAACCAACGGGAAAGACATCATGGCCAAGACGGCCTTCGTGCGCACCAAGCCGCACCTCAACATCGGCACCATGGGTCACGTCGACCACGGCAAGACCACCCTCACCGCCGCCATCACCAAGGTGCTCGCCGAGCGCGGCGGCGCCTCCTTCGTACCGTTCGACCGCATCGACCGGGCCCCGGAGGAGGCCCGGCGCGGCATCACCATCAACCTCACGCACGTCGAGTACGAGACCGACACCCGGCACTACGCCCACGTGGACATGCCCGGCCACGCCGACTACGTCAAGAACATGGTCACCGGCGCCGCCCAGCTCGACGGGGCGATCCTCGTCGTCTCCGCCCTCGACGGGGTCATGCCACAGACCGCCGAGCACGTGCTCCTCGCCCGCCAGGTCGGCGTGGACCACATCGTCGTCGCGCTGAACAAGGCCGACGCCGGGGACCCCGAGCTCACCGACCTGGTCGAGCTGGAGGTCCGCGAACTGCTCACCGCCCACGGCTACGGCGGCGACGGCGCACCGGTCGTACGGGTGTCCGGACTCCGGGCGCTCGAGGGCGACCCGCGCTGGACCGCGGCGATCGAGGCGCTGCTCGACGCGGTCGACACCTACGTGCCGATGCCGGTGCGGTACACGGACGCGCCGTTCCTGCTGCCGGTGGAGAACGTACTGACCATCACCGGGCGCGGAACGGTCGTGACGGGCGCCGTCGAGCGCGGCAGCGTCCGCACCGGCGACCGGGTCAGCGTCCTCGGCGGTGACGGCGAGCCCGTCGAGACCGTGGTGACCGGCCTGGAGACCTTCGGCAAGCCGATGGAGTCCGCCGAGGCCGGGGACAACGTCGCGCTGCTGCTGCGCGGCGTGCCGCGCGACGGCGTACGCCGCGGGCAGGTGGTCGCCGCTCCCGGCAGCGTCGAGCCGAAGCGCCGCTTCACCGCGCAGGTGTACGTGCTCTCCGCGCGGGAGGGCGGCCGTACGACCCCGGTGGCGACCGGGTACCGGCCGCAGTTCTACATCCGCACCGCCGACGTGGTGGGGGACGTGGACCTGGGCGTGGCCGGGGTGGCCCGGCCGGGCGAGACGGTCGCGATGACCGTCGAGCTCGGACGGGACGTGCCGCTCGAGTCGGGGCTCGGCTTCGCGATCCGCGAGGGCGGGCGCACCGTCGGCGCGGGGACGGTCACGGCCGTGCTCGGCTGAACCGCCGGCCGCACCGCCGCCGGAATCCCGGCACCCCACCGTGGTGACGGCAGTCCGCTTGCGCCAGACTGCCGTCACCACGGGCGCACGGAGCGCGGAGAAGGAGGCCGGGATGAGCGGCGGTACGGCACTGGTGCTGGGCGGCGGAGGACTCACCGGCATCGGCTGGGAGACCGGGATCCTGTACGGGCTCGCCCGGGCGGGTGTGGACCTGACCGCCGCCGACCTCGTCGTGGGCACCTCGGCCGGCTCGGTGGTCGGCGCCCAGCTCACCTCCGGGCTGCTCACCCCGCAGGAGCTGTACGAGCGCCAGCTGGGCGACCCCGCCGGGGAGGCCGTCGCCCGGCTCGGTGCGGGGCTCTTCGCCCGGTACGCCGTCGCGATGGCGCGCTCCCGGGACCCGGAGAGCTACCGCAGGCGGGTCGGCGCCCTCGCGCTCGCCGCCGAAACCGGCGCGGAGGCGGATCGGCGCAAGGTGCTGGAAGCCCGGCTCGTCTCGCACGCCTGGCCCGAGCGCAGGCTGGTCGTCACCGCCGTCGACGCGCTCACCGGTGAGCTCGCCGCCTTCGACCGGGAGAGCGGGGCCGGGCTGGTCGACGCCGTCTCGGCGAGCTGCGCGGTGCCGGGGGTGTGGCCGCCGGTCACCGTGGGCGGACGCCGGTTCATCGACGGCGGGATCCGGTCCGCGACCAATGCCGACCTGGCCTCCGGCTGTACCCGGGTGGTGATCCTCGCGCCGATGGCGCTCGGCTCCGGGCTCGCCCCCTCACCGGCGGCCCAGGCGGCGCGGCTGCGCGAGGCCGGGGCGCGGGTGCTGCTGATCACCCCGTCCGCCCGGGCCCGCAAGGCCTTCGGGCGCAACGTCCTGGATCCGGCGCGGCGGGACCCGGCGGCGCGGGCCGGCCTCGCGCAGGCCGCGGAGCACGCGGCGGAGGCGGCCGAGGTCTGGGCGGCGTGAGCGCCTGACGGATCGGCGGCCCGGCGACCCGGACGGCGCCCCGGTCGTCCGGCTGCCGGACAATGGTGCGGTGAGCGACGAACAGATCCCGGTCGTCCGGGCCGTGGGCCAGGGCACCGCCAAGCTGATGCCGGACGTGGACCGGGAGCGGGCGTGGCTGCTGACCGTCGACGGCGCGCCGCAGTCGTACGTGGACCTCGAAGATCCCGGGTACCTGGAGTTCGAGTACGTACGCCGCCTCGCGCACGTCCTGGACTGCGTGGCGCAGCCGGGGCGGCCGCTGGACCTGCTGCACCTCGGCGGCGGCGCGCTGACCCTGCCCCGCTACGCGGCGGCGGCCCGGCCGGGCTCCCGACAGACGGTGGTCGAGTTCGACGCCGCCCTGGTGGAGCTGGTCGCCGAGCACCTGCCGCTGCCGGCCGGATCGGGCGTCACGGTGCACGCCGCCGAGGCCCGGGCCTGGCTGGGCGCGGCCCCCACCGACAGCGCGGACGTCCTGGTCGCCGATGTGTTCGGCGGCTCGCGGGTACCGGCGCAGCTCACCTCCGTCGAGTACGCGCGGGAGGCGGCGCGGGTGCTGCGGCCCGGTGGGGTGTACGCGGCCAACCTGGCCGACGGGGCGCCGTTCGGCTTCCTGCGAGCCCAGCTCGCCAACTTCGGCGCGGTGTTCGGGCGGCTCGCACTCGTCGCGGAGCCCGGGGTGCTGCGCGGGCGGCGGTTCGGGAACGCCGTGCTGCTCGCCTCGGACGCCGAGCTGCCCGTGGCCGCGCTGTCCCGGCGGTGTGCGGCGGACGCCTTTCCCGCGCGGGTCGAGGAGGGGGCGGCCCTGGCCCGGTTCATGAAGGGTGCGGTTCCGGTGGGGGACGCGGACGCCGCCCCCTCGCCGGAGCCGCCGGAGGGCGCGTTCAGCCTCGGCTGACCCCGGTGGGGACCGCCGGGCCGGGAGCGTCGGCGGCCCGGTCGACGGCGCCGGGCGCACCGGGCGCGGCGGCCGGGACCGAAGCGGCTTTCGGGGGAGCGGGTTTGCGGGTCATGCGGCGTACGTCCGGGACGAAGAGGACGGCGGCGGTGCCCAGTACGACCAGCGCGGCGCAGCCCCACAGGGCCGTGGTGCGGCCGAAGGCCGACTCGACGGGGCCGGCCACCGCCGTCGCCACCGGCAGCATGGACACGGAGCCGAACCAGTCGTAGGCCGAGACGCGGGAGAACTTCTCCTCCGGGATCTCCTGGTGCATGGTCGTCATCCAGTTCACGCCGAACACCTCGATGGCCGTTCCGCTGACGAACATGACCGTGCACAGGGCCCACACCGGCAGGGGCACCGCCAGACCTGCCGACGGCAGCGCCAGGGGGAACACGCACAGGGTGCCGACCAGCAGCAGCCGGCGCGGTTTCCACACCATCATCAGGACGGCCCCGGCGATGGTGCCGATGCCGAAGAAGGCCAGCGCCAGGCCCCAGGGGGCGGGGCCGCCGAGCCGGTCGCGGGCGACGAGCGGACCGTAGACCGCCTCGGCCGCGCCGACGACGGCGACGACCACGGAGAACTGGAGCACGATGCTCCACAGCCAGGGCCGGGTCCGGAACTCCACCCAGCCCTCGCGCAGGTCGGCGAGCAGGCCGCCGCCGGCAGCCCGGTCGGCGACGTGGCCGACGTCCAGGAACGCGCGCAGGGCTCCGGCGACCGCGAACGCGGCGGCGTCCACGGCCAGGACCCAGCCGGGACCGATCGCGGCGATCATGGCTCCGCCGAGGGCCGCTCCGCCGATGCCGGCGCTGTTCATCGCCATCCGGAAGAGGGCGAAGGCGCGGTTGGCGTGCTCGCCGGAGACGCTGGAGAGCAACATCCCCTCGGCCGCCGGGTTGAAGAAGGCCTGCCCCGTGCCGCACAGCGCGGTCAGCAGCATCATCTGCCACAACCGCGGGTGCCCGGTCAGGACGAGCGCGGCGAAAGCGGCCTGCGAGACGCAGTTGAGGGCGTTGGCCGCGACCATCACGCGGTGGCGCGGCAGCCGGTCGGCGAGCGCGCCGCCGATGAGCAGGAAGAGGACCAGGGGCAGCGTGCGGGCGGCCGCCACCAGGCCGACGTCGCCCCCGGACCCGCCCGCCTCCAGAACGGCGAACGCCGAGGCGATGAGCGCTCCGTGGCTACCGAGGTTCGTCACGACCGCGGCACCCGTGAGCAGGGTGTAGTTGCGTCCGGCCCAGGCGGGCCGGCGGCGGGCGGTCGTGTGGGACGCGGCGGTGGGGGGAGGTTTCACCCCCGGGACTATCCACGCCCCGGTCCGAGAATCCAAACGGATTACGGCCCGGGGCGCGGGGTCGGATGCATCGTTGCGAACGGGACGGACCTGTGGCCTGTGACCGGTGGGTCAGCTGGTGCTGCCGGTGCCGTTCAGTCGCACCGAGCTGAGGATCTTGTCCATCGTCTCCTGGGGGACCTCGCCCTGGACGCCCGCGGCGCTGTAGAGGATCCAGCTGGAGAAGTCACCGTTGGCGGTCTTGAAGCTGAACGCGATGGACTTGCCGTCGGAGGAGCACTTGTTCTCCTTGGGCACGCCGATCGCCGTCGCGGTCGCCATGTGGCCCTTGAGGCCGGAGGAGGTGGTGTACTCCTTCGGCTCCGAGACCTTCACGGTGCCCTTGGGCGCCTTCTGCGCGAACGCGGCGAACGCCCAGTTGCCCGCCTCGTTCTTCACCGCCTCGGCGGTGTCCTTGGCGCCCTGGCCGCCCTTGGTGCCGGTACCGGCCAGGCCCGTCGACTCCTCGCGGCCGTCCTTGTTGGAGTCGACCTTGCACCAGTCCTCCTTGAGGAAGGCCGGCGCGGAGAAGCTGATCATGGGCATGCCGTCGTTCTTCGAGTCGTCGGTGAACCCGGAGATGACGCCCGCGCTCGCGACGTTCCACTCCGGCGGGACGTCGAAGGCGGTGCCGTACTTGGGGTTGAGGACGACCTTCCAGCCGGGGATCACCGGCTTGACGTCGCCGCCCGCGCGCGGGTTGGCGCCGGGCGAGGCGGGCGCGGCGGCGGGGGAGGAGGGCGCCGACGAGGAGGCGGCGGGCTTGTTGTCCGCCTGGTCGCTCTTCTTGTCGTCCCGGGTCAGGACGAAGGCGCCGGTGGCGGCGGCCACCACGACGACCGCGGCCGCCGCGACGATGGCCACGGTCTTGGTGGCGTACGGGCTCCCGCCGCTGCTCTGCGGCAGCGGCGCGGCCTGCTGGGGCTGGCCCCACGGCTGCACCGGCGGGGGCGCCTGGTAGCCCGCCTGCGGGTACCCGTAGCCCGGCTGCTGCTGGTACGGGTTCGGCTGCTGTCCCTGTCCTGGCTGCTGCTGGTACGGGTTCTGATGCGCGTCCTGGGGGTTCTGTTCTCCCCCGGGCGGCTGCTGCTGTCCTGGCCACATGGCCGGTAACGATAGTGGGCGCCGATGACAGGAGCCACGGCCGCCCCCGGCCCAGGTCTGGCCAATGATGTCTACTCGTGGGTAACATCGCCTGCCATGAGCGCAGACCAGATGAACGTGGGCGAACTGCTCGCCGCTACGGTGCCGATGGCCCGGACCCTGAACCTCCAGTTCCTGGAGACCACCCCCGAGCGCGCCGTCGTCCGGCTGCCCGACCAGCCCGACTACCACAACCACGTGGGCGGCCCGCACGCCGGCGCCATGTTCACCCTCGCCGAGTCCGCGAGCGGCGCGATCGTCCTGGCCGCCTTCGGCGACCAGCTCTCGCGCGCCGTGCCCCTCGCCGTCAAGGCCGAGATCGGCTACAAGAAGCTCGCCAAGGGCGTCGTGACCGCCACCGCCACCCTCGGCCGCCCGGCCGCCGAGGTCGTCGCCGAACTCGACGCGGGCGGCCGCCCCGAGTTCCCCGTCACCATCGCCATCCAGCGCGAGGACGAGGCCGTGACGGGCGAAATGACCGTCGTTTGGACGCTGCGTCCGAACGCCTAGTCGCCGACGGCCGCCCGTGCGTGGGCGCTGCCGCCGGTCCAGGACCCGTCCGGGGACGAGGAACAACCCTCGTCTCCGGGCGGGTTCCCTGTTTCCCGCGTGCTCTCCGGGACCTCTGAGTTCCCCGTTCCCCGCGTCTACCGCGTTCTGTGGCGTTCTCGGGGTTCTCGGCGTTCTCCGTTTCCTCGCCCTCTTTCCGTGCCGCGCGTGTCGAGCCCGCGGGCGCGGGGGATGGCTGGAGTCCGGGCGATTGTTCAGGAGGTGGCCGTGGCCAAGGTCGACATCAGTCTCGACGCCGAGCTCGTGGTGGAGGTGATGGTCCTCGCCGGGATCGGTTCGCCCCAGGACGCGGTGGAGGCCGTCGTACGGGACTACATCGCGCGCGGGCACCGCACCGAGGCGCGGGTGCAGGCGCAGGACGCGGCCCGCCGGGACACCGAGGCCCTGGAGCCGCCGCCGCAGGGCTGAACCTCGGCGCAGCGCTGGCGCGTCCGGCCCGGCCGGCCGGCCCGGCGCCGCACCGTGGGCGCGGGACAGGCCCGGCGCGGGCCGCTCCCGCCGCCCGGAGCCGCAGCGAGCCCCCATGAACGAGGCCGGCCGACGGGTGGCCGCCGGCCGAGCCGGAGCCACGAGGGCACGTTCACGCTCGGCGCGGACGACGAGCGGGCGCTGCTCGTCCACTCCACCGGAAGCGGCCCGGCGTGCGCCCCGACGGCGAGGAGCTCTTCCCCGGTCGGGCAGGGCGTGGCCGAGCGGTTCGCCGACGGGCTCCCCGCCGCGGCGCCCGACGGGGTTCGCGGTCCGCCGCCGCACCCTCGCCCTCAGGGCGGGCACGCACCGGTTCGCCGTCTCCGCCGAGGGCGGGGACGCGGGCCGGCGGCTGCGGCTGCTGCACACCACGAAGGCGACCCGGGCCGCCGACCTCGCCGCGGCCGTGGAGACCGCCGATGAGGCGCACGACCGTCGTGCTGTTCGCCTGTGACGACGCCGCCGAGGGCACCGACCGGACCTCGCTGGGGCTGCCGGGCGGGCAGCCGCGGCTGATCGAGGCGGCACCGCCGTGAACCCCCGCACATACGACGTCCTCTTCGGCGACGTGGACCCGGGCGGCAGGCTCGCCCAGACCTTCCCGGCCGACGAGCACCCGACCCCGGTCGGCGGGGACCCGGTGCGCTGGTCGGGTGTGGGCGGCAGGCAGGAGTACGGCCAGGGCGTCCACGTCGGACACCGCTGGTACGACGTGCGGCAGGTGGCCCCGCTGTTCCCGGTCGGGCACGGGCCCTCGTACACGACCTGGGCGTACGAGAAGCCGAGCGTCCGGCCGGAGCGCGGCACGCCCGGTGCCGGGTTCAGGCCTTCGCGAAGTGTTCGCGGGCCGTTCCTCCCGTGAACTGCGCCTGAGGGCGAAGCCTGTGTTCGAGAGCGGATAGGCTGCCCGTTCGGCGTGTCACAGCGGGCGCGCCGCCGCGATTCGGGAGGACGTACCGGTGCACATCCAGGAATGGCTGGAGACGATTCCGGCGGTCAGCATCTATCTCCTGGTGGGTCTGGTCATCGGGCTGGAGAGCCTGGGCATCCCGCTGCCGGGGGAGATCGTCCTGGTCAGCTCGGCACTGCTGGCCTCGCAGCACGGCGAGATCGACCCCGTGGTCCTGGGGGTCTGCGCCTCCGTCGGAGCGATCGTGGGCGACTCGATCGGCTACGCGATCGGCCGCAGGGGAGGCAAGCCGCTGCTGGAGAGGCTGGGCCGGCGCTTCCCGAAGCACTTCGGGCCGGACCACGTGGCGCAGGCCGAGCGCTCCTTCGAGAAGTGGGGCATGTGGGCCGTCTTCTTCGGGCGGTTCGTGGCCCTGCTGAGGATCTTCGCCGGTCCGCTGGCCGGCGTGCTGCACATGCCGTACTGGCGGTTCCTGATCGCGAACGTCCTCGGCGGAATCCTCTGGGCGGGCGGCACCACGGCCGTCATCTACTCGATCGGCATCGTGGCGGAGCCGTGGCTGAAGGGCTTCTCCTGGGTGGCGCTGGTGGTGGCCCTGCTGATCGGGCTCACCGTGACGCTGGTGCTGCGCAGCCGCATGAAGAAGGCGGCCGAGGCGGCGGGAACGGCCGCTGAGGCGGAGCCGGCCGCGGCCGAATAGCGGACCGCCCGACGGCCGGACCCCGCGGCCGGACCGCCCGCGGCCGGACCGCTTCCGGCCGTGTGCCGGGCGGGTACGGCGCGGGGGTGCGGGTACGGCGCGGGTACGGCGTGCGCGCCGGCCCGTTACTGCGCGGGCTGGACGGCCGCGCGGTGCTGCTTCGCCAGGTCCGCGTACATCAGGGCGTTGACCTTGATGCCCTCGCGCTCCTCGTCGGTGAGCTCCCGCCGCACCTTGGCCGGCACGCCCGCGACCAGCGACCCGGGCGGGACCACCATGCCCTGCGGGACCAGCGCCTGCGCGGCCACCAGCGAGCCGGCCCCGATCACCGCGCCGTTGAGGACGGTGGCGCCCATGCCGATGAGGCAGTCGTCCTCGACCGTGCAGCCGTGCACCACCGCGTTGTGGCCGATGGAGACCCGCTCGCCGATCGTGACCGGGAAGCCGGGGTCGACGTGCAGCGTGCAGTTGTCCTGCACGTTGCTGTCCGCGCCGAGCGAGATCGGGCCGCAGTCGGCGCGCAGCACCGCCGAGTACCAGATGCTGGCGCCCGCGGCCATCGTGACGTCGCCGACCACGACCGAGGTCGGCGCGGTGAAGGCCGTGGGGTCGATCCGCGGGCTCTTGCCGCCCACGCCCGCGACGAGTGCGTGGCCCTGGTCCGCCTGATACGTCATGTTCTCTTCCTCAGTCCTGTGTCCGGCGTGCGGTGTCGCGCTACCGGCACGGTAGGCCACGCACCCCGCGCACCCGGCGATGGGGTGAAGATCACGGCGCGCTCGGGGCACCCGGCGCGTTACGGTGACCCGGTGCCGAAGAACCAGAACACGTTCTCATCCCTGCCCGCCGTGACGGCCCTGGCGTCCTTGCGCCGCAGGCTCGCCAGCCGTGCGGTCCACGCCGGCTGGCGCTGGATGCAGCAGGCCGGTGCGGTGACCGCGCAGACCCCCGGCCGGCTGCGCTTCGGCGCGATCGGACACGGCACCCGCCTCGCCTTCCCCCAGGGCACGGTGTTCGGCGAGCCGTGGATCCGCCTCGGCGAGCATTGCATCATCGCCGAACAGGTCACGCTGACCGCCGGGATGATGCCCGGCCTCGACCTCGGCAGCGAGCCGGTGCTGGTTCTCGGGAACGGCGTCGTCCTCGGCCGGGACACCCATGTCATAGCCGACACCCGGATCACGATCGGCAATGACACGTTCTGCGGACCCGGGGTCTACATCACCTCCACGAACCACAGCTACGACGATCCGCACGAGCCCGTCGGCAAGCAGTGGCCGCGCAGCGCCCCGGTGGAGATCGGCCCCGGCTGCTGGCTCGGCACGGGCGCGGTGATCCTGCCGGGGGCCCGGCTGGGCCGCAACGTGGTGGTGGCCGCGGGGGCCGTCGTACGGGGCGAGGTGCCGGACCACGCCGTGGTGGCCGGGGCGCCCGCGCGGATCGTGCGCCGGTGGCAGCCGGAGACGGGGTGGCAGCCGCCGCTGCGGACCCCGGCGCCGGTGCCGATCCCGGAAGGGGTGACGCCGGAGCAGCTGCGCGCGGTGGCGCAGTTGGCGGAGGCCGAGCAGCGTGCGGCCGACCCCGCTGCGGAACCCGCCTGACCGGCCGGACCGCCCGAGGGCTCGGTTCCGGTCAGCCGGCGGCCAGGAGGACCGTGCCGGCGAGGGCGAGGCCGGCGCCGGCCGCCTGCACCGTCCGCAGCCGCTCCTTGAGCACGACGAAGGCGGCGAACGCGGTGACGACCGGGTAGAGCGAGGAGAGCACGGCGGCCACGGTCACCGGACCGTGCTGGGCGGCGATCGAGTAGGTGCCGTTCGCCGCGACGTCGGCCAGGCCGACGAAGGCCAGCGCGGGCAGCAGGCCCCACAGGACGCGCGGACCCGTCCCCGCGGGCAGGACCGGGGCGCCGCCCCGGGCCCGGAACCACAGGGCCGTGCCACCCGTGGCCACGTTGGTGACCCGCTGGACGAACAGGGCGAGGAAGAGGCCGGTCACGCCCGTGGAGGGCGTGGAGGCGTGCGCGATCAGGGCCATCACCGCGCCGAAGCCGAAGGCGGCGGTCAGGGTGAGGACGACGGCCTGCCGCTGTACGGGGGCGCCGCGCAGCTCCGGCCCGCCCGCGAGGACGATGCCCACGACGGCCACCGCGATCCCGGCGAACTGGCCGGGCCCGGGGCGCTCGCCCAGTGCCAGCCCCACCGCCACGGGCACGACCACCCCGATGGAGCCGAGTGGCGAGACCACGCCCATCGGCCCGAGGGCCAGCGCCTTGTAGAAACTGAGCATGGCGACCGGTCCGACGAGGCCCGCGGCGACCGCGAACCAGAGCTGCGGACCGGTCTCCCGCCAGGCCCCGGTGCCCAGGACGACCGCGCCGAGTGCGATCACGGCGAGGATCTGGGAGACCACGACAACCGTGAGCGCCGGGAGGCGGCGGGTCAGCAGCCCGCCGCCGAAGTCGGCCAGACCCCAGAGCACGGCTGTGGCCAGGGCGAAGAAGGCGGTCATGACGGGGGCCTCGCAGTACAGTGCAGTGAACGGTGGAGTGCAGCGTGCAGCACAAGGCACGGTAGTTCAGTGCAATGAACTACGCCAGTCAAAATATTGGACGCCAGTGATGGGGGCGCAACGGTGTCGGACCTCGAACAGCTCACCCAGGCCCTCGGCCGGAACCTCAAGCGGTGGCGCGGCGAGCGCGGTTTCACCCTGGACGCGCTGGCGGCCCGCGCCGGAGTGAGCCGAGGCATGATCATCCAGATCGAACAGGCCCGTACGAACCCCAGCGTCGGCACCACGGTCAAGCTGGCCGACGCGCTGGGCGTGAGCATCACCACCCTGCTGGACCACGACCGGACCCCGCGGGTGCACGTCGTGCAGCCCGGCCGGGGGGTGCGGATGTGGTCCACGGAAGCGGGCAGCGGCGCGAGCATGCTGCTCGGAGACGACCGGCGCGGACCGGTGGAGATGTGGACGTACCGGCTGGAGCCGGGCGACGGGACGGACTCCGACCCGCACCCGGCCGGCACCTTCGAGATGCTGCACGTCACGGCCGGGGAACTGACGCTGATCGTCGCCGACGAGCGGTACACGGTGCCGGCGGGCGGGGCGGTCTCCTTCGAGGCCGACCTCCCGCACACCTACCGCAACGAAGGCCCCGGCCCGATGGAGATGACCATGGCCGTCTCCATCCCGCCCGTCGACCGCGTAGGGGGGCCGACTACAGCGCCGGGATCTCGATAGCGGGGCAGCGGTCCATCACCATGTCCAGACCGGCCTCACGGGTGCGCGCAAAAGCGTCCTCGTCGATCACGCCCAGCTGGAACCAGACGGCCTGCGCGCCCACGGCCACCGCCTCGTCGGCGACCGCACCGGCGAGGGAGCTGTTCACGAAGACGTCCACCACGTCCACCTTGAACGGGATCTCCGCGAGCGAGGCGTACCCCTGCTCGCCGTGGACCGTCTCCGCCTTCGGGTGCACGGGGACGACCCGCTTGCCGAACCGCTGGAGCGTGCGGGCCACCCCGTACGCCGCCCGGTCCCGGTTGTTGGACAGCCCCACCACGGCCCAGGTGTCGCCGAGCTCGGTGAGGATCTTTCGGATGGTCGCCGGGTCGCCGTGCACGGTGCCGCCTCCTGTTGCCTTGCCGATGCGGCCCGCTGCGCGGGGCCGCCTCCGGGATCAACGGGAAGGGCACGTGTCCGATTCCCCGTAGGGTGGAGCGGTGAAGTCGGACCAGTACGTGACGGTGGCCCGCGAGGGCGTGCACGAGTCGGAGATCAACCGCTCGCGCTTCCTGTGCTCCCTCGCCCCCGCGGCCACCGAGCAGGAGGCGCAGGAGTTCATCGCGCGCATCCGCAAGGAGCACCCCACCGCCACGCACAACTGCTTCGCCTACGTCATCGGGGCCGACGCCTCGGTCCAGAAGGCCAGCGACGACGGCGAACCCGGCGGCACCGCCGGGGTGCCCATGCTCCAGATGCTGATGCGCCGCGACATCCGGTACGCCGTCGCCGTGGTCACCCGCTACTACGGCGGCGTGAAACTCGGCGCCGGCGGCCTGATCCGGGCCTACGGAGGCGTCGTCGGCGAGGCCCTCGACGAGCTCGGAACCCTCACCCGCCGCCGCTACCGGCTGGCCACCGTCACCGTCGACCACCAGCGGGCCGGCAAGACCCAGAACGACCTGCGCTCCACCGGCCGGACCGTGGTGGACCTGCGCTACGGGGCCGCGGTCGAGATCGAGGTCGCCCTGCCGGAGGCGGACCTGCCCGCCTTCGAGGCCTGGCTCGCCGACAGCACGGCGGGCAGCGCCACCCTCACCCTCGGCGGGGAGACGTACGCGTCCTGAGGACGGGCCCCGGGGGCTGCGGCGACGCGTTAGCGTAGAGGGGCTCGGCGTGCGGGAGAGACCGCCCGGGACAGACCAGGACGACCAGGGGGCGGAAGAACATGTGCGGCGCGACGTCCGGCGGTGCCGGCGAGTGAGGCTCCTGCACACCTCCGACTGGCACCTCGGCCGGTCCTTCCACCGCGTCAACCTGCTCGGCGCCCAGGCCGCCTTCGTCGACCACCTGGTCGAGACCGTCCGCGAGCACGAGGTCGACGCCGTCCTCGTCGCCGGCGACGTCTACGACCGGGCCGTGCCCCCGCTGCCCGCCGTCGAGCTGTACGACCGGGCCCTGCACCGGCTCGCCGACCTCGGCGTGCCCACCGTGATGATCTCCGGAAACCACGACTCCGCCCGCCGGCTCGGCGTCGGCGCCGGCCTGATCGGCCGCGCCGGGATCCACCTGCGCACCGACCCCGAGGGCTGCGCCGACCCCGTGGTGCTGGCCGACGTACACGGGGAAGTGGCCCTCTACGGGCTGCCGTACCTGGAGCCCGCCCTGGTGAAGGACCGGTTCGGCGCGGGCAGGGTGAGCCACGAGGCCGTCCTCGGCGCGGCCATGGACCTGGTCCGGGCCGACCTCGCCGCCCGCGCCCCCGGCACCCGCTCCGTCGTCCTCGCCCACGCCTTCGTCACCGGCGGGCAGGCCAGCGACAGCGAGCGCGACATCGCCGTCGGCGGGGTCGAGGCCGTCCCCGCCGCCGTCTTCGAAGGGGTCGACTACGCCGCGCTCGGCCACCTCCACGGCTGCCAGACGATCAACGAACGGGTCCGCTACTCCGGTTCCCCGCTCGCCTACTCCTTTTCCGAGGCCGACCACCGCAAGACCATGTGGCTGATCGACCTCGGCCCGGCCGGGGAGATCACCGCCGAGCGCATCGACACGCCCGTGCCGCGGCCGCTCGCCCGGCTCCGGGGACGGCTCGACGCCCTGCTGGAGGAGGACGCGTACGCCGCGTACGAGCACTCCTGGATCGAGGCCACCCTCACCGACCCCGTCCGGCCCGAGGACCCCATGGCCCGGCTCGCGGCCCGCTTCCCGCACACCCTCAGCCTCGCCTTCGACCCCGAAGGCCGGCCGGAGACCGGCGCGGCCTCGTACGCCCAGCGCCTCAAGGGCCGCAGCGACCAGGAGATCGCAGAGGACTTCGTCGCCCACGTGCGCGGCGGCGGCGCCGCCGACGAAGCCGAACGGGCCGTGCTCCAGGACGCCTTCGAAGACGTGCGGGCGGACGACACCCGGCAGGAGACCCGCCGATGAGGCTGCACCGGCTCCGCATCACCGCCTTCGGCCCCTTCGCCGCACCCCAGGAGATCGACTTCGACGCGCTGTCCGGCGCCGGGATCTTCCTGCTCCACGGCCCCACCGGCGCCGGCAAGACCTCCGTCCTCGACGCCGTCTGCTACGCGCTGTACGGGTCGGTGCCCGGCCCGCGTCAGGCCCCCGGCACCAGCCTGCGCAGCGACCACGCCGACGCCGCGACGCCGACCGAGGTCACCCTCGAACTCACCGCCGGCGGACGGCGCCTGGAGATCACCCGCCGCCCCGAGCAGGACCGCCCCAAGAAGCGCGGCACCGGCACCACCAAGGACAAGGCGCAGAGCTGGCTGCGCGAGTACGACGGCGAGCGCTGGCTCGCGCTCAGCCGTTCCCACCAGGAGATCGGCGAGGAGATCGAGCAGCTGCTCGGCATGAGCCGCGAACAGTTCTGCCAGGTCGTGCTGTTGCCGCAGGGCGAGTTCGCCCGCTTCCTGCGGGCCGACGAGGCGGCGCGGGGCAGGCTGCTGGGCCGGCTCTTCGACACCCGCCGCTTTGCCGCCGTCGAGGCGCTGCTCGCCGAGCGCCGCCGGGCCGCCGAGGCCAAGGTCCGCGCCGGCGACGAGAAGGTGCTCGGCACCGCCCAGCGGCTCGCCCAGGCAGCCGGTGACAGCGCCGACCTGCGGGCCTGGCCGCTGCCCGGACACCAGCCCGGCGACCCCGGGCTGGCCGGGGCGATCCGGGCCTGGGCCGCCGTCGCCCGCTGCTCCGCCCGCGAGCGGCTCACCGTCGCCGAGTACGCGCTCGCCGCCGTCGAGGGGCGGCACGCCGCCGCCCGGCGGGCCGCCGAGGACGCCCGGGAGCTCGACCGCCTCCAGCGCCGGCACGCCGAGACGGCCCGCCGCGCCGCCCTGCTCGCCGAGGCCGGGCCCGAACGCGAACGGGTCAGCGCCCTGCTGGACCGGGCCCGCCGCGCCGCGCTGGTCGCCCCCGCCCTGGAACTGCGCGGCGCGGCGTCCGCCGCGCACCTGACCGCCGCCCACGCCGAGGCCGCCGCCCGCGCCCAGCTTCCGCCGGCCCTCGCCGGGGCGGGCACCGAGCAGCTGTCCGCCGTGGAGCAGCGGCTGCGCGAGGACCTCGGCGCGCTCGGCGCCGCCCAGCGCTCCGAGCAGCGCAGCGCCGGGATCGGCCGCGAACGGGCCACCCTGGAGCGGGAGGCCCGCGACGCGGAGGAGCAGCTGCGGGAGACCGCCGACTGGCTCGCCCGCTGGGAGAGCACCCGCACCGCCCTGGCCGAACGGGTGGAAGCCGCCCAGCAGGCCGCGACGCTGGCCGAACAGCTCGCCGGCCGGCTGGAGCCGGCCCGTATGCAGCTGAACGCCGCCCGGCGCCGGGACGCGCTGGACGCCGACGCGCAGCGCGCCGAGGGCGAACTGCTCTCCGTACGCGAGGAGTCCGCCGCGGCACGGGAGCGCTGGCTGGAGCTCAAGGAGGCCCGGCTGCGCGGCATCGCCGCCGAGCTCGCCGAGTCGCTGGTCGCAGGGCAGGCCTGCACGGTCTGCGGATCACCGGAGCATCCCGCTCCGGCGCGACCGGCCCCCGGGCACGTGGACCGGGCCGCCGAGGACGCCGCCCACGCCCGCTCCGAACAGGCCGAGGCGCGCCGGGCCGCCGTCGAGCGCACGCTCGCCGCCGTCCGGGAGGCCCGTGCCGAGGCCGCGGCCGCCGCAGGAGAGGCCACCACCGACGAACTCCTCGCCCTGACCTCGGACCTGAGCTCCCGGCACGCCGCCGCCCACGCCGCGGCCGCCGGACTGCACGCGGCCCGGGAGCGGCTGGCCGCCGCCGAGCGCGAGCACGCCGTCCGCAGCGCCGACCGGCTCGACGCCGAGCGACGGTCCGCCGCCAGGGCCTCCCGGCGCGAGGCCCTGGACCAGGAGCAGGCCGCGCTGGAGGCCGAGCTGGCCGTCGTACGGGGCGACGCACCCACGGTCGCGGCCCGCGCCCGGACCCTGGAGGACCGGGTCCGGATGGTCACCGGTGCCGCCGCCGCACTGCGCAGGGCCGAGGACACCGCCGCCCGGCTCAAGGATGCCGACGACCGGCTCGCCGACGCCGCCTTCAAGGCCGGCTTCGACACCGTCGAGGCCGCCGCCGACGCGGTCCTCCCGGACTACGAACGCACCGCGCTCCAGCACCGGCTGGACGCCTGGCAGGCCGAGGAGGCCATGCTCGCCGACCGCCGCGGCGAGCGCGACACCGCCGCCGCGGCGGCCCTGCCGCCGGCCCGCCCGGAGGCCGCCGAGGCCGCAGCCGAACGGGCCGCGGCCCGGCTGCGCACGGCCGGCTCCGCCTTCGACGCCGCCCGGGTGCGGTGTGCGGAGCTGGACCGGCTGTCCCGGCAGGCCGAACAGGAGCTGCGGGCCCTGGGCCCGCTGCGCGAGGCGTACGACCGGGTGGCCAGGCTGGCCGGGCTCACCGCGGGCACCTCCGCCGACAACGAGCGCAAGATGCGGCTGGAGGCGTACGTGCTGGCCGCCCGTCTGGAGCAGGTCGCGGCCGCCGCCACGGTGCGGCTGCTGCGGATGTCCGGCGGCCGCTACACGCTCGTCCACTCCGACGCCAAGGCGAGCGGACGCGGGCGCTCCGGCCTCGGGCTGCACGTGGTGGACGCCTGGACCGGCAGTGAGCGGGACACCGCCACGCTGTCGGGCGGCGAGACCTTCTTCGCCTCCCTCGCCCTCGCCCTCGGCCTGGCCGACGTGGTCACCGACGAGGCGGGCGGCATGCGCCTCGACACCCTCTTCATCGACGAGGGGTTCGGAAGCCTCGACGACCAGGCGCTGGACGAGGTGCTCGACGTGCTGGACTCGCTGCGCGAACGGGACCGCAGCGTCGGCATCGTGAGCCACGTCGGCGACCTGCGCACCCGTGTCCAGGCCCAGTTGGAGATCGTCAAGCAGCGCGGCGGCTCCGTCGTGCGCCACCGCACCGCGGCCCTCACGGACTGAGCGGGCGCCGGGACAGCGGCGAGGAGTACACGATGCTGGTGGTGACGGCGCCCAGGCCCGCGATCCGGCCCGCGACCTCCTCCAGGTGCCCCATCGAGCGGGCCGCGACCTTGAGCACGAAGCAGTCGTCGCCCGTGACGTGATGGGCCTCCAGGATCTCCGGGGTGGCCTCCAGCAGGTCGTGGAACGGCTTGTAGTTGCCGTGCGGATAGCGCAGCCGGACCAGCGCCAGGATGGACTTGCCGAGCTTCTCCGGGTCCACCACGGCGGTGTACCCGGTGATCACGCCCGCCTCCTCCAGGCGGCGCACCCGCTCGGTGACCGCGCTCGCGGACATGGAGACGGCGCGCGCGAGTTCGGCGAAGCTGGCCCGGCCGTCCTCCTGGAGGGCCGTCAGGATGCGCCAGTCGGTGGCGTCAGGGGAATAGTCGGTCATGGACCAGAAGTAGCAGTGGAATCCCCGGCTGAACAAGAGGAAGGCCGGGGAATGGCACTTCCCGAGATGATCAGTGCCTCGTAGATTCGAAGCCATGACGACCACGCAGACGACGCAGCTCACCGAAGCGGGCGCCCTCCCGGCCGCCGCCACCGCCAACCCCGTGCTCCGGGTGCCCCCGGCCACCCCGGCCGCGGCCGCCGCCTACTTCGCGGCGAGCCTCGCCTTCCACGCGGACGTGTCCGATGTCGCCGCCGCCTTCAAGGCCCACCGGGAGCAGGGCGCCGCACTCGGCTTCCAGCTGATCGACTCGCGCTCCACCCCGGCCTGGGACCAGGCCCACGTGCCCGGCGCGATCCACCTGCCGACGGCCCTCATCCCCGAGCAGGCCGAGCAGCTCCTCGACAAGGACCTCCCCGTCGTCACGTACTGCTGGGGCCCCGGCTGCAACGGCGCCACCCGCTCCGCCCTCGCCCTGGCCCAGCTCGGCTTCCAGGTCAAGGAGATGCTCGGCGGCATCGAGTACTGGATCCGCGAGGGCTTCGAGGTCGAGACCTGGCAGGGAAACCAGCAGCGCACCGAGGCGGACCCGCTGACCGCGCCCACCGACTCGGACGACTGCGGCTGCTGAGGCGAGCCCGCTGCGTCACCCACTGCGCGCCGCGACCCGTACGGGCCGCCCACTCCGAAGGGAGCGGGCGGCCCGTACGCGTGCCGGCCGCACACGTACCGGGCCGGTGTGCGGGCAGGCCGGTATGCCGGCCCGCACAGGGTCAGAGCTTCGACAGCTCGTCCACCAGGTCGTCCAGGCCCAGCGAACCCTGCGACAGCGCGGCCATGTGCCAGGCCTTCAGGTCGAAGGAGTCGCCGTGCGCGGCCCGGGCGTTGTCCCGCCCGAGCAGCCAGGCCCGTTCGCCCAGCTTGTAGCCGATCGCCTGCCCGGGCATCGACAGGTACCGGGTCACCTCGCTCTCGATGAAGTCCGCCGGCCGGCCGCTGTGCTGACCGAAGAACTCCTGCGCCAGGTCCACCGTCCAGCGCTCGCCCGGGTGGAACGGCGAGTCCGCCGGGATCTCCAGGCCCAGGTGCATGCCGATGTCCACGATGACCCGCGCGGCGCGCATCATCTGGCAGTCGAGGTAGCCCAGCCGCTGCTCGGCGTCCTTGAGGTAGCCCAGCTCGTCCATCAGGCGTTCCGCGTACAGCGCCCAGCCCTCGACGTTGGCGCTGACCATGCCGATGGAGGCCTGGTAGCGGGAGAGCTGGTCCGCGACGTGCGTCCACTGCGCGAGCTGGAGGTGGTGGCCCGGAACGCCCTCGTGGTACCAGGTGGAGACCAGGTCGTACACCGGGAACCGGGTCTGGCCCATCGTCGGCAGCCAGGTGCGCCCGGGACGGGAGAAGTCCTCCGACGGGTTGGTGTAGTACGGGGCCGCCGCACCGCCCGGCGGGGCGATCATGGACTCGACCCGCTTCACGCGCTCGGCGAGCTCGAAGTGCGTGCCGTCGAGGTTCGCGATGGCCTCGTCCATCAGGCCCTGGAGCCAGGACTGGACCTGCTCGACGCCCTCGACGTGGGTGCCGTGCTCGTCGAGGTGCTTCAGCGCCTCCCAAGGACCTGCGCCCGGCAGGATCTTGGCCGCCTCGGCCTTCATCTCGGCGAGCAGCCGGTGGTACTCGGACCAGCCGTAGGCGTACGCCTCGTCCAGGTCCAGGTCCGTGCCGTTGAAGTAGCGCGACCAGCGGGCGTAGCGCTCGCGGCCCACCGGGTCCGGCTCTCCCGCGACGGCGGGCGCGTACACGTCCCGCATCCAGTCGCGCAGCTCCGCGACGGCGGAGGTCGCACCGGCGGCCGCCTCCTCCAGCCCGGAGCGCAGCGACTCCGGGCCGCGGGACACGAAAGCGCCGAAGAAGCTCTCGCCGTCGGCTTGGCCGTCGGCGCCGTCGCCGTCCTCGCCCGCCCAGGTGGTGAGCTGGCCGATGAAGGTGGCGGTGGCGCGCGGACCCCCGTACAGGCCGCGGTCCAGGCCGAGTCCGAGGCTCTCGCGGTAGCCGGCGAGCGCGGCGGGGACAGCGCGGAGCCGCTCGGCGATCGCGGCCCACTCCTCGTCCGTGTCGGCCGGGGTCAGCGTGAAGACCTCGCGGACGGAGTGCGCGGGCGAGTGGATGTTGCTGACGGCGCGCAGGTCCTCGTCCGCCTCGTACACCGCGAGTTCGGCCGTGAGGCGCTCGCGCAGCAGGCGGGCGCAGCGGCGCTCGGCGTCGCTGTCCGCCCCGGGCAGGCGCTCGGCGGCGTCGAGGCGGGCGAGGGTGGAGCGGGACAGTTCGGCGGCGGCCGCACGGCCGGCCGGGGAGAAGTCCGGGAGCCGGCTGGAGCTCGCGGCGACACCGAGATAGGTGCCCGTGATCGGATCGATGGCGATGAGGTCGTCGACGTATGCGTCGGCGACCTGACGGGGCAGCCGGGAAGCGCTGTCGCTGCGAAGGGTCTCTGACATGCGGCCATCTTCGTACGGCGAACGGCCCCGCGTCATCACCGTTCGCTGTCAGCCTCCTGACGTGCAGGGAAGCAGTGGCCGTCCTGGCGCCCCCGGCCGTCGACCGGCCCCGGCCGGGGGCGGGTTCACGCCGCCCGGCCGGAACCCGCCGCAGGGTGGCTCAGTGCCCGTGCCGCTGCCCGTACGGATGCTGCGCGCGGGGCAGCTCGTACGGGACCCGGGAAACGGCCGGCGTGGCCTCCCCCCGTGTGGCCTCCCCCCGCGTGGCCTCCCCCCGTGTGGCCTCCCCCCGCGTGGCCTCCCCCCGTGTGGCGTCCAGCCGGGCCGTGATCACCAGGGTGCCCTCCTCGATCTGGTAGTCGAGGGGGAGACCCAGACCCCGCATGGCCGCGACCATTCCGGTGTTGGAGGCCTGTGTGACCGCGTACACGCTGTCGCAGCCGGTCTCGGCGGCCATCGCGATCAGGCGGCCCAGCAGTTCGGTGCCGATCCCGCGGCGCTGCCAGTCGTCCTCGATCAGCAGCGCGACCTCGGTCTCGTCCCCGTCCCACAGCAGGTGGCCGAGGGCGACGAGCTTGCCGGACGCGGTGGTTGCGGCGAGGGTGCGGCCGAACCGGGGGCTCAGCAGGTGCGCGAGGTAGCGGTCGGCGTCGGAGACGGGCCCGTGGTAGCGCAGGCCGAGGGTGCGCTCGGAGCAGCGGTCGTGCATCGCGCGGGCGGCGGCGAGGTCGGACCCGTCCGCACGGCGCACGGTGATCTCGTTGCCCTCGGGCAGGGTCAGTACGTCGTGGCCGTGCGGGACGCGCGGGCCGAGCCGGGCGTCGAGCTCGACGAGTGCGCGGGCCCGGGCGAACTCGGTGGGGGTGAAGGGCAGGTAGGGGCGCTCCACGGTGATGGCACCGCCCGACGGGTCGCGCAGGCGCATCACCGTCTCCTCCAGCACGCCCTCGACCGGGGCGTCGGCGCCCGCGTTGGGGCGGCCGGAGAGGGTGGTGGCCGGGATCGAGTGGATGGTGCAGCGGCCGAGCAACTGGCGCAGCGCGAGGGGCAGCTCGGCGGCGTCCAGGGCGGTGCGCGTGGCCAGCCCCAGGACGCGGGTGGGGGTGTCGACCAGATCGTGCGCGTCCGCGCGCTCGATCCAGGTGCTGTGGCCGCCGGCGCCGGCGATGGCCCGGGTGAGGTCGCCGGCCGGCAACTGCTGCGGGGCGCGCAGCAGGAACTCGTCGACGGTGCCGCCCTCGGGGAGCGGGTGGGTCTGGAGGGTCAGGATGTCCACGCCGTGGTGGGCGAGCGCGGTGCAGATCGAGGCGAGGCTGCCGGGTTCGTCGCGCACGGTCGTCCGCATCCGCCACAGGGAGGTGGTGGCGGTCGCCGGCTCCGACCCGGACTGCGACCCGGACTCCGGCGCGGGGGCCGGCTCGGACCCGGCTGCCCGGGCCGGAGCGGACGGGGCTGTTCGCAGGGGCGGCGGAGCATGGCTGTGACGCCGCGCCCACCAGGTGTGGAACGCCGCCGTGATCAGGAGCGCGACGGCGGAGGCGACGAGCAGGAACGGGCCCTCGGGACCGTGCGCGACGAGATTGGCGATGCCGTCGGCGACCGCGACGGCGCAGAACAGTGCTGCCAGCTCGACGATGTCGCGGCGCCAGTGGTGGCGGTGGGGGCGCTGGGCGGGGGCGTGGGTGCGTTCAGTCATGCATGTCACTGTGGCGCAGGGGTGTTGCGTGATCACGAACGATCTGTGACCGACTGGTTAAGTGTCGTCTGGTCGGTTTGGCCCGGTTCTCCGGCCGGTTCGCAGACCTTCCGCCCGCGCCCCCGCCGCCCCTTCCGCTCGCGCCCCCGCCCCCGCCACCCCTTCCGTCCCTACTGGCCCACGCGTCCCGGCTGGAGCGAGGTGGTGAAGAGTACGCCGCCACCCTGGCGCCGCAACCGGACGGTGAGCTCCCCGCTGTCACCGTCGATGTCGACCTCGCCGTAGTACGGGGGGTTCTCGGACGGCGACATGTTGGCGAGCGGAGCCGACTGGACGTACGCGGTCTCGGGGCCGAACGTGGCGTCGAGCTTCCCCGCCGGGAACCCGCCCGCGCCGACGGGACCGGAGACGAACTCCCAGAACGGTGCGAAGTCGGTGAACGCGGCCCGCTCGGGGGCGTAGTGGTTCGCGGCCGTGTAGTGGACGTCGGCCGTGAGCCACAGTGTGCCGGTGATGCGCTGGTGCTTGATGTGGCGCAGGAGCTCGGCGATCTGGAGCTCGCGGCCGAGCGGGGCGCCCGGGTCGCCCTGTGCGACGGCCTCGAAGTTCTCCGCCCCGTCGGGCACGACGATGCCCAGCGGCATGTCCGCGGCGATGACCTTCCAGGTGGCGCGAGAACGGGACAGCTCCCGCTTGAGCCAGGCCAGCCGCTCCCGGCCGAGGATGCCGATGGGGTCCACGGTCTGGCGGCCGGGGGAGTTGGCGTCGCGGTAGGTCCGCATGTCGAGGACGAAGACGTCGAGCAGCGGCCCGTACCGCATCACCCGGTACATCCGGCCCTCCGCGCGCCCGCCGCGGAGGTCGGTGACGGGGAAGTACTCGCCGAAGGCGCGGCGGGCGCGGCCCGCGAGGGTGTCCATGTCGCGCACCGTGTAGCGCGGGTCGTCGATCACCTGGCCGGGATACCAGTTGTTGCGCACCTCGTGGTCGTCCCACTGGGCGAGGACAGGCACCTGGGCGTTGAACTCGCGCAGGTTGCGATCGAGCAGGTTGTAGCGGAAGTTCCCGCGGAACTCGTCGAGGGTCTCGGCGACCTTCGCCTTCTCCTCGGTGGTGATGTTGCGCCAGACGCTGCCGTCGCGCAGGGGGACGGAGGCCTGGATCGGGCCGTCGGCGTAGATCGTGTCCCCGCTGAACAGGAAGAAGTCCGGGTCGAGCCGGCGCATCTCGTCGAAGACCCGGTAGCCGCCGAGGTCCGGGTTGATGCCCCAGCCCTGGCCCGCGAGGTCCCCGGACCACAGGAAGCGCACGTGCCGACGGCGGGAGACCGGTGTGGTCCGGAAGGTGCCGGAGACGGGTTCGCCGGTGCGGCGCGGGTCGTCGGGGTCGGCCAGGGTCACCCGGTAGTGGATCTGCTGCCCGGGCGGGAGGTCGCGCAGGGTGGTCGTGCCGGTGAAGTCGGTGGCGGGACCGAGGAACGGGCCGCCGTGCCGCCGGACGCCGTAGCGGAACGACTCGCTCGGGGAGGTCTCGACGTACATCCGTGCCGGACGGTCGGAGCGCGTCCAGATCGTGGCCGAGTGCGCGGTGATCTCACCAGACTGGGTGCCCCAGGGCGCGCCCGGGCGCCCGGAGCGGGTGAACGCCGCCGCGGCGGTGGCGGGCGAGGCGAACGCGGGCGCGGCGAGCGCCCCGGACAGGGCGAGGCCCACCGGAACGGCGAGTGAACCGCCGAGCAGGGACCGTCGGGAGTGCGGAATGGGTGCCATCGGAGCGTCTCCAGGGGCCGGCGGGGACGGGTCGGACCAGTGTGCCGACGCACACCGGCCCGCCCGCGTCGTGCAACCGAACCGTGGATGAACAGCCGTCAGCCGCTCAGCCGCTCAGCCGTCAGTCCCTCGGCCGAAATGGCCGGTTGTGGCACGCACCGTGTCCAGAACCACGCGCGAGACCAGCGCCGGGTCATCGTTCATGGGGACGTGACCGCATCCGCGGAGCCGGACCAGCCGCGCGTCCGGCACGGTGCGCTTGGCGCGGACGCCCTGCCGGGGCAGGAGCAGCCGGTCACGGGAGCCCCATGCGATGGTGACCGGCAGGCCGGGCACGTCCGAGGTGAACCGTACGGAGCGGCCCGCGGCCAGCGTCTCCTCGAAGCCGGTGGCCTCCCGCAGGGCGAGGGTCTCGGCGACCACGGCCTCCGGCGACCGGCGGGCCGGGTGGGCATAGATGGTGCCGGTGAGCGCGGCCCGGCCGGCGGAGCTGCGCGAGAGCCGCTCCAGCGTGGACTGGGGCAGGGTGAGCGCGCCGACGCGCATCGCGCGCAGCGTGGCGAAGGCGTACTTGCGCTCGGCCTCGGTCCAGAACCCGGCGGGGGAGAGCGCGGTGACCGAGCGGACCAGGTTGCTCCGGCCCATCTCAAGGGCGAGGAGCCCGCCGAGGGAGTTGCCCACGACGTGCGGGCGCTCGACGCCGAGCGCCGCGCAGAGCGCGCCGAGCGCGGGGACGACGTTGCCGAGGTCGTACGGGACTCCCTCGGGCAGCGGATCCGAGACCCCGAAGCCGGGCAGGTCGACGGCGATCACGTCGTGCTCGGCGGCCAGGATGTCGGTCACCGGGTGCCAGGCCTGGAGGTGGTGGCCGATGCCGTGCAGCAGGAGCAGCGGCGCGCCGGTGCCCTTGCGCTCATAGGCGACGGTGGCGGTACGGGGGCCCAGCGGCGATTCGATCGGGAAGGAGACCGTTGCGGTCATGCTGCTCCTCGTCGGGTGGACGCGTGTGAGACAGGCTGTCAGTAATGACTACCGCCATGATTACCGCCCGGTAGTACGAGGGGACAAGCCTCCGGCGCGTGTCGGGGTGACTTCGGGGCGAGCCCCGTCGGGCGAGGCGTTCCGGTTCGGCGTCGCAGTGCGGCGTCGGAGTGCGCGAGAACATCGCATGAACGGCTTGATACGTATGCCCGATCTGCCCGGTAAAGGGGTGAGGATTGGTCTTGACCAAGGGGGTGCGCCGTCCTATCGTCGGCTGGGATAGTGCAGGAACCTTTAATAAACAAAGGCGCAGAACTGCCGCTGGAACACGGCGATTGCAGCGATGGCAGGAGGATCAGGGTGGGGACCACGCAGCTCGAAACGGTGCCGGAGCCGAAGTACTGGCACCTGAAGACCGTTCTCAGCGAGGCGCTCGACCAGGACTTCGCGGTGGGCGAGGTCCTGCCGAACGAGCGTGAGCTCGCCGCCCGCTTCGGAGTCGCCCGCGCGACCCTGCGCCAGGCCCTCGAACAGCTCGAACTCGAAGGACGGCTGCAGCGCCGCCGTGGGGTCGGCACCACCGTCGCCCCGCCGCGGGTCGGTGTGGCCGTCGGCAGTACGGAGCACAGCTGGCCCGGCGAGAGCGCCGACGGCTGGGAGATCGTGGACGTGGCCGACACCGCCGTGGTGTCCCCCGCCGTGCTGAAGCTCCTCGGCGCCGCCGCCGACCAGCCCGTGCACACCGTGCGTCGGACCCGCGTCTCCCACGGCCAGGCCGTCGCCGCGGAACTGCTGTACGTGCCGGCCGCCTCCGTGCCCGGCCTGTCCGCCATCGACGCCCCGGCCGGACCCGCCCGCGCACGCGCCGTGCTGCGCGAGCTCCAGCGGCTCGCCCTGGACGGCCAGGACCGCTCGGTGGAACTCGGCTCGGCCCGTGCCGACGACGCCAAGGAACTGGACCGCCTGCCGGGCGCACCGGTGCTCGTGGTCACCACCCGCTACTTCACCGCCGCGGGAACGGCCGCCGTCTCGGTCGCCACGTACCGCGCGGACACCTGCCGCCTGACCTTCGGTGACTCGGGGGCCGTGGAGATAAGCCACGAAACCCGCGCGGCCTCCTGACCGGGCCGCCCCACAACGGCGCCCTGTACGACAACGGCGGCCTGCGCGACAACGGCGGCCTGTACGACAACGGCGGCGTGCAGGACAACGGCGGCCTGCGCGACAACGGCCCGCCCGGGACACCCGGGCGGGCCGTTCGCCGTTCCGGAGGTGTGCCGGGAGCACGCCGGTCAGCGGCGGCGGGTGGTGACCGTCTTCTCCACCGCGAAGAGCTCTTCCTCCACGTGGTCCAGCGCCAGCCGCAGGGCCCCGGTGGCCACCGCGGCCTCGCCGAGCAGGGACTGTGCCACCCGCGGTGGGCGCAGGCAGTACCGCTCCAGCTCGCGGCGCAGGGGATCCAGCACCCCGTGCAGGCCGGCCGCCCAACCCCCGACCACGACCAGCTCCGGATCCATGGCCAGGACCAGCGCCGCCACGTCGTGCACCAGCCGCTGGATGAACCGCTCCACCGCGGCCACGGCCCGCTCGTCGCCCCGCCGGGCCTTTGCGAACACCTCGGCGACCGCCTGCTCGTCCAGCGGGTGCAACGGCTCTCCGGTGGTGGACAGCAGCTTCTCGGGCGTGACGTCGCGGCCCAGCAGGTGGAGGGCGCCGATCTCGCCGGCCGCCCCGCCGAACCCCCGGTGCAGCCGTCCCCCGATCAGCGAACCCGCGCCGGGGCTGAGCCCCGCCATCACGAACACCACGTCGTCGGAGTCCTGCGCGGCACCCTTCCAGTGCTCCGCGACCGCCGCCGCATTCGCGTCGTTCTCCACCCGCACCGGGCAGCGGAACGAGCGCCGCAACCGCTCGCCGAGCGGCAGCCCCGTCCAGCCCGGCAGGGCCGTCCCGAGGCGCACGGTGCCGTCCGCCTCAACGATCCCGGGGCTGCCGACACCGACCGCCCGCAGCGAGTCGCGCGGTACGCCCGCCCGTCGCAGCAGGTCGGCCACCGCCGCCCGCACGCGCTCCAGCCGCTCGTCCGCGGACGCCGTCTCGGCGACCTCCTTGGTGCCGGCGCCGATCACCCGCCCGTCCAGCCCGGACAGCAGCACCGCGACCCGGTGCGAGCCGATCTCGATGCCGAGCAGGTGCCCCGCCTCGGTCCGGAAGCGGTAGCGCCGGGCGGGCCGGCCCTGGCGCCGTGCACCCTCCTCCGCACCGGCCTCGACGACGAGCCCGGTCCCGATCAGTCCCTCGACCACACCTTCGACGGTGGGCCGGGACAGCCCGGTCACCCGGGTGAGGTCCGTGAGTGTCGGCGACTCGGCCGCCCGCAGTGCCCGCAGCACCACGGCCGAATTGATCCGCCGGAGCAGAGAAGGATCCCCGCCGGTCAGCTGCCCCAACGTGTGTCCTCCCAGCTGGCGAGCCTGTCTGCCGGATCGTACTGCGCCCCCGGGCCGGCGGCGAGAAGCAGCCCCCCATCGGCCGGAACCGGCTGCTCCTCTCAGGCCGGGGCGACGAACCCCGACTCGTACGCCGTGATCACGGCCTGCGTCCGGTCCCGCGCCCCCAGCTTGCCCAGAATCGCGCTCACGTGGGACTTCACCGTCTCCGTACCGACGATCAGCTCGCGGGCGATCTCGACGTTCGTCAGCCCCCGCGACATCAGCCGCAGCACTGCCTCCTCGCGCTCGGTCAGTGAGGCCCGCTCCAGCGCGGCCCGGGCCTGCCGGTTCCCGTACTCCGCGGCCAGTGCCCGCACGGCCGCGGGGAACAGCAGCGTCTCACCCTCCGCCACCAGCCGTACCGCGTGCACGATCTCGGAGGGGCGGGCCCGCTTCAACAGGAATCCGTCCGCGCCGGCGCGCAGTGCCTGGTAGACGTACTCGTCGTTCTCGAAGGTGGTCACCACGAGGATCTTCGGCGGGGAGTCCACGGTCCGCAGCACGGCCCGCGTCGCCTCGATCCCGTCGAGCAGCGGCATCCGCACGTCCATGGCCACCACGTCCGGCCTCAGCCGGCGGACGAGCGGGACGACGGATGCCCCGTCGGCCGCCTCACCCACCACCGCGATGTCGGGCTGGGCATCCAGAACGGCACGCAGACCCGCACGCACCAGGGGTTCGTCATCGACGAGCAGAACGGTAACCGGCATCCGGTCAGCCTATTCGCTCCAGCGGAAGCCGTGCGCGCACTCTCCAACTGCCCTCGTACGGACCGGTCTCGGCCTCCCCGCCGAGCAGCGCGGCCCGCTCCCGCATCCCGCGCAGCCCGCTCCCGCTGCCGGACATGACGGTGGGTCCCTCCGGCAGCGGGTTCGTGACCTCCATGTCCAGCCTGCCGACGGCCATCTCCACCCGGACCCGCACGGGCACCGGACCGCAGTGCCGTAGCACGTTCGTGAGCGCCTCCTGCAGGATCCGGTAGCCCTCCCGGGTGACGGGGCCCGGCAACTGATCCAGCGGACCCGTCAGTTGTGCGTCCACCTCCGACCCCGACGCCCGGGCCGAATCCAGCAGCCGGTCGGCCTCCGTCAGCGTCGGCCGCTGCGAAACGGCTTGCGGCGACTCCCGCAGGACCACCAGCACCCGTTCCAGGTCCTCCAGCGCGGCCCGTCCCGTTTCCTCGATCGCGCTCAGCGCCCGGTCGGTGAACTCCGGATTGCCGGCCGCCCGCGCCGCCCCCGCCTGTACGACGGCCACCGTCAGGGCGTGCCCGATCGAGTCGTGCAGCTCCCGCGCGATGCGGGTGCGTTCCAACAGCTGCTCGGTGCGCGCCTCCAGTGCGGTGAGCCGCTCGGCCGCCGAAGGACCCAGCAGCCGGCGCGCCGCCGCGGTGACCAGCTCGCCCAGCAGCACCACTATGACGATGAGGAGGACCAACGGCAGCGGGGCGAGCAGCGCGGCGATCCACCGGGGCGGAACGAGGGGCACCATGGGGTCCGCGTGGATCGGGTGACCGAAGGCCGTGGCGATCAGTTCGACGGTCATCACCGGCAGCCACACGGTCGCGAGCATGGCGACGAGCGCGATGACCAGCCGGGTCTCCAGCCACAGCAGCGTCCGCCACCGGTCTCCCCAACGCGCCGACGGGGTGGCGCTGATGGCGCTTTCCGGGTTGCCGTGGTCGTTCGGCGTGAGCAGGAACTGCGCCTGCAGCCCCTCGGCCAGCCGCACCCAGGGCACCAGCCCGAACGGTATGACGATGACCAACGGCATCCACGGCATCTCCGGCCCTATGAACATCCACACGGCCAGCAGCAGCATGGGCACGCACAGATGCAACCAGCGTGAGTAGGTCACCGGTTGGAGCGGGGCACGGAGCAGTCGGTACATGACCCCATCGTGGCAGTGACCGGCCCGGATGCGTCTCCCCCACGTGGGGGAGACGGCACCCTCGCATGGGGGAGGGAGGGGGAGGGGGCGGACGGCGAGTCTTGAGCCATGAACAGGATCGAGATCCGAGAACTGACCAAGGAATACGGCCGCACCAGGGCCGTGGACCACCTCACCTTCGATGTCCTGCCGGGCCGGGTCACCGGATTCCTGGGCCCCAACGGCGCCGGCAAGTCCACCACGATGCGCCTGCTGCTGGGTCTGGACCGGGTCACGTCCGGGACGGCCACGATCGACGGGCAGCGGTTCACCGACTTCCCCGACCCGCTCCACCGGGTCGGCGCCCTCCTCGACGCACAGGCCGCCCACGGCGGGCGCACCGCCCGGGACCACCTGGGTTTCCTCGCCGCAGCCAACCGCATCCCTGCGCGGCGGGTGGAAGAGGTGCTGGAACAGTCGGGGATCGCCTCGGCGGCGAAGCGTCGGATCAAGAGTTTCTCGCTCGGCATGCGTCAGCGTCTGGGCATAGCGGCCGCGCTGCTGGGAGACCCCGCGGTCCTGCTGCTGGACGAGCCGACCAACGGGCTCGATCCCGAAGGCATCATCTGGATCCGCGAGCTGATGCAGGGCCTCGCCGCGGAGGGCCGCACGGTGCTCGTCTCCAGTCATCTGATGACCGAGACCGCGGCGCTCGCCGACCACCTGGTCGTCCTCGGTCAGGGCAGGCTGCTGGCCGACTCCTCCATGGAGGAGTTCATCGAGGCGCGCAGCACCCCGAAGGTCCGTCTGCGCACCTCCGACCCGGTCCTGCTCCGGGCCGTCCTGGCCCGGGACGGCTTCGAGATGGCGAGCGCGGACAACGGGCGCTGGACCGTCGAGGGCATACACGCCGAGCAACTCGGCGCCATGGCGGCCCGCGAAGGCGTCCCCGTGCTGGAACTCTCCGACGAACGCGCCTCACTGGAACAGGCCTACCTCGACCTCACCGCCGACCACGCCCAGTTCGCCGCCACCCGCTGATCTCCGCCCACGACCCAAGGAGGCTTCGCCATGAGCGCTGCTCAGCCCACCGTCCCCGTCCTGCACTCGGAATGGATCAAGATACGGTCCCTCCGGGGCACCTTCGGGGCCCTGATCGCCATCCTCGTGGCCACCGCCGGGATACAAGTGCTGGCCGCAGCCGCGGTAGGGCAAGCGGAGGCCGACAGCCTGGGGGAGGACCCGCTGCTCGGAGCCTTCTACGGCATCAACTTCGGCCAGATAGCCGCCTTCACCTTCGGGGCGAGCGCGCTGTCCGCCGAGTTCCAGGGCGGCGCCCTGCGCACCTCGCTGACCGCCGTCCCGGGCCGCACCCGCTTCTACCTGTCGAAAATCGCCATGGTGGGGGTGCTCGCCTTCCTGGTGGGCCAGGTCACCGGACTGCTCACGTTCGTGCTGGGCCAGGCGGTGATGGGCCCGCACGCGCTGTCCCTGGGGGACCCGGGCACCCTCCGCGCCGCCTTCGGCAGCGGTGTGTACCTCACGCTCATGGCCCTGTTCGCGGCCGGGCTGACGGCGGTGCTGCGCAGTGCGGCGATCGTACTGAGCATCCTCATACCCTTCGTCGTCATGGTGCCGTTCATCGTCGGCCAGGCGGCGGGCGGAGTGGCCGAGTTCCTGCCGGACCAGGCGGGACAGCTCGTCATGCACCTGGACTCCACCGGCCGGCTCGGCCCCTGGAGCGGGCTCGGGGTGCTGGCGCTGTGGGCGCTGGCCGCGCTCGTCGGCGGCTGGACGGCGGTGCGCCGACGGGACGCGTGACGCAGGGCCAGTTGTCAGTGGCGCCCGGGATACTGACGGCATGACCACGGCAGAGCATCTCGACACGATCGACCGGCTCCGGACGCGTGACTTCCCCGAGGTCCGGGGCAGGTCCGAAGTGGGCACCAGCGGGCCCGGCTACCACCTCGCCGAGCTGGGCGGCAGCCGGTGGTACGGAGACGAGGACGCGGCCGAGCGCGTGGCGCACGAGGACCAGGTGACCGCCGAGTTCGAGGCACTGGTCCAGCGGCTGGAGGAGCGCTGGGGGAAGCCCGACCGGTTCACGCTCGACAGCCTGCGCCTGCGGACGGAGGGCGGCGAGGCGCCGCAGCCGTGGCAGGAGATCTGCGACACCAGCGACGACCTCCACCTCTGGCGGGCCGGTGACCGCTGGGTCGCCGTCTACGAGGCCCGGTGGGGGACCGACCACTCACCGCAGCTCATGGCCGCGGTGACCGTGATCGACCCTCCCTAGGCAGTCGTCTCGGCGGCCGTGCGGAGGCGGGCGTACTCCTGGGCCATGGACTCCGCGGTCCAGTGGGCGTTCAGACCGCTGGGGTTGGGGAGGGCCCAGATGCGGGTGGAGCCGATGGTCCGCTCCTGGGGGCCGATCTGGGCCTTTCGCTCGCCGAAGGCCGTGCGGTAGGCGGTGACCCCGACGACCGCCAGCCATTGCGGGCGCAGCAGTTCCACCTTGGCGGTCAGGATGCGGCCGCCCTCGCGGAACTCCTCGGCGCTCAGTTCGTCGGCGCGGGCCGTGGCGCGGGCGACGACGTTGGTGATGCCGAGCCGGTAGGTCAGCAGCTCCTCCTGCTCGGAGGGATCCAGGCGGCGCGGGGTGAAGCCGGACAGGTGCAGGACCGGCCAGAAACGATTGCCGGGGCGGGCGAAGTGGTGGCCCGTCGCGGCGGAGAGGAGACCCGGGTTGATCCCGCAGAACAGCACACGCAGACCGCCCGCGACCACGTCGGGGACGACGCGGTCACGGGCGGCGTTCAGCTCGTCGGGGGTCAGAGGATCGACCCCGGCGTGTACCCGGCGGCCTCGGGGTGCTGCTTGGCGATCGCCTCGATGCGGGAGACCACCGCCGCGACCTGGTCGCCGGCCGCACCCGTGAAGGACAGCTTGTCGGCCATCAGGGCGTCGAGCTGGGCCCGGTCCAGCGGCATCCGCTCGTCGGCGGCCAGCTTGTCCAGCAGCTCGTTGCGCTCGGCGCCCTGCTCGCGCATGGCGAGCGCGGAGGCCACCGCGTGCTCCTTGATGACCTCGTGGGCGGCCTCGCGGCCGACACCCGCCCGCACCGCGCCCATCAGGACCTTGGTGGTCGCGAGGAACGGCAGGTAGCGGTCCAGCTCGCGGGCCACGACCGCCGGGAAGGCGCCGAACTCGTCGAGGACCGTCAGGAAGGTCTCCAGCAGGCCGTCGAACGCGAAGAACGCGTCGGGCAGCGCCACGCGGCGGACGACGGAGCAGGAGACGTCGCCCTCGTTCCACTGGTCGCCGGCCAGCTCGCCGGTCATCGAGGCGTAGCCGCGCAGGATGACCATCAGGCCGTTGACGCGCTCGCAGGAGCGGGTGTTCATCTTGTGCGGCATCGCGGAGGAGCCGACCTGGCCGGGCTTGAAGCCCTCGGTGACCAGCTCGTGGCCGGCCATCAGGCGGATCGTCTTCGCGATCGACGAGGGGGCGGCGGCCAGCTGCACGAGGGCGGTGACCACGTCGTAGTCGAGCGATCGCGGGTAGACCTGGCCGACGGAGGTGAACGCCTGGGCGAAGCCGAGGTGGGCGGCGATCCGCTGCTCCAGGTCGGCCAGCTTGGCGGCGTCGCCGCCCAGCAGGTCCAGCATGTCCTGGGCGGTGCCGACCGGGCCCTTGATCCCGCGCAGCGGGTAGCGGCCCAGCAGGTCCTCCAGGCGGTCGTAGGCGACCAGCAGCTCGTCGGCCGCGGTCGCGAAGCGCTTGCCCAGGGTGGTGGCCTGCGCGGCCACGTTGTGGGAGCGGCCGGCCATGACCAGCTCGGCGTGCTCGCCGGCCAGCTTGCCGAGCCGGGCGAGGACGGCGACCGTGCGGTCGCGGGCGAGCTCCAGCGAGAGCCGGATCTGGAGCTGCTCGACGTTCTCGGTGAGGTCGCGGGAGGTCATGCCCTTGTGGACGTGCTCGTGGCCGGCGAGGGCGTTGAACTCCTCGATGCGGGCCTTCACGTCGTGGCGGGTGACCTTCTCGCGCTCGGCGATGGAGGCGAGGTCGACGGTCTCCAGGACGCGCTCGTAGTCGGCGAGGGCGGCGTCCGGGACGTCGATGCCGAGGTCCTTCTGGGCGCGGAGCACGGCGAGCCACAGCCGCCGCTCCAGCGTCACCTTGTACTCGGGGGACCACAGGACGGCGAGCTCCGCGGAGGCGTAGCGGCCGGCCAGGACATTGGGGATGCGGGGCTTGGCTGTCACGTGTAGGGATTCTACTTGTGCCGCAGCTGTGCGTTTACGCAGGTGGCGGCCCCGCCCCGGATTGTGCCTTGCTACGAGAGCCGCTCGGCCGCGGCGGCCTCGAAGGGCAGCAGCTCCGGGCGCTTGGCCGGGCGGCCGTCTCCGGAGGAGCGGCCCGTCAGCCGGCGGCCCACCCACGGCAGCAGGTGCTGCCGGGCGAAACTCAGGTCCTGCGAGCGGCGAGCGGCCCAGCCCGGCGGCGCGGCGGCCGGGAGCTCGGTGCGCCAGTCCTGCTCGGGCGGCAGGCCCAGCGCCTGCCAGACGGCCTCCGCCACCCGTCGGTGGCCCTCGGCCGTCAGGTGCAGCCGGTCGACGTCCCACATCCGGGGGTCGGCGAGCGCCGCGGCCCCGTACAGGTCGACGACCAGGGCGCCGTGCCGGGCGGCGAGTTCCTCGATGATGACGAAGAGCTCCTCCATGCGCGGCCGGAAGCGGTCCATCACCGGCCCGTTGCGGCCCGGCGAGCGCATCAGCACCAGCGTCCTGCACGTGGGCGCCAGCAGCCCCACGGCCTCCTCCAGGTGTCCGCGCACCCGGCCCATGTCGACCTTCGGCCGCAGCGCGTCGTTCAGGCCGCCGACCAGGGTCACCACGTCCGCGCCCATCGCCGCCGCCACCGGGGCCTGGTCGGTGGCTATCTGCCCGATCAGCTTCCCGCGGACCGCGAGGTTCGCGTACCGGAAGCCGGGCTCGCGCGCCGCCAGGCGGGCGGCCAGCAGATCCGCCCAGCCCCGGTAGGAGCCGTCGGGCAGCAGGTCGGACATGCCTTCGGTGAAGGAGTCGCCGACCGCGACGAAACTGGTGTAAGACGCATTCATCTCCATGGCGGAGCGATGCTACCGCGCGGTACCCCGGCCGTGCAGGGCCGGGGCACCGCAGCGGGGCACCGCAGCGGCGGCAGCCGGGTCAGGCGGAGGCTGGCCGGCCGAACAGCTCGCGCAGCACGTCCTCCATCGTGACCAGGCCCGTCATCGTCCCGCCCGAGCCGAGGACCGCCGCCAGGTGCGTGCGGCTGCGCCGCATCGCGGTCAGCACGTCGTCCAGCGGGGTCTCCGCCCGCACCTGGGCGATCGGGCGCAGCGCGGAGACCGGGAACGGCTCGTCCCGCTCCGGACCGTGCGCGTCGAGGGCGTCCTTGACGTGCAGGTACCCCAGGATCCCGCCCTGCGCGTCGATCACCGGGAACCGGGAGTACCCGGACTCGGCCGACAACTGCTCCAGGCCCGTCGGGGTGATGCCTTCCCGGGCCACGACGACCCGGTCCAGCGGCATCACCACGTCGGTGACCGGCCGCCGGCCCAGTTCCAGGGCGTCGTGCAGCCGCTCGCTCGCCCGGCCGTCGATCAGCCCGGCCGCGCTGGAGTCCTTCACGATCCGCGCCAGCTCGTCGTCCGAGAAGGTCGCCGCCACCTCGTCCTTCACGTCCACCCGCAGCAGCCGCAGCAGGAGGTTGGCGAAGGCGTTGACCGCGAAGATCACCGGCTTCAGCGCCCGGGTCAGGGTGACCAGCGGCGGGCCGAGCAGCAGCGCGGTGCGCACGGGCTCGGACAGGGCGACGTTCTTCGGCAGCATCTCGCCGAAGAGCATGTGCAGGTACGTCGCCAGCGCCAGCGCGATCACGAACGAGATCGCGTGCGTCACCCCCGAGGGCACCCCCACCAGGTCGAACAGCGGGGTCAGCAGGTGTGCGATGGCCGGCTCGGCCACCACGCCCAGGACCAGGGTGCACAGGGTGATGCCCAGCTGGGCCGCGGCCATCAGCGCCGACACGTGTTCCAGGGCCCACAGCACGGCGCGCGCCCGCCGGTCGCCCTGCTCGGCGTACGGCTCGATCTGGCTGCGCCGCACCGAGATCAGCGCGAACTCGGCGCCGACGAAGAAGGCGTTGACGACCAGGGTCGCCACGCCGATCAGCAGTTGGAGCACCGTCATCGGGCTCCCTCCCCACCCTTGTCCTGCGACGGCTCGGCCGGCGCGTGCAGCAGCACCCGCGCGGCCCGCCGCCCGCTGGCGTCCACGACGTCGAGCCGCCAGCCGCCCAGCTCGATGCGGTCGCCGACGGCCGGGATCCGGCCCAGTTCGGTCGCTATCAGCCCGGCGAGCGTCTCGTACGGGCCGTCCGGCACGCGCAGTCCGATCCGCTCCAGCTGGTCGGTGCGCGCGGCGCCGTCGGCGGAGTACAGGCGGCGCCCGGCGGCGTCCGTACCGGCGGGGGCCAGGTCCGGGGTCTCGTGCGGGTCGTGCTCGTCGCGCACCTCGCCGACGACCTCCTCGACGATGTCCTCCAGGGTCACCACGCCGGCCGTGCCGCCGTACTCGTCGATGACCACGGCCATCGTCCGGCGGCCGGAGAGCAGGTCGAGCAGCCGGTCCACGGTCAGCGACTCCGGGACCAGGAGCGGTTCGCGCATCAGCTGGGAGACGGGCCGGCGGTGGCGCTCCCCCGCGGGCAGCGCGACCACGTCCTTGATGTGGACGGTGCCGACGACGGTATCGAGGCTGCCCCGGTAGACCGGGAAGCGCGACAGGCCGGTCGCGCGCGTCGCGTTCGCCACGTCCTCGGCGGTGGCCTGCGCGTCGAGGGCGGTGACCTGGACGCGCGGGGTCATGACGTTCTCGGCGGTCAGATCGGCCAGGTTCAGGGTCCGCACGAACAGCTCGGCCGTGTCCTTCTCCAGCGCGCCGGCCTTGGCGGAGTGCCGGGCGAGCGCCACCAGCTCCTGCGGGGTGCGGGCGGAGGCCAGCTCCTCGGCGGGCTCCATGCCGAACCGGCGGACCGTGTGGTTCGCCGTGCTGTTCAGATGGCTGATGAACGGCCGGAACGCGCGGCTGAAGAGCCGCTGCATGGTGGCCACCCGCTTGGCGATGGCCAAGGGGGAGGAGATCGCCCAGTTCTTGGGCACCAGCTCGCCGACGACCATCAGGACGACGGTCGACAGCACGGTGGCCAGGACCAGGGCGGTGGAGGCGGCGGCGCCGGCCGGCAGCCCGATGGCCTCGAAGGGGCCTTGGAGCAGGGCGGCGATCGACGGCTTGGAGATCATGCCGATGACCAGGCCGGTCACGGTGATGCCGAGCTGGGCGCCGGAGAGCTGGAACGTCAGGCTCCGGACTGCGGCCAGGGCGCTCTCGGCGCCCGGCTCGCCGCGCTCGGCGGCCTGTTCGAGTTCGCTGCGCTCGACGGTGGTCAGCGAGAACTCGGCCGCGACGAAGACTCCGCAGGCGAGGCAGAGCAGCAGCGCCACGAGGAGCAGAAGCGCTTCGGTCATCGGTCGGTCACCTCCGTCCCATGATCAGCCAGGAGGAGGGGTGTCGCGCGATGTCGGGTACTGGGGGGCTCGCCCATGGGCGGACGCTCACACCTTTCGTTCGGTCGGTCGACTCGTTCGGGTCGGTCGACTGCTTGCCACCATGGTAAAGGAAAGGCAAAGGGGAGGGATCATACTTTTGGCGGAGCGCACCCGGATGGTGGGATCCGGACATGAGTGATCTTCGTATCGGTCCCGCGTCGGCCGCCGACCTCGCCGCAGTGCTCGACTTCTGGAAGACCGCCGCCGAGGGAACGAGTATCAGCGACGACCTCGCCGGCGTCGAGCAGCTCCACGCCCGCGATCCGCACGCCCTGCTGCTCGCCCGGCAGGGCGGCGAGCTCGTCGGCACCGTGATCGCCGGCTTCGACGGCTGGCGCTGCCACCTGTACCGCCTCGCGGTGCACCCGGCGCACCGGCGCCGGGGCATCGGGTCGGCTCTGCTGGCCGCCGCGGAGGAACGTTTCCTCGAACTCGGCGGACGGCGCGCCGACGCGATGGTGCTCGATCGCAACCAGCAGGCGCACGGGGCGTGGGATGCGGCGGGGTACCACCCCGAGGACCACTGGACGCGCTGGGTCAAGCCCCTCGGCCTCTGAGTCCTACCCGGGCCCGCGGCGGGCCGACCCGATCACGCAGTACGAGCTCGGCAGCGCCGGCCCGCGCTCGGGGAGCCGGAAGCTGCGGTACGAGAGCGACCTGAATCCGGCGGCCCCGATCGCCGCGGCCGGGTCCCGGGAGGTGTGGCACCCACCGAACAGGCGCGGCCACACGCTCCGGTCCAGGGCGCGCTGGACGGCGGCCATGCCGGCGGCGGGTGCGCGGCCGTGCTCGAAGAAGCGGAGCTCGGCGTCGGGGCGGAGCACCCGGTGGAGCTCGGCGAGCACGCGGGGCAGGTCCCGTACGGTGCACAGCACCAGCGAGGCGACCGCGGCGTCGAACGCCTCGCTCTTGACCGGGAGAGCCTCGGCGACACCCGGCACCACGTCGACCGGGACCTCGGCGCGCAGGGCGGCGTCGGCGGCGAGCCGGCGCAGGCGCCGCTCCGGTTCCACGGCCACGACCTCGGAGACGGCGCGCGGGTAGTGCGCGAAGTTGAGGCCGTTGCCGGCGCCGATCTCGATGACCCGGCCGGACACGCCGTGCAGCAGCTCGCGGCGCAGCGGGCCGATACCGCCGCGGGTCTCGGCCGTGGTGCTGAACCGGGCGTAGAACCGGGCGAAGAGCGGGTGGTCGACGGAGTCCGGGTCGCGAGGTGAGGCGGGCATGGCGAACCTCCGGGGCGGGGTGGCGGCGGGCGCGTTCGTCCTGCCGGGCTGTTTCCCCTCCCGGCGGCCCGCAACCGCCCGTCCGCCGGTCCGTCCGCCCGTCCGCCCTCCGGCCGGCCCCCGTGCGTCGGCCGGTTGAGTACGCGTACTCAGGAGTCCGGAGCCGTGCGGTGGCGACAATCGGGTGATCACAGGAACCGGAGCCGCCCCGCCCGCCGGGGCCCACCCCAGGAAGCGGAGACCCAGTGACCTTCCGTACCACCACCGCCGGCGCCGTGCTGCTCGCCGCAGGAGTGCTCGTACTGACCGGCTGCGGCACCAAGGTCTACGGGAGCGGCGGGGCCGGGGACCCGTCCCCCGCCCCGGCCTCCGCACAGACCCCGGACCACGCCGCTCAGCAGGCGGCCGCGGTGGCCCGCCACGACGCGCTGTTCCCCGAGGTGGCCAGGGTGTGCGCGGACAAGGCCACCGCCGTCCCGTCGGCCCCGCCGGGCGACCTGCCCACGGACCCGGAGGCGCGCAAGTACGCGGAGAACCACGGGTACAAGAGCCAGTTCCCGCTCAGCCCCCAGGACCGCTGCCGCGGAGACGCGCACGCCGCGCGGATCAGGGCGGCGCTGGGCGGCGCCGACGGGAAGGGCGCACCCGGTACGGTGCAGGAGCTCAGCCGGCTCCTGAGCGGGATGGGATACAGGCCGGAGAGCGGGGACGTGTCCGGCTCCGGCCCGGGGAACCTCTCGTTCGTCCTGAGGGTTCCGGAGAGCGGACCGTGCGTGACGGGCCGCGTGAGTGTGCCGGTGCAGGTGGAGGCCCACGGGGCCTATATGGAGAGCGGCTGCCACGAGCCCCGGGGCGGGCACTGAAACACGCCGGGACGCCGACGGCCCGGCGGGCCGTGAGGCGCCGCCGGGCCGGATGCGTTCCGGGTCCGGATCAGGGCCGCCAGGTCGTCAGGAACGACTCCGGGGACCAGGTGCCCGCGAGGGCGGGGGACAGCCAGCCGGGGGCCGCCGTGCGGAAGGCCTCCGGGGAGAGGGACCCCGAGCCCTCCGGGACCGCGCCCAGCAGCGGGAGCCCCGAGGACGACGGGAGGTCCGCCAGGTTGCAGCGGCAGGCCAGGTCCGGCTCCGCCGGCCAGCTGCCGATGACCACGCCCGGGGAATCCAGCCCCCGCGCCCGGAGGGCCTCGGCCGTCAGGGTCGTTGAGTTGAGGGTGCCGAGCGCCGCCGGGGCCACCACCAGGACGGGGGCGCCGAGCAGGCGCGCCGCGTCCGCGAGGGTGTGGCCGGCTTCGTCGAAGCGGACCAGCAGGCCTCCCGCGCCCTCCACCAGGACCAGGTCGTGGGAGCGGGCGAGCCGGTCCGCAGCCTCCGCGACGGCTTCCGGCGAGACCGTGGGCAGGCCCGCCCGTCGGGCCGCCGTGTCCGGCGCCAAAGGCTCCGGATAGCGGGCCAGTTCCGCCGCCGTGACCGCCGGTCCGGCCAGCCGGACCGCCTCCGCGGCGTCACCCGGGGCGCCGGGTTCCATGCCCGTCTGGGCCGGCTTGAGGACCGCCACCGAACGGCCCGACGCGACCGCGGCGGCCGCGATCGCCGACGTGACCACCGTCTTGCCGATCTCCGTGCCCGTGCCCGAGACCATGAGCACCGTCATGTCAGCCCACCTCCGCCGCCGCGCACACCGCGCGGCAGATGCGGGCCACGTCGGCGTCGCCCGTCACGAACGGCGGCATCACGTAGACCAGGTCCCGGAACGGGCGCACCCACACGCCCTCCCGGACCGCCGCCCGGGTGGCAGCGGCCACGTCGACCTCGTGGGTCAGCTGCACCACGCCGATCGCGCCCAGGACGCGTACATCCCGGACACCCGGCAGGTCCCGTGCCGGGGCCAGGCCCTCCAGCAGCCCCGCCTCGATCCGCTTGACCTCACGCTGCCAGTCCTGGCCGAGGAGCAGGTCGATCGAGGCCAGCGCCACGGCCGTGGCGAGCGGGTTGCCCATGAACGTCGGGCCGTGCGCGAGGACCGGGACGGCGCCCCGGGAGATCCCGGCCGCCACCCGCTCCGTGCACAGCGTCGCCGCCAGCGTGAGGTAGCCGCCGGTCAGTGACTTGCCGAGGCACATCACGTCCGGGGTCATCCCCGCATGGTCCGCCGCGAACAGCGCGCCGGTGCGGCCGAAGCCCGTCGCGATCTCGTCGAGGATGAGCAGGACGTCGTACTCGTCGCACAGGTCGCGCAGCACCCGCAGGTAGCCGGGGTTGTGGAAGCGCATGCCGCCCGCGCCCTGGACCACGGGTTCCACGATCACCGCGGCCAGCTCGTCCGCGTGCGCGGAGATCAGGGAGCGCAGGTGGTCGACGTACGCGGGGTCCACGGGTGCGTCGAAGCCGCCGGGCGGGGCGTCGGCGAAGAGCTGGCGGGGGAGGATCCCCGACCAGAGGTCGTGCATGCCGCCCACGGGGTCGCAGACGCCCATCGGCGTCCAGGTGTCCCCGTGGTAGCCGCCGCGCCAGGTCATCAGCCTGGTCTTGCCGGAGCGGCCGATGGAGCGCCAGTACTGGAGGCACATCTTCACCGCGACCTCGACCGAGACCGACCCCGAGTCGGCGAGGAAGACGTGCTCCAGGCCCGGCGGGGTGATCTCGACCAGCCGGGTGGCCAGGCGGACGGCGGGCTCGTGGGTGAGCCCGCCGAACATCACATGGGACATCCGACCGAGTTGCTCGGTCACGGCCTCGTTCAGCACCGGGTGGTTGTACCCGTGGATCGCCGACCACCAGGAGGACATGCCGTCGACCAGCTCGTCCCGCCCCTGGGAGGGCTCGGCCAGCCGCAGCCGGACGCCCGAGGCGGAGGAGACGACCAGCGGATCCTGCCGCCCGGGCATCGGGCCGTAGGGGTGCCAGACGTGCTGCCGGTCCAGCGCGAGCAGTTCCGCGGCCGGCAGCGTGTGGTGCTGATCAGGCATTGGGCGCGAGGTCCGTTCCCGCGCCCCGACGACGGACGGCCACCAGGTCCGGGCGGACCTCGCCCGCCGGAGCCTGGGCCGGTGCCGCGGCCGGCTCGGGAGCCGCGGTCGGCGCGGGGACGGCCTCGTGCTCGTGGCCCGAGCAGCCGCCGCACGCCGAGCCGCAGCCCGCCTGCGCCGCCGAGGACCCGCACGGCCCGTGGGCCGCGGCGGCCGCGTCGGCGCGGTGCGCCGGGAGGGTCGTCGTACCGGCGCCCTCCACCTCGAAGCCGGCGTCCGCGATCATGTCGAGGTCGGCCTGGCCCGCCTGGCCCTCACTGGTGAGGTAATCGCCGAGGAAGATGGAGTTGGCGATGTTCAGCGCGAGCGGCTGCATCGAGCGCAGGTGCACCTCGCGGCCGCCGGCGATCCGGACCTCCACGTCGGGGCAGACGAACCGGACCATCGCGAGGATCCGCAGGCAGCGCTGCGGGGTGAGGTTCCACTCCTTGGCCAGCGGGGTGCCCTCGAAGGGGATCAGGAAGTTGACCGGCACCGAGTCCGAGTCCAGCTCGCGCAGCGAGTAGACGACGTCGACCAGGTCCTCGTCGCTCTCGCCCATGCCCGCGATGAGTCCGGAGCAGGCGGACAGGCCCGCCGCGTGCGCCTTCTGCACCGTGTCGACCCGGTCCGCGTAGGTGTGGGTCTTGGTGATCTGGCCGTACGTGGCCTCGGACGTGTTCAGGTTGTGGTTGTAGGCGTCGGCACCCGCGTCCTTCAGACGCTCCGCCTGGCCGTCCGAGAGCAGACCGAGGCACGCGCACACCTCGATGCCCTCGTTCTGCTCCTTGATCGCCTCGATCGTCTTGCCGACCCGCTCCACGTCGCGGTCCGTCGGGCCGCGCCCGCTCGCCACCAGGCACACGCGCTTCGCGCCGCCCGCGACACCGGCCGCCGCGGCCTGGGAGGCCTCGTCCGGTTTGAGCCACGTGTACTTGAGGATCTCCGCCTTCGACCCCAGACGCTGGGAGCAGTAGGAGCAGTCCTCGGGGCACAGCCCGGACTTCAGGTTGACCAGGTAGTTCAGCTTGACCCGGCGCCCGAACCACTGGCGGCGCACCTTGCCGGCCGCGGCCACCACGTCGAGCAGTTCATCGTCAGAGGTCGCCAGTACGGCGAGCGCCTCTTCGCGGGTCGGCAGCTCGCGCCGCAGCCCCTTGTCCACCAGGGTGTTCAGCAGGTCCATGACGCCGATCCTGGACCACACGAGCACTCCCGGCCAAGGAGAGATCGCACAACATGGCCGGAACGGAGTGTGTGTATCGCCACACCTGGGACTCAAGTGGCGGCCGTTAGGGTCAGGCACGTCTGTGGACAGCCGACAAATCACGAGGACGTGCCGATGAGTCTGTACAGCCCCGAGCCCGATGACGTGTTCGCCTGGATCGACGACGCGGAGCGGGCCCGTGAGCAGGCCGGACTCGTCCGGACGCTGCGCCCCCGCCCGGCCTCCTCGCCGCTGCTGGACCTGGCGAGCAACGACTACCTCGGGCTCTCCCGGCACCCCGAGACGGTACGCGGCGCACGCGAGGCCGCCGAGCGGTGGGGGGCCGGGGCCACTGGATCCCGGCTGGTGACCGGTACGACCGAGCTTCATGCGGAGCTCGAGCGGGAGCTGGCGGCCTTCTGCGGATTCGAGGCCGCGCTCGTCCTGTCCTCCGGGTACGCGGCCAACCTGGCGGCCGTCACCGCGCTCAGCGACCGGGGCACCCTCGTCGTCTCCGACGCCGGCAACCACGCCTCGATCGTCGACGGCTGCCGGCTCTCCCGCGCCGGGATCGAGGTCATCCCGCACTCCGATCCGCAGGCCGCGCGCAAGGCGCTCGCCACGCACGAGGGCAGGGCGCTGCTGGTCAGCGACTCGGTGTTCTCGGTGGACGGGGACGCCGCCCCGCTCGCCGCGTACGCGGCCGCCTGCCGGGAGGCGGGCGCCGCCCTGGTCGTGGACGACGCCCACGGGCTGGGCGTCCTGGGGGAGGGCGGCCGGGGAGCGCTGCACGCCGCCGGGCTCGCGGGTGCGCCCGGGGTGGTCGCCACCCTCACGCTCTCCAAGTCCCTGGGCAGCCAGGGCGGGGCCGTGCTCGGCCCGGCCAAGGTGATCCGGCACCTGGTCAACACGGCCCGGACCTTCATCTTCGACACCGGGCTGGCACCGGCCGCCGCCGGCGCGGCGCTGGCGGGCCTGCGCCTGCTGCGGCGGGAACCGGAGCGCGCGGAGCGGGCCCGCGAGGTGGCGGACCGGCTGTACGGGCGGCTCACCGCGTCCGGCCTGACCGCGGCCCGGCCGGACGCGGCCGTGGTGTCGGTACGGGCCCCGTCGGCTTCGGCGGCACTGCGCTGGGCCGCCGACTGCCGCGAGGCAGGTCTGTCCGTGGGCTGCTTCCGTCCGCCGTCGGTGCCGGACGGCATCTCCCGGCTGCGGCTGACCGCGCGGGCCGATCTCACGGGGGACGAGATCGACCGGGCCGTCGAGACGATCCTGGGGACCGCCCCGGCCGGAGCCACGGACCGCTAGGGCGTCACGCGAGCACGTCCGCCCGTACGGATGCGAGGAAGCCGTGCCAGGCCGGCCCGGTGAAGAGCACGGCCGGGCCGTCCGCCCGCTTGGAGTCGCGGACGGCCAGCAGGCCGCCGGCGAGGACGGCCGTTTCCACGCAATTGTTCATTCCGGTACTGCGGCTGCTCCGCCGCCACCGCGCGCTGATCAGAAGTCCGCTGGTGTAGAGGGGGGTTGCGGACACGGGGGTGCCTCCTTACGCGTCGTCAGCGAGTGAGCTGATGAGATCCGACGAGTCCTGGGGCGGGAGGGCGTGCGCCTGGATGGTGCGGAATGCGGCGCTGTACGCCTCGAGGTCTTCCTTCCGCTCCAGATAGAGGCTACTCGTCAAATGGTCGAGTACCACCACATCCAGATCGGCGATGTTCGGAAATGAGAAGATGACGAATGGTCCGGTCAGGCCGAGATGACCCCCCACGCTGAACGGCAGCACCTGCAGCCGCACTTGTGACAACCGGGACACCTGCACCAGATGCCGCAATTGCGCCGCCATCACCCCGGGCCCGCCGATCTGCCGCCGCAGCACCGCCTCGTCCAGTACGGCGCTCAGCTCCAGCGGGGGGTCGGCCCGCAGCACCGACTGCCGGGCCAGCCGTACGTCGACCAGCGCGTCGACCTTCGGCTCCGGCAGCCCGCCCAGTGCGGCCCGGGTCACCGCCCGCGCGTATTCCGGGGTCTGCAGCAGGCCGGGCACCACGGAGAGCTCGACCGTCCGGGCCGAGCGGGCGCCCGCCTCCAGGCTGATGAAGTCCCGGTACTCCTGGGGCAGCAGACCCCGGTAGTCGTGCCACCACTGGCGGCCGCGCCCCGCCTCGCCGCCCGGCCCCGGTCCGGCCGCCGAAGCCGACAGGGCTTCCAGCAGCGCCCGTTGCTCGGGGCTGACGACCTTTGCGTACACGTCCAGCAGGAGGCGGATGTCCTCCGGTTTCACGCCACTGCGGCCCGTCTCGATGCGGCTGATTTTCGACTGGTGCCATCCCGCGATCCGGGCGGCCTCACCACTGGTGAGGCCGGTCCGGTCGCGCAGCGCGCGCAGTTCCTCGCCGAGCTTGCGCCGACGCACCGCGGGACCGTGCTGCATACCCGCCTCCATTCCACCGGCACAGCTCGCACCAGTCTGCCGTCCAAATACGCTCTTCCGTAGCAGAGTTCACCGCATTGAGCGACAGATATATGCATATCTTGGGGGAACGGCAGCACCGGCGGGAGGATGGGTGGCACTCTGGCGTCCAGCACAGATCCGGGGCGGTTCCGCCCCGGTGGGAAAGGGACCGTCGTCATGGCAGACCACCAGGAAGCATCCGTCACTCTGCCGAGCGATCCGGCCTCGGTCGCCACCGCCCGCCGCTACGTCGCGGAGGTGCTCGGTGAATGGGGACTGCCCGACGAGGCCGACACCGCGGACAGCGTCCGGCTGATCGTCTCGGAGCTCGCCACCAACGCCGTGCAGCACACGTTCGGACAGTCCCCCACCTTCACCGTCGACATCCGTCTGGAGCGCGGCGAGTGGCTGCGCATCGGGGTCACCGACAGCCACCCGCGCTGGCCCCGGCGCCTGCCGGCCGCCGTCCAGCAGGACAACGGCCGGGGGATGGTCATCATCCGCTGGCTCACCGCGGAGGCGGGCGGCCGGCTCTCGGTCAGCCCCACCGAGGACGGCGGCAAGACCGTCTGGATCGCCCTTCCCTGGCCCGTCGGAGCCCCGGCGAAGAGCGTCACCGGCTGCTGAGCCGGACCGGCGGGTTCCTTCCTTCAGCCCTGCCCGCGCTCCGTGGCGCTCCGCTCTATGCACAGCTCGTTGCCCTCGGGGTCGGCGAGCACGGCCCAGCCGGAGCCGTCCGCCCGGCGCCGGTCGTCCAGCAGCTTCGCCCCGAGCCCGATCAGCCGCTCGACGGTCTCGTCCCGGGTGCCGGTGGGCGGCTGGATGTCCAGGTGGACCCGGCTCTTCGCGGACTTGGGGTCCTGCACCTGGATGAACAGCAGTCCGGGGACCCCCGGCTGCCCCGGGTCCAGGAGGATCTCCTCATCGCCCTCGACGTCGTCCGGGTGGATCGGGAAGCCGGTGACGGCGGACCAGAACGTGGCGACCTTGTACGGATCGAGGGCGTGGAAGGTGATGTGCCGGACCGGGTTGAGAAACATGCGTCTCCTCGGTGACGGATCCTGCGGCGCCGGCCGCGGGTTGAACCGGACGCCTGCACGAAACGTGGGTTAACGCGGCGGAAAAACACGGGCCTTACCGTGATGCCCCCCGTCTTCCGTCAATGATCACCCATCTGTCGGCAAAGCGGTGGTGCGAGGGACGGAAAGCCTTTCCCTTCGTTGGGCAAGACACGCTTGGCTCGGATACGCGCAGGTCAACAAAGTGTTGAAGGCCGTTAGGGTCGGCCCGGCGCGATGCCGATCTTGTCCCGGAAACTTGGTGATACGAGTGCAACTGACACCCCACGAGCGGGAACGACTGCTCATCCACGTGGCCGCCGACGTGGCCGAGAAGCGCAGGGCGCGCGGGGTCCTCCTCAACCACCCCGAGGCGGTCGCCCTGATCACGTCGCACATCCTCGAAGGCGCCCGCGACGGGCGGACCGTGGCCGAGCTCATGGCCTCCGGCCGCACCGTGCTCACGCGCGCAGAGGTGATGGAGGGGATCCCCGAGATGATCCACGACGTCCAGGTCGAGGCGACCTTCCCGGACGGCACCAAGCTCGTCACCGTCCACGACCCGATCGTCTGAGGGGGAGGAACCGCATGATCCCTGGTGAAATCGTCCACGGGGACGGCCCGGTGCGCCTCAACGAGGGCCGGCCCGTCACCCGCCTGACCGTACTCAACGCCGTCGACCGCCCCGTCCAGGTCGGCTCCCACTACCACTTCGCCGAGGCCAACCCCGGCCTCGACTTCGACCGCCGTGCGGCCCGCGGGCTGCGGCTCAACATCGCCGCCGGCACCGCCGTGCGCTTCGAGCCGGGCATCCCGGTCGCCGTGGAACTCGTACCGCTCGCCGGGCTGCGCACCGTACCCGGACTGCGCGGGGAGACCGGGGGGCCGCTCGATGGCTGAGCTCGACCGCCGCGCGTACGCCGACCTCTTCGGACCCACCGCGGGCGACCGCATCCGGCTCGCCGACACCGATCTCTTCGTCGAGATCGAGCAGGACCTCAGCGGCGGCCCCGGACGCTCCGGTGACGAGGCCGTGTTCGGCGGCGGCAAGGTGATCCGCGAGTCCATGGGCCAGGCGCGCACCACCCGGGCCGAGGGCGCTCCCGACACCGTGATCACCGGTGTCGTCGTCATCGACCACTGGGGCATCGTCAAGGCCGACGTCGGCATCCGCGACGGCCGCATCTGCGGCATCGGCAAGGCCGGAAACCCCGACACCATGGACGGGGTGGACCGGGCACTCGTGATCGGCCCCGAGACCGAGATCATCGCGGGCAACGGGAAGATCGTCACCGCGGGCGCCATCGACACCCACGTGCACTTCATCTCGCCGACCGTCATCGACGAGGCGCTGGCCTCCGGCATCACCACCCTCGTCGGCGGCGGAACCGGGCCCGCCGAGGGCAGCAAGGCCACGACGGTCACCCCCGGACCCTGGCACCTCGCCCGGATGTTCGCGGCCCTGGAGTCCTACCCGGTCAACATCGGCCTGCTGGGCAAGGGCAACACCATGTCCCGCGAGGCCATGTACTCCCAGCTGCGCGGCGGCGCCCTCGGCTTCAAGATCCACGAAGACTGGGGGGCCACCCCCGCCGTCATCGACGCCTGCCTGAGCGTCTGCGACGAGACCGGCGCGCAGGTCGCCATCCACACCGACACGCTCAACGAGGCCGGATTCGTCGGCGACACCCTCGCCGCCATCGCCGGGCGGACCATCCACTCGTACCACACCGAGGGCGCGGGCGGCGGGCACGCACCCGACATCATCACCGTGGTCTCCGAGTCCAACATCCTGCCCAGCTCCACCAACCCGACCCGGCCGCACACCGTCAACACCATCGAGGAACACCTCGACATGCTGATGGTCTGCCACCACCTCAACCCGGCGGTCCCCGAGGACCTGGCCTTCGCGGAGTCCCGGATCCGGCCCTCGACGATCGCCGCCGAGGACGTCCTGCACGACATGGGCGCCATCTCCATCATCTCCTCCGACGCCCAGGCCATGGGCCGCGTCGGCGAGGTCGTGATGCGCACCTGGCAGACCGCCCACGTCATGAAGAGGCGGCGCGGCTTCCTGCCCGGTGACGGACCCGCCGACAACCACCGCGCCCGCCGCTACGTCGCCAAGTACACGATCAACCCCGCCGTGGCGCAGGGCCTCGCCCGCGAGATCGGCTCGGTGGAGACCGGCAAGCTCGCCGACCTGGTGCTGTGGACGCCCGCGTTCTTCGGGGTCAAGCCCGAAGTGGTCATCAAGGGCGGCCAGATCGCGTACGCGCAGATGGGTGACGCCAACGCCTCCATCCCCACCCCGCAGCCGGTGCTGCCCCGCCCGATGTTCGCCAGCCACGGCCGGGCCCCCGGGCTGAACTCGGTCAACTTCACCGCGCAGGCCGCCCTCGACGACGCGCTGCCCGAACGGCTCGGTCTCGGAAAGCAGTTCGTGGCCATCGAGAGCACCCGCAAGGTCGGCAAGGCGGACATGCGCAACAACGAGGCCATGCCGAGGGTCGAGGTCGACGCCGACACCTTCACCGTCACCATCGACGGCGAGGTCGTGGAACCGGCACCCGCCGTGGAACTGCCCATGGCCCAGCGATACTTCCTGTTCTGAAAGGGATGGTTCCGATGGGCGCGACCCGATGAGCCTCGCCGCGCTGCTCGTGCTTGCCGACGGCCGTTTCCCCGCCGGCGGGCACGCACACTCCGGCGGGGCCGAAGCCGCCTGCAAGGCCGGCCGGATCCACGACGCCGCCACCCTGGAGGAGTTCTGCCGCGGCCGGCTCCACACGGCCGGGCTCGTCGCCGCCTCGCTCGCCGCGGCCGCGGCGAGCGGGCTCGACCCGGCGGTGCTCGACACCGCCGCCGACGCCCGTACCCCGTCGCCCGCCCTGCGCACCGCGGCGCGGCGGCTGGGCCGGCAGCTGCTGCGGGCCGCCCGGGCCACGTGGCCCTCCGCCGAACTCGACGCGCTCGCCGTGGCCTTCCCGCGCGGTGCGCACCAGCCGGTGGTGCTCGGGCTCACCGCCCGGGCGGCCGGACTCGGGCCGGCGGAAGCCGCGCACGTGGCGGCGTACGAGAGCGTCAGCGGGCCGGCGACCGCGACGGTGCGGCTGCTCGGCCTCGACCCCTTCGAGGCGAGCGGGGTGCTGGCCCGCCTCGCCCCCGAGCTCGACGCCGTCTCCGGACGGGCCGCGCGGGCCGCGGACCTGGCCCTGCGGGAGGGCCCGGACGCGCTGCCCGCGGCGTCCTCGCCGCTCCTGGAGATCGCCGCGGAAGCCCATGCGGCCTGGCCGGTCCGGCTGTTCGCCTCCTGACCGCCCGCCGCCCGCCGCGCGCTCTCCCCACCCCCCGACCACCTCCAAGACCTCCTGGAGATCCCCATGCACCTCGACCACGGCGTGACCTACCCCCAGCGCCACACCCACAGCGCCGAGCCCGTACGGGCGGACGGCTCGCGCCGCGCCCTGCGCATCGGACTCGGCGGACCCGTCGGCTCGGGCAAGACGGCCACCGTCGCCGCGCTCTGCCGCGCCCTGCGCTCCGAGCTGTCCATGGCCGTCGTCACCAACGACATCTACACCCGGGAGGACGCCGAGTTCCTGCTCCGCGAGGCCGTCCTGCCGCCCGAGCGGATCAGCGCGGTGGAGACCGGGGCCTGCCCGCACACTGCCATCCGCGACGACATCTCCGCCAACCTGGAGGCGGTGGAGGAGCTGGAGGAGACGGTCGGGCCGCTCGACCTGATCCTCGTCGAGTCCGGCGGCGACAACCTCACCGCCACCTTCTCCCGCGGCCTCGTCGACGCCCAGATCTTCGTCATCGACGTGGCCGGCGGTGACGACATCCCGCGCAAGGGCGGCCCCGGCGTGACCACCGCCGACCTGCTCGTCGTCAACAAGACGGACCTCGCCCCCTACGTGGGCTCCGACCTGGACCGGATGGCCCGCGACGCCGCCGAGCAGCGCGGTGAACTCCCCGTCGCCTTCCAGTCGCTGCGCGGCGCGGAGGGCGTGGCTCCGGTGGCCGCGTGGGTGCGCGGGCGGATCGCCGCCTGGGCCGCCCGGTGAGCACCGTCGCGCCCCCGGCCGCCCCGCCGCGTCCGCTTGCGAGCCCGATGGGCGTACGGGCCACCGCCCGGATCTCCGCGGTCGCCGACGGCCGTGGCGGCACCGCCCTGCCGCTGCTGTCCGGTGACGGGCCGCTCGCGCTGCGCCGCACCCGGGGCGCGGGAGCCGAAGCGGGCGTGATGCTGGTCGGCGCGATGACCGCCCCGCTCGGCGGGGACCACCTCGCGGTGGAGGCCGCCGCCGGCCCGGGCGCCCGCCTCGCCCTGGCCTCGGCGGCCGCCACCCTGGCGCTGCCCGGCCGCGGTGGTGAGCCCGCGCGCTACGACGTACGGCTGACCCTGGCCGAGGACGCGGCCGTTCGGTGGCTGCCGGAGCCCCTGGTCTCCGTGCGCGGCAGCCACCTGCGGGTGCGCACCCGGGCCGAACTCGCCCCCACGGCCCGGCTGCTGCTGCGCGAGGAGCAGGTGCTGGGCCGTACGGGGGAGGAGCCGGGCCTGCTGCGGAGCAGGCTCAGCGTGACCCTGGGCGGCCGGGTGCTGCTCGATCAGGAGCTGGCCTGCGGTCCGGGCGCACCGGGGGGCTGGGACGGTCCGGCGGGGCTGGCCGGCCACCGGGCGCTCGGTCAGCTCCTGGTCGTCGACCCGGCGTTCGCGGTGTCGGCGCCGGCTCCCGCGGTGCTCGGGGAGTTCGCGGCCGTCACTCCGCTGGCGGGCCCCGCCGTCCTCGTGACGGCTCTGGCTCCCGATGCGCTGCGGCTGCGCGAGGTACTCGACGTGGCGTGTCGAACGTACGGCTGGTAATCGCTGAGCGAACCTGGGACGAATCAGACACCGCTGAGCGGTACACGCCTTTCCGGTTATCGGGTTGGCAAAGAACGTGACCTTGCTCTGTTGTCAGGTGTAGGTCAGACGAAAGGATCCCTGTGCACCGACCGACCCGACCGACCCGGCCACGTGCGGCCGGATCTGACGCAGGGGGAACAACCACGTGATACGCACTGCAGCGCTGGGGAGCGCTGCCACTCTGATCACCGGAGCGCTGGCTGCGGGCCTGCTGCTCGCGCCGTCCGCCTCCGCGGCCCCGGCCGCCGGGAGCAGCTCGGTCCCGGAGGCGCTGGGCGTGCAGCTCGCCGCCGCCCGCGCCGCCCGTACCGGGATCGAGTGGAAGGACTGCCCCGCCGACTGGGGCTTCGAGGCCCCGATCCAGTGTGGCTGGGTCAAGGTCCCGCTGGACTACGCCAAGCCGTTCGGCAAGACCATCGACCTCGCGGTCGACCACATCGGCAACACCGGTACCAAGGAGGAGCGTCAGGGCGCGCTCATCTACAACCCCGGTGGCCCCGGTGGCTCCGGCATGCGCTTCCCGCGCCGGGTCACCACCAAGAGCCCGCTGTGGGTCAACACCTCCAAGGCCTACGACTTCGTGGGCTTCGACCCCCGCGGTGTCGGCCACTCCGCCCCGATCTCCTGCATCGACCCGCAGGAGTTCGTCAAGGCGCCCAAGGCCGACCCGGTCCCGTCCGGCGAGGCGGACAAGCGCGCCCAGCGCAAGCTCGCCGCCGAGTACGCGGACGGCTGCAAGGAGCGCAGCGGCGAGATGCTGCCGCACATGACCACGCCGAACACCGCGCGCGACCTGGACGTCATCCGGGCCGCCCTCGGTGAGAAGAAGCTGAACTACCTCGGCGTCTCCTACGGCACCTACCTGGGCGGCGTCTACGCGACGCTCTTCCCGACCCACGTGCGCCGCATGATCGTCGACAGCGTGGTCAACCCGGACACGGACAACATCTGGTACCAGGCCAACCTGGACCAGGACGTCGCCTTCCAGACGCGCTGGAACGACTGGCAGGACTGGGTCGCCAAGTACGACTCCGTCTTCCACCTCGGTGACACCCGCGCCAAGGTCGAGGCCAAGTACCAGCAGCTGCGCGCTCAGGCCAAGGCCAACCCGCTCGGCGGCGTCGTCGGCCCGAACGAGCTCATCGGCTTCTTCCAGGGCGCCCCGTACTACGACTCCTCGTGGGTCCCGGTCGCGCAGGCGTTCAGCGCCTGGGCCGCCGGTGACGAGAAGCCGCTGATCGAGGCCATCGCCCCGGACATGTCGGACACCAAGGGCAACGCCGCGTCCGAGAACAGCAACGCCGTCTACACCGCGGTCGAGTGCGCCGACGCCAAGTGGCCGACCAGCTGGGCCAAGTGGGACCGGGACAACACCAAGCTGAACGAGAAGTACCCGTTCCTGACCTGGTCCAACGCGTGGATGAACCTGCCCTGCGCGACCTGGAAGGCCAAGCAGAGCAACCCGATCGAGGTCGGCGCCAAGCGCGGCCTGGCGCCGGTCCTGATCGTCCAGTCCGAGCGTGACGCCGCCACCCCGTACGAGGGTGGCGTCGAGATGCACCGCCGTCTCGCCGGCTCGCGTCTGATCACCGAGCAGAACGCCGGCTCGCACGGTGTCACCAGCCTGGTGAACCCCTGCATCAACACCCGGGTGGACGCCTACCTGCTGACCGGCAAGGTCGACGCCAAGGACGTGAAGTGCGGTCCGCACGCCACTCCGGTCCCCCCGGCCCCGGCCGCCGCGAAGTCGCTCGCCAAGGCTCCGGCGTCCGCGCTCCCGGCGCAGGAGGAGCTGCCGGCCGTCCGCTAAGCCGGACGGTGGCATGAAGGGCACGGGAGAGGGCTCAGCGCGACCTGCGCCGGGCCTTCTTCCGTGCCTCCTCCTCTTCCGCCTTGACCTCGGCGGCGTACCGGTCCACGTACTCCTGGCCGGACAGCTGGAGCACGGCGTACATGATCTCGTCGGTGACGGCCCGCAGCACGGCCCGCTCGCCCTCCAGCCCGGCATAGCGCGAGAAGTCCAGCGGCCGGCCGAAGCGGATCGTCACCCGCCGGATGTTCGGGATCTTCTGCCCGGGCGGCTGGATCTCGAAGGTGCCGACCATCGCGCACGGGATGACGGGCACCCCGGCCCCGAGCGCCATCGCGGCCACGCCCACCTTGCCCTTGTACAGCCGTCCGTCGTGCGACCGGGTGCCCTCCGGGTAGATGCCCAGCAGCTCGCCCTTGGCCAGCACGCCCAGCCCCTCGCGCAGCGCGGCCTGCCCGGCGTCCTTGCCCGAGCGGTCCACCGGGATCTGCCCGGCGCTGCGGAAGAAGAACGCGGTCAGCCGCCCCTTCACCCCGGGACCGGTGAAGTACTCGGCCTTCGCGAGGAAGGTGATCCGGCGTTTGAGGATGGCCGGCATCAGGAAGTGGTCGGAGAAGGACAGGTGGTTGCCCGCGACGATCGCGGCCCCCTCCGCCGGGATGTTCTCCAGTCCCTCGATGCGCGGCCGGAAGAGCAGTCGCAGCAGCGGACCGAGCAGCACGTGCTTGAGCAAGTGGTAGAACACCGGGCGTTTTCCCTTCACCTGGGGTCAGGTCAGTGTGCCCGAGACGGTGCCGGATGGGCATGGCGCAGCGGAATTCCGCCGGTGCCGGAGGGGGCCGCGCGGACGCGGGCGTCAGGGCTTGCGGGACGCCGCCATGCCGGCGGTCAGCAGGCCGAGGAGCACCCAGCCGAACCACAGCCAGCCGTTGCTGCCGATGGCCACGGAATACGTGGCGACGGCCACCAGAGCGGCGAAGGTCATGACGGCCATCGCCTTAACGGATCCGGTCATGCCCCATGGTCGCGCGCGAAGGTGCCGGTGCGCTACTGGCCACGCGCCTGGAGGGAGGCGAGATACGAGTTGTACGCCTCCAGCTCCTGATCGCCGTCGCGGTCCGCGGCCCGGTCCGAGCGCTTCGCCGCCCGCTGCTCCGAGTGGTACCACTGGTAGACCAGCGCGATCAGCACCAGCACCGACGGGATCTCGCTGAAGGCCCAGGCGATGCCGCCGCCCCACTGCTGGTCGAGAAGCGGATCGATGCCGAGGGAGGCCGGCGGGTCCGAGTACGTCTTGATCATCGGCTCGCTCGCCATCATCAGGGCGATGCCGAAGAAGGCGTGGAACGGCATGCCGGCGAACAGCTCCAGCATCCGCATCACGTAACCGGGGCGGTGCGGCCCCGGGTCCACGCCCATGATCGGCCAGAAGAAGACCAGGCCGACGGCCAGGAAGTGCACCATCATGCCGATGTGCCCGGCCTTGCTCTCCATCAGGAAGTCGAAGAGCGGGGTGAAGTACAGGGCGTAGAGGCTGGCGATGAACAGGGGGATCGTGAACACCGGGTGGGTGATCACCTTCATGTAGCGGCTGTGCAGCAGCATCAGCAGCAGCTCGCGCGGACCCTTGACCCCCCGCGCGGCGGGCGGCAGCGCGCGCAGCGCCAGCGTCACCGGCGCGCCGAGCAGCAGCAGGATGGGGGAGAGCATGCTGATGACCATGTGCTGGATCATGTGCACGCTGAACATGACCATGCCGTAGTCGTTCAGCTTGGTGCACATCACCAGGGCCACGGTCAGCACGCCCGAGGTGAAGGCGATGGTCCGGCCCAGCGGCCAGGCGTCCCCGCGGCGCCGCAGCCGCAGCACACCCCACAGGTACAGGCCGAGGCCCACGAGCGAGCCGATCAGGAAGAACGCGTCGAAGGAGAACTCCAGCCCGCGCCCGAGAGTGAACGGCGGCAGGTCCATGTCCATGTGCATGTCCATGCCGTGACCGCTGTGATCCATCTGTCCACTCCCTTGACCTGTGGTGCCCCACCACAGTAATGCCGCCCCCGGAGATGAAATCGTCCGGGGGCACCCGTTAAAGGAGTGACGCGTAGAACGGGGGGAACATCACAGAACGTTCTGCGCCTCGTCGTAGCGCGCCGCCGGGACCGTCTTGAGGGTCTGCACGGCGTCGGCGAGCGGGACCATCTCGATCTCGGTCCCGCGCAGGGCCGTCAGCATGCCGAACTCGCCGCGGTGCGCCGCCTCGACCGCGTGCCAGCCGAAGCGGGTGGCCAGGACCCGGTCGTACGCGGTCGGCGTGCCGCCGCGCTGGACGTGGCCCAGGATGACCGGACGGGCCTCCTTGCCCAGGCGCCGCTCCAGCTCGACCGCGAGCAGGTTGCCGATGCCGGCGAAGCGCTCGTGCCCGTACTGGTCGGTGCCGCCCTCCTGGAAGTCCATGGAGCCGGCCCGCGGCTTCGCGCCCTCCGCGACCACGACGATCGCGAACCGCTTGCCGGCCGAGAACCGCTCGCCGACGATCGCCGTCAGCTCGTCGATGTCGAACGGGCGCTCCGGGACGACGATGGCGTGCGCACCCGCGGCCATGCCCGAGTGCAGGGCGATCCAGCCGGTGTGGCGGCCCATGACCTCCACGACCATCACGCGCTGGTGGGACTCGGCGGTGGTCTTCAGCCGGTCCAGGGCCTCGGTGGCGACCCCGACGGCGGTGTCGAAGCCGAAGGTGACGTCCGTCGAGGCGATGTCGTTGTCGATGGTCTTCGGGACGCCGACGATCGGCAGGCCGGCCTGCGAGAGCAGGTTCGCGGCCTTCAGGGTGCCCTCGCCGCCGATCGGGATGATGGCGTCCAGCCCCAGGTCGGCGACGTGCCCGCGGGCCCGCTCGACGCCGTCGCGCAGGTGCGCGGGCTGCACCCGGGAGGAGCCCAGGATCGTGCCGCCACGGGCCAGGATGCCGCCGACCTCGTCGAGGTCGAGCTTGCGGTAGTCGCACTCCAGCAGTCCGCGCCAGCCGTCGTGGAAGCCGATGACCTCGTCTCCGTGATCGACGACGGAGCGGTGCACGACGGAGCGGATGACGGCATTGAGGCCGGGGCAGTCGCCGCCGGAAGTGAGCACACCAATGCGCATGGCAGGAAGAACCTTTGCAACGTGGGCCGACGACCGGACCACGTCGTCCGGTTGGAACTACGGCCACCCTACAAGCGGTGGAGCGGTGGACTGAACCATCCTCCACATGCTGGTCACACTCGTCGTGCGAAACCACGTCGGCCCGGTTCCCCCAAGGGAAAACCGGGCCGAACACTTGATGGCGGGGCCGCCCGGATGAGCGGCCGGCGCGGTGCTAGGCGGGCTGCGTGGCCGCCGAGATCCGCTCGGCGCGCAGCGCCTCGTACCACCGGTCGTCGATGGGCGGCAGCGCGTTCACGTCGAGGGCCAGCTTCAGCAGCAGGTCCGCGATCTGCGGGTTGCGGGCCATCACGGGGCCGTGCATGTACGTGCCGAAGACCGTGTCGTTGTACGCGCCCTCGGTGCCGTCGCCCGTGCCGTTGCCGCGGCCCAGACGGGTGCGGGCGAACGGCCGCGCGGTCGGGCCCAGGTGCGTGACGCCCTGGTGGTTCTCGAAGCCCGTCAGCTGCGGCAGGTTCAGGCGCGGGTCGATGTCCGCCAGGACGTCGCCCACGCACCGCTCGCCCTCGCCGCGCACGGTCACCACGTCCAGCAGGCCGAGGCCCTCCTGGCGTTCGCCCATGTCGTTGACGAACTCGTTGCCGAGGATCTGGTAGCCGGCGCAGACGGAGAAGACGATCGCCCCGTTCGAGACGGCCCGCTCCAGACCGCCGTCGCGCAGCAGACGCTCCGCGGCGAGCCGCTGCGGCCGGTCCTCACCGCCGCCGATCAGGTAGATGTCGCCCGAGGTGGGGATGGGCTGGTCGCTGCGCACGTCCACGCGCTGCACGTCCAGGCCGCGCTGGCGCGCCCGGCGCTCCACCACGAGGGCGTTGCCCTGGTCTCCGTACGTGCTCAGCAGGTCGGGGTAGACCCACACCAGACGCAGGCTGTTGTCGCTCATGCTCTTGTCCTCTATGGGTGACTAGTTGCCGACGCGGCGGCGCACGTCCTGGAAGGCGGTGTAGTTGGCGATCAGCTCGATCTGTCCCGGCGGCGCCAGCTGCACGGCCTCGTCGAGGGTCTCGCAGACCCGGAAGTCCAGGCCGGCGACCTCCAGGCGGACGGCCAGGTCCAGCTTGCGGTCGCCGATCACGAAGATCGGGTGGCCGGCCAGCCGCGGGTAGTCCACGTCCCACAGCCAGGACGTGTCGGTGCCGTCCGCGCCGCGGGCGTTCACCGAGAGGATCACCGGCGCCGGCGGACCGTCGATCAGCGAAAACGTTTCGAGCCAGCCCGCGGGGTTCTTCGCGAGCAGCAGGCGCAGCTCACGGCCCTGGAAGCTGACCACGTCGTAGCGGCCGGCGACGGCCTGGACCTGGTACATCCGCTCCAGCGCGACCTGCGGCGGGACGCCGAACACGGCGGCCACGGCGGCCGAGGTGGCGGCGTTCGCCTTGTTGGCGCGGCCGGGCAGCTGGAGGTGGATCGGCCAGGCGCTGCCGTGCGGGTCCAGCACGTGGTCCCCGGACAGCACCCAGCTCGGGGTGGGGCGCCGGAAACCGCACTCGCCGCAGAACCAGTCGTCGCCGGGGCGCTGCATGACGCCACCGCAGGAGGGGCACGACCAGGCGTCGTCCTTCCACTCCTGGCCGGCGGCGACCCACACCACGTTCTGCGAGGACGAGGCCGACCACACGATCAGCGGGTCGTCGCAGTTCGCGACGATGACGGCCTTGGAGCCCTGGAGGCCCTCGCGCCACTTCTCCGCGAGCATGCGGGTCTCGGCCGCGCGGTCCAGCTGGTCGCGGGAGAGGTTCAGCAGGGCGATCACCTTGGGGGTGACGTCCCGGGCCACCCCGGCCAGGTACTTCTCGTCCACCTCGATGACGCCGTACTTGGCGTCCGAGCCGCCCGCGAGGGCGGAGGTGATGCCGGCCGGCATGTTGGCGCCGAGGGCGTTGGAGACGACCGGGCCGCTGGCCCGCAGGGCCTCCGCGATCAGCCGGGTCGTCGTGGTCTTGCCGTTCGTCGCGGAGACGAGGACGACGTCGAGATGCTGCGCGAGCGCTCCGAGGAGATCGGGGTCGAGTTTGAGTGCGACCTTGCCACCGATCACCGATCCGCTTCCGCGTCCCGCGGCCCGCGACACCGCCGCCGCGGCCTTGCCCGCCGTCACGGCCAGCTTGGCCCGCGGCGAAAGCGGCTCTGTGTTGCCTGCCATCGTCCCTTGTCCTCCTAGCGTCGGTCGGCCCCAGCCTATCCAGTACCGGCCGGAGCCTTGACCGCGGCGCCCCAGGGGCGCCGCGGATCTCCTCATATATTCGCCCGTCGTACGCTTACGGCCATGCGACAGCGCCCCATTCCCGGTACCACCGGCCTCGTCCGCACCATGAGCCTGCTGGGCGATCCGGTGCTCCACTCGGCCTGCGCGGAGGTCACCGAATTCGGCCCGGCCCTCGACCGGCTCATCGAGGACATGTTCGCGACGATGTACGCCGCCGAGGGCGTCGGCCTCGCCGCGAACCAGATCGGCGTCGGGCAGCGGGTGTTCGTGTACGACTGCCCCGACGACGAGGACGTGCGCCACGTCGGGCACATCGTGAACCCGCGCCTGGTGGCGGCCGACGGGGACGAGTTCCGCGGCCCCGAGGGCTGCCTGTCGCTGCCCGGCCTGGAGGCCGGCACGGTCCGCTTCGACCGTGCGGTCGTCGAGGGGGTGACCTCCGCGGGTGCGCCCGTGCGGATCGAGGGCACCGGGTTCTTCGCCCGCTGCCTCCAGCACGAGTGCGACCACCTCGACGGCACGGTCTACGCGGACCGGGTCACCGGGATGCGCGCCCGGCGGCTGCGGCGGGCGATCCGCAGGACGCCGTGGGGTGCGCGGGCCGGCGCGGCCGCGCGGGGCTGAGCGCGGTCCCGCCCCTCCCGGAGCGACCGGCGGACCCCGCGGCCGTCACAGCACTAGAAGCCCGGGCCGTCCTCGCGGTTGCCCGCCGTGGCCAGGCGGCCCCACAGCAGATCGGTGAGTCCCGCCACCAACTCCGCGCGCTCGCACGGGCGCTCGCCGAGCCACCAGTCTCCGGCGGCGTGCATCATGCCGACGATGCCGTGGCCCCAGATCCGGGCCAGCCGTTCCCCGCCGGGGCCGAGGTCCACGCGTTCGCCGATCACCTGGGCGAGCTCCTCGCCGAGCCTGCGCAGCAGTGGGGCCGAGTGCAGGCCCACGTCGAAGCCGCGCTCCGCGGCGTGCGAATCCTCGGCCGGGTGCATCAGGAAGCGGTACACCTGCGGCCGGGCCTCGATGGCAGCGAGATACGTGTCGAGGGTGTGCTCCACGCGGCTGCGGCGCTCGGCCGGGGCGTCGAGCGCGGCCCGCAGGGAGTCGAGCAGGGCGTCGGTGTGCCGGACGGCGAGGGCCTGGTAGAGCCCGGCCTTGTCGCCGAAGTGCCGGTAGAGGATGGGCTTCGTGATGCCGGCCTCGGCGGCGATGGCGTTCATGGACGCCTTGGGGCCGTCCCGGAGGACGACCCGGTCGGCCGCTTCGAGCAGCTCCCGCCTGCGGCGCTCGGCCGCTCCCGGTTCCCCGGTCTGCTGAGTGGTGTCCATGACGTGTTCTCTCCCCGCCCTTGCGATGGTGCGTGACGCCCACGCAACGTAACACCCCGCACACCCTCGCGAACGAATCGGCTGCGCGGGGAACGACTCTGCTTGACAGTGCTTACTCGCCGGTAACAGACTGTGGCCACCGTAAGGGTTACCGCTAGTAACGCACTGGTGGATGCACAGCTGGAGGGGACATGGCGGAGTTCACCATGGAGCTCAATGACGACCAGAAGCAGGTGCGGGACTGGATCCACGGCTTCGCGGCCGATGTGATCCGGCCCGCCGCCGCCGAATGGGACGAGCGCGAAGAGACTCCGTGGCCCGTCATCCAGGAGGCCGCGAAGGTCGGCATCTACTCGCTCGACTTCTACGCCCAGCAGTTCTTCGACCCTACCGGCCTCGGCATCCCCATGGCCATGGAGGAGCTGTTCTGGGGTGACGCGGGGATCGCCCTGTCGATCGTCGGTACCGGGCTCGCCGCCATCGGCGTCGTCGCCAACGGCACCGAGGAGCAGATCGGCACCTGGATCCCGCAGATGTACGGCACCCCCGACGACGTGAAGGTCGCCGCCTTCTGCTCCTCCGAGCCGGACGCCGGATCGGACGTCGGCTCGATGCGCACGCGGGCGGTCTACGACCAGGCCAAGGACGAGTGGGTGCTGAACGGCACCAAGACCTGGGCGACCAACGGCGGCATCGCCAACGTCCACATCGTCGTCGCCGTGGTCGACCCGGAGCTCGGCACCAAGGGCCACGCCTCCTTCATCGTGCCGCCGAACACCCCGGGCCTGTCGCAGGGCCAGAAGTTCAAGAAGCACGGCATCCGGGCCTCGCACACCGCCGAGGTGGTCCTGGAGGACGTACGCGTCCCCGGGTCCTGCCTGCTCGGCGGCAAGGACAAGCTGGACGAGCGGCTCGCGCGGGCTCGCGAGCGGGCCCGGGCGGGCGGCGGCGAGCGGGTGAAGAACGCGGCCATGGCCACCTTCGAGGCCTCCCGTCCCGCGGTCGGCGCCATGGCCGTCGGCACCGCGCGCGCGGCGTACGAGGTCGCCCTCGACTACGCCAAGACCCGTACGCAGTTCGGCCGCCCGATCATCGACAACCAGGGCGTGGCCTTCCAGCTCGCGGACATGCGGACCCAGATCGACGCTGCCCGCCTGCTGGTGTGGCGGGCCTCCTGGATGGCGGTCGCGGGCAAGCCCTTCACCTCGGCGGAGGGCTCCATGTCGAAGCTGTTCGCGAGCGAGGTCGCCAAGAAGGTCACCGCGCAGGCGGTCCAGATCCTCGGCGGCAACGGCTTCACCCGCGAGTACCCGGTGGAGCGCATGCACCGCGACAGCGCGATCTACACCATCTTCGAGGGCACCAGCGAGATCCAGCGCCTGGTGATCGCGCGCACGCTCTCGGAGATGCCGATCCGCTAGCCCGGGACCGCGGCTGCGGTGCCCCCGGACGCCTCGGGTGTCCGGGGGCACCGGCCCGTCAGCGCAGCGGCGTGAGGCAGGTGAGCTGGTCGCCGCCCTCGCTGTACTGCGGTTTGGCGAGGAAGTCGCGCGGGGCGCAGTCGCCGCCGGGCGCGTCCGCGGGCCGGGTGGCCCGGTACTGGGCGAGTGGCGAGCCGCAGTCGGTGACCAGCAGTTTCTGGTCCTTCCAGTCGCCCTCGTTGCGCACGCACTGACCCGTGATCAGCGCCGGCGGCTTGTCCTCCCCGGACAGCGTCAGGCCCAGCAGCAGCAAGGTGGGCGGCGTGAAGGCGATGAGCACGGCCGCCACGAGGAAGACCAGCGCCGGCGGTCGCCGCCACAGTGCCTTGCCCGGGTCCAGGGTGGGCAGGATGGCCCCCGCCGGGGGAGCGAGCCTGAGGAAGCGCGCCCGGGCGCCGAAGTTCAGCAGCAGGGTGACCGGCGTGATGAACACCGACAACGGGCCCCACCAGCCCTGCCACAGCGTGTCCGCGGACATCCTGCGGTAGGTCGCGAGCCCGCAGTCGCGGCACAACGGCCCCTCCTGGCGCAGGAACCGCATCAGGACGAGCATGCCCTGGTGCCCCCGTACGGTGGCCTGCGCGGCGGGCTCGGCCCCGCACAGGCGGCAGCCGGCCGGGGCGCCCGGCACCGGGTGGGCGCCGTAGGGGCCCCACTGCTGCGGCACCGGGTACGGGCCGTGGGGGCCGCCCTGCTGCGGGGCGTAGGGGTGGTACGGGCCGGCGCCGTGCTGCGGTGGCGGAGTGGCCACGGGTTCTCCTCGGTCTCGCGGTGATCAACGGGTGCTCGGTGATCACGGCACCCTAGCCCGCGCCGTCACCCCCGCAGCAGCCGGGCGAGGGCCCGCGAGAACAGGAGCCGGCCGGCCGCCGCGACCAGCGGGTCGAAGCGGCGCCCCAGCCCGCGCACGTGCAGTTCCTCGCGCCACTCCACCACCGATCCGCCGGCCGGACCGGGGCGGACCCCGATCTCCGCCCAGCCCGTGACCGCGCGGCCGCGCTTCTCCAGCCGGACCAGCCCCGGGGCGGCGTCGGCCGGGGGCTGCCAGAGGGCGACTTCCATGGGGTCGTCGAACGTGATCCTCCCCACGCCCGTGCGCGCCGTGAAGCGTGTTCCGACGCGCGTGGGCGGCTCCGTCCCGATGATCGTCCGCGTGAGCGGGACCTGTGCGCCGTGGCGCTTCCAGTCAGTGACCCGCCGCCAGGCCTCGGCGGGCGGGAGGGAGGTTCGGTGAATGATCCGGATACCGGGCATGAGCGCATGGTAAGCGGGCATACACACCCTGAACTGGACCCCGAATATGGGTTCCGTCCGGGGGCGGCGATCAGTAATACTCACCGCCACCGTGGATCGCGGATTCGACCGGGTGACCACCGGCCCTCCCGCCCCACTCTGCGAGGAGGTGCGCCATGTGCTCCCACCAGCCCCCCTGCCCGTCCGCCGATGACGCCGATCACGATGCCGCCCGCATCGTGGCCTTCCGCCCCGAACAGGGCTGGAGTCTGCTCTGCAACGGCCTGGTGATCTTCGATGACACCGGTGAGCTGCTCCCCGACGGCCGTGCGGTGGAACCCCGCCGCCCGGCCCTGGTCTGAGCGAGGAGGCCGCATGCGCCAGCAGCTGATCCGCAAGCCCGTCCCCAAGCCCGCACCCCGAGACCTGGACCTGCGCACACCGTCGGGCAGACCCCTCCCGTACTGACGGGAGCCCCGGCGTTACGCGGCCCCACCGGCCGGAGTTCAGCCGGTGGGCGCTGTGGTTCCGCCCAGGAACGCGGCCTCGTACGCATCGTCCCCGATCGCCGCGCGGGCCTGCTGCTCGCCCCGGTCCCGCAGGGCCGTCAGCGAGGGTGAGCCCATCTGCGGCCTGCCGACGGTGCGCCACCAGGCGTGCCCGGTGCCCAGCAGCCGGGCCGCGAGTTCCCCGTCGCCCAGGGCCGCCACCGCCGCCGCGAGCAGGTCCAGACCCAGCGCGATGCCGAACCGGTCGCCGAGCAGCCGCTTGCCGGAGAGCATCGCCCGCACGTGGCGCGCCGCCTCCCCGTGCTGGCCGAGCCCGAGCGCCGCGACGGCCAGCACGTAGTCCGCGTACGCCCGCAGCCAGCGCTCGCCCAGCTCGGCGCAGGCTTCCCGCAGTCCCCGCGCCTCCTCGGCGGCCTCCTCGAAGCGCCCCAGGTCGCACAGGGCGTAGCCGGTGGCCAGCCGGCACAGGAGCCAGCCCGGCCCGCTGGTCCGGCCGCCGTGCCCGGCCCGCGCCCGGGGGCCCGCCAGCTCCAGCGCCCGTACGGGGTCTCCGGGCATCAGCACCGACACCGCGTGCAGGTACGCCGCGCGCAGCTCCGGCTCGGGATCCGCCAGCCGGGCCGCCGCGCGGGTGCATTCGCCGCCCAGCTCGCGGGCCGCCTCCATGTCCCCCTGGAGCAGCGCGGTCAGCCCGAGCGCCCACAGCGCCTGGGTGTACGCGGCGCCGGTGCCCGGAGCCGTGCGCAGGGCCCGCTCGAGAAAGCCTCGGCCTTCGTGCACGTGTCCGCACGAGAACCAGAAGAACCACAGGGCCCCGGCCATGTCGAGCGCGGCCACCGGATCGGCGCCGAGGAGGTGCTCCAGCGCCGTCCGCAGCTGGGCGTGCTCGGCGGTCATCCTGCGGTACCAGTCCACCTGTTCGGGGCTCAGCCACCCCTGGCCGGCGGCCTGGCTGAGCGCCGCGTACCAGTGGGCGTGCCGGTCGGCGACGGTCTGCACCTCGCCGAGCTCGGCCAGCCAGTCGTGGCCGTACTCGCGGATGGTGTCCAGCATGCGGTAGCGGGCGCCCGCGCCCCGCTCCGCGGAGCGTCGCACGACGGACTTCGCGACCAGGCCCGCGAGCACCCGCTCCACGCGGGAGGCCGGCAGCGGACCACCCGCGCACACCGCCCGGGCCGCAGCGACGTCGAAGTCCCCGGTGAAGACGGACAGCCGGGCCCACAGCAGCCGTTCCACCGGTTCGCACAGCTCGTGGCTCCAGCCGATCGCGGTCCGCATCGTCCGGTGCCGGTGCTGGAGGACGGGCCGGGTGTCGGACAGCACGGCGAAGCGGGCGCCGAGGCGCTGCGCCATCTGCTCCAGCGTCCACAACCGCATTCGGGCCCCGGCGAGTTCCAGGGCCAGCGGGATCCCGTCGAGGCGGCGGCACACCTCGGCCGCGAGACCGGCCCGGCCGGGGTCGTCGAAGGCCGCGGCCGCCTGCGCGGACGCGGCGACCGCGCGGGCGCGGAACAGGGCGAGGGCATCGCTGTCGGGTCCGTCGCAGGGCAGCGGGCAGACCTCGACGACCCTTTCGCAGGGGCTGGCCAGCGGCTCCCGGGAGGTGATCAGGACCGTCAGTCCGGGCGCGGACTGCAGGAGTTCACCCACGAGGTGGCGGCACTCGGCCACGATGTGCTCGCAGGTGTCGAGGACGAGGAGCAGTTCCTTGTCGGCCATCCACGCGCACAGCTCCTCGTCGAGGGGGCGGGCGGAGTGGTCGGTGAGGCCGACGGCGTGGGCGACCGTCGTCGTGAGCAGGCCGGGATCGCGCAGGGGCGAGAGCGCCACCCACCAGACCCCGTCGGGCCGTGCCTGTTCGGGGTCGCCCACGGCCCGCCGTGCGAGGCGGGACTTGCCGACGCCGCCCACCCCGGTCAGGGTGGTCAGCCTGCGGGAGCGCAACAGGCAGTGCAGTTCGGCGAGTTCGTTCTCGCGGCCGATGAAGCCACCGGGATCGGGCGGCAGGTTCCCCGGGGGGACGGCGGGTTCCGGCCCGAAATCGTCTTCGGGTTCCGCGGAATCCGGGTGGTCTGTGTTGAACGCGTACTCACCGAACACGGATGTATTGTGCGCGATCTTCTCGTTCGGCCGTGCCGTTCCGTCCGGATTGCTGTCACGTTGCCGGGACGCCCGCCGTGCGCCTCACGGCGCGAGTACGATGCTCCGCTCCGCGGAGAAGGCCCCCCAGTTGCCGTCGGGCAGCCGGGCGCGGAGCTTGAGCGACCACGGTGTGCCGGCCGGTTCGGTCACCGTGAGCCGGTACTCCACCCGGGCGGCCCCGGAGGGGGGCACGGCGCCGGCGCCGAACTGGATGACGGTGACGGGCTTCGCGTTGACGTGGAGTTCGTACTCGGCGGTCGGCCGGCCGGTGTCGGGGGCCGTCCAGGTCAGGGTGACGGCGCCGGGGGAGGCGGTCGCGGTGAACTCGGTGGGCGCGGTGCCCGGGCCCTGTCCCGCGGAGGGCGGGGTGGTCACCTCCACCGCCGGGCCGTCGGGGGAGGAGTTGTCCGCTCCGTCGCGGGCCCGGACGGTGAAGGTGTAGACGGTGTCCGGCTGGAGGCCGGTCAGGGTGGTGGCGCTCTCGCCGGGGCCGGTCGTGTGGATCCGGATGCCGCCCTGGTAGACGTCGTACGCGGTGACGCCGGTGTCGTCGCTCGCCGCGGCCCAGGACAGGGTGGCGGCCCGGGGGCCGTCCGCGCGGCCCGTCGTGCGCGCCGGGGCGGTGGGGGCCTGGTGGTCCTCGGCCTTGGCCGCCGGGGTGGTGGCCGCTGCGGACGCGCTGGGGCCGGAGGTGTTCCCGGCGGCGTCCCGGGCCCGGACCGTGAAGACGTAGGCGGTCTGCGGGGCGAGGCCCGTGACGTCCACCATCGTCCGGTCGGCCGGCAGTTCGCGCACCAGCCGTCCCGCCTGGAAGACCTGGTAGTTGGTCACCCCGTCGGCCGGGGCCGCCGCCTGCCACATGACGTGCACGGACGTGGCGCTGCCGGCCTGTGCGGTGATCCCGGCCGGAGCCGCCGGGGGCCTGGTGTCGGCCGACGAGCAGGCGGTGAGCCCGGCAGCGGTCAGGCAGAGGGCGAGCAGGGGGGCGGTGCGTCGCACGGGGCCCTCCTCGGCTTCCGCTTCGTCGTAAAGGTCTAGACATATATGGCACGGGTGCGGGCGGCGCGGCAAGGCCCGTGCACCACGGCCTTTCGCGTCAGGCCGATGGGAGGCGCGAGGGGGATGCTGCGTGGGCCGCGCGTGTCGGTCCCGGCCGGATCCGCTTTCCCGGCGCCCCGCGAGGCCGGCGCGGACTGCTGCAACGCGCCTGCCCGGCCCGCACCCCGGTGCCGCGCCCTGCGCAGGCCGCTCTGCGGCGAGATGAGCCTGATGCCGGACTCCTCGACAACTGCCGCCCTGCTGGGCGTGGTCGAGGAGTGCCGCGCCGACGACCGGCCCGGCTCCTCGCCGTCGGCCACGATCCGCCACCGCCTGGCCGCCGGCGCGACCGTACGAACCACCGGGGCGAGATCGTCAAGCACCGGTCGCCCGTCACGGACGGTCAACACCCGTACGGCGGACACGTGTTTCGCCCGAAGGCACCCCCTCCTGCGCCAGGATGGGCGCCGCTCTCAGGAGGTAACGATGGTGATCTCGCTCTCCCTGGTCGTGCTGCTCCTCGTCCTCGTGTCGATCTTCGTGCGCAGCGGCGGCCTCAAGTTCTCCCACGCCCTCGTCTGCGTACTGCTCGGCTTCTACCTCGCGAGCAGCAGCATGGCGGCGACCATCCACGACGGGCTGTCGGCCACGGCCGACGTCGTCTCGGCGCTGCGCCCGTAGGCGCCCGGGAGGTCCGTGTTGACCGACTGTTGCGCCTACATGAATCATCCCGCTCCCCCATGGACTCCTCCGGCCGTGCGATCTAGCGTCTGGCGGCGGCGCGATGTCATACGCACTGTCAATAAAACTGAAGAGAACGGAGGAACTCCGGATGTTCCGAAGAGCGCTGAACTGCGCCGTGGTCCCCGCCCTCATCGTCTTCACCGCGATGTACGGGATCTCCCCGGCCCAGGCCGAGTCGATACCCCAGACCCCCGGCCACCGCCTGGTCGGCCACTACGACGGCGCCCCCGCGACCCCCGCCCCGCTGCCCGGCGAAGCCCCGCCCCAGCACCCCTTCCTCGCGCCCAACGGCCGCAGCGGCATGCACTCCGACGCCGGGGGCAGCGCCACCTCGCCGTGGTCCGGGCCGCTCGGCCGGAACCCGCAGGTGACCAGCGAGAAGATCGCGGCCCTGGGCGGCGAATGCGCCACCGCCACCTTCGACGCCGGCGGCCGGCTGGTCACCGTCTGCGGCACCTTCACCGGCTTCAAGGTCAAGCTCCTGGACCCCCGTACGCTGGCCACGCTCGCGGAACACCAGCTCCCGCAGCGTTCCTCGACGGTCGAGGCGATCACCTCGCTCGACTTCTCGAAGATCTTCAAGGACACCTCGGGCGGCGCCTACTTCTACCTGGACGACCGGGACCGGGCGGTCCTCGCCGACTCGCGCCAGCACATCCTGCGACTCTCGCACGCCCAGCGCCCGGACGGCAGCTGGACGTTCACGGTGGACGACGACTGGGACCTCACCGGCCAGGTCCCGCACGACTGCGTCACCTGGACCAACCTGCGGCCCAGCGGCACCTGCGACCCCGTGACCTCCGTGATGCCCGACTGGGACGGCCGCATCTGGTGGGTCACCCGCCAGGGCCGCGTGGGCACCGTGGACCCGCAGACCGCCCGGATCCACTCGATCCGGCTCCCGGGCGAGGAGATCCAGAACTCGTTCTCGGTCGCGCGGGACGGTGTGTCGATCGTCTCCGACCACGCCCTCTACAGCTTCCGCGCCGCCGACGACGGCACCCCCGAAGTGCAGTGGCGGCAGACCTACGACCGCGGTACGGGAACCAAACCCGGCTCCGTGAACCAGGGTTCGGGCACCACCCCGGACCTCTTCGGCGACGGCTACGTCGCCATCACCGACAACGCCGACGACCGGATGAACGTCCTCGTCTACCGGCGGGGCACGGACGTCCCGGCCGACCGGCGGCTGGTCTGCACGGTGCCCGTGTTCGGCAGCGGCGCCTCGACCACCGACAACTCCCTCATCACCTGGGGCAACAGCATCGTCGTCGAGAACAACTACGGCTACGAGAACCTCACCAGCCTGCTGCTCGGCAAGTCGGTCGTCGGCGGGGTCAGCCGGATCGACGTGCGCGCCGACGGCAGCGGCTGCGACACGGTGTGGCAGAGCGCGATCCGCTCGCCGTCCGTCGTCCCCAAGCTCTCCACCGGGAACGGGCTGCTCTACTTCTACGAGAAGGAGCCCAACGCCTGGGGGATCGACGCCTGGTACCTCACGGCGGTGGACTTCCGCACCGGTGAGCGCCGCTGGCGGCAGCTGACCGGCACCGGCCCGCTGTACGACAACAACTGGGCGCCGATCACCCTCGGCCCCGACGGCACCGCGTACGTCGGCGTCTTCAACGGCATCGTCGCGGTGCGCGACGGCGGCTGACGCGCCGAACGACCTCCGTGGGGCCGGTGGCCGGCCCCGCGGGGTCATCCCCGGTGCGGACCGGCCCGTTCGGCCCGTTCGGCCTGTTCAACCCGTGGGATCTGTTCGGCCTGGCCGGCGTGCTCGGCCCGGTCAGCCCGCTCGGGCCGCCACAGCGGGTGCTCGCGCTCCGCCCAGGCCCGGCCGACGGAGCCCGTGCGCAGCCCGCGGCGCGCCTCCGGGTCGGCCAGGGCCTTGCCGATGTGCGCGGCGAGCACGAGACCGACGGCGAGGGCCAGCCAGTCGTGGACGAAGACGGCGGCCGTGCGCTGTACGAGGGGGACCAGGCCGGTCCACCACATGAGTGCGCCGGTGCCCGTCATCACCAGCACCGCCCCCGCCAGCCAGCCCGCGTACACCTTCTGCCCGGCGTTGAACTTGCCGGCGGGCCGCGCGGTGACCCGGTCGCGCCGCAGGGCGGCCCGCAGCCAGACCCGGTCGTGCGGCCCGAAGCGGCCCAGGCGCCGCAGGTCGGCGCGGAACGCCCGTGAGGCGAGCCCCAGCAGGAACGGCACACCGAGCAGCAGCCCGGACCAGACGTGCACGGTGACGACCAGATGCCGTCGGCCGACGAGTTCGGCGAGCGCGGGCAGGTACAGGCAGGCCGCCGAGGCGACGCACAGGCCCATCAGCGCGGCGGTGGCCCGGTGGATCCACCGTTCTGCACGGCTGAACCGGCGAACGCTCCCGGGACGCTGCGGTGCGGCCCCGGACGGTGCGGCCCCGGAAGGTACGGCCCCGGAGGGTGCGGCCCCGGAGGGTGCGGGTCCGGGCGGCGCGGGCTCAGACGGTCGGGGCATCGTCGCGTCCGTTCGACCGGCCGACCCAGGCGTCGACGTCGTAGCCGAGACGCTCCCAGTAGCCGGGTTCGACGTCATGGGTGAGGGTGATGCCGGAGAGCCACTTCGCCGATTTGTAGAAGTACATGGGGGCGACGAACAGCCGGACGGGACCGCCGTGGGAGTGGCCCAGCGGCTTGTCCTGCATGCGCAGCGCCACCATGACGTCGTCCCGGCGGGCCTGGGGGAGGGTCAGGCTCTCGGTGTACGTGCCGTCGAAACAGCTGAAGCGCACGGCCCGCGCCTGCGGCCGCACTCCCGCGGCGTCGAGCAGCCGTGCCAGCGGCACTCCCTCGAAGGGGGTGCCGGGGACCCGCCAGCCGGTGACGCACTGGACGTCCCGCACCACCCGGGTCTGCGGAAGCCGCTGGAGCGCGTCGAGGGTGTACGTCGTCGGGCGTTCCACCAGGCCGTCCACGGTGAGCCGGTAGTTCTCGGGGCCGCGCTCGGGGACGGAGGAGGCCACCGAGTAGTAGCGGAACCCGCCGCCGTTCGGCAGCAGGCCGGTGAGGCCGGTGGGGTCCTTGTCGGAGGCGGCGCCGAGGAACGACTCGAAGCCGCCCTGCAGGTACGGGGCGGCGACCAGCCCGGCCGCACCGAGCCCGGCCATGCCGAGGACGAGACGGCGTCCGATCGGTGTGCCGTGGCCGTCGGGGTCGAGGTCGAGGTCGAGGTCGGGGCCGGGTTGCCGGGGCGGGGGTGCGGGTGCGGGGCTCACGGGCCGATTCGACCACCGCCGGCGCTCCCGCACCAGGCCCGGCGGCCGTCCGTCAGACTTCCGTCACACCTCGTCCTGCGGGCAGGGGTGGCCGTCGGGGTGCCCGGTAGGGTGCCCGTTGATCAAATCTGTTCATCGGACAGTCACCCAAGGAAGCGGCAACCACGGTATGAGCGCGTCGAGAGCCATCGGACACCCCGGGCCGGGGGTCGTGCCGGGCGGTGGCGCCCGTCTGGCCGCCCTGGACGGCGTCCGGATCGTCGCCGCACTGTCCGTCCTCTGCTACCACTACCTGGCGCTCGACAGCGGCTGGGGAGAACCGGCCGCCTCCGTCTTCCCCGTCGCGAGCGCCTGCGCCGCCTACGGCTGGCTGGGCGTGGAGATCTTCTTCGTCGTCAGCGGGTTCGTCATCTGCATGAGTGCCTGGGACCGCGGTGTGGGCGAGTTCGCCGCCTCCCGCATCTCGCGTCTCTTCCCCGCCTACTGGGCGGCCGTCCTGTTCACGGCCGGCGTCCTGTTCGCCTGGCCGGAGGTGCGCGGGGTCAAGGCGTTCAGCGACGTGGTGGTGAACCTGTCGATGCTCCAGGGCGGCATGAAGGTGCCGCACATCGACGACGCGTACTGGACCCTCTTCGTCGAGCTGAAGTTCTACGCCCTGTTCGCGCTGGTCGTCGTGCGCGGCGTCACCTACCGCAACTGCGTGGTCTTCTGCACGGTGTGGACGGTGGCCGGCGTGGTGGCGCCCACCGCCGACAGCGGAGTGCTGTCCTTCTTCGCGATCCCGACGTTCTCGCCGTACTTCATCGCGGGGATCGCCTTCCACCTCATGCGCCGTTTCGGGCCCAATGCCGTCCTGTGGGGCATCGCCGGCCTCCAGTTCGTCCTCGCGCAGAGCTACGTCCAGGGCCGGATGATCAGCAACCTGGGGCGCGGCGTCGCCGCGCACACGCCGGTCTGGCCGGCCCACGTCGTCATCGCCTGCGGGTTCCTCGTCATGGCGGGGATCGCCCTCGGCGCCTTCGACCGGGTGCGGTGGCGCTGGCTGAGGCACGCGGGAGCGCTCACCTATCCGCTGTACCTGATCCACATGATGGCCGGGCTGACGTTCATCCACCACCTCCGCCACGACGTGCGGCCCGTCCCCCTCGTGCTGGGCGTGACCGCGGTCATGGTGGTGCTCGCCTGGCTCGTCCACCGGCTGATAGAGCGTCCCCTGGGGCGCCGGCTGCGCACCGGTCTGCGGCGCGCCGTGCACGACATCCGCCGGGTGTCCGCGCAGCCCGTACCGGTCCCGGCCCAGGCGGCGGCGCCCGGGGCGGAACGCATCGTCACGTGGGCGGGGCCGGGTGGCGGGCTCGCAGAGGACACTCGCCGTCATCCGTGGGGCCGGCGGTGAGGGTGCCTCCGGCCGGCCGGGGGCGTTCGTGCACGGACGACGGCACCACGTGTCGCCGTGCTACGCCTTCCAGAAGAAGACGGCCGTCATCCGCTTCTCCTCCAGGGTCTTGCCCCAGTAGCCGGTGGCGCTGTGGATCAGGTTCGCGGAGTAGAGCAGCAGCCGGTTGGCGCGGTGGGGGACCCGTACGTCCTCGGTGAAGGAATCCGGGGAGACGAAGCGGGTGCCGAGCGCGTCGACCAGGTTGTTGTGCGGCGCGATCACCTGGTTGCCGCCCAGGGCGCCGCCGGGCAGGCTCTGGCGGTAGAAGCTGGTCCCGCAGTCCTTCGGCACGTCCGGGTTGAGGTAGAGCACGGCGGCGTAGCGGCACAGGTTCCGCGAGTCGGTGTGCGGACGGGGCTCGGATTCGCCCTCGCCGACGACCTGGACACAGTTGTGGTTGAACGTGCCGCCGCCCGCCGGCCGTTCGGCCCAGATCTTCGGGGCGCCGGTCGACTTGCGCACCAGCCGTTCCACCAGCGCCAGTTCAGCGGGCTCCAGACCCGGCATGGCGCGCAGCCCCGGCCAGCTCTCGGGCTTGTGCGGATATCCCTCGGTCCAGTCGTCCTTGGCCAGGCAGCGCTCCCGTATGGCGGCCGGGTCCGGCAGTACGTCGTCCAGCACCCAGTAGTCGCGCCCGCGGGTCGGCTTGCGGTACGGCAGGACCGGGAGGGGAGGAGGTAGGGGCATGGGACGGACCGTAGTCACCGGGTCCGGGCGGCTCGCTCCACGGGGAGTCAACGTTGCGTCAATTGTTCGCCATGGCTGGGGGATCACGCAGACACGCCTGCGGGCCGGGCGCCCGCCGCCGGGCGGACCGGGTGGTTCACTGGCGGCATGCCGCTCGAAAACTACGGAGTGCTGTCCGGAACCCTGCACCGCCACTTCCGCGACCGGCCCGACGACCAGGGCCGCTGGTTCCACGTCCACCTGGAGGTCGACGCGCCCGCCGGCCGCTACGCGTGCGCCGTCGACGTGGACAGCAAGCAGTCCACGACCGGCGTCCAGTGGAAGGTCCTCACCCTGCACGCCTCGGTGCTCGACCCCGTCGCCTCGCCGGCCCCCGGCTACCACGACCTCGCCCGCACCTCCGGATCGGGCGCGCTCGACTACCTCCGGCACCCCGCGCTCGCGGACCGCCCCGGCTGTCTGCTGGGCGGCCACCCGCCGCAGTGGGTCCAGCGGATCCTGGACCGGCTGAACCCGCCCCGGCCCTGGACGACGGGCTCCTACCTGGAGGCCTCCCAGGCCCTGGAACCGATCCTCGTCGTGGGCCGGCAGGTCCTGGTCTTCGGCGAGCCGTTCGACGAGGGGCTCGGCATGCACGACATCCACCAGAACCAGGGCGACCCCTACGGCAGCCAGTGGTGGCCGGACAACGGCGTCTGGCAGGACGGGGCCACGATGACGCGCCGCCCCGACGGCCTCTTCGACGTCTTCATCTCCAGGTTCTCCACCCAGAGGGAACCCACCGACGCCGACGGCCACCCGCTCTGACGTACGTCCGACGGGCGCCTAGTGGGCCGCGCGACAGGCCCCGGACGCGATGTCCGCGGAGTAGCCGATCGCCTGGAGGCTCGCGGCGCAGCTGGTCTGGTTGCCGATCTGGCCCTCGTAGCACGCCTGCCCCACGCCGTCCGTGACCTGCTTGCCGTGCTGTACGACGTACTGCTCGCACTGCTGGACGCTGGTGGGGGCCGCCGCACCGACTGGCGGGACGGCGAGGAGGGCGCCGCCGACGGCCAGGACGAAACCGGCGAGGACGCTGGGGATACGGGCCGACGGACGCATGCGGATGCACCTGCTCTCTCGGTCGGTCACGCGGCCCGCCGGTGCGCCGGACCACGGGCGGGGGCGGCGCGGCGCGGGCGCCCCCGGGCAACGGCCCGTCGACGCACCGGTCACCCCGCCCTTCCGACGCTAGAACACCGGGCGGCGGGCCGCCACCGCCGCGCAGACCGCCGCGAGCGGCAGCTCCGCGCACACCGCCAGGGCCACGGCCGTCGCCCGGGCGCCGCCGCCGGACGCGGTCGTCACGTCGAACCAGGCGTCCACCACCAGCAGCGCCGCCGTCGCCGCGGCCAGGGGCGCCGCACGCGGGTCGCGGCGCCCGAGCAGCATCCCCGTCCCGGTCAGTCCGGCGGCCAGCAGGGCGTCCAGCCCGATCCAGGCGGTGGCCCAGTTCGAGACCTCCGCGCTCTGCGGCAGCGTCCTCGACAGCACCACCATCCAGGGCAGCAGGGCCACCCCGGCGCCGGTGAGCAGCGTGGCCGGACGGGGCATGCGGCGCGGCCGGCAGTGCGGGGCGACGAGAGTCATGGCGGTGGATCTCCTTCCGGTGCCGGCGGTCCGTCCCCCGGTACGAGGACCACTCTGGTCGCGCTGCGGACCGGAATCAGTAGCGGCACTGTCCGAACCGGGGGTGGTGCTGGCTACACCACCGGGCGGGCACCAGCGTGGTGGAGCGCCCCCGAACCGTGCGATTACCGTACGGGCATGGGACTTTCCGGGGCGCTGCGGCGTACCACTCGCCGACTCGCCGACCACGCGCCCTGGTCCGCGCGGGCCTGGCGGAGCACCGCCTTCACGACCGCCGCGATCCCGATGGCCGTGCCCGCAGCAGCCGTCTTCGCGTACACGGCGGCCGCCCCGGGCCGTGCCGCGCCCGCCCTGCTCGCGGTGCTGCTCCTCAGCCCGCTGCTCACCCTGCTCCAGCGCAGCCGGTTCCGGGAGCTGCTGGAGCGGGAGATACCGGCCGTCGCGCACGAGCACCGGCCGGTGAGCGCGCGGGGCCTGCTCGAACGGCTGCGCTCCGAGTCGACCTGGCGGCAGTACGTCTACCACCTGCTGGTCAGCCCGCTCGCCGGCGTCGGCGGCGCGCTGATCGTCCTCGCGTGGGCGGGCGGGGCCGCCTGCGCCGGCGTGTACGCCTGGGCCTGGATGCTCCCCGTCGACGAGCGCGGCATGGGCTGGACCCGGGACTACGACATCGTCACCGTGTCCGGCGGCCTGCTGCTCCTCGCCACCCCCTGGCTCGCCGGCGCCCTCGCCCGGGTCGACGCCTTCGCCGCGGCCGCGCTCCTCGGGCCCAACCGGGCCCGGGAGCTGGAACGCCGCGTCGAGGACCTCGCCGAGAGCCGGGCCGGTGTCCTCGACGCCGCCGACCTCGAACGCCGCAGGATCGAAAGGGACTTGCACGACGGCGCCCAGCAGCGTCTGGTCGCCCTCGCCATGAACCTCGGCATCGCCCGCGCCACACTGAGCGATCTGCCGCCCGAGGCGAAGGCCGTGATCGACGAGGCCCACCGCGAGGCCAAGGAGGCCATCGAGGAGCTCAGCAATCTGGTGCGCGGCCTGCATCCGGCGGTCCTGGAAGACCGGGGACTCGACGCGGCCCTCTCCGGGATCGCGGCCCGGGCGCCCCTGCCCGTCGAACTGAGCGTGGACCTGGCGCACCGGCCCGGACCCACCGTCGAGGCCGTCGCCTACTTCGTCGTGTCCGAGGCCCTCGCCAACGTCGCCAAGCACGCCAAGGCCGGCCGCTGCCGCGTGGAGGTCCGGCGCGCCGCCGACGTGCTGCGCATCACCGTCACCGACGACGGGGTCGGCGGCGCGGACCCGGCCGGGGGCACGGGACTGGTGGGCCTGCGCAAGCGCGTAGGGTCGGTCGACGGAAGCATCCTGATCAACAGCCCCCTCGGGGGCCCGACCGTCGTGACTGTGGAGCTGCCGTGCGGGCTGTGATCGCCGAGGATTCGGTGCTGCTGCGAATAGGACTGGTCAAGGTCCTTGAAATGGCCGGATTCGAGGTGGCCGCCGAGACGGGGGACGCCGAGGCCCTGCTGGCCGCCGTCGCCGAACACCGGCCCGACCTCGCCCTGGTCGACGTGCGGATGCCCCCGGGTTTCACCGACGAGGGCGTGCGCGCCGCCCTGATGATCCGCCAGGAGTGGCCGGGAACCGCGGTCCTGCTGCTCTCGCAGTACGTGGAGGAGCGGTACGCCGCCGACCTGCTGACGGGCCGGGTGGGCGGCGTCGGGTACCTGCTCAAGCAACGGGTCGCCGACGTGGAGGAGTTCATCGAAGCCGTCAAGCGGGTGGCGGCCGGGGGCACCGCCCTCGACCCGCAGGTCGTCTCGCAGCTGCTGCTGCGCCGCGGGGGCGTCGACCCGCTGGAGCGGCTCACCCCGCGCGAGCGCGAGGTGCTCGCCCTGATGGCCGAGGGGCGCTCCAACGCGGGGATCGCGGCCGGGCTCGTCATCAGCGAGAGCGCGGTCGCCAAGCACATCAACAACATCCTCGCCAAGCTCGACCTGCCGCAGGCCGACGGTGACCACCGGCGGGTCCTCGCGGTCCTGCGGTTCCTGGACGGCGCCTCGTGACCGGGGCGGCCGGCCGGTCCCGGTGGCGTCCGCAGCGGGTGGCGTGGACCGTGGCCGCGGCGCTGAGCGCGGTGCTCGTCCTCGTTCCGGCCGCCTGGCAGGGCTGGGCGTACGCGTCCACCGAGCACGGCACGCTGAGCGGCGCCAGCGGTGAACGGGCCGTGACCGCCGTGGAGATCGAGGCGGGTGGCGCCGACGTGCGCGTCACGCCCCGCTCCGACCGGCAGGTGGTCTACCAGGCCGACGTGCGCTGGTCGCTGACCGCCCCGAGGATCGAGGAGAGCTGGCTCGGTGACACCCTGAAGCTGACGCCCCGCTGCCCGGGGGCCGCGGGCCTCGTGGAATCCGGCCCGGGCTGCTCGGTCGACCTGGACGTGACCGTGCCCGCCGGCATCCCGGTGAAGGTGACGGCGGGCTCCGGCACGGTGTCCGTCAGCGGGCTGGCCGGCGCCGTCGACGCCGAGGTCGGTGCCGGGCAGCTCCTGCTGACCGCGCTGCGCGGACCACTGCGGGCGAGCGTCGGCTCGGGCTCCCTCGAAGCCTCCGGGCTCACCTCGCCGCAGGCCGACCTCCGGGCGGGGGCGGGCTCCGCCGTCGCGAGCTTCGCCGCCCCGCCGGACCGGGTCACGGCCCGGGCGGGAGCGGGGCGGGTCCGGCTGACCGTGCCGACGGCCACCCGTTTCCAGGTGACGGCCCGGGCGGGGACGGGCCGCTGCGACGTCGCGCCCGGAATGCACGACCCAGCGGCGCCGGGCCGGCTGGACATCTCGGCGGACTCGGGCCGCGCCGATGCGGGCTACTGAGGCACGCACCCCGGCAGGACGGCCCTACGGCCGGGGCCGGACGTCGGCGGCGAGGACGTAGCCGCCCGCGTCGACGTCGTCGCACAGGGCGCGGCACTCGCCGAAGAGCTCGTGGAAGTCGGGTTTGCGCTGCCATGTGCCGATGGCCTCCGGGTCCCGCCAGGACGCGAAGGAGACGAAGTGCGCGGGGTCGGCCGTGTCACGGACCAGGCGGGCGGAGAGGAAGCCGCCCACCGCCGCATCGGTCCAGGTCATGAAGGCGGTCCAGCGTTCGACGAACTCGTCTTCGCGGCCCTCCGACACGTGCCAGTTCCCCGCGGTCCAGTACCGGTCGCTCTCGGACATGACCCACCACCTCGGCGTGCGGCCCCTCCACCAGGCTAGCCGGGTACTCGCCGGCCACCAGCCGGGGCGGCCACGGACGGGTCCGTGGCCGCCGGGGCCGTCAGGCCTGGGGCGGGACCCGCGAGGGGCGGCCCCGGCCGCGGGTGAGGGAGTAGCCGAAGATGCCGGCGAGGGCTCCGAGGATTCCGCCCGCCGCGGTCCACACCCAGCGGTCGGACCACCGGCCGCCGGACCAGCCGTCGGCCGGTTCACCGACGGCCGCCGGCTTCTTGGCCGAACTCGCCGCGCCCGCCTGCGCGGTCCGGCCGATGCCGGGTACGAGCGGTGCCGCCAGGGCGCCGTCCACCGCGAAGGCGCCGCCCGTGTCCCGGGTGGCGGCCTCGACCTCGGCATGAACCGGAAGACCGAGGTCCTCCTCGGCCACGCCGACGACCGTCAGGCGGACGTAGTAGCTGCCGGGCAGCGGATCGTTGGCCCACGGCTCCGCACCCGGGCGCACGGTGCGCAGGGTGCAGGACAGCTCGACCGAGGCGGCCTCCCTGGCCGCCGCTGCCCGCTGCGTGCCGTACGTGCAGGCCTGGCGGCGGCGCAGCCCGTCGTAGACGTCGAGCTGCCAGGTGGAGGCCCCGTGCCGGTTAGCCGACGGAGGCAGTTTCACCGTGGCCTTGACCGTGGCCCGCTGCCCCGAGTCCAGCGGGACCACCCAGTAGAGGTAGTCGCCGGTGGACGCGTCGGCCGTGGCCCGCTGGCCCGGCCGGACCGGCGTGGCGGTACGGAAGGCGGTGCCGGCCTCGCTCGGCCCGGAGGCCTTGGCGCCCGGGCTCGCACTCGCGCTCGCCGACGGGGTGTCCGCCGCGGCCGCGGCGGTCGTGCCGAGCACGCCCCCGACGGCGAGGGCGGCGGCGGTCAGTATGCGTACGGTACGCATCAGTTCGTCCTCCAGACGGAGATACGCCAGCGGGAGATCCAGCCCCACAGCAGACCGGCGAGCAGACCGGCGAGCACCAGCACGCCGAGCAGCCACCAGCCGCGGCCGAGACCGAACGACGCCGCGTCGGCGGAGTGGTCGGGCCCGTCGACGACGTCGATGGTCAGCTCGACGGGCAGACCCGGGCTGGTCTTGACCGAGGCGGGCGCCGAGAAGGAGTTGCTGACCTGCAGGCAGACCGTCTCCGCGGCCGGCTTGCCGTCCCCGTCCGTCTCGTCGTCGGCCTCGGCCTTCGGGTAGCGCAGTCCGGTCGAGAGCATGTCGGTGCGCCCGTCACCCGCTTCCGACCCCCGGACGATCTCCCGGCCGTGCACGGTCGTCGCCCGCAGCATGACGCCGTAGTCGTTGTTGACCGCGCGGTCGGCGGCGATGCTCACCGAAGCGCGCAGCTCCTGGCCGGGCTTGACGTCCACCCGGTACCAGCGGTGCTCACCGAAGGTCTCGCGGTCGGTGTACAGGCCCGCGCCGAGCTGCGGGGCGCCCTGGCACTGCTTGGCACCCTCGGTCGCCACCGGGGTGAGGACCGGGGTCGCGGCCCGGTCCACCAGCTGCTTGACGCGGCCCGAGAGTTCGGCGGTGTGCTGCACCGAGGTGTACGTGCCGCCGGTGGCCTCGGCGATGCAGATCAGCTGGTTGCGCGTCTTGGCGTCGGGGACGAGCCCGAGCGTGTCGATGACGAGGTGGATGCCCTGGGCGGCGATGTCCCGCGCCACCTCGCACGGGTCGAGCGGGGCACACGTGTCCTCGCCGTCGGTGATGAGCACGATCCGCCGGGTGGCGTCGCCGCCCTTGAGGTCCTCGGCCGCACCCAGCAGGGCCGGCCCGATCGGCGTCCAGCCGGTCGGCGCCAGCGTGGCCACCGCTGTCTTCGCCTCGGTCCGGTCGAGCTTGCCGACCGGGTAGAGCTGCTTGGTGTCCTTGCACCCCTGCTGCCGGTCGTCACCGGGATAGGTGGCCCCGAGGGTCCGTATCCCGAGCTGCACCTCGTCCGGTGTGGCGTCCAGCACCTCGTTGAACGCCTGCTTCGCCGCGGCCATACGGGACTTGCCGTCGATGTCGGTCGCCCGCATCGAGCCGCTGACGTCGAGGACCAGCTCGACCTTGGGGGACTCCTTCGCCACCGGTTCGCCGGCGACGGCATTCGCCGGGAACAGCCCGACCGCCACAGTGGCCAACAGGCCACAGGCCCCGGCCGCCACCCATTTTCTTGTGATCATCGCCGGATCGTATTGAGGATCGACCGCCAAACCAAAACGTTCCCCGGGGAGGGGAGCGACCTGCGCTCCGCCCCTCCGACGGGCCGCCGCACCCGCTGCTCGCCGCCCGCAACCTCCTCACGGCGGAGACCGGGGACACGGCCGCGCCGCCGTCCCCCGCGGCCCGGCCCGTCCGGCACCCCGGCCGGGCGCTGCGTCCCGGGGTGCCCGCGGCTACCCTGGACCGGGGGGACGATCGGCACTGCCCGCCGGAGGCGACCTCATGAGACGACGCCATCACTTCCACATCGATCATGCGGGGCACTCCGTCAGCGCCACCGTCGAGACCGGCCGCCACGTCGAGGTGGAGATCCTGGTCGACGGCAAGGAGACCGGCCACGGCACCACCCACCACGACCGGCCCGTCACCGTACAGGTGGAACTGCCGACCGAGCCGCCGACACCGGTGTCCGTCCGCGCGACACCCGGGCCCGGCGTCCCCCGCTGCGTCCTGGAGGCAGCGGACTCCGTGCCCCAGGTCATGTCCCCGCGCCGTTACTGACACCCACCGCTACTGACACCCACCGCCCGCCGCCGTCGCCCGACGCGGACGCCGAGGGCGGCACGCACCCCGGCCGCGAGGCCGGGGCACGTGCCGCCCGGGGGTGGTTCAGGCGGGCGTCAGCTCACCTGGAGGGTGACGTCGTCGACGACGAAGGAGGTCTGGAGCGACTGGTCCTCCACGCCCTGGAACTTCAGGGTGACGCTCTGGCCGGCGAACCGGGACACGTCGTAGCTCTTGAGTACGTAGCCCGGGGCCGCGTCCACGTTGGACAGGGTCTCCAGGGTCTGGCCGCCCACCGAGACGGTGAACCGGTCGTAGACCACGTTCTCGTTCTCGTCGGTGTCGATGTGCAGGTAGAAGGCGAGCCGTGCCGAGGCGCAGCCGGCGGGCAGGGTCAGGGCCTGCACGGCGCTGTCCGTGTGGGAGGCGCCGTAGCCGTCCAGCCACGCCATGTACGAGCCGCTGTGCGAGACCTGGCCCGACTGGTTGGTGACGACCCCGGCCGTGGCGGTCCACGGGCTGCTGCCGTTCTCGAAGCCGCCGTTGGCGACGACCTGCTTCGGGGTGCACGAACCCCCGCCGCCGACGGTCAGGGTGTAGGTCGTGCTGTGGGTGACCGTGCCGGTGCCGGTGACGGTCAGGGTGTAGGTGCCGGCCGTGGTGCCCGCGCCGACCTGCACGCTGAGCGTCGAGGAGCCGCCGGACTGCACGGAGGCCGGGCTGAGCGTCGCGGTCACGCCGGCCGGGGCGCCGGAGACGGACAGGGCCAGTGTCTGCGGGCTGCCGCTCACGGTCGTGGTGTTCACCGTGGAGGTGACGCTGCCGCCCGGGTCGGCGGAGCCGGCGGCCGGGGACGCGGCGATCGAGAAGTCCTGTGCCGGGGTGCCGCCGCCGACGGCCTGCTTCCAGATCGCGTAGGCGACGCCGTCGGCGCTGCGGTCCAGGACCGTGGCGTTGATGTTGTTCGTCGTGTCGCAGGAGCTGTGGTAGCAGGAGTCGTACGCGGCGTTCGCGGTGCCGCCCCACTTGGCGGCCTGCGCCGAGGTCTTGCGGGCGCTGGCACCGGCCGCGTAGCCGGAGGTGGGGATGCCGCCCTGCTGGAAGGAGTAGTCGTCACTGCGGCCCTGGCCCTCGGTGTTCTCCTCGGGGGCGAGGTTCAGCGAGGCCCAGTACGCCTTCAGCGGCGCTGCCGTCGTGGAGTTGACGTTGTTGATGAAGTAGCCGCCGTTCGGCGAGCCGACCATGTCGAAGTTGTAGTAGCCCTTGATGGCGGCCTTCTCGGCACTGCTGAGCCGGCCCACGTAGAACTCCGAGCCGTTCAGGCCCTGCTCCTCGTCGGTCCACCAGGCGAACCGCACGTGCTTGGTCAGCGTGGGGTTCTTCTGGGCGAGGACGAGCGCGTTCTCCAGCAGGGTCGCGGAGCCGGAGCCGTTGTCGTTGATGCCCGGGCCCGCCGAGACGCTGTCGAGGTGGGCGCCGAACATGACGGTCTGGTCGGCAGGGCCGCCGGGCCAGTCCGCGATGAGGTTGCTGGACGGGTAGGTGCAGGAGGTGCAGTTCTGCTCGGTGACGGTGAAGCCGGCGGCCTGGAGCTTGCCCTTGATGTAGGCCACGGACTGGGTGTAGCCGGCGCTGCCGGCCCGGCGGTTGCCGCCGTTCTGCGAGGCGATCGTGTTCAACTGGGCGAGGTGGGCCTGGACGTTCGCGACGTTGACGTCCGGGGGATCGGTCCCGGGCTGGGTGCTGCCGACGTTCAGCGCGTAGTCGACGGTGTGCGCGAGGCTCGGGCCCTGGCCCTTGACCGTGACCGTGGAGGAGCCGGGCGCCGCGTTGGCCGTGGCGGAGAGGGTCAGCGTCGATGACTGGCCGGACTGCACGGTGGCCGGGTTGAAGGAGGCGCTCACCCCGGCCGGCAGGCCGGTGGCCGTGAGGGTCACCTGCTGCGCCTGGCCGGTGGTGGTGCCGGTGGTCACGGTGGTGGTGACCGAGGCCCCCTGCTGGACGGTGCCCGAGGACGGGTTCAGCGCCATCGAGAAGTCGTCGTTCTGGCCGCTCGGGGTGCAGGTCGGGTCACCGGACTGGGCGGGCACGCTGATCGCGTCCCAGGCCGCCTTGGTCCGGGTGAAGAGGTTGCAGGTGGCCGGGTCGAGCGACTTGGCGGAGCTGAGGGTCGCCGTCCGGTACTTCTTGTACGACATGCTGCTGGTCTTGAGCAGCATCCCGCCGTAGAAGATCTTGCCGGCGGTCTGCACGCCCACGCCGGTGACCGCGGACTGGTTGCAGGTGGGGCTGTTCGGCTTGCCGCCACCGGGGCTGCTGCCTTCGGCCAGCAGGTAGAACCAGTGGTTCAGCGGACCCGCCGCCGCGTGCACCTCGGTGCCGGGGATCGCGGAGCTGTAACAGGCCGGGTCGTTGTCGACGGCCGGCGGGTTGTACATGTTCCGGATCGGACCGCTGCCCGTGAGGTTGATCATCTCGCCCACGGTGTAGTCCGGGGTGTCGTACGGGGCCGGCTCGTTGGCGTACGCCTCGGTCAGCGCGCCGAAGATGTCGCCGGTGCCCTCGCCGAGCCCGGCCTCCTGGCCGCTGGTCCCGCCGGGGGTGTTGGAGTCGATGGCGTGCCCGTACTCGTGGCCCACCACGTCGATCCCGGCGATCCACTCGTTGGCGCTGTTGTGCCCGATGGTGACCGAACTGCCGTCCCAGTAGGCGTTGAGGTCGCCGAGGCCCACCTTGCCGGGGAAGCTTCGGCCGTTGCCGCTGACGCCGTTGCGGCCCAGCCACTGGCTCAGCATGTCCCACTGCTTCTGCGCCGCGAACATGAGGTCCGTGCAGCCGGTCTCCTTGGAGGTCGGGTTGCCCGTGCCCCAGGAGTCGGAGGACTTCGTGAACACGGTGCCGTTGTCGTAGTCCGCGCAGCTCAGACCGGGCCGGTTCGGGTCGCGCAGCGAGTACGAGCCGCCCGAGGCGGTGGTGTCGACGCTGAGCGGGTTGGGCCCGTTCCACTTGCTGCTGCCGCTGCCGGCGACGACCTCGTCGTGGCGGTCGACGACCTTTCCGGTGCGGGCGTCCACGAAGACGTGGAGTTTGCTGGGCGCGGTCCTGGTGCTGCCGGAGAGGACGGTCTCCCAGGCGAGGACCGGCTTGTCGTCCTTGATCTTGACGACGAGCCGGCTGTCGAGCACCTTGTCGACCCTGGCCAGCTCCGCGCGCGACGTGGCCTCGGCCGCCTTGGCGGTGACCGAGGGGGTGGTGGCCACGTCGACTGCGGTGGTGGAGGCCGACTGGACGGCGCGGACGCGCCCTTGGCCGTCGGCGAGGACGACCGCGTCGCCGCCGACGACCGGCAGGCCGCGGTAGCTGCGCTCGTAGGAGACCGAGTACAGGTCCTGCACCCAGGGGGTGACCAGGCGCCGGTCGTACTGCTGCTGGGGCGAGTTGACCAGGGTGTCGAGGCCGCTGCGGACGGCCGCGTCGGCGGCGGCGACCGCCCGCTCGGCGGACGTCGGCCGGGGAGAGGGTGCGGAACGGGCCTGTGGCGAGGCGGACGCGGCGGTGGCCAGCGTGCCGGCGAGGCTCGCGGTCAGCGCCATGGCCGCCACGGAAGCCATCCATCTGGTGGGCTGCAAGAGTCCACTCCGATCGTGTGTGGGGGGTGCGGCTGGCTGTTCGCGCCGAGTATGGGCATGCACATGGCGAGATTGGGACATCCCTGCACGCATAAGACCCGCGTTATGGTGTCGTGGGGTCACGCTGCGTAAGCTGCCGGAATGCAGCTGGAGTTGAGACATCTGCAAGCCGTGTGCCAGATAGCGGATTCCGGCAGTCTGGGCGGCGCGGCCCGCCGGCTGGGTGTCTCCCAGCCCGCACTTTCCGCGCAGCTGCGCAGGATCGAGCGGGTCACGGGCGGCGAGCTCTTCGTCCGCGGCCGGCACGGGGTGGAGCCGACCCCGCTGGGCCGGTTCGTCCTGACCAAGGCGCGCCGCGTGCTCACCGAGATGGAGACCCTCGGCGCCGAGACCCGCGCCATGGCGACCGACGCCCCGCTGCGGCTCGGCTGCATCCTGCTCGTCCTGATCGACGGACTGCTCACGCGGACGGACCTGGCCCCGGCAGGGCGGGAGATCACCGTGGACGTGGAGCACTCGGTGACCGCGCTCGTACGGATGCTCGGCGCGGGCCGGTACGACGTCATCGTGTACGGCGAGGTCAACGACCACGAGGTCGCTCTGCCCCGGGGGATCCTGGCCCGGACCCTCGTGCCCAAGGAGCCCTTCTGCATCCGGATGTCCACCCGGCACCCGCTGGCGGTGCACGAGGTCCTGGACCTCGCACAACTGGCCGACGAGCAGTGGATGACCCTGGTCGAGGACGACGACGGCGGCCCCGAGGCGCTGGTCGAGGCCTGCGCGAAGGCCGGCTTCGCCCCCTCCCTGCGCTACCGGATCACCGACCGCAAGATGCGCCACGACCTGGTGGCGGCGGGCCGCGCCATCTCCCTGACCCAGCCCACGGCCCCGGCCGTGGAGGGCACGGTGATGCGCCCGCTGCTCGGCACCCCGATCACGGGCCGGATCCGCCTGGCATGGAACCGCGCGGCGGTCTCCGCAGCACAGGCGGACACCCTCTACCGCGCGGCGGCCGCCGCCTATCTGGCCAACGTGGACAACAACGCCTTCCACCGGGCGTGGTGGGACGCCCACCCGGAGGCGCACCCCGTCCTCGGATGAGGACACCGGCGGCAGGCGGGGCGTGGGCGGGGCGGGGGAGAAGGGCGGGGACGGGGGTCCTCAGAAGGGGCGGCGGCCGGAGGACGGCAGCAGCCGCTCGTCGTGGACCAGGCCCGCGACCTGCTCGGCGACCATGTCGAGGATCTCCGCCGCCGCGGCGGCGTCGCCGAGCACCAGGAAGTTCAGGGTCAGCCCGTCCGTCATCGCCGCCAGATAGCGGGCCAGCACGGGGACGGGGACGCGCAGCCCGAACTCCGTCCCGGCCCCGACCTGTTCGAGGAGTTCGGCGTACGTCGCGCAGTACAGCTCGTGCTGCCGCCGCGCGAGGTGCTCGAATCCGGGCTCGCGCAGGGCGTACTGGGTGAGCTCGTAGGTGAGCATGTGCTCGGCCGGGTGCGCCCGGACGTGGTCCCAGTAGGCCCGGAAGCCGGCCCGGACGGTCTCCAGGAGGGTGGCCCGCGGCCGGATCTCCTCCTTCACCACCGCCAGGTAGTGCTCGGTGATCGTCTCGATGACGGATTCCAGCAGCGCCTGCTTGGAGTCGAAGCAGTAGTGGAAGACGCTCAGTGACACGCCCGCCTCGGCGGCGATCGACCGGGTCGTCGTCCTGGGGACGCCGTCGCGGGCCATCGCGCGGATCGCCGCCTCGGTCAGCTGCCGGCGCCGCTGCGCCAACGGCATGCGTGCCATGCGGATCCGGTTTCCCTTCGTTCACGTACCGCCCCGAGCGGACGGACGGGGCGGACGACGGGGCCGGGGCCGGCCGGACCGGTGCGTCCGATCCGGCCGGCCCCCGCCGCCGCGCCGGTGCCGTCAGCTGCCGTAGACGCCCACTTCGTGCAGGGAGTAGCCCCACTGGGTGCCGCGTCCCACGCCGTGGATGCGGACGTACCGGGCCGGGACGCCGGCGAACTGCGCCGTGTCCAGGCCTCCGTCACCGGAGGTCGTGGACCACACCGTCTGCCAGTTCGCGTCGTCCGTGGAGACCTCGATCCGGTACGACTTCCCGTACGCGCGCTCCCAGTCCAGGGTGACGCGCTTGACGACGCCGGCGGACCCGAGGTCGATCCGGAGCCACTGGTCGTCGTTCCAGTCACTGGCCCAGCGGGTGTTGCGGTCGCCGTCGACCGCCCTGCCGGGCGCGTAGCTGACGAACGGGTTCCACTCGGCGGAACTGGCCGAGGCGGGTGCGCCCGCGGCGAGGTTGACCCCCGCCTTGTGCTGCTCGGACGCCCCCCAGGTGTCCAGGTAGGACGCGGCGCCCTTGAAGAGGTCGTCCACGACGCCCTGGCCGCCGACGAGCCGGATGTCCTCGATCCAGTCCGGGACCAGGCCGTAGTGCGCGGCGCCGTCGGTGTTGAGGTTCCAGGTGCGCTGCCCGGTGGTCTGCCTGTCGATGACGGAGCCGCCGTCGGTGCTGCGGAAGGGGTACTGCACCGGGTTGGGGGTGCCGGCCCCGCGCGGGCCCGGCCAGCCGCCGACCCCGTTCATGTCGGTGCCGTACCCGTAGCCGACGTGGTACTTGTCGCGCAGCGCCTTCGTACGTGCGGCTTCGGCGCTGAACCCTTCGGAGCCGTTCATGTACTGGGCGGCGAACCCGCCGAGCTTGTAGAGGCGCTCGGTCCAGCCCAGGTCCATCCAGCTGTGCGAGGAGATCACGCCCGGGTAGGACTCGGATTCGAGGATGTCGAAGGCCCGGCCCGCGGCCTTGACGCTCATGTGGTCGACTTCAAGCATCATCTTGCGTTTCATCATGCCGCGCACGGCGTACTCACCGAGGTCCGTGAGACCGCGCGCGTTGCACTGTGCGCCGGCCGCGTACGAGGGGACCGCCACGCCCGCCGGCAGCTCCTTCTGCGCCGAGGGCGCCGGTGCCAGGCCGATCGGGTTGTCGTGCTGCGGGCCGGTGCACTGCTCGGTCTTCCAGAAGGTGCCGGTCGACAGGAACTGCCCCACGTTGATGGCCGTGCCCAGGGCGCCCTCGTCGAAGCGGACCCCGCACAGGGCGTTGTCGAACTTGTGGCACAGGAACATGCTGCGGACGCCGAGCCGGTACAGCTCGTCGAGGCCGCGGTCGATGTCCTGCCTGCTGCACTGGGAGACGTCGAGGATCTGCTTGCAGCCGAACGGCTCGGAGGTCTCCACACCCAGGACGACGGCCAGCTTGCCCTGCTGGACGACGTCGCGGGCCTGCGCGGAGTCCGTGACGATCCGGAACCAGCCCTTTCCCGGGCCGCCGTACATCTTGTCGATGTAGGCCTGCATGTCGTACGTCTTCTGCGCCTCCAGGCGGATGGCGGTCATCTCGTCGCAGCTGCGGTCCTTGAAGAAGTAGACCGAGCAGATCACCCCGTTGGTGACGAGGTCGTTGACGAGGACGCGCTGGCCGCCGCGCCAGGCCCGTTCGATCCAGGCGTAGTAGTTCTGCTGGTGGGTCAGCGAGTCGTGGGCGGGCCAGTCCTTGAAGGTCGGCCAGCCGGTCGGGTCGTGCTTGCCGTCCCCGCCCTTGGTGACGAAGTCGAAGATCGCGAGGGATCCGTCGGGGTAGTGCTCGGGGCAGTCCTTGAGGGCGTCGGCCACACCCAGGTCGGAGAACGCCTTGCCGCAGATGAGCCGGCCGCCGAAGCCCTCGTTGGACATGATGTGGTCATGGGCGTCGACGAAGCCCCGCACCCGTCCCTGGGCGTCCGTCCCCTTGAACGGCTCACCGGTGACGTTGATCTGGGAGTCGGGCGCGGGGCGCGCCGTGGGGTTCCACCAGCCGGCATCGCCCTCGGCGGCCGCGCCGGGCGCGGGGCCGAGGGCCATGGCCACCATGGCGAGGAGAAGGGCGAGCAGCGCGAGGGGTTTGCGCCTTCGGTGCGGGACTCGGGTCATGGTCATCACTCACGTCATCGGTCGGCGGATGGCGCGGTCGAGGACGCGGACCGTCCGGGGGAGCCGGCCGATGGTCATGTCCCGCGCAGGCAGTGGTGACGAGAATGGCTACCGGCGGTAACAGAGTCAAGAGTCCGGGACGGATGACCTGATGGAATGTCAGGTGCGGCGGGCCCTGCCGCCGCCGCGGGCTACTCCGGCCCCTCTCCGAGGACGGCCGCGATGCCCTGCGCCAGGCACGGCACCCGGTGCGCCGGGATCCCCGCGATGTTGATCCGTCCCGCGGTCGTCCCGTAGATGGCGAAGCCGCTGCGCAGCCGGAGCATCTGACGCGGCGTGAGCGGCAGCATCGAGAACATCCCCTTCTGTCGCGCCAGCACATCGGCCTGCGCGTCCCAGCCCAGCGCCGTCAGCTCCGCGGCCAGCCCGCGCCGGTTGGCCTCGATCCGGGCGCGCATCCCGTCCAGCTCGGCGCGCCACAGGTCCCGCAGCCCGTCGTCCTCGAGGATCGCCGTCACCACCGCCGCGCCGTGCTCCGGCGGCATCGAGTAGAGGGTGCGGGCCGCGTTCTGCAGCGCCGTCTCCACGTGCTGCAGCGACTGCCGGGAGGCGCCGAGCACGACGGCGCAGCCGGTCCGGTCGCTGTACAGCCCGAAGTTCTTCGAACAGCTGATGGCGACGAGCATCTCCGGCACCCGCTCCGCGAGCAGCCGCGTGGCCGCCAGGTCGGCCTCCAGACCGTCGCCGAGCCCGTGGTACGCGAGGTCCACGAACGGCACCCAGCCGTGCTGCGCCGCGAGCCCGGCCACGGTCTCCCAGACCTGTGCCGACGGATCGACACCGGTCGGGTTGTGGCAGCAGCCCTGGAGCAGGACGACGTCGTCGCGCCGCGCCCGCCCGAGGTCGCGCAGCATGCCCTCCGCGTCGAAGCGGCCCTCGGCATCGGCCCAGCCGTACGTCCGCACGGTCAGCCCGGCGGCCTCCAGGATGGGCCGGTGGTTGACGTATGCGGGGTCGCTGATCCACACCGTGGTGCCCGGCCTGGTCCGGCAGATCAGATCGGCCAGCAGCCGCAGCGCGCCGCTGCCCGCGACCGTCTGGACGGCCACGGCCCGCTCGGCGGCCCCGCCGGAGCCGAGGACCAGCGACAGCATCGCCCGGTTGAAGGCCGTGTTCCCGGAGAGCCCCCGGTACTCCTTGGAGGCGGAGCGCTCCGCCAGGCGTATCTCGGCCTCCCGTACGGCCGCCATGACCGGGGTGCCGCCCGTCTGGTCGCGGTACACGCCGAGGACGAGGTTCAGGCGCTCGGGCCGGGCGTCGGCGCCGTACGCCTCGGTCAGGTCCCACAGCGGGTCGACGGGGGGAGGGAGGAGGAGCTCAAGCATGGGCGGGAACCTCGGGCTGGGTACGGGTGCGGGGACGCCGGTTGGCGAGGGCGACGCCCGCGGTGATGAGGGGGACGCCGACGAGCACGGCCAGGGTCGGCGACTCGTCGAGCAGGGGAACGGCGAGCAGGACCACGGCGACGGGGCTCAGGCTGCCCACGGTGGAGCTGCGCTCCGCGCCGAGGCTGCGGATGGCGTAGGCGTACAGCAGGCCGGCGCACAGGCCGACCCCCAACCCCTGCACCACCAGGAACAGGGCGATGTCGCCGCCGGCGGCCGACGCCAGGCCCGTGGGCAGCACCCCGGTCAGCGCCAGGAGCGCCATCACGGCGAACGAGGGCAGGCACAGCAGGCCGATGGACCCGACGGGATCGAGGTCCACCTCCTTCAGGCCGACCGTGTAGAGCGCCCACAGCCCGCTGGCGACGAGCAGGATGCCGGCCCCGGCCAGCACCTGCGTGTTCAGCGGGAACACGTACCGCCAGACCAGGGCGACGACGCCGACCGCGATCAGCCCCAGCCCGGCCGCCTGCGTGCCGCGGGGTGCGCCGCGGCCGCCGGCGACCATCAGCGCCGAGACGAACAGCGGGACCATCCCGGGGACGATCGAGCCGACGAACGCCGCCGAGGTCAGGGAGCCGCCGTACATCGCGGCCAGGAAGAACGGCACCCCCGCGCCGCAGGCGATCTTGAGCGCGGCGGCCGGGCGCACGGCGACGATCCGCCGGCGCCGCCGCCACAGCGCGGGAGCCAGGACGAGCAGTGGGACGCCGAAGCGCAACAGGGCCGCATCGGCGGGCCGCAGGGAGGAGGCGCTCAGGGCCCGGGCGCTGAGCGCGAAGGCGGCCCAGATCAGCACGGTCACCACGAGCGCGATCGTGCCCTTCGCCTGCGGGGAGAGCCTCGGGCCGGCTGCGGCGCGGGCGGGCGGGGACGCCGTCGCGGGTCCGGCGTTCGTGGTGACCAAGGGGGCTCCTCCAGCCTCAGGGGCCGGATCCGGCCATGGAGCAACGCTAGATCTTCCGCCGGGGCAGCCGATTGCCAGTTCTGCCTTCCGGACATACGTTTGAGGCAGAATCTGCCAAGGAGTGGCCATGGACGCAGTCGATCTGCAGATCATCCGTGAGTTGCAGGCCGACGGCCGGCTGTCCAACCAGGACCTCGCCGACCGGGTGCGGCTGTCCCCGTCACCCTGCCTGCGCCGGGTGCGCCGCCTGGAGGAGGCCGGCCTGATCCGGGGCTACACGGCCATGGTCGACCAGGTCGGCTTCGGCCTGCCGATCACCGTCTTCGTCCGGATACGCCTGGACCGCCACACGAAGGAGGCGGTCCGGGTCTTCGAGGAGCACGTAGCGGTCATCGAGCACATCCAGGACTGCTACCTGATGGCCGGAAGCAGCGACTATCTGCTCCGCGTGGTCATCGAGAGCCTGGAGGCGTACGAGGCGCTGGTCCGCCACCGCATCCACGCCATCCCCGGCATCGCGTCGATCGAGTCGAGCTTCGCGTTCGGCAGCGTGAAACAGTCCAGGGTCTACCCCGCCCCCACGGGAAGAAAATGAGCTGCCGCAGACGTTTGACCGGCGAGTATCCTGCTGGAGTTACCGAATGGTGATCTTGATCTCGTGACGGTGGGGCCCGGGGGCCGGTGGCGTAGATTTGCCCCGTGGCCGGCTTGCCCGGGATCGACTGCCCGTCGTTGTCCGAGGCTCCGCCGGTGCGGTAGACGGGGAGGGGCCATATGTTCGGCAGTCGGGGTGGGCGCGTCTTAGAGCGGTCGCCGGGCGCGCGGGGAGACAGGCTGCGCGACGCCCAATTGCGTTCTCACAGCCGCCGCCTGATACGCAGGCTGGCACCGCAGCTGCCGTTGAGCGTCACCGCCCTGTGCGAGTTGCTCGGCGAGGACCGCGGTACGCCGATCAGCCTGCTCGAATGGGACCTGCCGGCCGACGGGCCCTTCGGCATCCTGATCTCGCGCCAGCACGAAGACGTGATCGCCTATCAGGCGAAGACCACGAAGGCGCACCAGGCGCACATCATCCTGCACGAGGTGGGGCACATCATCGCCTACGACCTCGCGGGCGAGCGCCCGGCGGAACTGCAGCTGCGCACCTGCTATTCGGACCGGGACGAACGGGACGCCGAGATCATCGCCTCGACGATCATGAACCAGGCCATCTCCATGAGCCGCCGCGCACGGCGCTACGGCCTCGACGAGCCCTGGCAGCCCTCGGTCTACAACAGCCTGGTCCTCACCGACGGGCTGACGTGAGCGCACTGAACCTGGTCGCCATCGTCACGCTCCTCGGCGGTGCGGCCTGGATGGTTCCCGCGCTGGTCCAGCAGCGTTTCCGTGACCCCATGCGGCTGCACCTCTTCCTGTCGCTGTTCCTCATGGGGCTCGGGAACGTCCTGAGCCAGCCCCCTGTCCTCGACTGGGTCGACGGGTGCACCTTCGCCGGGTTCACCAAGATCACCTACAACGTGGCGATCCTGATCGGACTCGGCCTCATGGTCGGCTTCCTGCGCGAATGCCCGCTGACCCGCTGGGGCGCGCCGTGGCCGTGGGAGGTGGTCTCCTGCGCGATCTGTCTGGCCGCGATGAGCACCATGACGGCGTCCCTGCCGCCCCATCTGCGCAATCACGTCCTGACGTCCGCCTATCTCGTCGACTGGCGCGTGAGGACCTTCTACAACTTCGGCAATTTCTACCTGTTCTTCGGGTACGCCGCGTGCGCCATGCTGGCCGCGCGCCACGCGCGCCAGGGGCGTTCGCTGCGCCGGCTGTCGCTGAGCGTCATTTCCGTCGGGCTGACCGCGCTGGCGCTCACCTGCGTGTTCCGGTTCCTGTGGGTCAACCTGCCGACGCTGCGCGAGCCGGGGCGGACGATCACGTACGCCGACGCCTTCGGCTTCGGCCAGGTCGCCACCATCGTGGTGTGCGCCGGGCTGAGCCTGCCCTGCTTCGTGAGCGTGGTGCAGATCGTGCGCGAGGGGCTCCTCCAGCGGGCCCAGTTCCGGGGCCTGGAGGAGTTGTGGCAGCGGCTCGTGGAGATCCATCCCGAGCTGGTCCTCGATCACCACAGCCGTCGGCGGGGCCTGTTCCTGGTGAACGCACCGGCCGTGTACCGCCGCTACGTGGAATGCCGGGACGGCTTGACCCGGCTCGGCCCCTATCTTCAACTCGTCGCCTCGGAGGCGTCGGCACCCGTACCGGACGACGACCCGCGGACGTCGGCGTGCCTGGTCGACCTCGCCCTGCGCCGGCTCGCCGAGCAGAACGGCACGGACGGGGGACCGTCGACGGCGTCCGTGTTCGTCCTCGCCCCCAAGCTGAGGGGACGGGTGGAGGGGACGGACTACGAGGAGGACCTCGGCGCGCTCGTCAGGCTCTCCCTCGAACTGCGCGAGATGCGTACGAGCCGGCTCGCCGCGCCGGTGTCGTGACCAGGCGCCTTAGCTGCCCTGGGGGCCTTAGGCCTAGGCGCCCTGGGCACCGTCGCGCTCGGACGGCGGGGTCTGCCGGGACGCGTCCAGGACGTCCATGATGGACAGCAGCTGGTCGCGCAGTTCGGGCGTGAACTGCCCGGCCCGCATCGCGATCGAGCGCACCTGCCGGTCGGCCAGTGCCGCCCATTCGTCCGGGAGTGCGGCGGCGCGCGCCGGGGGCTCCTCGTCGATGAGGGCGCTCACCGACACGGGCAGGGTCATGTCGCGGGACTGGAAGTACGCCACGATCGCCGACAGCACGCTGACCGTGGGGTTGGTCTGGGAGCCGTTGCGCAGGGCGGTCAGGTAGCTCCGGGAGATCGTCACGCCGTGCCGGGGGTCGTCCGAGATCGCCTGGGCCACCTCGGAGGTCGACGGCTCGCGCAGGCGGCCCACCGCGTCCGTGGTCGCGGCGTCGGCAAACCAGGAGTTCAAGCGTTCCGCCAGCGTTGCCATTGCGTCCGACCTCCGTGTGCTTCTGCGACGTGGGTTTCGTAAGTGAGCGCAGAGGTCTTCAGGCTCGACCGGGATCCCATGTGCGCGCGCGCTCGCTTGTTATATCGGCGCTTGCGGAAAGTGTAGCACACGTGACGTCGCTGAAGTCATGCTGCTAATATATTCGACGAGACGCCGATAGAGAGTTCTCTTGCCTTGTCATGTGGCGCTCGAACTGGAGGGGATATGCGTAGCGGTACTGCTTTCACCCAGGGGCTCCGTCAGGCCGTCGACGACGGCCCGGCGTGGACGGTCGAGGCCGTCCGGCAGGTGCGATACCACGTCGTCAGCTCCGACGGCCTGTTCGTGCCCGGCAGCACGGCGCTGCTGACCGGCTGCCCCGACGTACCCATGAGCCGGGGGGACCGGCGGCTCGTCGTCATCGACGAGAACGTCGACCTGCTCTACGGCGCCCAGGTGCGCGAGTACTTCACCGCCCACGGGATCGAGGCGACCGTCGTGGCCCTGAGGGCCGACGAGACCGTCAAGCAGTGGGACGCCGTGTCCCGCGTCGTCGACGCGATGAACGCCTTCGGGATCGACCGCCGCCGCGAGCCGGTCATCGCCATCGGCGGCGGCGTGCTGACCGACATCGTCGGCTTCGCGGCCAGCCTCTACCGGCGCGGAACGCCCTATATCCGCATCCCCACGACGCTGATCGGCCTCGTGGACGCCGGAGTCGGCGTCAAGACGGGCGTCAACTACGAGCGCGGCAAGAACCGGCTCGGCACGTACGCGCCGGCCACGGTCACCTTCCTGGACCGTTCGTTCCTGCGCAGCCTGCCGCTGAGGCACGTCAGCAACGGTCTCGCCGAGATCCTCAAGATGGCCCTGATCCGGTCGGAGGACCTGTTCACCCTGCTGGAGACGCACGGTGCGGCCGTACGCGCCGACCGGCTCCAGGGGACAACCGGGGAACTCGCCACCGCCTCCAACGCGATCATCGCCGAGTCCATCCACCTCATGCTGGAGGAACTCCAGCCCAACCTCTGGGAGTCGACGCTGGAGCGCTGCGTCGACTACGGGCACACCTTCAGCCCGACCCTGGAGATGCACGCCCTGCCCGAGCTGCTGCACGGGGAGGCCGTCGTGATCGACATGGCGCTGACCACGGCCCTCGCGACCCTGCGCGGGGACGTGAGCGAGGCCCAGGCCGACCGCGTCCACGCCGTGATCCGCTCGCTCGGCCTGCCCCTGTGGAACGACGTGCTGCACGACACGAGCCTGCTGGAGGAAGCCCTGCGGGACACCGTCCGCCACCGGGACGGCCAGCAGCGGCTGCCGCTGCCCATGGGCATCGGACGCCACCGTTTCGTCAACGACGTCACCCCCGCCGAACTGCGTGACGCCGCCCGGCTGCTGTGGGAACGGCACCGCTCCCCGGCCCACGCCGGCACGGTCGCGGCGCCCCTGCCCGAGAAGGTGAGCGCATGACCGCGCCCACGCGGCCGCGGGCCGCCGACGCGGCGGTCGTGGTCGGCGGATCGACCGGCATCGGCCGGGGTGTCGCCGACGCATGGGCCGCCCGGGGAATCGAGACCCACGTCTTCAGCCGCAGCAGGCCGGCCGGCCCCGGCGCCGACCGTCTGGTGTGGCACCCGCTCGACTTCCGCGACGCCGACGGGGCCAAGGAGGCACTGCGGTCCGGCATGCCGGACCGGCTCGGCCTGGTCTGCTACTCGGCCGTCTACTTCACCGCGAAGCGCGAGCCGTTCCTGGAGACCGACGAGACCGACTGGCTGGACCAGTTCGCCGTCAACGTGCACGGCCTGGCCTCGACGCTGAGGACGACGCTGCCCCTGCTGCGCGCGACGGCCCCCGGACTGTTCCTGCACATCTCGTCCGAGGTCGTCTACAACGCCGGTCCCGACCGGGCGGGTTACGCCGCCTCCAAGGCCGCGGCCGACTCGCTCGTCCAGTCGGTCTCCCAGGAGACCGACCCCCGCGAGGTGCGCTTCGTCCAGGCGCTCCCCGCGGGCATGGTCGACACCCCGGGCATCCGCGCCCGCCGGCCGCAGGACTTCGACTACAGCGGGTACATGGCCCCGGCCGCGTTCGCGCCGCTGGCGGCCGAGCTCGCCCGGACCCGCGGCGCGGCCGAACAGGGCGAGGCCCTGGTCGTGCACCCCGACGGCAGCTGGTCGTCGGTCGGCGACGGGACACCGGTGTCCCAGTCGCGCCCCCTGGCCACCTCCCCCCGGTAGGAGATCCCCTTGCCTCAGCTGTACACATCCGCACTGCTGTTCGACATGGACGGCACGCTGGTCGACTCGACCGCGCTCGTCGAGTCCACCTGGGCCGGCTTCTGCGCACGGCACGCGCTGGACCTGGCGGACGTCCTGGCCTACGCGCACGGCCGTCCCACCCGGGAGACCGTGAACCGCTTCCTTGCCGATCCGGGAACGGCCGATGCGGAGACGCGGCGACTGGTCGCGCACGAGGAGTCGGAGACCACGGGCATCACCCCGGTACCCGGCGCACCCGAGCTCCTCGCGGCCCTCCCGCCCGGCTCGTGGGCGGTCGTGACCTCGGCCGGGCGCAGGCTCGCCGAGGTCAGGCTCGCCGCCGCCGGCCTGCCGCTGCCCCGCGTCATGGTGACCGCGGACGACGTGGACCGGGGCAAACCCGACTCCGAGGGGTTCCTGCGGGCCGCTGCCGCCCTGGGCGTCGACCCGGCCTCCACGATCGTGTTCGAGGACTCCGACGCCGGGGTCCGCGCCGGACTGGACAGCGGCGCGCGCACCGTGGTCATCGGCGCTCTGACCGGCTACGACCACGTGGCCGAACGGTACGCCGACTTCCGCGGCTTCCGGGTGGCCGGGCCGGACTCCGCCGCCGGATCCGCCTCCGGTCCGGCGGCCGGTGTCGTACTGATCGCGCCCGAGCCGGTCGCCGGCCGTACGGGGGCCTTGCGGTGAGCGGTCCCGTCGTGCCCGGGGCGCCGCCCGCCGCCGCGGCCCTGGCGGCGGACATCGGCGGGACGTGGACGCGGCTGCGGGTCGGCGGAGCGGGAGCCCCCGTCGAGCGGCTCCGCTCTCCCAGCATGCTCAACCACCCCGGCCGGTCCGTCGCCGAACTCCGGGAGGAGATGGCCGGCCTGCTGTGCCGGGCGGCGCCCTCCGACGCCCGCGCGGACCTCTCCTTCGGGGCGGCCCTCGACCACCTCACCGGCACCGTCCTCGGTTCGGCTCCGCTGTGGGGAGCGGAGAGCGCACCGTACGACCTGCACGCCGAGCTGCACCGCCGCCGTCCCGACGTCACCTGGAACCTGGTCAACGACGTCACCGCCGCCCTCGCGGACTTCGTCGCCGGCCACGCCCGTCCCGGCACCCGGCGCATCGGTTACCTGACCATCAGCAGCGGCATCGCGCTGCGCATCGCCGACATGGAGCGCCACCGCATCCCGGTCGACGACCGGGGCCTGCAGGGCGAGATCGGCCACCTTCCGGCCATGGTCACCGGGTCCGTGCCCGAACGCTCGGGACTGCCGTGCGCCTGCGGAGCACCCGACCACCTCGCCTCGATCGCCTCCGGCCCCGGCATCGCCCGGGTCGCCGGACGACTGGGTCTCGACGCCGGCCCCGAGCTCACGACGTGGCTCCCCGGGGCACTCGCGGCCCGGGACCCGGGGGCCCGGCGCCTGCTCGCGCTGTGCGTCGAGCCGGTCGCACACATGCTCCGCACCCTGTGGTGCCTCGACCCGCACCTCGACGTGCTGGGCCTGGGCGGGGGAGTGGTCGAGGGGCTCGGCGCCCACTACGCCGACGAGTTACGCCGGCAGCTCCGTACCGCGACCTCCTACGCCGACCGAGGCCGGGACACGGCGTGGCTCGCCGACCGGCTGGTGTTCTGCGGACCGGGCTCGGTCGACGCGCTGCGTGGGGCGGAACGCATCGGCCACTGGCGGCCGGAGTTCGTCCAGTGAGCGCCACGACCCACCGCGCACTGCGGCGCCTGCCCGCGGACGCCGAGGGCCGCACCCTCGTCGAGGTGGCCGAGGTGGCGACCCCGCCGCTCGCCCCGGGCGACCTCCTGCTCGCCCCGGCCGTCGCCGGCATCTGCGGCACCGACTGGCAGATCCTGCGCGGGCTGCGCCCCGACGCGACCCCCGTCCTGGGCCACGAAGGCGTGGCACACGTCGTGGAGCCGGGGGACTCCGGCCTTGAGGCCGGCGCACTGGTCACCGTCAATCCCACCCACCCCGGCGACCCCTCGTTCCTGCTGGGCCACAACCTTCCGGGCCTGTGGGCCGAACGCACCCGCATCCCCGCCGCCGCCGTACGTGCGGGACTGGTGCTGCCCGTACCGGAGGGCGCGGACCGGCCGCGCGTGGCCGCGCTGGCCGAGCCCCTGGCCTCGGTCCTGTACGGCCTGCGCACCGCACTGGCCACGACCCGTCCCGCCGCCCTGGCGGTGTGGGGGGACGGGATCGTCGGACGGCTCGCCCGCGACGCCTGGCAGCGTGAACTCCCCGGGCTGCCCGTGCTCCTGGTCGGGCACGGCGCCGACGCGGTCCACCCGCACGACGCCGGCCTGCCGCACCTCCTGGCCGCCCTGCCCTCGCCGGCCGCCGTCGTGATCGCCACGCCGCGCACCGGGACGCAGGAGGCGCTCACCGCGGTGGACCGCCACGTACGGGGCACCCTGCTGGTCGACGTGCACGCGGGCCTGCCGGCCGGTCGCATCCCCCTGACCGCGGGCGCCATCGACGTCGCCGCCCTGCGCGCGGACAACTGCGGCGGCACGCCCTGGCCGCCGCGGGTGCACCGCTTCGACCGCCCGGCCGGACCGCTGCTGCTGCACGGCCACCGCGGGGTGTCGGGGGAGCACCTGCGGCAAGCGGTCGGTCTCCTGCTGGGCCGGGGGGACGAAGAACCCCCGGGGGAGGGCGTCCTCACCCACGAGGTGGACCTGGCGGCCGCGGCCGCCCTGATCAACTCGGTGCTGGCCTCGGCCGACCGGGTCGCCGGAGGGCGGCGGGTGCTCAAGGCCGCCATCCGGATCGGCGGCCGCCCATGACGGCCACGGCCCGGCCGGCAGCCGGTGTCGCGGTCGCCGCACCGCAGTGGCGGATCGGCACGGACCGGGTCGGGGCGGCGCGCGCCGCCCTGGCGGCCGGAGCCGACCTGCTGCACCTCGACTTCGGCGGCGCCCACCGAGGGCCCCTGCTCAGCGAACCCGCCGAACTGCGCGCGGCCGGGGCCGTCGGCAGGGACATCCGGGTCGACGTGCTCGCGGTCAACCACATCAACGACATCGGACTGGCCGACGACCGCGGGACCGCCCGTCCGACGGCGCTCGCCGTACTGGAGCGGGCCCTGGACTGCGCGCTGCGCCTGGACGTGCGGGTGCTGCACGTCCCGGGCTTCCGCCGGAGCCTGCCGGCCACCGCCGGGCTGCGGGCCGGCACGGTCGATGCGCTGCGCACCCTGTGCGAACGCATCGCGGAGGCCGGTGCGGCTCCGGGTCCCGGTTCGGGTCCGGGTCCGGGCCGGAGCACGGGACCGGGTTCGGGGGCGGGCATCACGCTCGCGTACGAATCGCCCCTCGGCGCCCGCGAGTCGCTCGCCCTCGCCCGGGCGGTCGACCACCCGGCCCTGCGCCTGGTGCTGGACACCGGCAACCTCAAGGAGGCCGGGCACGATCCCCTCGCCTTCGCCCGAGCGGTCTCGGCCCCCGGACTCCTGCTGCCCGACCTGCACGTGAAGGAACCCGCTCCCCCCGCCGCCGGCGGCGCCGTACCGGCACCGGGCACCGCCTTCGACGACCTGCCCGAGCTGCTGCGGCACTGCGTCGTCCGCTCCGTGCTCGTGGAGAACGACTACCGGCACGCGCCGGGCCGCCTGCGCGAGGACATCACGCTCTGCCGCACCGCGGTCGGGCCCAGCCATGACGAGGACCCCAGATGAAAGCCATTCGGCTCACCGCCCCCCGCACGCTGGCGGTCACCGACGTCGACCCGCCCGCACCCGGCCCCGGGGAGGTGCTGGTCCGGGTGGGCCTGCTCGGCCTGTGCGGAACCGACCTCGGTTTCTACGACGGCACCAGCAACTACCTGCGCGACGGCCTCAAGAGCTACCCCTTCGTCCCCGGGCACGAGTGGACCGGCACCGTCGTCGGCCTCGGCCCCGGTGTGGACGGAGGCCTGACCGGACAGCGCGTCTCAGGTCACAACTTCCGTACCTGCGGCCGGTGTCCGCAGTGCCGCGCCGGCCGCATCCGGTACTGCCCCGACCGCAGCGAGATCGGCGTGCTCGGCGACCACCCCGGCGCCGGCTCCCAGTTGCTCACCGCACCGGTGGAGACCCTGACCCGGATACCCGACGGCCTCTCCGACGAGGCCGCAGCCCTGCTGGAGCCGACCGCCGCCGCGGTCCACGCGCTCGACCGGCTCGGCGTGACCTCCCATGACCGCGTCGCGGTCCTCGGGGCGGGCACGCTCGGGCTGGCGGCGGCCCAGGCCGCGCGGGCCATGGGCGCCGACCCCGTCGTGTTCGACCCGCAGCCCGCCGCCCGTGAGCTGGCCGAACACCTCGGCCTGCGCGCCTGCGCCGCACCGGCCCGGCCGGACGAGGAGGCGTACGACGCGGTGATCGAGGCCTCCGGCAGCACGGCCGCGGTCCGCTCGGCCCTGCGCCTGGTCGCGTCCGGCGGGCGGGTGGCCCAGCTCGGGACGCCGCACCACGCCGTGGACGGCTTCGACGCCGCGGCCCTGGTGATCCGGGACGTCACGCTGCACGGGGTGCTGTCCGGCATCGGCCACTGGGACCGGCTCGTGGCCCTCGTGGAGTCGGGAGCGGTGAACCTGGACGCCCTCGTCGACCGGGTCTTCCCGCTCGACGAACTGGACGCCGCCTTCACCCACTTGGCCAGCGACCGGCGCAGCCGCCCCAAGGTGCTGGTGCGGATCGACGCGGACGCCGCCGGGACGCGCCGATGAGCGGTACGGCGGAGCCGGCGACGGCCCCGCGGATCGACGCGCCGACGGCGCTGCGGCTGGCGGTGCTCGCGGGGGCCGCGTTCGTGTACGTCACCTTCGAGGTCTTCCCGGTCGGACTCATCCGTGACATCGCCGGCGACCTCGAGGTGACGGCCGGCCAGGTCGGCCTGCTCGTCAGCGGATACGCCGTGGTCGCCGCCCTCGTCACCGTTCCGACCGTGGCGCTCGCCGCGCGCGTCCCGCGCCGCACGGCGCTGGTGGTCTCCCTCGGCGTCCTGGTCGTCGCCGAGGTGCTGGCCGCCGCCTCGAACGGGTTCGCCATGATGGCCGTCAGCCGGGTCGCCGCGGCGCTCACGCACGGGGTGCTGTGGTCGCTGATCGCTCCGGCGGCGGTGGCCCTGGTGCCGCGCGACCTCGTGGGGACCGCCACCGCCGCGGTGTTCGGCGGTGCATCGCTCGCGGCGATCGTGGGCAGTCCCGGTACGACCCTCATCGGGGAGCTCATCGGCTGGCGGGCCACCGCCCTGGTGCTGGCGGCCGCCACCGTGGTCGTGACGTACGCGCTCGTCTGGGCCCTGCGGCCGCGCGGTACGGGTCCGGCCGCACGGGAGGAGGGCCCGGCCGCGGACGGGGCGGTACGGGAGCGCGTCGACTGGCCCGCGGTCCTGACGCTCTGCGGCGTCGCGGTCGTGCTCGTCACCGCGCACTTCCTCAGCTACACCTACTTCGCCGTCATCGTCACCGAGGTGACCGGGGCGCCGGGCACGGTCGTCGCGCTCCTCGCGGTCTTCGGGCTCGCGGGGGCCGCCGGCACCTACCTCATCGGCCGCCACAACGACCGGGCCCCGCAGCGCGCGGCGACCGTGACCATGGCGGCGTTCGCGGCGGGCGTCGGCCTGCTGGCCCTCGCGTTCGTACCGGCCCCGCCGGTGGTGCAGTACACCGCGGTGGGCATCGCCGTCGCCGTGTGGGGCGGGGCGTTCGCCGCCGCCGGGCCGGTCTTCCAGACGGCGGTCATGCGCCTGGCGGCGGGGGACGCCGACCGGGCCTCCTCCGTGTACGTCACCGGCTTCCAGGTCGGGATAGCCGGCGGATCCGCGCTGGGCGCCGCCCTGCTCGGCCGCTCGGCCGCCTGGTTGCCGGCGGCCTCGGTCGCGCTCGCGGTGGTGGTGCTGGCCGTCGTCCTCGTACGTCGACCGGTCCCCGCGCTCCCTTAGTGCCCAAGCTGCTTGTATATTAGCCAAATCGCCACTAGAGTCATCGCGAGGCTTTGGAAACGGCTTTCTGTTACGCCGACCTCGCGAGGAGTCCCCGGATCCCCGGCCCCTGGATTTCCCCCGGGTTCCCCGGATCCGTGCCGCCCTGCGGCCTGAACTCCCGGACTCCTCGGCCTCGTCCACTGCCGCCCGCTGCTCACGAGAGGCAATCCATGCGGTCCCGTATGGCTGTATTGATCCTGGCCATCTTCTGCGTCGGCACCGCCGAACTCGCGCCGAGCGGAATGCTGGGCGACCTGGCCGGAGACCTGTCGGTGACCATCCCCACCGCCGGCCTCCTCGTCACGGTCTACGCCCTGACCGTGGTGGTCGGCGGGCCGCTCGTCACCGCCGTCTCCACCCGCATCCGCCGCAAGTACCTGCTCGTGGCGCTGCTCCTGGTCTCGGTCGCGGGCAACGTCGTCTCCAGCCTCGCGCCCACCTTCGGCATCCTGGTCGCCGGCCGCATGCTGACCGCCGTCATCCACGGCACGTTCCTCGCCGTCTGCGTCGTCACCGCCGGCAGCATGGCCGCCGAGGGACGCGAGGGCTCCGCGGTCGCCGCCACCCAGCTGGGCGTGAACCTGGCCACGGTGCTCGGAGTCCCGCTCGGCACCCTGGTGGCACAGCAGCTGAACTGGCGCGCCACCTTCGCCGGCGTCGCCGTGCTCGCCCTGCTCGCCGCCGCCCTGATCCTGCTGGTGATCCCGGACGACGGCCGAACGGCCGGCACCTCGGCCGCACACGAGCTCAAGGTGTTCAAGGACTGGCAGGTGGTCGGCACCGTACTGGCCACCGTCCTGTGCTCGGGCGGCATGTTCACGCTGATCACCTACATGGTGCCGCTGCTCACCGAGGTCGGGCACTTCCCCGCGGCCTGGGCCCCCGCCGTGCTCGTCGCCTACGGCCTGGGGTCCATCGCCGGCAACACCATCGGCGGCAGGGCGGCCGACCGGTCCGCCGACACGGCCGTCTTCCGCCAGTCCTGGACGCTGGCCGGCGTCTGCGTCCTGTACTGGTTCGCCGCACCCTCGGCGATCGGCGCGGCCCTCTTCCTGATCCTGTTCTCCGTGGCGACCTTCGCCCTGATTCCCGGACTCCAGGCCAAGGTCCTCTCCGCGGCGGCGGACGCGCCGACCCTGTCCCTCACCGTCAACATGTCCGCGTTCGGCCTCGGCGCCGCCCTCGGCTCATGGGCCGGCGGCCAGCTCATCGACCAGGGCCTCGGAACCCGTGCGGTAACGGTCGGCGCCGCAGCGTTCACCGCCCTCGGCGCCCTGTTGCTCACGCAGACCGTGCGCGCCGCCCGCCGCCGCCCGAAGGACCCCGCCACCGAGGCCGCCACCCCCGCGCCGACCGCCTGAACCGCCCCCACCGAACGAGAGAGCCAGCCCATGTCCAGCAGCCTCGCGCCGCCCGCCAGACCCAAGCTCCCCTCGCTGACGGGACTTCGGTTCATCGCCGCCGCACTGGTCTTCTTCTTCCACGCCTCACTGATCTTCATCTCGATGAACCCGTTCGCAGACGAGGACGTCGCCGACGGATTCCGCTGGCTGTTCAGCAAGGCCGGCTGGCTGGGAGTGTCGTTCTTCTTCGTCCTCAGCGGGTTCGTGCTGACCTGGTCGGCCAAGCCCCACGACTCGGTTACCGGGTTCTGGCGCCGGCGCCTGGTCAAGGTCTTCCCCAACCACATCGCCACCTGGGCGCTGACCATCGTGCTGTTCGCCGGCACGGCGGTCCCCCTGAAGGTCTGGCTGCCGAACCTCTTCCTGATCCAGTCGTGGTTCCCCGACCCGGCCGTCCACATGGGCCTCAACACCCCGTCCTGGTCGCTCTGCTCGGAGCTGCTCTTCTACCTGCTCTTCCCGTTCCTGATCCGGCCCGTGCTGCGGATCAAGGAGGGCGCGCTGTGGGCCTGGGCGGCCGCGATGGTCGCCTGCATGGTGGCCGTCCAGCTCGTCACCGACTTCCTGGCGCCGAGCAGCCCGCCCGCACCGGGCACCGACGTGACGGTCTGGCAGTTCTGGTTCGGGTACAACTTCCCGCCGGTGCGGATGTTCGAGTTCGTGCTCGGCATGATCCTCGCCCGGCTCGTGCTGGCGGGGGCCTTCCCCCGGGTCAGGATCATTCCGGCGGCGCTGCTGTGCCTGGCCGGTTACGCCGTGGCCCTCGAAGTGCCGTTCCTGTACGGCCTGAACGTCGCGACGATCGTTCCCGTCTCGCTGCTGATCTGCGCGGTGGCCCGGGCCGATGTCGACGGCGCGCCGACGGTGCTGCGCGGACGCACGATGCAGTGGCTCGGGGAGGTCTCCTTCGGCTTCTACCTCGCCCAGCAGATCGTCCTCTCCTTCACGCGCACGACGCTGATGGACCACCGGACGTACGCCACCCCGGCCGGCATCGCCGTCGTGGCCGCCGAGTTCGCCGGGGCGCTCGCCCTCGGCTGGCTGCTCCTGGTCTGCGTGGAGCGTCCCGCCATGCGCCGCTGGGCGCGTCCCCGCGACCGGCGGACGGCGGTTGCCGCCGAGTCCCCGTCGCAGCGCCGGCTGACCCACGTCTCCTGAAAGGCCCTCCTCCCATGACCGCACCGTCTCCGGCCGCCACCACGAGCCCGGCCCCCGGGCGCTCCAGATCCAAGCTCCCCTCGCTGACCGGACTGCGCTTCATCGCCGCCGCACTGGTCTTCTTCTTCCACGCGACGTTCAGTGATCCGCCCATGAACCCCTTCGCCGACCAGGGCTGGGAGGAGGGCTTCCGCTGGCTGTTCAGCAAGGCCGGCTGGATGGGCGTCTCGTTCTTCTTCGTCCTCAGCGGGTTCGTGCTGACCTGGTCGGCCAAGCCCCGCGACACGATCACGGGGTTCTGGCGCCGGCGCCTGCTGAAGATCTTCCCGAACCACGTGGTGATGTGGGCGCTCGCCATGGTGCTGTTCGCCGGTGCCATGACGCCGGTGTCCGCATGGCTGCCGAACCTCTTCCTGATCCACTCCTGGTTCCCCCAGCACGCGACGTTCATCAGCGTGAACCCGCCCAGCTGGTCGCTATGCTCGGAGCTGCTCTTCTACCTGCTCTTCCCGTTCCTGATCCGGCCCGTGCTGCGGATCAAGGAGGGCGCGCTGTGGGCCTGGGCGGCCGCGATGGTCGCCTGCATGGTGGCCGTCCAGCTCGTCACCGACTTCCTGATGCCGCAGCACCCGCCCACCCCCGAGGGGTTCGGCATCTCCTTGTGGGAGTTCTGGTTCGGGTACAACTTCCCGCCGGTGCGGATGTTCGAGTTCGTGCTCGGCATGATCCTCGCCCGGCTCGTGCTGGCGGGGGCCTTCCCCCGGGTCAGGATCATTCCGGCGGCGCTGCTGTGCCTGGCCGGCTACGCCGTGGCTCTCGAAGTGCCGTTCCTGTACGGGCTGAACGTCGCGACCATCATCCCCGTGTCCGTGCTGATCTGCGCGGTGGCCCGGGCCGATGTCGACGGCGCCCCGACGGTGCTGCGCGGGCGCACGATGCAGTGGCTCGGCGAGGTCTCCTTCGGCTTCTACCTCGCCCAGTACGTGGTCATGTACTTCGGCCGCACCGCGCTGATGGACGAGCAGCTCTTCGCGCCGCTGCCCGGCGTCCTGGTCCTCATCGGCTTCTTCCTCGCCACGCTGCTCGTCGGCTGGCTGCTCCTGGTGTGCGTGGAACGCCCCGTCATGCGGCGGTGGGCGCGCCCGCGTACCAAGCCGTCGGACCTGCCCGGCACGCCCCGCGAGGAGCACCGGCCCGAACCGGCCCTGCGCTGACCCCCCACCGGCCTTCCCTTCTTTCAACTCCCTCGTTCCCCTTCACACCCTGAGGAGCCCCCATGCCCACGATCGACGTCAATGGCACCCCCGTCCAGTACACCGCGGAGGGCACCGGCCCCGGCCTGCTGTTCGTACACGGCACGGGCGGTCACGGCGAAGCCCAGTTCGGCCACATCCGCGAGCAGTTCAGCGACCGCTACACCGTGATCACCCCCGACTGCTCGGGCAGTGGCCTGACGCCGCTGCACGCGGACGAGCTCAGCCTGGACGAGCTGGTGGAGCAGGCGATCGGCGCGGCCCGCGCGGTCACCGACGAGCCGTTCGACATCGTCGGCTTCTCCCTGGGCGCCGTCGTCGCGGCCGCCGCCGCGGCCAAGCACCCCGAACTCGTCCGCCGCCTCGTCGTCATCAACGGCTGGGCCCGCAACGACGACCCGCGCCAGCAGCTGGCCACCGACCTCTGGCGGCGGCTCCCCGCCCTCGACGAGGAGGCCTTCGCCGCGTACAGCGCGCTGCTGATCTTCTCGCCGCCCTTCCTCGCCGGCTTCGGCAGCGAGGGCGTCAAGGCCACCGTCGCCGGGATCAAGGCCGAGGCGTGGACGCTGCAGCAGATCGAGCTCGACCACCGGGTGGACATCAGCGACCGCCTCCCCGCCATCACCGCACCCACCCTGGTCATCGGCTCCACCCGGGACGTACTGATCCCCGTCGAGCACTCGCGCGAGATCCACGCGGCCGTGGCGGGCAGCGAGTACGCCGAACTGGAGAGCGGCCACATGGTCATCTTCGAGAAGACGGCCGAACTCGTCGCCCTGCTCGGCGGATTCCTCGACCGGGACTGAACCGCAGCACGCCTGCGCGGCGCCGGAGCGGGTACCGCCAGCCCGCCCGCTCCGGCCGCCCGCACGGCCCCGCCCACCTCCCGCCTTCCTCCGGAGAGACACCTTGTCCACGACCGCGGAACCTGCCGCGATACCGACGGAGCGCGCCACCGAGCCCCACCGGGCCGTGCACGGCCGGCTCCCCTCCCTGACCGGCCTGCGGTTCTTCGCTGCCCTGCTGGTGTTCGGCTACCACTCCTCACTCGCACTCCCCGCCCTGAACCCGTTCGCCTCCGAGGGCGTCGCCGACGGGTACCGGTGGCTGTTCAGCAACGCGGGCTGGGCCGGCGTGAGCTTCTTCTTCATCCTCAGCGGATTCGTCCTGACCTGGTCGGCGCGGCCGGACGACCCCGCCCGGCACTTCTGGCGCCGACGGTTCTTCAAGATCTACCCGAACCACGTCGTCACCTGGGTGCTCGCCCTGGCCCTGCTCGCCGGTGCCACCACCCAGTGGTGGCAGGCGGTGCCCAACCTGTTCCTCGTCCACGCCTGGGTCCCTGAGTTCTCCGTCTTCCTCGGCGTCAACCCGCCCAGCTGGTCACTGGCCTGCGAGCTCTTCTTCTACCTCTGCTTCCCGCTGTTCCTGCGCCGGATCAAGCGGATCCCGTCGGAGCACCTGTGGCGCTGGGCCGCCGGGACCGCCGCCGCGGTGATCGCCGTCCCCACCCTCGCCTACCTGGTGCTGCCGGGGAACCCGCCCATGCCCGAGGGCTCACCGGCCTCCGTCTGGCAGTACTGGAGCGTGTACATGCTCCCGCCGGTGCGCGCCCTGGACTTCGTGCTCGGGATGCTGATGGCGCGCATCGTCGTCACCGGCCGCAGGTTCGGCGTGCGGCCGCTGCCCGCCGCGCTCGCCTGCGTGGCGGCCTACGCCCTGTCCCTCTACGTCCCGTGGCTGTACGCCCTCGACGCGGTCTTCGTCATTCCGATGGCCCTGCTGATCCCGGCAGTCGCCCTCAAGGACGTATCGGGCCGCCCCTCGGTGCTGCGCAGCCGGCCACTGGTCTGGCTCGGCGAAGTCTCCTTCGCCTTCTACATGGTCCATCTCATCCTGCTCAACGTCGTACGTGAACTGATCGGCCCCGAGAAGTTCTTCGGCACCGCCGCCGGCATCGGCGTGCTGGTCCTCGAAGCACTGGCGACCCTCGTCGTGGCATGGCTGCTCTACGTGGCAGTGGAAAAGCCGGCGATGCGCCACCTGGGGCGGACCCGAAAGGCGAACACCGCATGAAAGCCGTCGTCATCAACAGCTACGGACCCCCGGACGTCCTCGCCGTCTCCGAGACGCGGACGCCGCAGCCGGGTCCGGGCGAAATCCTCGTCCGGGTGGCCGCCGCCGCGGTGAACCCCGTGGACCTCGCCGTGCGCCGGGGCGACATCCCCTCCCCGGTCCTGCCCGCCGTCGTCGGCTGGGACGTCTCCGGCACCGTCGTCGCTGCGGGCCCCGGGAGCACCCGCTTCGCGGAGGGCGACCGCATCATCGCCCTGCGCTCCCCGCTGGCCGACGGGGCCGGGGTGTCCGCCGAGTACGTCGCCCTGGCCGAGGCGCTCGCCGTGCCCGCACCGGAGAACGTCGCGCTGGAGCACGCCGCGGCCCTCCCGCTGGCCGCGCTCACCGCGGAGCAGGCGCTGAACCAGCTGGGCCCGGACTTCTCCGGCCGTCTCCTGGTGAGTGGCGCCGCGGGCGCGGTGGGCGGCTTCGCCGTCCAGCTGGCAGCCCTGCGCGGATGGCGTCCGGCCGGCCTCGCCCGCGCGGGCGACGCCCGTACCGTGGCCGCACTGGGGGCCGCCGAGGTCTTCTCGGACACCGACACCCTACCCGCCGGCGCCTACGACGTGGTCGTCGACGCCGCCGGCCGACCGGAAACGATCGGGGCGGTGCGCGACGGCGGACGCTTCCTCTCGCTGACGCCCTTCGCCGTCCCGGAAGCCGAGCGCTCCATCGCCGTGGACGTCTACGGCGTACGGATCGACGCACCCATGCTCGACGTCCTGGCGCGCCGCGTCGAGGCGGGTCACCTGACACTGCGGATCTCCGAGGTCCTGCCGTTCGAGGAGGCGCCCCGGGCGCACGCCCTCCTCGAAGCCGGCGGCACCCGGGGGAAGATCCTGCTGGCGCCCGGGAACTGACCGGCCGCGGTCTGCGGGGACGGCCCAACGGGCCGTCCCCGCAGGCGTTTTCATGGTCGGTGGGCACGCGTTCGCGTGGCCGGAGGGGAACCTGTCGCCCCGGGCCGCCCTCTTCGAAGAGGATCCGGGTACTCCGCCCGGTTCCGAGGCCCGGGAGGGGAGCCGACGTGGCGTCCGTGGGAGAGAGACTGAGCAGAGCGCGGGAGCGTGCCTTCATCGGAAGGGAAGAGGAGGTCGGCCGCTTCGCAACGGCGCTGGCCGGAGATCCGCAGGCGCCGTTCGCGTTCTACCTGTACGGCCCCGGAGGCATCGGGAAGTCATCCCTGGTGCGGTGCCTGGCGGACGAGGCCCGTTCGGCGGGCCGACTGCTCCTGGAGCTGGACGGCCGCTTCGTCAGCCGCGACCCGGCCGACTTCGAGCGTGCGGCCGCCCCCCTCCTGGAGGTTGCCGGAACCGTCCTGTTCGTGGACTCCTTCGAGCACTGCCAGTGGCTGGAGAGCTGGCTGTGGCAGCGTTTCCTGCCCCGCGCCGCGGACGGCACCCTGGTGGTCCTGGCCGGCCGGATCCCGCCCCACGCCCAGTGGACCGCCGACTCCGCCTGGGCCGGGCTCCTGCACGTCGGCGAACTGACGCCGTTCACCGACGGGCAGGCCCGGAGCCTGCTGGCCGCTGCACGGATCCCGAACGAACTGGAGGAGCGCATCCTGCACTTCGCCGGGGGCAATCCGCTGGCCCTCTCCCTCGCGGCGGCCGCGGGGTCCGCAGGCTGGAGCGGCGAGGAGATGTGGGCGCCCTCGGCGGACGTCCTGCGCACCCTGATGGCGGGCCTGATCGGGGAGGTGCCGACGACGGCGCACCGGCGCGCCCTGGAGGTGGTGGCCCAGGCGCATTCGACGTCCGAGGAGCTGCTCGCCGCGGTCCTGCCCGAGGAGGACGCCCACCAGCTGTTCGGCTGGCTGAGGCAGCTGCCGTTCATGGAGTCCACCCCCCGGGGCCTCTACCCGCACGACGCAGCGCGCGAGACCCTGGCCGCGGACCTGCGCTGGCGCGCCCCCAACGCCTTCATGGCGATGCGGCAGCGACTGGCCGAGGAGTACCTGCGCCTGCTGCGCGAGGGCGTCGACGAGCGGGTCAGCGTCATACCCGACGAACTGTTCTATCTGTTCCGTGAGCTGGAGAGCCCTGCCCGGCGCGGTGCGTCGACCCGCGAGGAGGAGGTGCACGAACGCGTCCTGCAGCCCGACGACATCGATGTCGTCCTGCGCATGGCCGAGGAGGCCGAAGGGCACGCCTCCGCGGAGCTCGTGCGCTACTGGCTGGAGCGCCAGCCGCAGGCGTTCAGCGTCTTCCGGTCGGTGAGCACCGGCGAGCCGGTCGCGTTCACGACCCGCCTGCAGCTGCCGGCCCCGCCCGACCCCCGGGACCTCGCCACCGACCCCGTCGTCGCGGCCGCCTGGGAGTACACGGCGGCCTCCGCCCCCGTGCGGCCCGGCGAGCACATCGGCATGAGCCGGTTCTCCATCTACCCCGCCCGCTACCAGGTCCCCTCCGTGGTCATCGACCTGAGCAACTCCCGCGCCCAGGCGGAAGCCGCCCGCAGCCGGGGCCGCGCACACGGCTTCGTCGTCTACCGGGACGCCGAGGCCTGGGCCCTGCGCCTCAAGGGCGTCATGCACGACACGGGCATCCGGGCACGGGTCAGCGAGCACACGTACGGGCTGTTCTGCATCGACTGGCGGCAGGTTCCGGTCGAGGCGTGGATCCGCCACGTCATCACCCGAACCGAGGTGCCGGCCCCCTCCGGACCCTCGGGCTTCTCGCGCACCGCGTTCGACCAGGCCGTCCGCGAGGCCCTGTCGCACTGGCGCGACCCCCGGGCCTTCGCCGCCTGCGCCCTGACCCGTGCACGCCTCGCGGCCGACTTCGCCGATCCGGTCGGCGAACTGCGCGCCCTGCTGCGCCAGGCCGTCGACGACCTCGCCGGCGAGCCGCGCGGTGTACGCGCCCGCGAGGCCCTGACGGCCGGCTACTTCTCCGGAGCCCCCACCCAGGAAGCCGCCGCCCGCCGCCTGGGTCTGCCGTACGGAACCTACAGGCGACATGTCCGCCAGGGCCTGGACCTTCTCTGCGAGGCACTGTGGCACCAGGAGCTGCACGGCGGCCCGCAGTAGCGGACCCCCGCGGTTCCCCGGGCACCCGGTACGCCGGTGGACGGGTGCGGACAGCAGTGGACAGTCCTCGCCGCTGTCCGCTCTGGAGAGTGGACAGCGCCCGGCACGAGTCTGTGCGACATGAACGTTGCACACACGAAGACGGGCCGGGCGGCAGCCGGAGCCCCCCGGCCGGGAGCCGCGCTCGCGGCGCTGGCCGCGGCCCAGTTCACCGTCATGCTCGCCACGTCCATCGTCAACGTGGCGCTCCCCCAGATCAGCTCCGGGGTGGGACTGTCGGACGGCGGCGTCACCTGGGTGGTCAACGCCTACGGCCTGGCCTTCGGGGCGCTCCTCCTGGCGGGCGGCCGGGCCGCCGACCTCCTCGGCCGCCGCCGGGTCCTGGTCGCCGGCCTGGCGCTGTTCGCGGCGGCCTCGCTGACCGCGGGGCTGGCCGGCTCCGCGAGCGTGCTGATCGCGGCGCGGGCCGTCCAGGGCCTCGGCGCAGCCGCCATCGCCCCGGCCGCGCTCGCCCTCGTGATGGACCTGTACCCGCCCGGCGTCGGGCGGGCCAGGGCGCTGGGGGTGTGGGGGGCGGTCTCCGGCGCCGGCGGGGCGGGCGGCGTACTCCTGGGCGGTGTCCTGACCCAGGCGTGGGGCTGGCCCTGGATCTTCCACTCCGTGGCGCTCGGCACGGCCGTGGTCCTGGCCGCCGTGGCGGCCCTCGTGCCACGGCCCGCCGGACGGCAGGACGGGCGGTTCGACCTGCTGGGCACCGCCGTCGTCACCTCAGCCCTGACCTGCCTCGTCTGGGGCCTGACCGCCGCACGCGGCGCGGGCTGGACGGACCTGCGGGTGCTGGGCGCCCTGGCCGGCGCCGCCGCGCTGTTCGCCGTGTTCTCCGTCATCGAGCTCCGCCGGCCGAACGCACTGATACCGCCGCACCTGTTCGGCACCGGCCGGGTCGCCGCGGGCAACCTGCTGATGGCACTGCTCGGCTCCGTGTGGATCGCACTGTTCTTCTTCCTCCCCCTCTACCAGCAGCAGGTCCTCGGGATGCAGCCCCTGGCCACGGGAGCGGGCCAACTCCCGCTCGCCCTGGCCAACATGATCGGCGCATCCGTGGCGTCCCGGACCGCCCGGCGCATCGGCGCCACCGCGACGGTGACCGCGGCCCTGTTCACCGAGGCGGCCGGCCTGCTGTGGCTGTCCCGGATCGACGTACACGGCAGCTACCTCGCCGACGTCCTCGGCCCGAGCATCCTGGTCGGCCTCGGCCTGAGCGTCGCGTTCGTCCAGCTCACCGCCCTGGCCGTGGACGGCGTCCTCCCGCAGGACGCGGGGCTGGCCGGCGGCCTGGTCAACACCACGCGCCAGATCGGAGGTGCCATCGGCCTCGCCGCCCTGGCGACCCTGGCCGGTTCCGTCACCGAACACGCCGCGGCCGACCGGCCGCACCTGGAGGCGCTCACCGCCGGATACCGCGCCGCCTTCACCGTCTCGGCCGCGGTCCTGGCCCTCACCGCACTCCTCGCACTCTTCCTGGCCCGCTGCACCCGGCCGCGCCCCGACGCGGCGGGGCCTACGGCTCAGGCCCACCCCCGCCCCACGCCCGTCACGAAAGGAAACACACCCGTGGTCACCATCGACGAGACCGCCCCTGTCACCGTCCGCCTGAGCACCGTCATCGACGCCCCGCTCGCCACCGTGTGGGATCTGCACACCGACATCGCGGCCTGGCCCACCTGGAACACCGACATCGACCGGGCCGAGCTCGACGGCCCGCTGATACCCGGCAACTCCTTCAGCTGGCTGACCCACGGCCTGGACATCACCTCCACCGTGCACGAACTGGTCCCCGGCGAACGGATCGTCTGGGGCGGAGACGTCGACGGCATCACCGGCATCCACGTATGGACGTTCGAGCAGACCGGCGGTCACGTCACCGTCCGCACCGAGGAGTCCTGGAGCGGGGAGCCGGTCGACGCCGCGGTGCACGAGCTCGCCGAGGCCCTCCACGACTCCCTGGACAGCTGGCTCACCCACCTCAAGCACCGTGCCGAACAGGCTGCCTGACCAACCGGACCTCCCTTCCGGTCCCCTCCCTTCCGATCGCTTCCTTCCTTCTCTCCGTTCCATCTCCTGAAAGAGGTTCCGACATGACCGCCGACAAGCCCTACCTGACCGGCCACTACACCCCCGTCACCGACGAGGCCACCGCCACCGACCTGACCGTCGAGGGCACCCTCCCCCCGGAGCTGACCGGCCGGCTGCTCCGCAACAGCCACAACCCGAAGCCCGGCGTCACGCCGACGCACTGGTTCAAGGGCAGCGGCATGGTTCATGGGATCCGGCTGCGCGAGGGCCGCGCCGAGTGGTACCGCAACCGTTGGGTCAAGACCCCCGCCCTCGAAGGCGCCCCCTACATGACCGACCGCGGTCCCGACCTGAGCGCCAGCACCGCCGGCACCCATGTCATCGAGCACGGCGGCCGCCTCCTCGCCCTGTGCGAGTCCAACTTCCCCTTCGAACTGACCCCGGAACTGGAAACGGTGGGCGCCCACGACTTCGGCGGCAAACTGCGCACGGCGATGACCGCGCACCCCAAGGAGGACCCGCGCACCGGCGAGCTCCACTTCTTCGGGTCCTCGCCCTTCCCGCCGTTCCTCACGTACTACGTCTGCGACGCCAAGGGCGAGATCATCCACAGCGCGGAGATCCCGGGGGCGACGGCCTCCCTGAAGCACGACTTCGCCATCACCCGCCGCCACGTGGTCTTCATCGAGGGGAACGTCACCTTCGACCCGACCGAGCACTCCGGCATCCCGTACGGCTGGAGCGACCAGCAGCTCTCCCGCATCGGGATCATGCCGCGCGGGGAGCAGGGCGCGCAGAACATCCGCTGGTTCTCGATCGAGCCGGGCAACATGCTGCACGTCTCCAACGCATACGAGGACGGCCGGGGCCGCATCGTCCTGGAGGGCCCCACCGTGGACCGTGAGGGGTTCCGGCTGTCCTGGAACTGGTGGATCGGCGCCCCGGGGCGCGGTACCGAGCCCAACGCCCGTTCGTACACCCGCCGCTGGGTGGTCGACATGGCCGCCGGTACGGTCGACGAGCAGATCGTCGACGACCTCGCGGTGGAGTTCCCGACGCTCAACGAGGACTACCTCGGCGCCGAGAACCGCTACCAGTACGCCATCTCCTTCCCGGACGAGAAGGGCTTCGGCGGCTACGGCGTGGTGAAGTACGACCGCACCACCGGCGCCCGCCGCATCCACCAGGTCGGCGACGCCCGTCTGCCCAGCGAAGCGGTGTTCGTCCCCGCGGCCGGGGCGACCAACGAGGACGACGGCTACCTGCTGACCGTGGTCTCCGACCTCAAGCAGGACGCCTCGCAGCTGCTGGTCCTCGACGCCTCAGGTCTCGACCGCATCGCCACGGTCCACCTGCCGCGGCGGGTGCCTGCCGGGATCCACGGCTCCTGGATCGCCGACGACAGCCTGGCGGCCACCGGGAACTGATCACCCCCGACACACACCCCCCGACACACACCCCCCGGCGCTGCCGGCCACCCCCCTCCCGGGCGGTGGCCGGCAGCGCCGTCCGTGGGCGGGCAGCACGACGGGGCCTCAGCCTCCGGAGCCGACCGGTGCCGGGGCGTCCAGAGGCACCGCGGCCTGGGCGGCCAGGGTGACCGCGACCAGCCGCGCCTCCAGCGGGGGGACGGGGGCGCCGGGGACGGGCGTCATCATGAAACGGCCCTCGTAGTGCCCGCCCGAGGTGGCGCGCAGCTCGATCTCGCCCTCCGGCCACCCCTGCCGGTCCAGGTCCCACACCCAGTCCGGCACGGTGACGGAACCGTCCTGCTCCAGTCGTGCCGGATGCCCGAGCAGGGAGCCGCGCTCGAAGCGGCAGGCCCGTAGTCCGAGCAGCTCGACCAGCTCCTGCCGTACGTGTGCGGCCACGTCGTCCGGCGAGGTGCTGAAGCGCGCGAACCGAGCCGTCTCGTGAAGTCGTGCGAGGTGACCGGCATCCGCGACGGCGACGCCGCCCAGCAGCCGGGCCCGCGCCGCGAGCTGCGAGACCGCCAGCCCCACGACGAGCAGGAGGAGGGCGGTCTCGACGTCGGAGCGCTGCTCGATGTGGAGGGTCTCGTACGGCACGGTGTGGAAGAAGTCGAACCACGCGGCGGCCGAGAGCGCGGCGAGCGCGCCGGCGTACCGGTTCCCCAGCGCGGATACGGCCACCACGACCACCACGAGGACCAGGGCGACATTGGTGTGCGATACGTCGGCACGCACGGGCACGAGGGCCAGCGCGACGGCGAACGGTGCGAACAGCGCTGCGGCGGCCGCAACGGCGTCACGAAGCCGGATCCGCATGATCCACCTCGCAGGGGTTCGGAGTTCTCGGCAGGATCGGGGCGGCTCCGCGGTCATGCGCACGGGCCCCGTGCCCGCCCCTCGACCCCTTCAGTATTCCGCCGTCACTCCGGCCCGGGCATGTCCTTGACGGCTCCCTGACGCATCCGGACCCGATCCTGACGGGTGTCTGACGTCAGCGCGTGTCGTTCGGTGGCGGAACTGGGTCTCAATACGCCGGTGCGGGCGCCGCGCGTCCGTGGCGTCAGGGCGGCATCAAGAGTTCCGCTGCGCCCGTATGGAGCCCGTCAAGGAGTCGCAACGGCCCGCTGAGCCCGGGGTTTGCTCTACATCGGCCGTACTGGCCGAAATCCATTTCATCACTTCATCCAGGAGCTCACGATGGCCGATCTGGCCTTCGTCGTCACCACGGTCGCGGTCTTCGCGCTGGTGGCTCTCATCGCCCGAGGGGTGGCCAAGCTGTGACCGCCGAAAACATCGTCGGCCTCGTCGTGGCCGTCTCCCTGCTGGGTTACCTCGTCCTGGCACTCGTGTACCCGGAGAGGTTCTAGCCGCCGATGAGTCCCGTTCTCGCTGGTGTGCTCCAGCTCCTCGCACTGACCGCCGCGCTCGCGCTGGCCTACCGCCCCCTGGGCGACCACATGGCCCGCGTCTACTGCTCCGAGAGGCACTACGGCCCGGAGAAGTGGATCTACAAGGTCATCGGCGCCAACCCGTCCGCCGAGATGCGCTGGCCCGCCTACCTCCGCGGCGTCCTCGCCTTCTCCGCGGTCAGTGTCCTGTTCCTGTACGCCCTCCAGCGGGCGCAAGGGATCCTGCCCGGCTCGCTCGGCTTCTCCGCGATCGACCCCGACCAGGCCTTCAACACGGCGGCGTCGTTCGTGGCGAACACCAACTGGCAGTCGTACGCCGGCGAGCAGGCCATGGGCCACGTCGTGCAGACCGGCGGACTCGCGGTGCAGAACTTCGTCTCGGCCGCGGTCGGCATGGCCGTCGCCGTGGCCCTCGTACGGGGCTTCGCGCGCTCGCGCACCGGTGAGCTCGGCAACTTCTGGGCCGACCTGGTCCGCGGCACCGTGCGGATCCTGCTGCCGATCTCCGTGATCGGCGCGATCGTGCTGGTGGCGTGCGGCGCCATCCAGAATTTCGCCGGGATCCACGAGGTCGGCCAGTTCCTGGGCGGCAGCCGGCAGTGGAACGGCGGCGCCGTCGCCTCGCAGGAGGTCATCAAGGAACTCGGCACCAACGGCGGCGGCTACTTCAACGCCAACTCCGCGCACCCCTTCGAGAACCCGACCCCGTTCTCGAACCTCTTCGAGGTCTTCCTGATCCTGGTGATCCCGTTCGCGCTGACGCGCACCTTCGGCCGCATGGTCGGCAGCCTGCGCCAGGGCTACGCGATCCTCGCCACGATGGCCACGATCTGGCTCGGGTTCACCGCGCTGATGATGTGGACCGAGTTCGCCCACCACGGTCCGGCCTTCGACGTCGCGGGCGGGGCGATGGAGGGCAAGGAGACCCGGTTCGGCGTCGGCGCCTCCGCGATCTTCTCCGTCGCCACCACGCTGACCTCGACCGGTGCGGTCAACTCCTTCCACTCCTCCTACACCGGGCTGGGCGGCGGGATCCAGCTGCTGGGCATGCAGCTCGGCGAGATCGCGCCCGGCGGCGTCGGCTCCGGCCTCTACGGCATGCTGATCATGGCGATCATCGCGGTGTTCATCGCCGGCCTGATGGTCGGCCGCACCCCCGAGTACCTGGGCAAGAAGATCGGCACCCGCGAGATCAAGCTCGCGGCCTGCTACATCCTCATCACCCCGGCGCTCGTGCTGTGCTTCACCGCAGCGGCGATGGCGCTGCCCACCCCGGCCCACTCGATGGCCAACCCGGGAGCGCACGGCTTCTCCGAGATCCTCTACGCCTACACCTCGGGTGCCAACAACAACGGGTCCGCGTTCGCCGGCCTCAACGCCGACACCCAGTGGTTCAACAGCACCATCGGCCTCGCGATGCTCCTGGGCCGTTTCCTGCCCATGGTGTTCGTCCTCGCGCTGGCCGGCTCGCTCGCCGAGCAGCAGCCCGTACCCGCCACCACGGGCACCCTGCGCACCGACAAGCCGCTCTACGCGGGCCTGCTCGTCGGGACGATCGTCGTCATCACCGGTCTGACCTACTTCCCCGCCCTCGCGCTGGGTCCGCTCGCTGAAGGGCTCGCATCATGAGCACCATCACCCCCACCCGTGCCCCGCACGAGGACATCCCCACGGCTCACCAGTCCGCCGGCCGCGTCGGCGGTGGACTGTTCGACCCCAAGGCCCTGCTGCAGTCCTTCCCCGACGCGGTGCGCAAGCTCGACCCGCGCATCATGATCAAGTCGCCTGTCATGTTCGTGGTCCTCGTCGGGTCGGTGGTCACCACCGTCCTCGCGGTCAAGGACCCGGCGGACTGGTTCGGCTGGGCCATCACGGCCTGGCTGTGGCTGACGACGATCTTCGCCAACCTGGCCGAGGCCGTGGCCGAGGGCCGCGGCAAGGCCCAGGCCGACACCCTGCGCAAGGCCAAGACGGACACGGTCGCACGGCGCCTGGCCGATTCCGGCGAGGAACGGGTCCCGGGCACCGGCCTGCGCATCGGCGACCTGGTGGTCTGCGAGGCCGGTGACATCATCCCGGGCGACGGTGACGTCGTCGAGGGCGTCGCTTCCGTCGACGAGTCGGCCATCACCGGCGAGTCCGCACCCGTCATCCGGGAGTCCGGCGGCGACCGCTCCGCCGTCACCGGTGGCACGAAGGTCCTCTCCGACCGGATCGTCATCAAGATCACGACCAAGCCCGGCGAGACCTTCATCGATCGCATGATCGCGCTCGTCGAAGGCGCCGCCCGGCAGAAGACGCCGAACGAGATCGCGCTCAACATCCTGCTCGCCTCGCTGACGATCGTCTTCCTGCTGGCCGTGGTCACGCTCCAGCCGTTCGCGATCTACGCCGACGCCGAGCAGTCGATGATCGTACTGACGGCCCTGCTGGTCTGCCTGATCCCGACGACCATCGGCGCCCTACTCTCCGCGATCGGCATCGCCGGCATGGACCGGCTCGTGCAGCGCAACGTCCTCGCGATGAGCGGTCGCGCGGTGGAAGCCGCCGGTGACGTCTCGACGCTGCTGCTCGACAAGACCGGCACCATCACGCTCGGCAACCGCCGGGCCGCCGAGTTCGTCCCCGTCAAGGGCACGACGGAAGCCGAGCTGGCGGCCGCCGCCCAGTTGTCGTCCCTCGCGGACGAGACCCCCGAGGGCCGCTCCATCGTCGTCCTGGCGAAGGAGAGGTACGGCCTGCGTGAACGCCACCAGGGCGAGCTCGCCCACGCCGAGTGGATCACCTTCACCGCCCAGACCCGCATGTCGGGTGTGGACGTCGACGGCAGGAAGACCCGCAAGGGCGCTGCCGGTTCCGTCATCGCGTGGGTGAAGGAGCAGGGCGGTCAGGTGGCCGACGACGCCGACCTCCTCGCGAACAAGATCTCGGAAGCCGGCGGCACGCCGCTGCTCGTCGCCGTCGGGGACGACAGGGGCGCCCGCGTCCTGGGTGTCATCCACCTCAAGGACGTGGTCAAGGAGGGCATGCGGGAGCGGTTCGACGAGCTGCGCCGCATGGGCATCAAGACGGTCATGATCACGGGCGACAACCCGCTGACGGCCAAGGCGATCGCGGAGGAGGCCGGTGTCGACGACTTCCTCGCGGAGGCGACTCCCGAGGACAAGATGGCCCTCATCAAACGGGAACAGGCCGGCGGCAAGCTAGTCGCGATGACCGGTGACGGCACCAACGACGCGCCCGCGCTCGCGCAGGCCGACGTCGGCGTGGCGATGAACACGGGCACCTCGGCCGCCAAGGAGGCCGGGAACATGGTGGACCTGGACTCCAACCCGACCAAGCTCATCGAGATCGTCGAGATCGGCAAGCAGCTCCTCATCACCCGAGGCGCCCTCACGACGTTCTCGATCGCCAACGACGTCGCGAAGTACTTCGCGATCATCCCGGCCATGTTCGCCGTGGTCTACCCGGGTCTGGACAAGCTCAACGTCATGGGCCTGCACTCGCCGAACTCGGCGATCCTGTCCGCCGTCATCTTCAACGCGCTGATCATCATCGCGCTCGTCCCGCTCGCCCTCAAGGGCGTCCGGTACAAGCCGACCAGCGCCGACAAGATGCTCCGCCGCAATCTGGGGATCTACGGACTCGGCGGCCTGATCGCCCCGTTCATCGGAATCAAGATCATCGACATGCTCATCACCCTCATCCCCGGAATCGGCTGACCCACGATGAACAACTCCGTATCCAGCACCGTCCGCCTGATCGGCGCGGGCCTGCGCGCCCTGCTCGTCCTGACCGTGATCTGCGGGGTCGTCTACCCGCTGGCCGTCACCGGCATCGCCCAGGCCCTCTTCAACGACGAGGCCAACGGCTCCGAGATCAAGGACGGGAGCGGCCGGGTCGTCGGCTCCTCCCTCATCGGGCAGACCTACAACCTCCCGAAGCGCGACCCCGAGGACGCCGAAGAGGCCGCGGAACCGGACCTCAAGTGGTTCCAGCCGCGCCCCTCCAACGGCTTGGGCGGCAACAGCGTCAACACGCAGTACTCGCTGGTCCTCTCCGGCGCCACCAACAAGGCCGCCGACAACCCGGACCTGGTCAAGCTGGTCACCGACGCCAAGGCCGCGGTCGTCTCGGACAACTCCACGGCCACCTACGAGGTCAGGCCCGAGGACGTGCCGGCCGACGCCATCACCTCCTCCGGCTCCGGACTGGACCCGCACATCTCCCCGGAGTACGCCCGCATCCAGGTCCACCGGGTCGCCGAGCGGAACCACCTCGACGTCGAGCAGGTCGACAAGCTCGTCAAGGACCACACCAGCGGCCGCACCCTCGGCTTCATGGGCGAGCCCCGCGTCAACGTCCTGGAGCTCAACACCGCCCTCAAGGCACTGACCGGGAGCTGACGGTGCCCCTCCCACGGACGGGGAACCGGTGGGGCGCGCAGGCCCCGCGCCCGGGGCGCCGGCGCGGACGACTACGTGACGAACCCGGCGTGGTCATCCCCGTTCCCTTCCGGACGGGTTGCCCGCCCAGCCGGTCAGGGCCAGGGTGCGCTCCGCCCGGCGGGCCCGCCCGTCGGCGGTCCGGGTCGCCCAGGCGACGTGACCGTCGGGCCGGATCAGGATCTCCCTGAGCCCGTCGAGCGCGGGATGGGCGTCGTACCGGGCGACGGCCACCGAGGTGACACGGGCCGCCCACTCCCCGGCGTCAGGAGCCGCGGCGTCGCCGTCGAGCCCGAGCAGGACGAAGCGCCCCTCGTGGAGGAGTTCGTAGACCCTGCCCGCCCCGGTGGCACCGGAACCACCGGCGACCAGCGCGACGTCGGGCATGCGCCGGCCGGTGAGCGGGTCGCCCGGCGAGGGGTAGGCGGTGTCGATCGCCGAGACGGCGCCGGCGAGACGGCGGTTGACCTGCTCCAGGCCCAGGAGGTCGTCCATCAGCCTGCGCAGGGCCCGGGCGGGGCGTTCGTACTGCTCCACGAGGGCGAGTTCCGCCAGCAGGGTCTGGACCTCGGTGTTCTCGGTGACCGACTGCCCCACGGGGTGCCGCTCGACGTGATACGTGTCCAGGAGCCCCGGGGGCGCCCAGCCGTTGATCTCGGCGGCCAGCTTCCAGCCGAGGTTCATCGCGTCCTGGAGCCCGGTGTTGAGACCCTGGCCCGCCGCGGGGAAGTGGATGTGCGCCGCGTCGCCCGCGAGCAGCACCCGCCCGGCGCGGTAGGACTCCGCGAGCCGGGTGGCGTTGCCGAACCGCGACAGCCACCGCGGTTCGCCGATACCGCAGTCGCTGCCACAGGCGTCCCGGAGCGCGCTGCGGAACTCCTCGACCGTGACCGGCTCCGACGACGGCACCCTCATCCGCGACGGGGAGAGCAGCACGAAGCGGGTCAGCCCGCCCTCCAGGCCGACGGCCAGAACACCGCGCGCCCGAGCCCGCTCCAGCGTGCCGGGGTCCGCGGTGGCCACACCGAAGTCCCCGAGCATCCCGGTCAGCGTCTCGCCGGTCCCCGGGAAGCCGATCCCGGCCGCCGTCCGCACCGCACTGCGCGCGCCGTCGCACCCCACCACGTACCGGGACCGCATGGTCCGGCGGACACCTGCGACGTGTACGTCCACCTCGACGCCGTCGGGGCCTTGGCGCACCCCGGCGGTTTCGTGGCCGCGCAGGATCTCCACCCCCAGCTCGCGGGCGCGTTCCTCCAGCAGGGCCTCCGTACGGGCCTGCGCGAGGAAGAGCGTGCGGCCGTGCCGGGAGTCCAGGGCGGAGAAGTCGAGCTGCGTGTCCAGGGCGGCGAAGTGCCAGCCGGGCACGGTCCGGCCCGCGGCGAGGAAACGGTCGGCGATGCCCCGCTGGTCGAGCACCTCCACGCTGCGGGGATGCAGGCTCAGTGCGCGCGACTGGTGCTGCGGCTCGCAGCGGCGCTCCACGATCCGCGTCCGTACGCCGGCCAGGGCCAGCTCGCCGGCGAGCATCAGCCCGGTCGGGCCGGCTCCCACGACGATCACGTCCGGGTTCATCGGCCTCACCTCCTCATTCAGTACGTCCGCTATTTAGTGAACGATGTTCACGTGAACGCTGTTCACTATAATGTGGGTCATGAGTTCCCCGTCAAGCCCCGCCGGGCCGCCGACACGGACGACCGCCCGGGGGCGCCCCGCGAAGCTGGACCCCGACCGCACCGTCGCCACCGCCCTCGACTTGCTGGACGAGGCCGGCCTGGACGCGCTGACCATGCGCCGGCTGGCCGAGGCCATGGGGGTGCAGGCAGGGGCGCTGTACCGGTACTTCGCCACCAAGCAGGACCTGCTGACGGCCATGGCCGAACGCATGCTGGCGGACCGCGACACGAGGGCACCCGGGGGAGCGGATCAGGGGGACTGGGCCGAAGAGCTGACCGGTCGGGCCCGCGCCCTGCGTGCGGCACTGCTCCGCCACCGCGACGGTGCCCGGGTCTTCGCCGGCACCCACTCGACGGGCGGGAACACGCTCGGTTTCGCCGAGGCCCTGATCGGCGCACTGCGGGAGGCGGGCTTCGGTGCGAGCGACGCGGCGCGGGCGATGCTGGCCGTCGTGAACTTCACGCTCGGCCACACCCTGGAGGAGCAGGCCGCCCTCGGCGGCGAGGCTCCGGCCGACCCCGAACGCCTGCGCCTGGCCGTCACGGAATCGGCGTTCCCCCATCTGGCCGCGTCGGTGCCCGTGATCGCCGGCGGCGACTTCGACGCCCACTTCGAATTCGGCCTGCGACTCCTCGTCAACGGCCTGCGCACCCTGGAGAAGTGACCGCCCGGCCGCCCGCTCGCCCGCCCGCCCGCCCGGCCGGCACGCCGCGGCCGCGCGCCGGGCGCGACCGGCACGCCGGCGCAGCCTCAGAACGGGCCCGGGCCGCCGTCACCCAGGTGCCGCACGCAAGGCCAACGGCCCTCTGCGCGTGACGGGTGAACGGCGCCCGGGCGACGCCGGTGCGGGTGGTCCGAGTGGGCCTCCTACTGCTTCGGCGCCTGCTGTTGGAGGGTGGTGCGGCCGGCCACGGATATGACGAGCGCGAAGACGAACAGCGGAAGCGCGAGCGCGCTGAACACGGCGCTGCGCCACAGCACCAGCGCCACGGCCGCGTGGACGATGAGCAGCGCGACGGCCAACGCCATCCCGACGACCGGCCGGGAGCCGCGCGACACCAGCAGGAGGGGCCGGCGCAGATGGGGCGGGACCCGCCGGGTCTGCCACCACAGCCAGCCTCCCCAGCCGCCGACGAGCACGGCCGCGCACACCAGGTGGGTGACGAGGGCGTCGGTGCCGGCGGCGCCCGCACGCAGGCGGGCGGAGCCCAATGACACCGCGACGGTTCCGGCGAAGGCCACCCAGCGGGAGCCCAAGAGGGTTCCCCACGCCATGTTCTCCAGATTGTGGCGGGCGTGGTGGTCGTCCAGGTCGAGGGCGGCGGCCTGGACGAAGCCCTCGGCGGCCCGGGTCCACGAGCCGGGACGGAGCCATCGGCGGCGCAGATGGAGCAGCGAGAGGTTGTTGTGGGCCGCGCTGTTGTCCGGATTGAGGCGCAGCGCCGTCTCGTAGGCCTCGTGGGCGACGCGGTGGTTGCCGGTGTGGTGGGCGGTCAGACCGAGGAGGACGTGCGCGTCGCTCTCCTCGGGGGCGAGGGCGACGGCCCTGAGGGCCGACTCGTACGCGGCCCGCCTGAGCTTCCTGCGGGCGCTGCGGTCCAGGACGACGCCGAGGGTGTAGTGGCTCGCCCAGAGCTGCGGGGCGAGTTCGACGGCGCGCCGGGCGGAGTCCTCGGCCTGCCCGTTCTTCTTCAGGGAGAGCAGGACGTGGGCGTGCAGCATCCAGGCGCTCACCGACTCGGGTGCGACGCGCAGGGCGTGTTCGACGCTGGTGAGCGCCTCCTGTGCGTCGCCGAGGCGGTCCCGGCAGCGGGCGAGCAGCACGAGCGCGGTCGCGTCGTCGGGGGCGTCGGCGAGGTGCCGGGCGGCGAGTGCGGCTGCCTGCTCGTGGCGCCCCAGGTCGAACAGGGCGTCGGCCTGTTGCAGGGCCCGGCTCATCAGACCTTGTCCCGGTCGTGGGTGATGCTGAGCAGGTTCGGTACGAGCGCCAGCCAGAACAGGACCTGGGGGACGGTGCGCTCGCTCCACGGAAGGGCCACGAGCAACAGCGCGCACAGGGTGGCCCAGGCGGCCTGGCCGAGCACGACCCTGGACCAGAACGAGCGGCGCACGAGCGCGAACACGGCGAGCTGTGCCCCGGTCCGCAGCCGCCGGTAGCGGCGCCAGGCGCCGAAGCCCCACACCACGGCCATCAGGGCCAGCGCCCACAGCCGGGTGCCGGGATGGACGGGCAGCTCCTTCGCCGTGCCCCCGGCGGGGAAGACGTCCACGGTGACGGCGGCCATGACCAGACAGAGCAGGGCGAGCCACCGGGTGCCGCGCAGCATCCGGTAGACGGCCTTGTCGAGGTCCTCGCGGAGCGCGTCGGAGTGCGGTGCGGCCGCGAGCCCGCCCGCGTACAGTTCGGCGGCCCGGGCGGCGGAGGTGCCGGCCTTGGCGGCCTCGCGCTCCGTGGACACGGTGACGGCGAGGGTGTGCGTGGGGTCGACGCGGAGGATCTGCCGGATGGCCTCGTCGGCCAGCTCGGTCCGCTCGTGGAACGTGGCGACCTTGTACATGGTCGCCCACGTGTAGGTCTCTTCCGGTCCCTCCCGCACCGCGACCCCGGCGTGCTCGAGCGCCTCCTCCGGGCGGTCCGGGGCCAGTTCCAGCAGCAGCTCGGCGAGCTGCCGCCGGGGGCCCCAGGCGTACGGATCGATGCGGATCGCCAAGCGCTGCGCCGCCTCGGCCTCCTCGAGCCGGCCCAGGTGGCGCAGGGCGGTGCCGCGGACGAAGTGCGCGTCGAGGAAGCCCGGTTCGAGCCGCAGGGACTCCAGCGCGGCGGCGAAGGCCTCGGAGTATCGGCCCAGGGTCAGGTGGCACTGGCCGAGCAGGCTCCACGCCTGGTGGTCGTCGGGGTCCTCGGCGAGGCGGCGGCCGACCGCTTCGCGGGCCTCCTCCGGACGGATCATCTCGTAGAGCGTCCGGGCCCGTAGGACCTGTGGGTGAGTCGTCACAGCTTGCGCTTCTTCTTCAGGTAGGTGACCAAGTCGTCGTAGATGCCACCGTCGTTGGCGAACATGGCGACGTTGCGGGCTGCGGCGAACCAGGATTCGCTGGACGGCTTGATCTGCTTGGCCGCGCTCAGGAGGTCCTTGGTGCCGATCATGCGGACGGTGCCGGAGCGGGCGGAGTCCAGGAGCGCGTACTCGGCCGCGCTCTCGCAGAGATGGGCGAGGTCGGCACCCGAGAAGTCCTCGGTGATCTTGACGATCTTGCCGAGATCGACGGACTCGATGGGGCGCTCGCGCAGGTGGTAGCGGAGGATCGACTCCCGGGCCGGGGCGTCGGGCGGCAGTACGAGCAGGGTGCGGTCCAGGCGTCCCGGGCGGCGCAGGGCGAGGTCCACGTCCCAGGGGACGTTGGTCGCGGCGAGCACGAACACGCCTTCGTTCTGGACGGCGTTGACGCCGTCGAGCTCGGTGAGGAGCTGGTTGACGACGTTGCGCAGACCGCTGTGGTGCATGCGCGAGCGCTTCGCCCCGAGCGCGTCCAGCTCGTCGAGGAAGACCACGCAGGGCGCCTGGCGGCGGGCGGCCTCGAAGATGGCGTGGACGTTCTTCTCCGAGGTGCCGATGTACATGTCGAGGATGTCGGAGAGCGAGACCGACATGAAGCCGGCACCGAGTTCACCGGCGACGGCCCGCGCGATGAACGTCTTGCCGCAGCCGGGCGGGCCGTAGAGGAGCAGGCCGCCGCGGAGTGACTTGCCGTACAGCTTGCGGAGTTCGGGGTTGCGCATCGGGGCGAGGAAGGCGGCTTCGAGCCGGTCCTTGACCTGCTGCATGCCGCCGACGTCGGCCAGACGCACGTCGCCGGGGGCGTCGACGTCCCAGGCGGAGGCGTCGCCCGGGTCGCCGCTGCCGTCCGCGGTCAACGGGGTCTCGACGGCGTCGCCCGCATCGGCGGGGCCGGTGGCGTCGGCGGGGTCGGCGGCGAAGCGGGGGCCGACGACACCGGCGACTTCCTGCTCGGCGGCGGCCCAGTCGAAGGCGGGGGGTCGCGGGCCGACCGGGGGCAGTTGCATGGCGCGGACCATCAGGTCCCGTGCGGCCTCGTCGCCCGGCGCGTGCTGCAGCGCGATCGCGGCCTGCGCAACGGCCTCGTCGTGCCTCCCCTCCGCGAGGAGCAGTTCGGTGAAGTGCAGCCGCAGGGGCACGTCTTCGGGAGCGGCGGCGACAGCGGCCCGCAGGCTGCGGATGAGAGGTGACTCGTCGGACATGGGGTCAGCCTAGAAAGGGGTCTGCGGCTCCCCTCCACCGGGTGCGGTCAAGATCGACAGGCGTGAGGAGCGCATGAACCCGGCGCCGCCGCCCGGCGCCCCGGCGCCGCCGCCTGCGGCGCCCTGGGCCAGGCCGAGACGGCGCGGGCCGTGGGCGAAGGGATCAGCCGTGCGGGCCGGTCAGCGTGAGCCGCCGCGGCCCGGGCACAGGTCGAGCGGGTCGCATAGCAGGACGACCTGGTACGGCCCGCCCTCGTCCACCACGGCGCCGTGGGGCGCGAACCGCCACTGGGAGGGCTTCACGTGCCGCGTCCGGTCCCGCTTCTCCACGTGGGCGTGCAAGGTGCGGGCGGCGGGGTCGTTCGTCTCGACCATGACCTCGTCGGGGGCGAGCGGGAAGTGGTCGTGGAGCAGGCACAGGCCGAAGCGGTCCAGGTTCCCGTGTTTGTCGAGCACCTCGACGAGGTCCCGTACGAACGCCGCGTCCGAGGGCCCCAGCCCTTCGGCCTCCTCGAAGCGGGGGAGCTTGCGGGCGGTGGATTCCTTGGGGTGGGTCATGGCACGTCCCGTGGAGTGTGGGCAGGTCCCCCATGCCATCGTCGGCCGCCGAGCCTTCTCCCGCAATCCGGTTGGCGGAGGCCGGGAGGGTGAGTGGGGTGCGGCGGCCGCGTGTCCGGGTGCGGCGGGGCGCGGGGGGTGTTAGAGGGTCTCAGGACGGGGTGCCGTGAGGAGACGATGCGAACGGGGCGGGATGGTGCATACCCGGTGGTGGAGCGTGGTCCTACTGCTCACCGCAGCCCTGGCGGCGTCGGGCGGGACACGGCAGGCGCACGCTGTCGACGTCTGTGAGGCGGGGAGGCTGAAGGCCCGCAACGTGACTGCCCGGCTCGATTTCGACTACCACGACCGCAGCTACGCTCAGCTGATGTCGACCCTCACCGTCAGTGTCTCGGCGAAGGAGTGGCCCCGCGCCACGGATCTGGCACTCAGCGAGAAGTCGGCTCCGTACCGGAAGGCGATGCGCTGCCTCCTCCGGGGGGAGGACACCGCCCCGCGCAGTCGTGAGTGGCGCTTCCGCGACCCGCGGGTGACCGTCCGGGGCGACGTGGTCACGGTGAATTACGAGGCGACCGCATGGATCGAGCAGAACAGGCCTTTCCTGCTCGGCCCATGGCGGATCGAGGTCAACAGGAAGGGCGACCACTGGCGCGTCTTCCTCCGGCCGCCGAACACGCTGAGGTATGCCAAGTGGGGCCAGGTCGAGGTCCAGCTGGACGGGCTCGAAGCCACCAACGTCTTTCCTCCGCCTTCCTCCGCCGACCCGGAGCGCCTGGTGTGGTCCGAACCGGAGCCCTTCGACGTGCGGGTCGAGGTGGATCCCCCCTGGCAGCGCTCCTTCAACGTGGGCGAGCAGTGGCGGAGCCTGGGCTGGTTGGGTGTCGCGACTTGGTGGGCGTTCACCTCGCTGGTGAGCGTGGTGGCCGTGCTCTATGCGTCGCGGAAGCAGCCCGGTGCATCCGTTTCCCCAGCTGACCCCGGCACCCCGGGCACGGTCGGCCTTGCGAGGGTGATCCTGCTGTGGGCCGTCCTCAGCGCGGCGGTGGCGGCCGTCCTGCGCGTGCTGATCGTGGATCGGCCCCCGTCCGCCGGACCGTCCTGGCGCCACCTCGTCGCCATTGCGCTGGCCCTGGTCCTGGTGGTGGCCGCCCGGCCGTGGTGTCACATCAGGTCCTCGTCTCGCCCCACCGCGCAGGAGACAGTGGCCGGCGTCGACGTCAAGGACGCCCAGCGCCGTCGGGCCTGGGCGGTGAGCCTGATCGCCTCAGCCGTGGCGGTGTCCGGCTTCCTGTCGGTCGTCGCCCTTCCGGGCCTCGTCGGGCTGACACTGCTGGCGCTGGGGACGTTGTGGCTGTGGCTCGCCGCGATGGCGGCATGGGCGTGGCGTTTCGCGCGGGAGGGGGCGATGACCCGGCGTTCCTGGAACAAGGCGTGGGACGAGGCGCCGATCCGTTCCACGATGGTTGCGACAGCCCTGCTCGCGCTGATGGCGGCGGCCCTGCTCGCCTCCTTCTGGTGGACGCACGCGCGTCTGTGGAGTCGCGTCTACTGGCTCATCGACGAGTCCGAGACCGCCCGCGGCCGGGAATGGGTCGGGTTTCTCGTCCAGTTCCCCTACTCCGGCCTCACATGGGTCTACGCCTACACGTGGCTGCTGACGGGCATCGCGCTCGTCGCGTTGCTGCAGATCCGCGTCAGAGACCGGCAGAGTCGTGCCGCGCATGACGAGGGACCGCCGTTGGGGCCGGCCAAGGCGGATCTCCTGCTGACCGCCGCGGTCTTCGCCCTTTCCGTGGGGTTCCGGCAGGTCGAGTTCGCGGGTTCCAACCTGCTGTTCGGTGTCTGGCTCCTGCTGATGATCGCCTCGCTGTACGCCGTGGTCACGGTCGGCCGGCGGTTTTCCGTACTGGGCCGTACCGAAGAGGAGTTCCGCGTTCGAAGACTGGGCACCAAGCGGCGCCGGCACGTGTTGCTGAACAAGGCCCACGAGTTCCGCAACCTGCACCACAAGCTGTACGCGCTCGACCGTGGCCGGGCGGAGGGGGACCTCTCACGCGAGGAGGTGGAGAAGAGGCTGGACGGACTGCATCACTGGCTGTTCGCCGGGCGGGGCAAGGGGCGTCCACCGGCCCAGATCTCCGTGCTGGACGCAGCCCTCAGCTGGGGGCCCGGCGAGGACTGGTGGGACAACGCCAAGAGTGCCGCGCGCCTGGCATTCTGCTTCGGGTTCCCGGCCAGTCTCGCCCTCGTCTGGCTGAGCTACCTCAAGGACGACCGGACCCAGATGGCCACGTTCCAGAGCCTCACAGGGCTGCCGGAGATCGCGGCGAAGTGCCTGGCGTGGCAGGTGGCATGGGCCGGGGGAGGCCTGGTCCTGGGGGCGCTGTGGCGGGTGCTCCCCGGACGCCGAAGTCCGGTGCGGGCGCTGAGCCTGACCGCTGCCTACGCCATCCCCGTCTGTGTGGGCGCCCTGGTCACCCAGATCACCGACACGGAACTCGGGTACGTCTTCCTGCACGTGGCGCTGATGCTCCTGGTCCTGACGCTCACGAGCATCTGGATGGACATGGAGACGTTCAGCGAGGAGAGGAGGTTCTGGCCCAGCGGCGTCGGCCTGCTGCTGTCGATCTACCAGCTGCGGGGCCTGTCCACGCAGGTCGCCTACCTGGCCGCCCAGCTGGCGATCGTCGTGGGCGTGTGGCGCAGCCTGGCCGGCAGCGACTCCCGGCCGAAGTAGTGCCCACCTGCTCAGTCCGCCTCGTCCCGCAGGCGCTCCTCCAGCGTGTCCACCAGCTCCGGGATCACCCCGTCCGGCGACGGGCTGTAGTGCGGCACCGCCCACCGCGTGATCCGGGCGTCGATCAGCGCGGGCCTCCCCGAGGCCAGGGCCGCGCGGAAGGCCTCCTTGAACTCGGACAGGGTCTCCACCTTGTAGCCCTCCGCCCCGCATGCGCGGGCGTACGCCGCGAAGTCAGGGTTGCGGAACTCGACCAGCGCGGGCTCGCCGTACGTGACCAGCTGGAAGAGCTTGATCAGCTTGAACTGGCCGTCGTTGAAGATGACCCAGATGACCGGGATCCCGTTCTCCACGGCGGTCATCAGCTCGAAGCCGGACAGCGAGTAGCACCCGTCGCCACAGCCGACGACCACCGTCCGATCCGGATGGGCGACCTTCAAGCCGATGGCCCCGTTGACGTGTCCGGCCATCGGCCCGAAGGAGCCGGCCTTGCGGAAGTTCTGCCCCTCCTCCAGCTCCACGTAGTAGCCGAGCCACGCCAGATGGGCCCCCGCGTCGGCGAGCAGCACCCCCCGCGGCGGCAGCATCCTGCCGATCGACTGCGCGAGCTGCCCCGGGTGGATCCCTTCCGTCCGGTGGGGGATGTGCCGGGCCTCGTAGTCCCGCCCGTCGACCTCCACCGGCGGGACCTCACCGACCCTCCGCTCCAGCGCGTCGGTCAGGGCGGCCACCGCCGGCCGCGCGTCGGACAGCAGCGCGTGGTCGGGCGGGTAGGCCTTGTGGAACTCGCCCTCGGAGATGTTCACGTGGATGAGCAGCTTGTCCTCGAAGAGGCCGGGGTGGTAGTTGAACGTCGCGTGCTGGTTGAGTGAGTTGCCGACGCACAGCACCACGTCCGCCTCGCGGAAAGCCTTCCACGCACTGGAGTGGCCGCTGTCCGCGAAGACGCCGACCGCGAGCGGATGCCCCTCGGAGACGATGCCCTTGCCGTCCAGGGTGGTGAGCAGCGGGATCCGGAAGCGTTCGATCAGCCGCTTGATCTCGGGCCCCGCCCCGCTGCGCACCGCGCCGAAGCCGACGAGCGCGACGATCCGCCGGCCTTGCGCGAGGGCGTCCGCCAGTACGTCCGCGATCTCCTCGACCCGCGCGGGATCAGGCAGCACCGGCGCCACGTCGAGCTTCACCGGCCGGAAGTTGCGAACCTCGACGCCCCGGTGGGTGAGGTTCTCGGGTACGTGGATGTGCACCGGTCCGGGCCTGCCCTCGAAGGCGGTGTTCACCGCCTCCTCCAGGACGTCGCAGGTGTCGGCGGCATCGGTGAGCAGGAAGGACTTCTTGGTCGTGGCGGCGAACATGGCCTGGGAGTCGGGCGTGCGGTTCAGCCCCGAGGTCTCGTTGAGCGAGCCCCATCCGCGCCATTCCATCGACGCGTACCCCGAGACGGCGAGCACGGGGTAGGAGTCCGACATGGCCACGGCCAGCCCCGAGAACAGGTTGAACGCGCCCGGGCCGGCCGTCGCGAAGCAGAACCCCAGCCTGTTGGTGTACATGGCGTAGCCGCAGGCCATGAACGACGCGGCCTGCTCGTGGCGCGTGATCACGGGCCGGATCAGCTTCGAGTGCTTCAGCGCGAGCATCAGGCCGGCCGCGTTCTCCCCGGCACCGCCGAAGGCCGCCCGCACCCCGACGCCCTCCAGCCCCTTGACGATGGCCTCGTAGACCCTCATCGCCTCTCCCTTCAGGTAGGGCTACGTGTCCCAGTCGGCGGCGTGGCGACGGTGCGCCTCGGTCAGGCCGCCCCGGAAGAACCGGTCGTAGTACTCGGATTCGACGTGGTGCGTCTGCAGCCAGACGCCGGGCACGTGGATGGCGTCGGTGTGCGCGGGGAAGCGGCCGTGGGTCTCGTGGACGTACGTGCAGATGTCCCGTGCGCAGTCGATGACCTGCCGGTCGTACTCGCTCGCCTCCGCGAGGTAGCGCTGCGCGTAGTCGTCCTTGTAGACGCGGGTGAAGAGCTCCTTGTCCGCGTAGATGCCGTCCTTGCCGAACTTGGACCGGACGACGGAGTCGACGGCTTCCGCCATCGACGGGTAGTGGGGCGGGCAGGCGGCCTTGATGAGGTGTTCGCCGCCGGCCCGCAGTCCCACCGGGTGGGCGCGCAGGGCCGCGTACTTCGGGAGCGGTACCTGCCAGCGAAGGACGTCGAGGGGGCGGAACTTCGGGGTGACGAAGTCGAAGCCCAGCATCCGGCCGTAGGCGCGGGAGAACTTGGGGTCGCCGAGCATGATCTGCGGGCTGATCGTGGCGTGGATCCAGGCGCCGAGCCCCATCGCGTCCGCGACCAGCATCATGTTCTGCAGCAGCAGATCGGCCTCGATCTGGGTGCGCATCGGCCCCAGGGCGCCGAGCGGCATCTTGATGTCGGGGTTGAGGAAGCCGTTCTCGACCCACTTGCGCACCCCGGCGGGGCGGTAGAAGTTGCGGTCGTCGACGAGGGTGGGCCGGGCTCCGTCGGGCTGGGTGAGCAGGTACATCAGGGCGTTGATGTACTGGTGGGAGAGGTCGACCACCGGCAGGAACAGGGTGGTGCCCGGCAGGTTGGACAGGAACCGGTTGGAGTCGAGGTAGGCCGGGAAGTCGCGCATCCCCTCGGCGACGTCCAGCCGGTGGTCCAGTACCCGTACCTTGGCCCGGCGGGCCCGCTCGACCAGGGTGTCCGGGTCGAAGGGGCTCGCCGGGGCGGGCGGCAGTTTGCGCAAGTAGTACGTGCCACTGTCGTTGATCATGAAGAAGTGGGTGGCCTGCGCGTTGTCGGGGCTGCCGGCGGTCCGCCCGGTCATGTTCAGGTTCGGCTTCGCCATGATCGGTTTGTGATCGCGCGGGTCCTCGAAGGGCCGGTCGGGCATGGTGAGCCCGGAGGAGCCGGTGAGGGCGATCAGCACCGCCTCCTCCAGCTCGTCCAACGGCCGCGGCGGGTGCGGGGAGCTGTAGCTCATCGACCCGGCGGGCACGGAGGCTCCCCGGCTGACCCGGTGGGTGCGCCGGCCGAAGACCGTCTCCAGCAGCGGCCGGGCGAGCAGCTCCTCCAGGCCGGGGTGGCGGCGGCCGGGGCCTTCGGTTGCGGACATGGCTCCTCCCCGTTCAGCCGCGGCCGTCGTGGTTGCGGACCGGCTGGACCGGGCGCCAGGGCACGAAGGCGCTCGCCCCGCGCGGCAGGACGCCCGCCAGCTCGGGGCAGTGCCGCAGGATGACGCTCGTCATGCCGTTGCGGGCGATCCAGTCCATGCCGAGCGGCGTGTAGATCTCGGGCCGGAAGTCGACGGTGAGGAAGCGGTCGCTCTGCAGCCGCCGGCTGGCCATCAGGATGAAGACGCGGAAGGCGGTGTCGCTGAAGCCGAACCCCGCGGGCGGGTTCTCGGCGAAGAGCCCCACCATCGTGTCGACGTCGTCCACCGAACGGTAGACGTCCCGCAGCCGCGCGACCGTCTCCGGATCCTGGGACAGGTCCTCGAACCGGCGGATCCGCGGCTTGTGCAGCCCGGCCCGGAAGTCGTTGTAGCGGGGGACGCCACGGCGGCGGGTGCGCACGAGGTCGACCACGGACAGGTCGATCACCTCCCCGTCGCGCCGGAACGCCTGGAGCGAGCGCGGGAAGTTGTGCAGGGTGATGGCTCCGGGGTTGGCGATGCCCAGCGAGTACAGGGAGTCCACCAGGCCGGTCTTGCGCAGGAGCGGTTCCGCCGCGGCGCCCAGGAGGTCGTTCAAGCCGAGGGTGTCGAGCTGGCGGCCGAAGCGGTGGTCGACGAACTCGTAGTCGTCGGGGATCAGCGGGTGCATCCGGTAGACGGTGACGAACTCCTCCGTGAGGGCGTACGGGGCCCCGTGGTGGTCGGGCAGGCTCTTGGGGATGCCGTCCTTGCCGTTCGCCTCCAGCAGCCAGACGCCCAGCTGGTCGAGCCAGTTATTCGGCGGCCCCTCCCAGTTCGTCCGCATCCCGACGGCGAGCGTCTTGGTGGCCAGGATCGCGGGAGTCCACTCCACCGTGTGGATCTTGGCGATGAGAGCGGAGACGATCAGCCGCGCCGTGTGGTAGATCCGGTCCTCGTCCAGGTGCGGGTACTCGTGCCGCAGGGCCTCGCACACCGCGTTGTGCTCGCGGGCGAACAGGGTGTGCACGGCGCTCAGGCCGAGCCACCAGTTGTCGCTGAACCCGGTGACCGGCAGACCGTCCGCGTTCGTCGGCAGGTGCCCCCGCTCCAGCCGCAGCCCGGCGCCGCCGCCGGGCTCCCGCAGGGACGTGGCGACGGCCTGGTCGCCGCCGTACACCTCCGAACCGTCCCACCAGTGCGACACGCCGCCGGCGAACACGACCGGCGGCCGCCCGCTCCCGGCCGCGTCCAGCGGCTCGTCGTCACCGAAACGCATCACCTTCTCGCGCGGTCCACCCGGGGTGTTCTGCCAGTCGGTGCCGGGCGGCAGCGGCACCTCGACGCTCCTGGTGCCCACCGGGACCCGCTTGTGGTTGACCCAGTCGTGCACCTGGAACTGGATCCAGGCCGCGGCGATCACGTTCAGCGACTTCGCCGGGATGAAGGCCTCGCGCCGCAGCAGCTCCCTGCTCACGGTCACCGGGTTCGGGGTGTCGAACCGGTCCGGCTGATACACCGGCGGCATGGAACGCCCGAAGGTCGCGCCGGCGGCGCCCATCCGCGGCTGCGACAGGTCGTTGTAGCTGCCGTCGTAGCTGCGCCTGACCAGCAGCTCCTCGTCCACCGGCGGCTCCACCGGGCCCGCCTTGGGCGGCGCCTCGTGCACCTCGGTGTCGATCAGGTTGTGCCGGCGCAGCGTCTGCCGGAACGCCATCAGGTTCAGCAGCGCGACCGGGGTGGGCAGCCTGTGCCACGGGACGACCCGGTTCACGGCACGGAAGCCGGCCCGCAGCGGGCCCCCGAGCAGGGCGTTGCGGCGCGGCTCCACGGTCACGAAGCGGCGGCCCAGACGGTGCGCGCTGCTCGCCTCGTAGGCGAGCTTGCGGGCACGGTTGAGGTTCCCCAGCGGGCGGAAGCCCTCCGCGGTGTGCCACGGGTTGAAGGCCAGCAGCTCGATCCGCGCCTCGGCGGCGCGCGCCTCGGCCGTGTGGACGTCCTGGCGCGGGACGGTCAGCGTGGCCACGGGCACGACGGGCGCGTCCCGCTCCCTCCACTCGGCCGCGCCGTCCTCGATCGGGGTGCGCCGCGGGTCCACGTAGCGCTGTACGCACAGCTCGAAGACGACGTCCCCGGCACTCAGCCTCCGTGCCAGCTCGTGCCGCAGGCCGTCGGGACCGGCCGGTGCCCCCGCCGGGGCCGGCGCGGCGCCCGGAGCGGGGCGCAGCTGGTAGCGCACCGGCCCGGCGGCGCCCCACAGGATCGCGCCCCGGCTCCAGTACGTCTCCAGCGCCAGGCTGGACACGGTGCGCCTGCTCCCCGCGAGGACGTTGCGCCGCATGCGGCGCGCCGTGGACCAGCCGACCGCCAGGGGCAGCTTGACGAACAGCGCGAACCCCTGTGCGGGCCGCGAATCGGCACCCGCCATGGCCTTGGCGAAGGCCACGAACTCGCGCGCGTCGCGGGCGTGGGAGACCGGGAAGCTGGTCATCAGCAGATCGTGGGTCTCCTCGGGCCCCACCTCCACGCGCAGCGCCACCCCGCGCAGATCGGGCGCGGAGTCGGGCCGGCGGACCCCGCTGGCGTTGGACAGCCGGACCGTCACCGGGTACTCGGCCCCGGGCCGGGCGAACCCGGTCCGCAGCTGCTCGGGCAGGTCGTCGCGGAACCGCAGGCGCCCGTTCTCCACGCCGAGGACCGCCTTGGCGTGGAAGGTCCGCTCCGGGGCGGCGGCGCCGCTGCGCCGCTTCGCCTTGAGCTGGACGCGCAAAAGTTCCTTCGCCAGCCGTTCGAAGGCCAGCCGCTCGGTCTCCGGGCTGCCGCCGACGTATCGCTCGTACCGCTCGACCTCGTCCATGCGCGCCTCTTCACGAAGGGGACTTCCGGGGGTTCCCTGCACTCCCCACGAGATTTCCCTACGCGCGCGGCGGTGTCGTGCCGAGCGGGGCAGACGGGTTCCCGGCGTGGCCCCTTCGGGTGGCCCAGGCCTCACCCGCCGGCCCGCCGGGGACCCGCAGAGGCGTCCGCGCGTCCGGGTCGGTCATGGCCAAGAGGGCCCCGGCGAGCAGAGCTCACCGACCCGGCGGCGCCGCCGGTACGGCCGGAAGATCTGAACCGGTACCGGGAATCAGGCAGCGACGAGCTCCTGCGCGCGGTCCGGCGTACCGACCTCGGGCTTCCTGTTCGGCAGCGAGAGCCGGAAGACCTTGCGCCACGCGGAGAACACCTGCTTGGGCAGTGGCCCGGTGACGTACTCCAGCTCGTACTTCTCGAACAGCGCGCGCACCCTCACCGCGACCTCGGCGTACCGGTTGCTCGGCAGGTCCGGGAACAGGTGGTGCTCGATCTGGTGCGACAGGTTGCCGGTCATGAAGTGCATGGCCCTGCTGCCGCTGATGTTCGCCGAGCCCATCATCTGGCGCAGGTACCACTGGCCGCGCGTCTCGCCCTTGATCGACCGGCGCTCGAAGACCTGCACGCCCTCGGGGAAGTGCCCGCACATGATCACCGAGTGGGACCAGATGTTGCGGACCAGGTTCGCGGTGAACGTGGCGGCGAGCGTGGTGAGGAACGACGGGCCCGACAGCAGCGGGTGGATCACGTAGTCCTTGAGCACCTGCTTGCGGATCTTGCGGCCGACGGCCTTGGCCCGGGCGCGGAACTCCGGGTCCTTGCGGCGGCGCCTGTGCAGGTTCTTGCCGAGTTCAAGGTCGTACGCCGCGATGCCGTACTCGAAGAAGCAGGCGTTGATGAAGTTCCACAGCGGCTGGCCGAGGTGGAACGGGTGCCACCGCTGGTCCTCGTCGACGCGCATGATGCCGTAGCCGAGGTCGTTGTCCTTGCCGATCACGTTCGTGTACGTGTGGTGCAGCTCGTTGTGCGAGTGCTTCCACTGGTCGGCCGGCGAGACGTGGTCCCACTCCCAGGTGGTGGAGTGGATCTTCGGGTCCCGCATCCAGTCCCACTGGCCGTGCAGGATGTTGTGGCCGATCTCCATGTTGTCCATGATCTTGGCCACGGACAGCCCGGCGGTGCCGATCAGCCACGCGGGCGGGAAGAAGGAGAACAGCAGCACGCCCCGGCTGACCAGCTCGAGCTTGCGCTGCGCCGAGATGACCTTGCGGATGTAGGCGGCGTCCTTCTCGCCGCGGCCGGCAAGCACCTCATCGCGGATCGCGTCCAGCTCGCGGCCGAGCTCCTCGATCTGCTCCGCGGTCAGGTGGGCGGTGGGGTCGATGGCGGTCAAGGTGCTCCTACCGTTCGATGTCGCAGGGGCCCGCCGCGGCGGACACGCAGGTCTGGATGAGGACGCCCGGCTCGGCCTCGGTGATCTCGCCGGTGCGCAGGTCGCGGACGGCGCCCGCCTTGAGCGGCGTGACGCAGCCGAAGCAGATGCCCATACGGCACCCGGACGGCATGAGCACGCCGGCCTCCTCGCCGACGTCCAACAACGGCGTGGCGCCGTCCGCGTCGACGGTCTTGCCGGTGGCGCTGAACGTGACCGCGCCGCCGTCACCGGCGACGACCGTGCCGGGGCGGAAGCGTTCGGTGTGCAGGCGCTCCTGGGCGCCGTGTTCGCTCCAGAACTCCTCGGCGGCGTCGAGCAGGCCCGCGGGCCCGCAGGCCCAGGTCTCGCGCTCGGCCCAGTCGGGTACCAGTTCGTCGAGACGGGCGATGTCGAGCACGCCGTCCGTGTCGGTGTGCACCTCGGTGAGCCGCAGCCTCTTGTCCGCGACCAGGTCGTGCAGTTCGCTGCGGAAGATCACGTCTTGCGGCTTCGGCGCGCAGTGGACCATGACGACGTCGTCGAACTCGATGTCACGCAGCATGCCCATCACGGGCGTGATGCCGCTGCCGGCCGTCAGGTAGAGCACCTTGGCGGGCTTGGCCTTCGGCAGGACGAAGTCACCGGCCGGCTGGTCGAGCTGGATCAGCGTGCCCGGTTTCGCCCTGCGGACCAGGTGGTTGCTGACCTTGCCGTCCGGGATCGCCTTCACGGTGATCGTGACGCGGCCGTCCTTGCGGTTCGTCGGGGAGGTGATGGAGTAGGCGCGCCACAGGCGCCTCCCGTCGACGTCGACCCCGATCCGCACGTACTGACCGGCCGTGTGACCGCGCCAGCCCCTTCCCGGCCTGATCACGATCGTCGCGGCGTCACCCGTCTCGGGGTGCACGGCCTCGATGCGCCCACGCAGGTCAGCGCCCGCACGCAGCGGGCTGACCAGGTCGAGGTAGTCCGACGGCAGCAGCGGCGTCGTGATCGTCTCCAGCAGTTTCCACGCCCTACTGCGGAGGGCTGCACTCGTCATGACCCCAGCTTGATGCGCCTCAAGGCGTAAAGTCCTGACCGCAGGACGTAAATTTGGTCGGTTGAATTGTTCGCAGGGAATGAAAAATGAGCCATCCCATCCGGAGGGTCACCGAGCCGGCTCTTGATCAGGCAACGGTCACCGCACTTCGGGCCGCGCTGAAGACCACCGCCGACGAGGTCGTCCAGGCGATCATCGATGAGGTCCCTCCCTACGCCAACGCCCTTTCGGGCCGCATGGGCGGCACCATCCGCCGGGCCGTCCGCACCGCCCTGGGGCACTACCTGGACCTCGCGAGCGGGAACGCCGTCGGCGACGACGGCGGCGACGCGGCCTACGAACTGGGGCGCGGCGAGGTGCGCGACGGGCGTTCGATGGACGCCCTGCTCAGTGCCTACCGGGTCGGGGCCCGCGTGGCCTGGCGGTGCCTGGCGGCGGGTGCCGTACCCGCGGGTCTGCCCGCCGCCGAGGTCGCCAAGTTCGCCGAGCTGACCTTCGCCTACATCGACGAGCTCTCCGCCGCGAGCGCCGCGGGCCACGCCGACGAACTGGCCGCCCGGGGCCGGGAGCACGAGCGTCACCTGGAACACCTGGCCCGCGACCTCCTCGCCGGCGCGAGCCCGGACGTGCTGCTGGCCTCCGTCCAACGGGCCGGATGGCAGCCTCCGGTTTCACTGACCGCCGTCTTGCTGCCCGCCGCGCAGGCCCGGCCCGCCTACCGCGCGCTCGACCCGGGCACCCTCGTCCTCGACGATCTGCCGGACGCCACCGGTGTGCTGCTCGTCCCCGATGCCGACCGGCCACATCTCCTGCGGCAGCTGACCGGCCGCACCGCCGTGGTCGGCCCGGCCCGGCCCTGGACTCGTGCGTCCGCCTCGTACGCACGAGCCGCACGCGCGCGCTCCCTCTCCTCCGATATCCGCGACACCGAGGAGCACCTGCCCGAGCTGGTGCTGAGCGCCGACGTGGACGCGTTCGCAGACCTGCGGGCCCGGGCCCTCGCACCGTTGCGGACCCTGTCTGCCGCGACCGCACGGCGGCTGGAGGAGACGTTGCGGGCGTGGCTGCTGCACCAGGGCAGGCGGGACGAGGTGGCGGCGGCGTTGTTCGTCCATCCCCAGACCGTCCGGTACCGGATGTCGCAGCTGCGGGAGCTGTTTCCGGATCTCGCATCGCCCAACCGGCTCCTGGAGCTGACGCTGGCGGTCGGTCTTCGGGTCAGCTGACGCGTACTCCGACCGTCCGCGCCCGAGTCCGCGAGACCGCGTCAGCCGGGAACACCTGACTGAGCAGGCGGCCGGGGCGGCGACCTCGCATGCGCGATCTGCGGGTCAGGCCTTCTTGACCACGCTCGACTTGAGCTGCATGGCCCCGAAACCCTCGATCCGGCAGTCGATGTCGTGGCCGTCGACACCGTCGATCAAGCGGATGTTACGGACCTTGGTGCCGGCCTTGATGCCCGAGGGACTGCCCTTGACCTTCAGAGCCTTGATGACGGTCACGCTGTCGCCGTCGCACAGCACGTTGCCCACGGCGTCCTTGACCACCCGCTCCCCAGCGGCACCGGCATCGCCTTCAGCGCTCTCGGCGGGTACCCATTCGTGGCCGCACTCCGGGCAGACCACCAGAGCGTTCATCTCGTAGGTGTACTCACTGGAGCACTTCGGACACGGAGGCAGGTTGTCGCTCATTCACGCAGGTTTCTGGACGTCGGGGAGCGGGAGCACCCTGGAGTACGACCGGCTGGCCACCTCACGGGCATCCGCACAGGGAAGCAGCCATATTAGCAAATTGCAAAAGTATGCAATTTCATAGATGCTGCATGTGTTGTCCCCCCGGGTAGCCGCGGGGCGCAGCACCAGGGCGTTCGCCCCGTTCGAGGTGGTGAGAAGGGTGCGAGACCGTGCCGGTTCCGCTGAGAGTCCTGGCCGGTCAGAGCGTGCTGCTCGAGGAACTGCGCGAGGCCGAGGTCGCGGCCTCGTGAGCGTGAACACCACGGTGACGGCCGTGTGGGGCCGGGTGCGCTCCGTCCTGCCCGCCCGGGCCGACTACGCGGTGATGGCCCGCAGTCCCCGTCGGGACCTCCTGGCCGGCCTCACCGTGGCGATCGTCGCCCTTCCGCTCGCCCTCGGGTTCGGGGTCTCCTCCGGCCTGGGCGCGGAGGCGGGGCTGGCCACCGCCGTGGTCGCGGGCGCGCTCGCCGCGCTGTTCGGCGGGTCGAACCTCCAGGTGTCCGGACCGACCGGCGCGATGACCGTGGTCCTGGTGCCGATCGTCGCCCAGTACGGGCCCGGCGCCGTGCTCACCGTCGGCCTGATGGCCGGTGTCCTCCTGATCGGTCTCGCGCTGCTGCGGGCCGGACAGTACATGCGGTACGTGCCGGCGCCGGTGGTGGAGGGCTTCACCCTCGGGATCGCGTGCGTGATCGGCCTCCAGCAGATGCCCAACGCCCTCGGCGTGGAGAAGCCGGAGGGGGAGAAGGTCCTGCTGGTGGCGTGGCGGGCGCTCGTGGATTTCGTGGCCTTCCCGAACTGGACGGCGACCGGACTCTCGCTGGCCGTCGCCGCCGTGATGCTGGCCGGGGCGCGGTGGAAGCCGGCGGTCCCGTTCTCGATCGTCGCGGTGATCGCCGCGACCGTGATCGCGCAGCTCTGCCACCTCGACGCGGCGGCCCCCATCGGTGCCCTTCCCGCCGGGCTCCCCGCCCCGTCCCTCGCCTTCCTCGACGTGTCCGCGTTCGGCTCCCTGCTGGCCCCGGCGGTCGCGGTCGCGGCGCTCGCCGCGCTGGAGTCGCTGCTGTCGGCGACCGTGGCGGACGGGATGACGGTGGGCCAGCAGCACGACCCGGACAAGGAGCTGTTCGGCCAGGGCATCGCCAACCTGGCGGCCCCGCTGTTCGGCGGCGTGCCCGCCACCGCCGCCATCGCGCGGACCGCGGTCAACGTCCGCACCGGCGCCACCTCCCGGCTGGCTGCGCTCACCCATGCCGCGGTGCTGGCGGTGATCGTGTTCGCCGCCGCCCCCCTGGTCTCGAAGGTCCCGCTCGCCGCGCTGGCGGGCGTGCTGCTGGCGACGGCGATCCGCATGGTGGCAGTCGGCTCGCTACGCGCGATCACGAAGGCGACCCGCTCGGATGCGCTCGTCCTGGTCCTGACCGCCGCTGCCACCCTGGTTCTCGACCTCGTGTACGCGGTGATCATCGGGCTCGTCGTCGCCGGTGCCTTGGCTTTGAAGGCGGTGGCGAGTCAGGCGCGGATGGAGCAGGTCGACTTCCGCCCGGACGTGCCCGGCGAGCACAGCGACGAGGAGCACGCGCTGCTCGCCGAGCACATCGTCGCCTACCGCATCGACGGACCCCTGTTCTTCGCCGGCGCCCACCGCTTCCTCCTCGAACTCTCCGAGGTCGCCGACGTCAAGGTGGTGATCCTGCGCATGGCGAGGGTGACCACCCTGGACGCCACCGGCGCCCTCGTCCTCAAAGACGCCGTGGAGAAGCTCAACCGGCGCGGCATCGCCGTGATGACCTCCGGCATCCGACCCGGCCAGCGCCAGGCCCTGGACGCCGTCGGCGCCCTGGAGCTGCTGCGCCTGGGGGGCCGCGAGTACGCCACCACCCCGGAGGCGATCGCCGGCGCCCGCAAACATCTGGCGCAGGCGGGCCTGCTGCCGCGTACGCACCACGGGCCGCACCGCGTCCGGAAGGCCTCACGATGACCGTCCCCGCCGACCTCCACATGATCGAGGGCTCCGGCACAGAGGCCCTGTGGCTCCTCGAAGGCTCCGCGCAGGGCCGCCTCATCCACGTCCGGCGGGAGCTGGCCGTCGTCCGCCCCGCCGCACACGTCAATCTGAGACCAGCCCCACCATCCAACGGCCTGGTCCTGAAGGCCGAGTTCCTCAAGAAGGCCTGACCGACGAAGGCCCCGCCCCGGGGAGTCGAAGGTCACGAAGGCGCCCCGCCAGGTCCCGCGAGTTGCAGGGATCTGCAATTGTGGAGGTCGCAAGGTGCGAAGAGGGGCGAACGGATGCCCCTACGAAGAAACGGTTCCGGGTGGACGAGATGGGCAGTCAGGGGAGAGGCACACAGGTGAGCACGCCGCTGTACCAGCTGAAGGCGGAGTTCTTCAAAACGCTGGGACACCCGGTCCGCATCCGTGTCCTGGAGCTCCTGTCCGTACGCGAGCACGCGGTCGCCGAGATGCTGCCCGAGGTCGGGGTGGAGGCCGCGAGCCTCTCCCAGCAGCTCGCCGTCCTGCGCAAGGCCAACCTGGTGGTCACCCGCCGCGAAGGCTCGAACGTCTACTACAGCCTGACCCATCCCCAGATCGCGGAGCTCCTGCGGGTCGCCCGCGGCATCCTCTCCGGGGTCCTGGAAGGCCAGGCGGAACTCCTGGCCGACCTCAAGGCCGGCCGCCACGCCTGACCGGTGCTCCTCGGTGCCGGCCCTGCGGGGCCTGCACCCCACATGCGGCGGCCGTCTTCCGCCGGTGCGGGTTCGACGCGCTTCTGACACCGGAAGACGGCCGCTCTCTTCTGTGCCGAACGTGCGCCACAGGCGCGCCTGGACCCCACTTCGGCGCCGGTCTCACTTCTGGGCGTGCTGCCCCAGGTAGAACAGCAACCAGATGAAGCCGGCGAACACGTGCGTGCCGAAGATGTAGAAGAAGGCGCGCATCGCGACGCCCTTCTCCTTCCACTTCTCATGCTCCGACGCGGTGTCCTTCTCGGGCAGGTCGTCCGTCATGCTGCGTCTTCCTTCCTGGTACCCGGCCTCGACCGTGCGGGCCTCGGGCTCAGGGCCGGCGCCGAGGCAAGTGATCTCGTACAACTGGGCGGCCCCTCCACTGTTGCTGGTCACGGCGTGCCTTCCGGGAGGACGAAGCGGACGGCAACCGTCTTGCCGCGGCCGCCGGAGGAGGGCTCGATGCGGACGTCACCGCCGAAAGTCCGCGCCAGGTCAGCCACCGTGCGCATCCCCTGCCCGGCGGTCTGGCCGGCATCGGCCAGCGTTATCGGGCGCGGGTCGAGGTCCCCGACGGAGGCCAAGAGCAGGTGATCGGTCATATGGAGGGTGATCTCGGCGTCCGGGGAGTGCTGAGCGTGCCGGACGGCGTTGGCCACCAGCTCGCTGACCACCAGGAGCACGGCGCCGAAGAGCGCCGAGGAGCTCTCCAGCCCGAAGAGGACCAGAGAGCGTTCGCTGCGCTCGCGCGCGGCCCGCACGGAACCCGGCACCAGCGGCACCGTCCACACGTGCTTGCGCACCTCGACAGCCGCCTGTCCGCTGGGGTGCCTGGCTTTCACCGACGCCCCAGACCCGCCGAGGGCACCGCGAGGTTCATCGGCTGACCCGTTCCAGCGCCGCTTCCTCGAACCCGGCCACACCGCAACCCCTGTCCACCATGTCCACAACTAGTGAATTGCATAACTCTGCAAGTCTAGCTGGTGCGGGTCCGCCGGGAAGTTCACCGGCCACGGCCGATCGGGGCACCGTGCGCATCAGCCGGCTGGTCAGTTCGTAGCGTGCTCCGAGGCGCCGGGTGCGTTCCTGACCCGGCCGCCCGGTCCCACCGGGCGGCCGGGTCATCCCGGAGGCGTCCCACGGCCCGCCGGGTCAGACGGCGGCCGGCTGCTTCCCGGCAAGGGAGGAGGAGGCGGAGGGCGCCGGGGCGGCGGACTCCCGCATTCCCTTGAGCAGCACCACCATCCCCGTGGTGACCACCGTGCCCGCCGCGACCGCAAGCAGGTAGAGGAACGGGCTGCCGATCAGGGGGAGCACCCAGATCCCGCCGTGCGGGGCACGCAGGGTGGAGCCGAAGGCCATCACCAGGCCACCGGCGGTCATGCTGCCGGCGATGCCCGCCGGGATGACCCGCAGCGGGTCGGCCGCCGCGAACGGGATCGCGCCCTCGGTGATGAACGAGGCGCCGAGCACCCAGGCGGCCTTCCCGTTCTCCCGCTCCTCAGGGGTGAACAGCCTGCGCCGGACGACGGTCGCCAGGGCCATGCCCAGCGGCGGGGTCATGCCGGCGGCCATCACGGCAGCCATCACCTTGAGGCTGCCGGCGTCCGGGGTGGCACCCGCGGTGGTGAGCACACCGGCCGCGAAGGTGTAGGCGACCTTGTTGAGCGGACCTCCCATGTCGAAGGCCATCATCGCGCCGAGCAGCACACCGAGCAGGATCGCGTTGGAGCCGGAGAGACCGTTCAGCCAGTCGGTCAGGCCGTTCATCGCCGAGGCGATCGGCGAGCCGACCACCACGAACATCAGGAAGCCGACCGCCGCCACCGACAGCAGTGGGATCACCACGACCGGCATGATGCCCTTGATCGCCCGGGGCACGTTCCACCGGATCATCCACAGCACCAGGAAGCCCGCGACCAGGCCTGACACGATGCCGCCGAGGAAGCCCGCGCCGACCGCCACCGAGACGGCGCCGCCGGCGATGCCGGCGGCCAGCGCCGCCCGGTCCGCGATCGCCCAGGCGATGTACCCGGAGAGGACGGGGACCAGGAAGCCGAAGGAGGTCTTGCCGGTCTGGAACAGCATCGCCGCCCAGCTGTGCGAGGAGGTCCAGTCGAAGTGGCCCAGTACGGACGGCGCGGAGGCGATCTGGTAGCCGCCTATCGCGAAGGCGAGCGCGATCAGCAGTCCGCCGGCCGCGACGAACGGGATCATGTAGCTGACGCCCGTCATCAGGTAGGTGCGCAGCCGCTGCGCCCAGTGCTCGCCCGAAGGTGCGCTCGGCGCGGCGACCGGGGTGGTGGCGGTACGCGCGCCCCCGTCGGCTGCCTTGACCAGTCCGGCGGCCTGCGCGATCAGGTCGTCGGCGCGGTTGACCCCGGCCTTGACGCCCACGTCCACGGTCGGCTTGCCGGCGAAGCGGGCCCGGTCCCGTATCTCCACGTCATGGGCGAAGATCACCGCGTCGGCTGCCGCGATGACCTCGGGGTCGAGCGGCGTCGTCCCGGCCGACCCCTGGGTCTCGACCTGGATCCGCGCCCCCGACCGGGCGGCTGCCTGTTCCAGGGCCTTGGCGGCCATGTACGTGTGGGCGATGCCGGTCGGGCAGGAGGTCACCGCGACGAGCCGCAGCCCGCCGTCGGAGGCGGCCGTTTCCGTCGCGGCGGTCGCCCCCAGGGCCGCGACCGCCTCCGAAGCCTCGGCCGTCTCCGCAACGGCAGCCGGCGGCTCCTCGCCGTTGATCCGCGCCGCGACCGCGCTCGGGCTCTCGGCGTCGCGCAGGGCGCCGGTGAAAGCGGGGTCCATGAGGCGGCGGGCCAGCGCGGCGAGGATCTGCAGATGCGTGTCGTCCGCACCGGCCGGAGCCGCGATCATGAAGATCAGGTCGGCGGGCCGTCCGTCCGGGGCGTCGAAGTCCACACCCCGGGCGCTGCGGCCGAAGGCCAGGCTCGGCTGCGTGACGTGGGGCGACCGGCAGTGCGGGATGCCGATCCCGTCACCCATTCCGGTCGGTGCCTGGGCCTCCCGGGCGGCGACGTCGGCGAGGAAGCCGTCGAGGTCGGTGACCCGGCCCTCGGCGACGAGCCGCTGGGCGAGGACGCGGAGGGCTTCGTTCTTGTCCTCGGGGGCGAGGTAGAGATCGACGAGTGCGGGCGTGATCAGCCCGCTGGTCTCGCTCATCGTGTCGGTCATCGTGTCGATCCTTCGACTGGTTCCTGACAGTGTCCCTTGCCCCCGGGAATCGGTGCCCTTCCGTCCCACACGGTCGGGCGGCGTTCTGCCTCCTGAGGGCGAAGCCGTCCTCAGGAGGCAGTTCTCAACCGCGGAGCGGTCGGTCGAGCGGGAGGTCCGCCGTCACGACCACCGCGGCCGGGTCCAGATGGGCCGGGGTCGGCATGACGCTCCCCGGCAGTTGTACGGCGGCGGCGCCGTGCGCCAGCGCCGCCACGAGGGCCTCGGGGCCGGTGCCGCCGGCGCCGAGGAAGCCCGCGAGCGAGGCGTCGCCCGCTCCCACGTCGCTGCGGACGGCGGCGACCGGTGCGGTGCCGTACCAGCTCTCCTCGGCGACGAGCAGCATGCCGTCCGCACCGAGGCTGGCGAGGACCTGCTGGGCGCCGCGCTCGCGCAGCTCCCTGGCCGCGTCCACGGCGTCGCCGACGGTGCGGACCGGGCGGCCCACGGCCTCCGCGAGTTCCTCCCGGTTGGGCTTGACCACGTCGGGGCGGGCCGAGAGCGCGGCCAGCAGCGCGGGACCGGAGGTGTCGAGGGCGATCCGGGCGCCACCCGAGTGCACCTGGGCGACCACTTCCGCGTACCACTCGGGTGCCAGACCGCGCGGCAGGCTGCCGCAGCAGGCGAGCCACTGCACGTCGCTCCCGGTGCCCTGGCCGGTCTTCTGGGCGTCGCGGACGAGCGCGAGCAGGGCGGCCGACTCGGCGGCGCTGAGTTCGGGGCCCACGGCGTTGATCTTCGTGAGGCTGCCGCCGAGCTCGGCGATCGAGACGTTGATCCGGGTGTCGCCCGAGATCGCGACCGCCGCGACGTCGATGCCCTGGTGGCGCAACAGGTCGGCGAGCAGCTGTCCGGAGAGGCCGCCCAGTGGAAGGACCGCGCTGGTGCGGTGGCCGGCGGCCGTGAGCGCGCGGGAGACGTTGACGCCCTTGCCGCCCGGGTCGAGCCGGTCGTGCGAGGCCCGGTTGACTTCGCCGGGGACGAGGGTTCCCAGTTCGTAGGTGCGATCGAGGCTGGGGTTCGGGGTGATGGTGACGATCATGCGCGGATGACTTCCGGTCCGTGGTTCTCGATTCCGGCGGCCTGCTCGTCGGTCAGACCGGTGTCCGTGACCAGCACGTCCACCTGGTCCAGCGAGCCGAAGCGGGCGAAGTGGCGGGCGCCGTACTTGGAGGAATCGGCCACCAGGACGACCCGCCGGGCACCGGTGAGCATCGCCCGTTTCACGGCTGCCTCGGCGAGGTCCGGCGTCGAGAGGCCGCCCTCCGGGGAGAAGCCGTTGGTGGCGATCACCGCGACGTCCGCGTGGACGTCCGCCAGGTCGCGCAGCGCCCACGCGTCGACGGCGGCCTGGGTGCGGTGGCGCAGTCGGCCGCCCACCAGGTGGAGGGTGAGCCCGGGGTGGTCGGCCAGCCGGGCGGCGACCGGGAGCGCGTTGGTGACGACGGTGAGCCTGCTGTCGGCGGGCAGCAGGCCGGCCAGCCGGGAGACGGTCGTCCCGGCGTCAAGGATCACGCTGCCCTCGGCGGGCAGCAGGTCGAGGGCCGCCTTGGCGATGCGCTCCTTCTCGGTCGCGGCCGTGGAGTCCCGTTCGGCCAGACCGGGCTCCAGGTGCAGCGCGCCGGCGGGCAGCGCGCCGCCGTGCACCCGGTGCAGCAGACCGGCCCGGTCGAGGGCGCTCAGGTCACGCCGGATGGTCTCCTGCGTGACGCCGAAGTCCTCGGCGAGTGTCGGCACGTCCACCCTGCCCTGCTTCTGCGCGAGGCGGAGGATCTCTTGCTGCCGCTCGGGTGCGTACATGTGGGATTGGGTCCGTTTCATGTCTGTTCGCGCTTGCTTCAGGCCGACCATACGCGCTTCGAATGAAAACGCAAGAGGTCGTACCGGCTTTGCGCTCATCTTTGAAATTGCCCGAATGTGTTGACATTGCTCGGCAATCGGACGTAGAACCAATCGAAACAACACGCTGACGGGCTTGGAACCACGGTCCGCCCCGCCCTCCGCCACCGCCCCCGTACCGCGGAGACCGGGTCCGGCCACCGTGACCCACTCCCCGGCCGACCCGGATCCCACCCGGGTCGGCGCCCGTCTCCTCCGCTCATCTCCTCCAAGGACCTCCCATGCACTCGATCCAGGTCACCGTCGGCTCCCGGAGCGGCCTGCACGCCCGCCCGGCCTCGCTGTTCGTCCAGGCCGCCGCCCGCCAGCCGGTCAAGGTCACCGTCGGCCGCCCGGGGCAGGTCCCGGTCGACGCCCGCAGCCTGCTCTCCGTCCTCGCCCTCGCCGCCGGCTGCGGCGAGGCCCTGGAGCTCACCGCGACCGGCGACCAGGCCCAGGACTCGCTGAAGGCGCTTGCCGACCTGCTCGCCTCCGACCTCGACGCAGCGGCATGAGCGAGCCGATCCGCGGGATCGGCGTCGGTGCGGGCAGCGCGGCGGGCCCGGTCGCCCGGATGGCGTCCGTACCCGCGCTGCCCGCACCGAGGCCCGTCGCCGACCCGGCCGCCGAGGCGGCGGCGGTCCGCGCCGCCCTCGCGGCGGTCGTCACCGATCTGAACGAGCGAGCCGCCCGCGTGCGCGGCCCCGGCTGCGACGTGCTCGCCGCGCAGGCCATGATGGCCGCCGATCCGGTCCTCGCCGACGCGGCGGCCGCCCTGGCCGAACGGGGTACCGACGGCGCCCACGCGCTCGCCACCGCCTTCGACGGATTCCGCACCGCGCTGGCCGCCGCCGGCGGTCATTTCGCGGAACGCGTCGCCGACCTGGACGACCTGCGCGACCGCGCGGTGGCGCACCTGCTGGGCCTGCCCGTGCCCGGTCTGCCTGACCCGGGACACCCGTACGTCCTGGTCGCCGAAGACCTGGCGCCCGCCGACACGGCGCTGCTCGACCCCGCCCGGGTGCTGGCCCTGGTCACCGTCCGCGGCGGGCCGACCAGTCACACGGCCATCCTCGCCAAGGCACTCGGCGTCCCCGCCGTGGTCGGCTGCGCCGGCGCCATGGAGCTCCAGGACGGCCGGCAGGTCCTGGTGCACGGCGCGGACGGCGTGGTCGAGCCCGACCCGAGCCCGGAGTCGCTCGGGCGGGCCGCCGAACGGGAGCGCCGCCGCCGCGAGCTGACGGCCCGGGTCCAGGGGCCGGGCCGGACGGCGGACGGCCATCCGGTCGCACTCCTCGTCAACCTCGGAGCGCCGCACGAGCTGCCCGGCGCGGCCGCGGCCGACGCCGAGGGCGTGGGCCTGTTCCGCACCGAGTTCCTCTTCCTGGACCGCGCCGAGGCACCGGGCCTCGCCGAACAGGCCACCGCCTACCGGCGGGTCTTCGCGGCCTTCGCCGGCCGCCGGGTCGTCGTCCGCACGCTCGACGCGGGGGCGGACAAACCGCTGCTCTTCGCCACGGCCGCCGATGAGGAGAACCCGGCCCTCGGCGTCCGCGGCCTGCGCACGGCCGCCCGCGACCCCCATCTGCTGGAGACCCAGCTCGCCGCGATCGCCGAGGCCGCCGAGGACGGCGCCGCGCAGGTCTGGGTGATGGCCCCGATGGTGTCGGTGCCGTCCGAGGCGGCCGAGTTCGCCGCCCGGGTCCGCGCGCACGGCCTGCCGCTGGCCGGCGCCATGATCGAGGTCCCGGCGGCCGCCCTGCGGACCGACCGGCTGGCGGAGGTCTGCGACTTCTTCAGCATCGGGACCAACGACCTGGCCCAGTACACCTTCGCGGCCGACCGCACGCTCGGCTCCCTCGCCGAGCTCCTCGACCCGTGGCAGCCGGCCCTGCTCACGCTGGTCGCCTCCGCCGCCCGGTCCGCGGCCGAACACGGCCGTCCGATCGGCGTGTGCGGTGAGGCGGCCGCCGACCCGACGCTCGCCCTGGTGCTGGTCGGCCTCGGCATCACCAGCCTGTCGGCCGCGCCCGCCTCGCTCCCCGAGGTACGGGCGGCACTGGCCGCCCACACCCTGGCGGAGTGCCGCGAACTCGCCGAGCTGGCCCTGCTCGCAGATGACGCCGCCGATGCCCGCGGCAAGGTCCGGTCGAGGGTCGCGGGAGGCGGATGAGAAGCGGCGCGACCGACGCGGCTCCCCGCGGCGGCAACGACGACGGACCGCGGGCCCCGTCCGGGAGACGGCGACGGCCATCCGCTGAACCTGTTCCGCCCACGGCGAGGCGGTCGGGCAGGGACGCACGCCCGCCGGCCGGTTCGGGAACGGAAGCCCTCCCTGGAGCAGTGGCTCACCCACGGCGAAGGCGCCTGGACCGAGGGCACCGACCGGTGGGAGCAGGTCCGGTCCTGCCACGGCGCCGCACACCGGCAATGGGTGTGACACCTCAAGCTGTAGCCGCGCCCACCGCCCTGTCGCGCTCGTTCGTCTTCCTCACCCCCGCCGGCGTCGGGAAGAGCGTGCTGGCCAAGACGTCACGAGCACGGCTCGGCACTGCCGTGGAAGCACCTGGGCCCGCGGCGAGGAGGAACACCTGCTCCCGTACGACCACGGTGACCAGTCCTGCAAGTGAACCGATGCCGGCGCGAACGGCCGTCAGCGGGCGACGGCGCTGCCGCCCGGACCCGGCAGGGTGTTCCGGCTACGCTCACGGCGTGATGTGGCTGCGGTCCTTCGGGGAAGTCGTGCGATCCGGACTCACGATCGAGGAGACGCGGCTGGAGCCCCTGCTCGCGCTGCGCACGGCGGCCGGGATGGCGCTCGTCATCGGGCCGGCGCTGTGGCTGGCCTCCCCCGCATACGCCGCCTCCGCCGCCCTTGGCGCCTACTCCGCGGGCGGAGCCACCTTCCAGCGCACCTGGCGCCCCCGCAAGGTGATCGCGATCGGCGCGGGCGCGGGTCTGGCGTTCAGTACGTTCGTGGGCTACCTGGCAGCAGGGCGACTCGTTACGTTCCTCCCGCTCCTGGCCGTTTGGACCTTTGCCGCGGGGATGGCGTGGGCCGTCGGGTCGACCGCTGGGATCGTCGCAGCGACGACCGTCGGCAGCATGCTGGTGACCGTCACCCTGCCCTCGAGCGTCGGGCGCGCCCTGGAGCACGCCGTGATCATCGCGCTGGGAGGCGTGGCGCAGGCCGTGCTGATCTTTCTGTTCCCGATCCGCCGTTGGGGGAGGCATCGTGACGCGCTCGCCGACGCCCTGGCCGCCGTGGCGGACTACGCCCGCCGACTGCGGAACGACCCGACCGCCCCCTTCGACCCGGAGCCGTTGATGACGGCCCGGGAGGCGGCCGCAGTCACACCGTCACAGGCCCGCACGCGGCCCGCCGCCCTCCACGGCCCCCGGGGACTCGCCGAGCGCATCCGGCCGGTCGTCGCCGCGCTCGCCGACCCGGACGTCGGCGCCCCGGCGGAGGGTCCCGGGCGGGACCGCGCGCGGGAGTTGCTCGCCGCGGCCGCAGATGTCCTGGACGCGGCCGCCCGTTCGATCCGCCGCGGCACCCCCGCCGAGGTGCCGGCCCGGAGCACGGACGTCCTGCGCATCGACGAGGAGGCCGAGGTGCTGGAGGGGCCCGCGCGGCATGCAGCGGAGCGGCTCGTCGAACTGCTCGGTGAGGCCCTGGAGATCGCCCGGTGCGGCGGCGCGCGCGGGAAGACGCCCGAGCAGCCCCGCCCCACGGGGGCCCAGCTCCTGGTGCGCCCGACGATGTTCCGGCTGATCCCGATCGTCGTCCGGTCGGTCCGCCGTGAGCTCCGCCCGGACTCGCCCGTGTTCCGGCACGCCGTCCGCCTCGCGGCGGTGGCCACAGCCGGCTACCTGATCGCCTCGCGGCTTCCCCTGGGTCACGGCTACTGGGCGCCCATCGCGTCGGTGATGGTGATGCGGCCGGACTTCCACCGGACGTACGCGCGCGCGGTGGCCCGTCTCGCCGGGACCCTGGTGGGAGTCGCGCTCGCCACCGGCGTGGTCCGGGCCCTGGGCCCGGACGCCCATGCCTTCGGCGTGCTGGCGGTGGCCTCGGCGGGCCTGTCGTACATGCTGATCCGCACTGGCTACGCCTACTCCCAGTGCTTCACCGCCGCGTACGTCGTCTTCCTGCTCGGCATGGGCGGTCAGGCCTGGGAACAGACGGTGCCGGATCGGGTGGTGCTCACCATGCTCGGCGGCGCGCTGGCCATGGTGGCGTACATGGTGTTCCCCGCTTGGGAGACTCCCCGGCTGCCGGACCGGCTTGCGGACTGGCTCGCAGCCAACGGCCGCTACGCGGCTGCGGTGCTCCGCAACTACGCGGAACCGACCCCGGAGCATCAGGCTGACATGCGAGGGGCCCTGCTGGCCAGCAGGGAGGCGCGTGCCGCCTGGCAGGGGGCCTACGACCGGGCAAAGCAGGAACCGGTCCGCCCCAGGGGCCTGACGTCACGCGAGGCGGACGAGGCGCAGGAGGCGCTCAAGGGATTCGGCCGGGCGGCGATGCTCATGGAGAGCCACGTCCCGCAGGCGGACAGCGGCCGTTTCAACCCCGGGGCGGAGCGGTTCGCCGAGGCCTTGGAGGCGGGTACCGCACAGGCGGCAGTCGACGTACGCGAGCGCAGGAATCCGAACTGGCGGCGCGTGGAGGAGGCGCTCGACGCGTGGGAAGGCGCGACCGGGGACCGGAGTCCGGTGGTGCGGCGCGGGGCGGAACTGCAGAAGCGGGCCCTGGAGGACTTCGCGACGGCCGTGAGCCGCACACCCCTGGAACGGGACGTCGGTTCCGCTCGCGAGGAGCAGCGGGCTCGGACGGCCGTCGCCGCACGCGGTGACGGATCGGGGCCCGCGCACCGGGGCGGGTGACCGCTCCGGTGACGAGGAGCCCCCCGCCTCCGCGGGGGGCAGGAATGACGAGTAACCACCGGTCCTGTGCCGCGTCCGTCAGCGCGCCCTCGCACTGACAGGGAATCACGCCCGGACACGCCCGCAGGAACTCGGGGCGGGCAGGAGCCCGCACAGGGTCTTCGGGTCGGGTGCGGTGCGTTGGACGGTGCCGTCGGGGCGGACCAGTGCCGCTGCGGTGTGGCCCCGGCGGAGCCAGCGGTGCAGGGCGGTGCCGGGCGGGGCGGTGACCAGGACACCGCCGCGGTCGTGGACCTCTGAGCGCAGTGCGGGGGTGACGGCTGCGGAGGTGACCAGCGCGTAGCGGCCCGCGGCCGGGTCGTCGAGGCGTCGGCCGTCCGGCAACGGGGCGTTGGGGCACAGGCGTCCCGCGAGGCCGAGCCCGAGCAGTCCGCGGTCGACCAGGGCTGAGCGGTGCAGGGCCGGGGTCCGGCTGTCGAGAATGCGGTTGCTCAGGCCGGGCAGCCGGTGCAGGCGGGGTGCGAGCAGACGGCGAAGGGCACTGCCGGTGTCCCCGCCCGCGGTCATGGCGGTGCCGACCAGCTTGGCGAGGGTGATCATCGAGCGGGCGTGGGGCCTGCGTTCGGCCTCGTAGCTGTCCAGCACGTGTTCGGGTAGACGGCTGTCGAGGACCGCGGCGAGCTTCCAGGTGAGGTTGGCGGCGTCACGCAGGCCGGCGCCCATGCCCTGGCCGATGAAGGGCGGGGTGAGGTGGGCGGCGTCGCCGAGCAGGAAGACGCGCTGCTTGCGCCAGCGGTCGGCGATCTGAGCGCGGAAGGTGTACTCGGCCGTGCGGACGATCTCCAGCTCGTCTGCGGGGACGTTGCCGGTCCAGGGCCGGATGAGGGGGTGCAGGCGGGTCATGTCGCGGTAGTCGTCGGCGCCTTCACCGGGCAGGAGCTGGAACTCCCAGCGGTAGCGGCGTGCGCCGATGCGCATGTAGGTGGCCGCACGCACCGGGTCGCAGACCTGGTGCACGCCTTCCCACTGGTGCAGGTCGGTGTCGGTGGCGACGTCGACGACCAGCCAGCGCTGTGCGAACCCGAGGTCGTGCATGGTGGACCCGATCGTCGAGCGGGTCAGGCTGTTGGCCCCGTCGCAGCCGAGCACGTAGCCGGCGGTCACGCTGCTGGTCTCGCCGGTGCTCCGGTCGGTGAGCCGTACCCGCACCGGGCCGCCGCCGGACTGCTCCACCGCGGTGACGTCCACGTTGCCGCGCAGGGTGACCGTCGGGTGCCGTTCGAGGTTGGTGCGCAGCAGCTCCTCCAGTTGGGGCTGGTCGAACATGTTGGCCTCGGGATGACCGTGGCGGCCCAGGTCCGCGCCGCGCCGGACCTCGGCCAGCACCCGCAGCTCGCGGTCCAGGAGCCGCAGGCCGTGGGCGGGACGGGATATCGCGGCGAACTCCTCGGCGACGCCGAGGCGGCCGAGCAGCCGGTGGATCTCGTCGTCCAGGTGGACCGCCCGCGGCAGAGGGTAGACCGATTCCCAGCGGTCCAGCACGAGGGTCTCGACGCCGTACTGGCCCAGCAGTGTCGCCGCGGTCAGTCCGGTGGGGCCGGCGCCGATGACGACGACCGGGATGGTGCGGGCGGTCATGACGTCACCGGTCCGGGCGTCGGCCGGGACCAGGTCCAGCGCAGGGCGTACTGGTCGAGGACGGCGCTGATGGCCTCGCGGTCACCGGTGCCGGCGGCGACGGACACGAGGACGGAGCCGTCCTCGATCGCCGCGTCGACGTGGGCGTCGTGGCCGTGGCCGGCCAGGGCCTCCGCTACGGCGAGTCGGGTGGCGTCGGCCCGCAGGGGGAGTTTGTAGGGCTTGCCGACATCGGTCACCGGCAGCGCGGCGAGGATGGTGACGGACTTCGGGGCGGCTGCGGGTTCCGGGACGCGCTCGGCTGCCCACCGGCGGAGCTCGTCCTCGCTCACGTCCGCTTCCGGCGCGAGGGTCACGTAGGCCACCGGGACCTCGCCCGCGTGCGGGTCCGGGCGTCCGACCGCGCCGGCGCCGGTGACGTGCGGGTGGGCGAGCAGCGCGTCCTCGATGGCGGCCGGGTCGATGTTGTGGCCGCCGCGGATGATCAGGTCCTTGGCGCGGCCGGCCAGGTGGACGAACCCGTCTGCGTCGAGACGGGCCAGGTCGCCGGTGTCGAGCCAGCCGTCCACGAGCTTGCCGAGGCCGGCGAGGACCGGACGGCCTCGGTCGTCGCGGCCGGTGACGTAACCGGCGAACACGGTCGGGCCGCCGATCGCCAGCAGGCCGGTCCGCCCGGCGGCCAGCTCCACCCCCGATTCCGGGTGGACGACCTTCACGTGCTGGTAGGGCATGCGCTGCCCGACAGCGCCGGGGCGCGGCGCGTCGGGGAAGCTGCGGGCGCTGGCGCAGGTGGCCTCGGTCAGGCCGTAGCCCTCGACCAGCGTCACCCCGGTGCGGGCCTCGAACGTGGTGCGCACGGCGTCGGGCAGCGGTGACGCGCCGACCATGGCATACCGCAGGCTGCTGATGTCCGCCGCGCCGACGGGGCACTGGGCGAGCACCTGGTAGACGGTCGGCACGGCGCTCATGGCGGTGATGCCGTAGTGCTCGACGATCGACCAGAACTCCCCGTACAGGGCCGGTTCGCGATAGCCGAGTGGTCCTGCCCACACCACCTGCTGGCCCTTGAACAGCGGCGCCAGCAGTGTCACGACCAGGGCGTTGACGTGGAACAGGGGCAGGGCGGCGAAGACGACGGCGTCGCCGTCGAGCATCGAGTTGGCAGCGATCATCCAGGCGTTGGCGACCTCGCCCGCGTGGGTGTGCGCCGCGAGCTTCGGGGTGCCCGTCGTACCACCGGTGTGGAAGAACGCCGCCAGGTCGCCCGCCGAGGGTGTCTCGCCCGCGAAGCCGGACGCGTCCTCGTCTTGGGACAGTTCCGCCAGTTCGCCGACCAGGACTCCGTCGAGATCCGGCAGCGGCGCCGCAGTGGCCTGGGCCCCCGTGGGGCGGAGCACCAGGACCGCGTCCAGCGCGCCGGTCAGCTCGGGGACCTTCGCCCACACCTCCGCGGCCAGCTCGGGTCCTGCGGCGATGAGGACCCGTGCGCCGGAGCGCCGCAGCAGTTCGCCCAGGTGGTCTGGGGCGAGTGCGCCGCCCAGCGGCGCGGCGATCCCGGCGAGCTGGGCAGCCAGAGTGGCCGGTATGAGTTCAGCGCAGTTGGGCGACATCAGGGCTACGGCGTCGCCACGCCGCACCCCGAGACGGTGCAGCAGGTTCGCGTAGCGGTGCACCCGCTCCAGCAGGCCGGCGAACGTCAGCCGGGCCGGCCCGCGCCACCGGGCAGCGTCGGGCAGCACCGTCAGGGCTGTGCGGTCCGGCCAGGTGCTCGCCGCGCGCACGAGCAGGTCGTAGGTGGAGCCGGGCAGACCGCGCGTCTCCAGCGGGATCGCCTCGATCGAGGGCAGGTCGTCGGGGCCGCGGTAGCGGGGCCACAGCAGGTCCTCGGTCACCGCGCGTACCTCACCGTCGTGCGCTGGCGCCCCAGGTCGAGCGTGCCGTCGTCGGTGGCGACGGCGGCCTCCACCAGGTCGCCGTCCCGAAGGTACTTGGGGTTCTTGGCCTGGGACTTGAAGAACAGGCGCCACTTGGTCGCGGCCGGCAGCAGCGAGCTCAGGATCTCGACCGGCCTGGGCGGCGCGCTGAGCGCGGTGCCGACCGGGGTGCCCGTGAGCAGCAGGTCGCCGGGGTCCAGCCGCTGGAAGCCGCTGAGTGCCCGGAGGGCTTCGAGCGGCCGGTAGATCATGTCGGAGGCGGGCATGTCCTGCCGCAGCTCGCCGTTGACCCACAGGCGCAGCCGCAGCTCGGCGAACCGGTCGAGGTCGCCCTCCTCCAGCACCACCAGCGCCGGCCCGGTGGGGGTGAAGGTGGGGTAGGACTTGGCCTCGTAGAACTGGGTCTTGGGCAGCTGCAGGTCCCGGGCGGAGATGTCGTTGGTGACCACGAGGGCGGCGACGTGGTCGGCGAGGTTCGCGGCGGAGACGTTGGTGCCGACCGGGAGCGGTGCCCCGATGACGAGGCCGATCTCCACCTCGTAGTCGAGCAGCCGCACGTGGGCCGGCTTGACGATGTCCTCGTACGGGCCGCTGACCGACCCGGACGCCTTGCGGAAGAACGCGAGCGGGACGCGCTTCGGGTCAAGGCCCGCATCGGCCGCGTGCGAGACGAAGTTCGCCATCTGGGCCACGACCCGGCGCCCCGGGGTGACCGGGGAGAGGACCGAGAGGTCGGCGACCGGCACGCCGGGGTCGGTGCCGTGTACGGCGGCGGTGACGGCGCCCCGGTCGGCCAGCAGCTCGGCGGTGGTGGCGGCCGCGGTCCGGACCCGGACGGCGCGCTGCTCGCGGACGGCGTACCAGCCGTCGGCGGCGCGCAGGACGTTGACGCTCATCGGTTCATCGCTTTCATCAAGCCCAGCAGACGGCCGGGATCGATCTCGTTGTCGGCGCGCAGCGCGCGCACCACCTCGCGGATCAGAGCGGGGGTGGGGTTGGCGCCGAGGAAGTCGCGGGTGGCGGGCGGTCCCCACTGGGCCAGGCCGCTCGCGGACATCGGGGCCCAGCCGGGTTCCAGGTCGCAGTCGAACAGGTCGCCGTCGGCGAAGTGCTCGACCATCAGCCTGTCCGGGTCGCGCCAGTAGTCGAAGAGCTGGCTGCCCTGGATGTGCCGGCCGATGCCCCAGCTGCGCCGGTAGCCGCGCTCGGCGAGGTACTGCCCGCCGACGGCGATCGCGTCGAGGTCGGTGACCTGGTAGGCGGAGTGGACGTAGCCGGTGCGCGGACCCAGGTGCATCGCGAGGGTGTGGTGGTCGACCGGCGTGCTGCCCTGGTCGCAGCGGATGAACGCCATCATGGGCCCGCGGTCGCGCCGGCCGTCCAGGAACAGGAAGTCGCTGACGATCAGACCGAGGGTCCCCAGGTACCAGTCCAGGGCCCGGGTGAACCGCGGCGTCTCCAGGACCACGTGGCCGAGCCGCTGGATCCGGGCGGGTTCGCGCGGCGGGCGCTGGGTGGTGTTGGTCCGGATGCGGCGGCCGCCGAAGTTGAGCGGGAGCGGGGGCTGTTCGGGCAGGGCCGGGAGCTGCTCGGTGCCGTGGACGACGCGGACCGGGAAGCCGGACGGGTCGACCAGGTCCACGACCCGCCCGCCGCCGAACTCCCCGAGCTCGCGGACCGGACGGCCGGTGGCCCGGGTCAGGCGGTCCAGGTCCGCGCGCTCGGCGGCGCGGAAGGCCGGGCCGAGGAACCGCGAGGTGCTGCCGTGGCGCACGACCACGCACGCCGAGCCGGGCAGGGTGCCGCGCAGATACAGCGCCCGGCTGGTGCGCGCGGCGACGGCGAAGCCGAAGTCGCGGGCGAACACCTCGGCGCGGGCCAGGTCGGGTTTCTCGAACTCCAGCCAGGCCAGGTCCGCCACCTTGATCACGGGCTGGCGGGCGCGGCCGAGGTGTTCCCCGCGCAGCGGCCCGTGCTCGCTGTGCAGGTCCTGGTGTGCGGTGGTGGGTCCGGGTGGGCGGGCTCGGTCGTCCGACATGGGGGCTCCGTCAGTGGTGGCTCGAACGGACACGCTTCTGATGAGAAGCTCTTAATTGATAGAAGCATCAGACTTGAGTGCCCCAAACGTCAAGTGTCGAAGTGATGGAATCATCAGATCTGAATGCGCCTAGACTGGCGGGATGCAGAACCAGCCCGACACCAGCGACGGCCCGGCGACCGCGAACCGCTTCGAACGCCGCCGGGCGCGCACCCGCCAGGCGCTGATCGGCGCCGCGCGGCAGATCCTGGCCGAGACCGGCGAGACCTCGGCCAGCATCCAGGAGATCGCCGACCGCGCCGACGTGGGCTTCGGCACGTTCTACAACCACTTCGACACCAAGAACGACCTGTTCGACGCGGCGGTCGGCGACGCACTGGAGGAGTACGGCCAGCTGCTCGACCGTGTCACCGAGGGCATCGACGACCCTGCCGCGGTCTTCGCCGCCAGCATCCGCCTCACTCTGCGGCTGGCCGCCTCGCATCCCGAGATCACCCAGATCCTGCGCCTGCGGGGCCTGCCCCACATCAACGCCGCCACCGGGCTCGGCCCGCGCGCCCTCCGAGACCTGGAGGTCGGCAAGGCGTCCGGCCGCTTCACCTTCGAAGACCCGCTCGTGGCCCTGTCGGCGGTCGGCGGCGCGCTGATCGGTCTGATCCAGCTCAACTCGGCGCGCGACCTCGACGCCGCGGCCGGTGAGCAGATGGCCGAGATGATCCTGCGCATGCTCGGACTCCCGGCGGACGAGGCCCACGAAATCTCCACCCGTCCACTGCCCGACCTGCCCTGACCGGTGGACCAGACAGGGCGGGGGCCTGCCTCGCCGGAGCCGCTCAGAAGAAGCCGAGCTTCTTCGGCGAGTAGCTGACCAGCAGGTTCTTGGTCTGCTGGTAGTGCTCCAGCATCATCTTGTGGGTCTCGCGGCCGATGCCCGACTGCTTGTAGCCGCCGAAGGCGGCGTGTGCCGGGTACGCGTGGTAACAGTTCGTCCAGACGCGGCCCGCCTGGATGGCACGGCCCGCGCGGTAGGCCGTGTTGATGTCCCGCGTCCATACGCCGGCGCCCAGTCCGTACGCGGTGTCGTTGGCGATGCGGACGGCGTCGTCGAAGTCCCGGAACGAGGTCACGGACACCACCGGGCCGAAGATCTCCTCTTGGAAGATCCGCATCCGGTTGTCTCCCTCGAAGATGGTCGGCTCGACGTAGAAGCCGCCCGCCAGATCCCCGTCCTGGTCGATCCGCCGGCCGCCCGTGAGGATCTTCGCGCCCTCCTTCTGGCCGATCTCCACGTACGACAGGACCTTCCGCAGCTGCTCCTTGGAGGCCTGCGCGCCGATCATCGTGGCCGTGTCCAACGGGTTCCCCGGCACGATCAGTTCGGTCCGGGCCACGGCCGCGTCCAGGAAGTCCCCGTACCGGCCGCGCTCGATCAGTGCGCGTGAGGGGCTCGTGCACACCTCGCCCTGGTTCAGGGCGAACATGGTGAACCCCTCCAGCGCCTTGTCGCGCAGGTCGTCGTCGGTGGTCCAGATGTCGTCGAAGAAGAGGTTCGGGCTCTTGCCGCCGAGTTCGAGGGTGACCGGCTTGAGGTGCTCCGCCGCGTACTGCATGATCAGCCGGCCGGTGGACGTCTCCCCCGTGAACGCGATCTTCGCCACGCGCGGACTCGACGCCAGCGGCTTGCCCGCCTCCTCACCGAAGCCGTTGACGATGTTCACCACGCCCGGCGGCAGCAGGTCCGCCACCAGGCTCAGCCAGTAGTGCACCGAGGCCGGGGTCTGCTCGGCCGGCTTCAGCACCACCGTGTTCCCGGCCGCCAGCGCCGGAGCCAGCTTCCACGCCGCCATCAGAATGGGGAAGTTCCACGGGATGATCTGCCCGACCACGCCCAGCGGTTCGTGGAAGTGGTACGCGACGGTGTCGTCGTCGAGCTGGCTCAGGGCGCCCTCCTGGGCGCGCAGCGCACCCGCGAAGTAGCGGAACTGGTCGATGGCCAGCGGCATGTCAGCGGCGAGCGTCTCCCGGACCGGCTTGCCGTTCTCCCAGGTCTCCGCGACAGCCAGGGCCTCCAGGTGCTGCTCCATCCGGTCCGCGATGCGCAGCAGGATCGTCGACCGCTCGGCGACCGGGGTGCGTCCCCAGGCCGGCGCCGCCGCGTGGGCCGCGTCCAGGGCCCGCTCCACGTCCTCGGCCGTACCGCGCGCCACCTCGGTGAACGTCTGGCCGTTGACGGGGGAGGGGTTGGCGAAGTACCGGCCGAGAGCGGGTTCGACGTACTCGCCGCCGATGAAGTGGCCGTAGCGGGACGCGTACGACATCAGCGCGCCCTCGGTACCGGGCGCAGCGTAACGGGCCATGGTTGTCCTCCCCTTGCCGGGCGCCGCCCGCCGTCGGACGGCGCTCGGGAGGAGGCTAGGAGCGGGCAGGTTGCGGATACGTTGCACGGCGCGGCCGCGCCGGCTCCCGCCGGGCCGCCGTCGGTCCGGGGCGGGGTGCGGGCGCGGCGCCGGTGCCGAGTTCGCCGTCGAGGGCGCGTACGCGGGCCAGCGCGGCCGGGCGCGCCTCCGGCGGCAGCGCCGCGGCCAGCGCCCGCCACACCGCGGCGTCGTCCGCGCCCCAGGGCGTGCACACCCAGTCGGTCAGCAGTCCCGCGTCCGCCCGGGCGATCACCGCGGCCCGCGCCTGGTCCTCGATCCGGCGCCGCAGCCGGACGATGCCCGGCGCGGTCGAGCCGGGGAGCAGCGGCCCGGCGTAGTGCTGCAGGGCCGCCGACACGGCGCCCGCCGCCAGGTGCCGGGTCACGACGGTGAAGTCGGCCTCCAGCGGCGCCGTCGTCCGGTACGGGCGCGAGAGCGGGGCGCGGTCCCCCAGCAGTCCGCGCAGCCGTGACATCTCCGCGCGCAGCGTCACCGGTGACACCGACTCGTCCTCGTACAGCGCGATCGCCAGCTCCTCTCCCGACAGCCCCGCCGGATGGTGCGCGAGCAGCGCCATGATCTCGCTGTGCCGCCGCCCCAGACGGAGCCGGGCGCCGCCGCGGACCAGCAGCGCCTCGTCCCGGCCGAGGGCCGTCAGGCTGTCCCCGGCGGGGGGCGGAAAAGGGTCCAGCAGCGCCAGCCGGCCCTCCGCGGCCCGGGCCACCGCCTGCACGAAGGCGAGGGAGTGCGGATGGGCCAGACCGTCCCCGCCGGTGATGTCTACCGCCCCGAGCAGCCGGCCGGTCCGGGGATCGCGCACCGGAGCCGCCGCACACGTCCAGGGGTGGACCCGGCGGCTGAAGTGCTCGGCCCCGAACACCTGGACCGGCTCCCCGACGGCGACCGCCGTGCCGGGCGCGTTCGTGCCCATCGCCGTCTCCGCCCAGCGCGCGCCCGGTACGAAGCCCAGCCGCTCCGCCCGCCGCAGCGTGTCCGCCTCGCCCTCCACCCACAGCAGGCTGCCGCGGGCGTCGCACACCGCCAGCAGATAGGCCCCGTGCGCCGCGAACGCCCCCACGAGCTCCCGGAAGACCGGCATCGCCCGGGCCAGGGGGTGCTGCGCCCGGTACGAACGCAGCTCCGCCTCCGCCAGCTCCACCCGGGGCGTGCACTCCGGGCTGACCCTGGCCCGGGCGCACCGCCGCCAGGAGTTCGCGATCACCGGCCGGACCTCCGGCTCGAACCGCCCGTCCCGCGTGAAAGTGGTGTGCGCCCGCCTCAGCACGCGCGTCCGCTCGGCGGGGTCGGCCCCGCCCGGCAGCGCCACCGGCGGATCGTCCATGCCACCCTCCCGTGGGCCGCGTACCCGAGCGCCCCCCATCGTGGTGCCGGTACCGGGCCCCGACAAGCGCCGCGTCGGCCACACGGCTTTCCGAAACGCCGCCGGGAACGCGCCGGCGGGGCGGCGCGTTGAGGGGGTGGTGGACGACGACAGACGGAGGTGTCCGCAGATGTCCAAGCGCGGCAAGGTCGCGGTTGCCGGGGTCGCGGCAGCCCTCGTGTTGTTCTGGACGGTCGGATTCTGGGCGGGACTGCTGGTCCTGATCGGGGTTCCGGCCGCCGCCTACCTGCTGCTGGACTCCTCCCAGCGGCGTCGCCTGCGGGGCCTGTCCAGGAAGCAGCTGGGCCGCTGAGCGCGGCCTGACCCTCGGGCGCTCGCGCGACGGCGTCACGCCCTCGGCGGGCCCGTGGCGCGGCCGTGGCGCGGCCGTGACGCGGCCGTGGCGCGGCCGCGCAGGGACCCCGGCTCCGGCTCAGTAGTAGTCGCGCATCAGCGTCGTCGCCCAGTGCGGCTGACTCGGTTCGCCGCGCGGACCGAATTCGGTCATGTACGGCTTCAGGTCGAGGACGGGCGTGCCGTCGACCGCGTCCAGGCCCTCCACGTGCACGTCCAGGCCGTCCACCTCCAGGATCCGGCACCGGGAGACACCCAGCCGGTTCGGCCTGTTCTTGCCGCGCTGGGCGAAGATGCCGACCAGCGGCCAGTCCGGGTTGCCCCGGGGATGCCGGGCCCCCGTCTCGATCTTCTCCACCGGGACCCGGTCGAAGTGGTAGACGACCTCCAGGTGCGAGAACTCCGCCAACCCGTACAGGGCCTCCGGACCGAACCGGCCGGCGTCCAGCCGGATCACGGACCGCTCCCGTCCCCAGTCGTCGTCGACCACCTCCGTGCGGCCGCCCACCACCACGGCCACCGGTTCCGATTCCACCAGCACAGCGTCTCCCTCGGTTCAGGCCGGACGTACGGCGATGCGGTCCAGGGCGGCGAGCAGCTCCGCGAGCTCCGGCAGCCCCGGACCGGGTTCCCCGTCGCGGGGGACCGCGAGGACCTCGCCCGGCTCCTCGTCGAGCAGCACGAAGGCCGCGTCGTCGGTCCGGGCCACCAGCGACCACCCGGGACCGTCCGCCCGCAGCGTCCGCGCCCCCTCGCCCGCGAAGGACGACCGCACCCGGCCGGGCGGCGGCGGGCTCTGCGTGTACGACAGGGCCTCCTTGAGCGCACGCGCGAGCCCGGGGTGCGCCGCGGCGGCCGCTCCGCCGTCCGTCGCGACCTGCTCGCGCCAGTCGGCCCACTCCCGCGCGACCTGGTCCGCGCCCATGCGCCGCTGCACCGGTCCCCACGCCTCGCCGGACGGCGGTGCCAGCGGCACCCGCCCGGTGCCGTCGGCGCCCTGCTCCGGGTCGTGCGGCTCCGGGATGCCCGGCGTCGCCACGGAGAGGTCCAGCGGCCAGCCCGCCAGCGACACCACGATCGACCGCTCGTCCGGCGACAGGTCGTACTCCATGCCGCAGTCCCATGAGGCGATCGCCATGGCCACCAGCGAGACGTCGTCCACGACGACCGTCCAGCGCGCGCCCTCCTCGTCCTGGCCGAGCACGAGCCCGTACCCCTGCGCCGTCGGCTTCACGCCCAGCAGCGAGCACGCCTCGGGGAAATCGTCGCCCAGGATGCCCGGGAACTGCGCGGGGGTCAGCAGCACGGCGCTCAGCACATAGAGCGAACCGCCCCCTTCGTCGTCGGACACGTGGCCTCCCGGTCGCTCTCTCGTCGGCGCACCCTAACCAGCGGGTAACCCTCGCGTCGAGAGCCTGCGGGCGCCGATTTCCAAGCCCGCCACCTGCACGTAGAGTTGGCCACCCGCCACAGAAAGGGACATCCGGTGCAGCGTTACGACCGGCTGAGGGAGATCCTCCGTCTCGACCCCGACAAGGACTTCCTCGCCATCTACCGGCTCACCGCCACCTATGAGTTCCCCTGGGACTTCACCCGCGCCCTGGAGCTCGCCCTCTTCCGCACCTACGCGGTCCCGAGCATCGGCCGCCTGCTGGCCGAGACGGCCGAGTTCACGGACCGACCGCAGAAGCGTTACGACGACACGGCGCTGCTCCTCGACGCCGTCGTGGAGCACGGCTTCGAGAGCGAGACCGCGCGCACCGCGATCCGCCGCGTCAACCAGATGCACCGCGCCTACGACATCACCAACGAGGACATGCGCTACGTCCTGTGCACTTTCGTGGTGATCCCGGTGCGCTGGATGGACGCCTACGCCTGGCGTCCGATGACCCACCACGAGCGCCGTGCCGGTGCGAACTACTACGCCGAACTCGGTCGTCACCTGGGCATCACGGACATCCCGGGCTCCTATGAGGAGTTCGAGGAGACCCTGAACGCCTACGAGGAGGCACACTTCGGCTGGGACGAGGGCGGCCGCAAGGTCGCCGACTCCACCATCGGCCTGATGGCCTCCTGGTACCCGGCGCCGCTCGCCCCCGCGGTGCGCGCACTGAGCCTGTCGCTCCTCGACGAGCCGCTGCTGTCCGCATTCCGCTACGAGAGCCCCGGCCCGCAGGTCAAGCGGCTGGTCCGGGGCGCCCTGAAGCTGCGCGGCCGCGCCGTCCGGCTGCTGCCGCCGCGCAGGGCCCCGCACTACGCCCGGCAGAACCCCGAGATCAAAGGCTACCCCCACGGATACGACGTGGGCGAGCTCGGCACGTTTCCCGTGCCCGGCTCCGGGGGATGCCCGGTGCCGCATCCCCGCCGGCCCACCGGAGCCGAGGCCCAGCCCCCGGCGTGATCCGGGGCGCCTCCCCGGACCCCGGGCGAGGTGCCGACGTACCTCTTCACGCGGTGGGCGTGCGGCTCAGGGCCGGTGTACCGCGAGCACGAGGAAGCGGTCGTCCTCGTCGGCGTACGAGGTCATGTCCCAGCCCGAACCGGCCAGCAGCGGGCCGAGGTTGTGCTCGGCCCGCAGGTCGTCCGGTGTCAGCTCGCGGCCGTGCCGTGCCGCCAGGGCCGCTCGCCCGATCGGGTGGAACAGGGCGAGCCGGCCGCCGGGGCGGACGACGCGGGCGAGCTCGCGCAGGTTCGCCTCCGGGTCGGGCAGGTGCGCGATCAGCCCGGCGGCGAACACGGCGTCGAGCGCTCCGTCGCGCAGCGGCAGCCGGGCCACGTCCGCGAGCAGCAGCGTGCCCTCGGCGCCGCGTCCCGCCTGCAGTGCGGCGGCCAGCATCTGCGGGGTGAGGTCCGCGCCGAGCACCGTGCCGACCGGGCCGACGGCGGCGCGCAGGGCGGTCAGCGCGCGCCCGGTCCCGCAGCCCGCGTCGAGGACGCGGTCCCCGGGGTGCAGGCCGAATTCGGCCACGGCCCGTGTGAACGCGGGCCCGTCCGACGGGAACTTCCGGTCCCAGTCGGCGGCGCGCGCCCCGAAGAAGTCCTGCACGTGCGTGTGGTCTTCGCTCATGTGGACATGATCCCCCACAGGACGCGTGGTGGGGTGCGTGCGTTACGTTCCGGGCGTGCGGGGCGTGTGTGCGGTGCGCTCGTGCGGTGCGCAAGGTGGCATGTGCCGTGGTCGAAGACGAACGTAGCTTTGTCATATTCCAGCAGTTCCAGCTGCTTTCGAAATGCGCCCCTTGTTCGCGCCCTCACCCGGACTAGCGTCCCGGGGCCATGGGACACCTCGACCACGCGGCCTATGGCTGGCTGACACCCGTACTGTCATATGTGATGGCTTCCATCGGCGCCGCCCTCGGGCTGCGCTGCACCGTCCGCGCGCTCACCGCGACGACCCGGTCCTCCCGACGCAACTGGCTCCTCACCGCGGCCTCCGCCATCGGCACCGGCATCTGGACGATGCACTTCGTCGCGATGCTCGGCTTCAACGTCACCGGCACCGAGATCCACTACGACGTGCCGCTGACCGTCCTCAGCCTCCTCGTCGCCGTCCTCGTCGTCGGCGCCGGGGTGTTCGCCGTCGGCTACGGCCGGGCCCGCGGCCGCGCCCTGGTCCTCGGCGGCCTCACCACCGGCCTTGGCGTCGCCAGCATGCACTACCTCGGCATGGCCGCCCTGCGGTTGCACGGCAGCGTCTCGTACGACCCGCCGACGGTCGCGCTCTCGGTCGCCATCGCCGTCGTCGCGGCCACCGCCGCGCTCTGGGCCGCGCTCCACATCAAGGCGCCGGCCGCCGTCGCCGTCGCCTCGCTCGTGATGGGCGCTGCCGTCAGCAGCATGCACTACACCGGGATGATGGCGGTCGCCGTCCGCGTCGTGCCCTCGGACCAGGCCCTGCACGGGGCGACCGCGATGCAGTTCATCTTCCCGCTCGCCGTCGGGCTCGGTTCGTACCTCTTCATCACCTCCGCGTTCGTCGCGCTCTCCCCGACCGCCGACGAACGCGCCGCCTCCGCGTCGGCCGCCCGGCACCTGGGCGGCCAGGCGTCCGCGACGACGGCGTCCGCGAACACTGCGCCCGCGACGACGGCGCCCGCAGCGACGACGCCCGCCGCGGAAGTGCAGGCTCCGGCCGTGTCGGGGCGGGCCGTGCCGGGGCGGCCCGTGTCCGCATCGGCGACGCCGCCCGCCCCCGCCCGCTGATCCGCGGCCGGGAGCGCGGCCCGGGGCGCCGCCCGCCCCGCGCCGCCGCCCCGGCGACCCGCCCGACCGTCCCGCTGGACCGCCCCGGAACGAGGAGCCCATGCGCACACCCCGCAGACCACCGCAGGCGGCGGCGCCACAGCTGCCCACGCCCCCGGCGCGCGGCCGCCGGGCCCACGCCGGACCGCCGGCCGAGGAACCGCCGGCGCTGCAGGACCCGCCGAGCGCCGGCCCCGGCCCGGTGACCGCCCCCGACGGCGGGCGGCGACGGCTGCGCCCGCGCCTGCGCCCCGCCTCCGTCCGCGCAAAGATCGTTTCCCTCCTGATGGTGCCGGTCGTGTCCCTGCTCGCCCTCTGGGGCTTCGCGACCGTCAGCACCGCCCAGGACATCGCCCGGCTCACCCGGGTCCAGCGGGTCGACGAGCAGATACGCACCCCCGTCGCGGCCGCCGTCACCGAACTCCAGGCCGAGCGGCGCGCCGCCGTCCGCTACCTGGCCGACCCCACCGCCGACCAGGGCGCCGCCCTGGAACAGCAGGCGCGGCGCACCGACGCCGCCGTCGGACGGCTCCGGCTCGGCGACCGGCACACCGTCGCCGAGTCGGGCGAGTTCCGCACCGACGTCGTGGTGCGCGTCGGGACCTTCGTGGCCGCGGCGGAGGGCCTCGCCGCCACCCGCAAGGACGTCACGGACCGGCGCGCGACCCCGGACGCGGCCTACGAGACGTACACGCGCGTCGTCGACAGCGCCTTCGCCGTCGTCGGCTCCCTCTCGGGCGGTGAAAAGGCCGAACTCGGCCCCGACGCCCGCGTCCTGCTCGAATTCGCCCGCGCCGGCGAGCTCCTCTCCCGCGAGGACGCGCTGATCACCGCGCCCGGCCCGCGCACCGCCGAAGCGCTCCGGCGTCTCACCGGCGTCATCGAGACCCGCCGCGTCCTCACCGCGGGCTCCGTCGGCGACCTGCCCGCCGCCCGGCAGGCCGCCTGGCAGTCCGTGGCCAAGAGCGCCCCGTACGCCGAACTGACCTCCGCCGAGGACCGGGTGCTCGCCGCCGGGCCGGCCACCGCTTCCGGGACGGCTGCCGGATCCGGTTCCGGTTCGGCCGCCGGTTCCGTTTCGGCTGCCGCCAAGGACCCCGCCAAGGACCCGGCGAAGGACCCCGCCAAGGACCCGGCCCGGGGTGCGTCGGCCGGCTGGGACCCCGCGTACACGAGCATCAGCACCTCGATGCGCGAGATCGAAGCCGCCGCCCGCACCGCAGCCGCCGCCCGCACCCGTCCCTTCGCGCAGGCAGGGCTGGGCCCCGCCGGAGCCGCCGTGCTGCTGGGCCTCGCCGCGGTCGCCGCCTCCCTCTTCATCTCCGTCCGCATCGGCCGCGCCCTCGTCGTGGAACTCGTCTCGCTGCGCAACACCGCCCTGGAGATCGCCCACCGCAAGCTTCCGCACGCCATGGACCGGCTGCGAACCGGACAGGACATCGACGTCGAGGCCGAAACCCCGCCCCCGCCGCCCGCCGACGACGAGATCACCCAGGTCGGCGAGGCCCTGGCCACCGTCCACCGGGCCGCCCTCAGCGCGGCCGTCGAGCGCGCCGAGCTGGCCAGCGGCGTCAGCGGCGTTTTCGTCAATCTGGCCCGCCGCAGTCAGGTCCTGGTGCACAGGCAGCTCACCCTGCTCGACTCGATGGAGCGCCGCGCCGACGACCCGGGCGAGCTCGGCGACCTGTTCCGCCTCGACCACCTCACGACGCGGATGCGCCGGCACGCCGAGAGCCTGATCATCCTGTCCGGCGCCGCTCCCGGGCGGGCCTGGCGGATGCCGGTCCCGCTGACGAACGTCGTCCGGGCCGCGGTCTCCGAGATCGAGGACTACCCGCGCGTCGAGGTGTGCCGGCTGGCGGAGGCCGCCGTGGTCGGCGGAGCGGTCGCCGACCTCACGCACCTGCTCGCCGAACTCATCGAGAACGCCGCGCAGTTCTCGCCGCCGCACACCAAGGTCCGGGTCAGCGGCGAGCCCGTCGGCGCCGGATACGTCCTGGAGGTCGAGGACCGCGGGCTCGGCATGGGCCGCGAGTCGCTCCACGAGGCCAACCGGCGCATCGAGCAGTCCGAGTCCCTCGACCTGTTCGACAGCGACCGGCTCGGGCTCTTCGTGGTCAGCCGGCTCTCCGCCCGGCACGGTGTGCGGGTGCACCTGCGCACGTCACCGTACGGCGGCACGACGGCCGTGGTGCTCCTGCCGAACTCCCTGCTCCAGGGCGCGATCGAGCCGGGTCCCGAGCGCGGTCCCGAGTCCGGTCCCGAGCTGGGTCCCCCCTCGGCGGAGCGACCGGAGCAGGACCTCGGCGCCGCCCCCGGCGGCCCCGCGGGGCCGGCCGGCCGGGCCCCGCGGCCGCCCGCGATGACCGTCGTACGGGAGGAGGCGCAGCACGCCGCCGCGGTACCGGTACGGGACGACGCCCGCGGCCCGGCCGTACGGGACGACGCGCGCGGTACCCCGGTGCCCGGGCAGAACCCCGGACGGGAGGAGCCGGCCCCGGCCGCGGCCCCGGTGGCCTCGCTGCGGCCGCGCGGTCCCGGCGGCGCGGGCATCCGTACGCAGGCAGCGCCGGTCCCTGGTGCTGACCGCGGAGCGGCAGGTCAAGCGGCGGCGTCCGCACCCGACCCCGCGCGGGCCGCTGCCGGGGCGCAGGCTCCTTCCACGGCGTCCGCCGCGCCGGCGGCCCCGCGGCGCGCATCCCGCCCGGGCATCGGCACCGACGGTCCGGTGGCCGGGGAACTGCCGCGCCGCGTACGGCAGGCCAGCCTCGTCCCGCAGCTGCGGGAGGCGCCCGAACCGAAGGCACCGGCCGGGGCCCGGGTGCCGGAGGAGCCGTCGGGGCGCAGCCCTGAGCAGGCCCGGGACCGGATGGCGGCCTACCGGGCCGGCTGGGTCCGCGGCGCCCAGGAGAACTCTGCCCACGCGGGCAGCGAAGGAGAAGCGTGATGATCGAGCACCAGAGATTCAACCTCGACGGCGGCCGCAGATCCGGCGAGCTGGACTGGCTGCTGGACGATCTGGTGGTACGGGTCCGCGAGGTCCGGCACGCCGTCGTCCTGTCCAACGACGGCCTGGCGGTGGGTGCGTCCAGCGCACTCAGCCGGGAGGACGCGGAGCACCTGGCCGCCGTCTCCTCCGGATTCCACAGCCTGGCGAAGGGCGCGGGCCGGCACTTCCACGCCGGGGGCGTGCGCCAGACGATGGTGGAGATGGACGAGGGGTTCCTCTTCGTCGCCGCCGCCGGTGACGGTTCGTGCCTGGCCGTGCTGAGCGCGGCGAACGCGGACATCGGGCTGATCGCCTACGAGATGGCCCGGCTCGTGAAACGGGTCGGGGAGCACCTGTACACCCCGCCCAGGTCCGCGGCGCGGCCACCGGCCGCGGGTTGAAGGCGGCGGTCCGGCACGTGAGCGGCCAGTGGTACGACGCCGATGCGGGCCCGCTGGTCCGTCCCTACGCCCTGACGGGCGGGCGTACGAGGCCGGGGCCCCATGGGGTCCGGTTCGACCTGATCGCGCTGGTGGTCGTGGACGCCGACGGCCCCGACGCGGCGGCCGAGTCGCTGCTGGGCCCCGAACACCGGGCGCTGCTCGGGCTGTGCCGGTCCGAGACCCAGTCGGTGGCGGAACTCGCCGCGGACGCGGACCTGCCGGTGGGCGTGGTGCGGGTGCTGCTCGGGGACCTGCTGGAGGGCGGGCACGTCAAGGTCAGCCGGCCGGTGCCGCCCGCCCGGTTGCCGGACGAGCGGATTTTGCGTGAAGTCATCGAGGGATTGAGAGCGCTGTGATGGGACAACACCACGACGGACCCGGCGGGCCGGATGTGGATCCGGAGGACGACGGGGAACTGGCGGCGCTCGCGCTGAAGATACTCGTGGCGGGCGGGTTCGGGGTCGGCAAGACCACGATGGTCGGCGCGGTCAGCGAGATCCGCCCGCTGCGGACGGAGGAATCGCTCAGCGAAGCGGGCGAACTGGTCGACGACACGGGCGGGGTCGCCCAGAAGACGACCACCACCGTGGCCATGGACTTCGGGCGGATCACCATCCGGTCCGGACTGTCGCTCTACCTGTTCGGCACACCGGGGCAGGACCGCTTCTGGTTCCTGTGGGACGAGTTGTCGCTGGGAGCCCTGGGGGCGGTGGTGCTCGCGGACACGCGCCGGCTGGAGGACTGCTTCCCGGCGGTGGACTACTTCGAGCACCGGCGCATTCCTTTCGTGGTGGCCGTCAACTGCTTCACGGACGCGCGGAGGTACGGGGCGCACGAGGTCTCGCGGGCGCTGGACCTGGAGCAGGGGACGCCGGTGGTGCTGTGCGATGCGCGGGACAAGGATTCGGGGAAGGAGGTGCTGATCAGGCTGGTCGAGTACGCCGGGCGGGTGCACACCGCCCGGCTGCTGGACTCGGTGGGGCCGCAGGCCGACTCGGTGTGAGGGGCGTGCGGCGGGAGGCGGTGCCCGGCCCCGGGTCAGTGGGTGACGCCGTTGACGGAGATCACCTTGTCGACGGGGACGCGGACGAGGAGTTCGCCGGGGACGGCGTTGCGGCGGCCGAAGGCTTCGGCGCGTTCCTCGCCCATGTACCGGGCGGCGATCCTCGTCGCCCAGGGGAGCATCTCGTCGAGGTCCTCGCTGATCTCGGCGCGTCCCTGGAGGAGGACGTAGGAGTACGGCGGACGGTCGTCGTCCACGCAGAGTGCGACGCGGCCGTCGCGCAGCAGGTTGCGTCCCTTGACCGTGCTCTTCCCGGTGTTGAACACGAACGCATCGCCGTCGAGGAGGAACCAGATGGGGGCGATGTGCGGGCTGCCGTCCTCGCGCACGGTGGACAGCTTGCCGGTACGGGTCCCGTACGAGACGAATGCCCGCCATTCCTCTTGAGTCATCTTCTTCGCCATGGGGACATCCTCCTTGCCCCAAAGGCGCTGGTGGGGAAGGCTGGCGGCACTTACTACGCGGGGTGGTGGCGCCGCCACGGCGGCGGCGTCAACGGGGAGGGGCTCGAAATGGCACTGGACAAGCAGCTCGACTGGCTGCTCGACGACCTGACGCGCAGGGTCCAGCAGGTCAGGCACGCCGTGGTGCTCTCCAACGACGGCCTGGTGACGGGCGCGAGCGCGGGGCTGGCCCGGGAGGACGCGGAGCATCTGGCGGCGGTGGCGGCGGGGTTGCAGAGCCTGGCCAAGGGTTCGGGCCGGCATTTCCGGGCGGGTGAGGTACGGCAGACGATGGTCGAGTACGACGACGGCGTCCTGTTCGTCATGGCGGCGGGCGCGGGGAGCTCGCTGTGCGTGCTCAGCGCCGAGGCCGACATCGGGCAGGTCGCGTACGAGATGACGCTGCTGGTCAACCGGGTGGGAGAGCACCTGGGCGTGGCGGAGCGGCGGATCACCGGGGGCTGATCGCGAGTTGTCCACAGGGCTCGCGGGCTGTCGTAGCACTGAGTTACGGTCTTCACACGGAGTAATCGTCTCGTGTGGGGGAGGACCGTCATGGACATCGCGACGCAGCCGGGGACCGCGCTGCCGGACACAGGTGTGCGGGTGGTGCGGGCATGGGCGCGGGCCGGCTCGGGGGTGCGGACGCAGGCTCTCCCGGTGGTCCGGGCGCTGCCGATGGTCCGGATGGACGGGCCGTCGGTGTTACGGGGGGAACCGCTGCCGGATGCGGCGGTGGGCGGCGGCCGTGCCGCCCGGGAACTGGGCCTGACCCGGACCGAGTTCGCCCGGGCCGTCCAACTGGGCATCGTGCGCGCCGGGGCGCCGGCGCCGGGACGGTCCGCGCGCTACACCCGGGCGGAGCTGGAGCGGATCCGGTCGGCGGGGGGCCACCCGGCGACGCTGCGCGAGCAGGTCGAGGCCGTGGCCGGAGCCGAGGCGGCGGGCGTGGTGCTGGGCGTCAGCCCGGGCCGGTTCACCCGGCTGGCGCGCTGCGGGCACATCACCCCGGTGGGATACCGGATCAACCGCTACCGGACCGTGGTGTGGCTCTATCTGGCCTCGGAACTAAGGGAGTTCGCGGGCCGGGAGGCGGGCATGCTGCGCGGGAGCGCACCCCCGGCGGACCGGGAGCTGCTGGCGGCCAAGGCGGATCTGCGGCCCCGCAAATGGCGCGCGCGGCATGTGGGGCTGCTGCTGAGACGTACCGCCGACCCCTGGGCGCGGGCCGCCGTCCTGGCCTCCGTACTCCCGGAGGGCGAGCTGCGGGAGGCCGTGCCCGATCCGGAGGAGCGGATCGTGCTCGCCGCGCTCGCCCCGCCCCCGCCGTACGGGCACCCGCAGGCCCCGGCCGCGGCCGCCGTGGCGCTCCGCCTGTTGCGGGCGGAGCCGCCGGACGAGATCCACTGGTACCGCACCAGCCTGGACTTCGCGCTGACCGGGGCGCGCGCTCAGTCGAAGTCGACGGGGGAGAGCGGGCCGACGTAGACCCAGGCCCCGGCCTCCCGGGTGAAGGCGCTGTGCTCGTGCAGGGAGCCGGAGTGCCGGCCCTCGCGGTAGTACGCCCGGAACTCCACGGAACCCTCCGTCTCGAACATTCCGCCGCGTTCCGTGGCGAGGATCTCCAGGCGCTCCCAGCGCTGGCCGGGATCCAGGTCGAGCCGGCCGGGCCGGGTGCTCGGGTGCCAGGAGCGCAGCAGGTAGGCGGTGTCGCCGACGGAGAACGCGCTGAAGCGGGAGCGCATCAGCAGCTCGGCGGTGGGTGCCTGCTGCGCACCGGAGTGGAAGCGGCCGCAGCACTCCGGGTAGGCGGCGGGCAGCCCGCAGGGGCAGGGGAGGACCGGGGTGGGCATGGGCGTGCTCAGTTCTTCGGGGACGGGTCGGACTACTGGGGGGACACGGCCGGCTTGGCCGCGTTCTCGCCGTACGGGCGGAACAGGCCTTCCTGGACCACGGAGACCAGCAGCCTGCCCTCCACGTCGTAGATGCGGCCGCGGGCCAGGCCCCGGCCGCCGTGCGCGATGGGCGACTCCTGGTCGTACAGGAACCACTCGTCCGCGCGGAAGGGCCGGTGGAACCACATGGCGTGGTCCAGCGAGGCCATGTCGAAACCGCGCATGCCCCAGAGGGGCTCCACGGGGATGCGCACGGCGTCGAGGAGGGTCATGTCACTGGCGTAGGTGAGGGCGCAGGTGTGCACCAGCGGGTCGTCGCCCAGCGGGCCGACCGCGCGCATCCACACCGCGCTGCGCGGATCGGCGTCCTTGAGCTCCTCGGGAGTCCAGCGGAGCCGGTCCGTGTAGCGGATGTCGAACGGCTGGCGGCGGGCCATCCGTTCCAGCGCCTCGGGCAGCGCGCCCAAGTGCTCGCGGATCTCGTCCGCGACCTTCGGGAGCGTGTCCGGGTGGGGGAAGTCGAGTCGGGGAGGCAGCTGGTGTTCGATGCTGCCCTCCTCCGGATGATGGAAGGAGGCGGTGAGATTGAAGATCGTCTTGCCCTGCTGGACCGCGGTGACGCGGCGCGTGGTGAAGGACCGGCCGTCGCGCACCCGCTCCACCTGGTACACGATCGGCACCCCGGGGATGCCCGGGCGCAGGAAGTACGCGTGCAGCGAGTGGACCGGGCGGTCGCTCTCGGTGGTGCGGCCGGCGGCCACCAGCGCCTGGCCGGCGACCTGCCCGCCGAAGACCCGCTGGAGGGACTCCTGCGGGCTGGCGCCGCGAAAGATGTTGACCTCGATCTGCTCCAGGTCGAGCAGGTCGACGAGTCTCTCGGCGGGGTTCGTCATCAGAGGTTCTCCACTGTCGGGGCCGGTCGCTTACGAGTCGGGGGTCCCCCCGGACGGCGTCAGGGGGCGGTCACAGCACGCCGAGCTCACCGACCGAGGTAAGCCGGATGATCGCACGGCCCTCCTCGTCGGAGGCGGCGAGGTCGACCTCGGCGCTGATGCCCCAGCCATGGTCCCCGTTGGGGTCCGCGAACGTCTGCCGGACGCGCCACAGGCCGTGCGCCGGGTCCTCCTCGATCTGGAGCAGCTTCGGGCCGCGGGCGTCGGGGCCGGTGCCCAGGTCGTCGTACTCGTCCCAGTACGCGTCCATGGCCTCGCCCCAGGCGTCGGCGTCCCAGCCGGACTCGCCGTCCAGCTCGCCCAGCTCCTCGACGTGGTCCAGAGCGGCGAGCTCCACACGGCGGAACATGGCGTTGCGGACCAGGACGCGGAAGGCGCGGGCGTTCGCCGTGACCGGCTTGACCTGGTCGGCCTTCTCCTGGGCCTGCTCCGCCGTCTCCACCTCCGGGTTCGCCAGCTGCTCCCACTCGTCGAGCAGGCTGGAGTCGACCTGGCGGACGAGCTCGCCCAGCCAGGCGATGAGGTCCTGGAGGTCCTCGGACTTCAGGTCGTCGGGGATCGTGTGGTCCAGCGCCTTGTACGCACTCGCCAGGTAGCGCAGCACGATGCCCTCGGTGCGGGCGAGCTCGTAGAACGAGGTGAACTCCGTGAAGGTCATCGCGCGCTCGTACATGTCGCGGATGATCGACTTGGGCGAGACCGGGTGGTCGCGGACCCACGGGTGGCTCTTGCTGTACACGTCGTAGGCGTGGAGGAGGAGCTCTTCGAGGGGCTTGGGATAGGTGACCTCCTGGAGGCGCTCCATCCGCTCCTCGTACTCGACCCCGTCGGCCTTCATCGCACCCACGGCGATGCCGCGCTCCTTGTTCTGCTGGGCCGCCAGGATCTGGCGCGGGTCGTCCAGCGTCGACTCCACGACGGAGACCATGTCCAGTGCGTAGGAGGGGGACTCCGGGTCCAGCAGGTCGAAGGAGGCCAGTGCGAACGTGGACAGCGGCTGGTTGAGCGCGAAGTCCTGCTGGAGGTCGACGGTGAGGCGGATGGTGCGGCCCTCCGCGTCCGGGGTGTCGAGCTTCTCGACGACGCCTCCGTCCAGCAGCGAGCGGTAGATCGCGATCGCCCGGCGGATGTGGCGCAGCTGCGCCCTGCGCGGCTCGTGGTTGTCCTCGAGGAGGTGGCGCATCGCCTGGAAGGCGTCGCCCGGCCGGGCGATGACCGACAGCAGCATGATGTTGGTGACCTTGAACCGCGAGGTGAGCGGCTCCGGGTCGGCGGCGATGAGCTTCTCGAAGGTGGTGTCCGACCAGGCGACGAAGCCCTCGGGAGCCTTCTTGCGCACCACCTTGCGGCGCTTCTTCGGGTCGTCGCCGGCCTTCGCGAGGGCCTTCTCGTTCTCGATGACGTGCTCGGGCGCCTGGGCGACCACATAGCCCGCCGTGTCGAAGCCGGCCCGGCCCGCGCGGCCGGCGATCTGGTGGAACTCGCGGGCGCGCAGGGTGCGGACCCGGTTGCCGTCGTACTTGGTCAGTGCGGTGAACAGCACCGTGCGGATCGGGACGTTGACGCCGACACCGAGGGTGTCGGTACCGCAGATCACCTTCAGCAGCCCGGCCTGGGCCAGCTTCTCGACCAGGCGCCGGTACTTGGGCAGCATGCCGGCGTGGTGGACGCCGATGCCGTGCCGGACGTACCGGGACAGGTTCTGGCCGAACTTGGTGGTGAAGCGGAAGTTGCCGATCAGTTCGGCGATCTTGTCCTTCTCCTCGCGGGTGCACATGTTGATGCTCATCAGCGACTGCGCCCGCTCGACCGCCTGGGCCTGCGTGAAGTGCACGATGTACACCGGGGCCTGCCGGGTCTCCAGCAGCTCGGTGATCGTGTCGGTGATCGGCGTCGTGACGTACTCGTACGACAGCGGGACGGGCCGCGTCGCGGAGCGGACCACCGAGGTCGGGCGGCCGGTCCGCCGGGTCAGGTCCTCCTCGAACCGCTTCACGTCGCCGAGGGTCGCCGACATCAGGACGAACTGCGCCTGCGGCAGCTCCAGCAGCGGGATCTGCCAGGCCCAGCCGCGGTCCGGCTCCGCGTAGAAGTGGAACTCGTCCATGACGACCTGGCCGATGTCCGCGTACTTGCCGTCGCGCAGGGCGATGGAGGCCAGCACCTCGGCGGTGCAGCAGATCACCGGGGCGTCCGCGTTGACGGAGGCGTCGCCGGTCAGCATGCCCACGTTCTCGGTGCCGAAGAGCTTGCACAGGTCGAAGAACTTCTCGGACACCAGCGCCTTGATCGGGGCCGTGTAGAAGGTCACCTTGTCCTGGGCGAGGGCGGTGAAGTGCGCGCCGGCCGCGACGAGGCTCTTGCCGGAGCCGGTCGGAGTGGACAGGATCACGTTCGCCCCGGAGACGACCTCGATCAGCGCCTCCTCCTGAGCCGGGTACAGGGTGATGCCCTGATCCTCGGCCCACGAGGAGAAAGCCTCGAAGAGGGCGTCGGGGTCGGCGTTCGGCGGGAGCTGATCAATGAGGGTCACACCCCCCATCTTGCCTGGCTTCCTGCCGGAAGAGGGAACCGGCGGACGCATCGAAGATCACCGCCGGTACGCTGTGCCGTTGACCGGGCCCGAACGAAACCGTCAACAGGGCCCGACCACCACACGACTGGGGCGGGGAACGACCATGATGGGTCCGGCGCACTCACTGTCCGGGGCGGCAGCCTGGCTGGGGGTGGGAGCGGCGGCCGCGGCCGCCGGACACCCGATGCCCTGGCCGGTCCTCGTCGTCGGCGCACTCATCTGCGCCGGCGCCGCGCTGGCCCCCGACCTGGACCACAAGTCGGCGACGATCTCGCGCGCCTTCGGCCCGCTCTCCCGGGGCCTGTGCGAGGTGGTCGACAAGATCTCCTACGCCGTCTACAAGGCCACGCGCGCCCCGAAGGACGCCCGCCGCACCGGCGGCCACCGCACCCTGACGCACACATGGCTGTGGGCCGTCCTCATCGGTGCCGGCTCCTCCGCGCTCGCGGCCACCACCGACCGCTGGGGCGTGCTCGTCCTGCTCTTCGTCCACCTGGTCCTGGCCGTCGAAGGCCTGCTGTGGCGGGCCGCCCGGATGTCCAGCGACGTCCTCGTCTGGCTGCTCGGCGCCACCAGCGCCTGGATCCTGGCGGGGGTCCTCGACCAGCCGGGCAACGGCGCCGGGTGGCTGTTCACCGGACCCGGCCAGGAATACCTCTGGCTCGGCCTGCCGATCCTGCTCGGCGCCCTGGTCCACGACATCGGCGACGCACTGACCGTCTCCGGCTGCCCCATCCTGTGGCCCCTCCCGATCGCAGGAAAGCGCTGGTACCCCGTCGGCCCGCCCAAGGGCATGCGCTTCCGGGCCGGCAGCTGGGTGGAGCTCAAGGTCCTCATGCCCGTGTTCATGCTGCTCGGCGGCGTGGGCGGAGCCTCCGCCCTCGGCTTCATCTAGGCGCCGTCCGGCACGGCGAAGGCCCCGGTCCACCGCGCGGCAGCGGGGGACCGGGGCCTCGTACGACAGCCGGGGCCGGGCGGGTCAGCCGTGCCAGGAGCGCCACAGCGCCGCGTACGCGCCGTCCGCCGCGACCAGCTCGTCGTGCGAGCCCAGTTCGCTGATCCGGCCGCCCTCGACCACCGCGATCACATCGGCGTCGTGCGCGGTGTGCAGCCGGTGGGCGATCGCGATGACCGTGCGGCCGTCGAGCACCCGGGCCAGCGAGCGCTCCAGATGCCGTGCGGCCCGCGGGTCCAGGAGCGACGTGGCCTCGTCCAGCACCAGCGTGTGCGGGTCCGCCAGCACCAGCCGGGCCAGCGCGATCTGCTGCGCCTGGGCCGGGGTCAGCGCCGTACCGCCCGAGCCCACCTCGGTGTCCAGACCGCTCTCCAGGGCCCGGGCCCAGCCGTCCGCGTCCACCGCGCCCAGCGCCGCCCACAGTTCCGCGTCACCCGCGCCCGTGCGCGCCAGCCGCAGGTTGTCCCGCAGCGAGCCCACGAAGACGTGGTGCTCCTGGTTGACCAGCGCCACCTGCTCGCGCACCCGCTCCGCGGTCATCCGCGCCAGCTGCGCGCCGCCGAGGGTCACCTCGCCGGTCCGCGGCGCGTAGATGCCCGCCAGCAGCCGGCCCAGCGTGGACTTCCCCGCGCCGGAAGGGCCGACGAGCGCCATCCGGGTGCCCGGCGGCACGGACATCGACACCTGGTGCAGCACGTCCACGCCCTCCCGGTAGCCGAACCGGACCTCGTCGGCCCGGACGTCCCGCCCCGCCGGGGCCACGCCCGCGTCACCGGCGTCCGGCTCGATCTCCCGCACGCCCACCAGACGGGCGAGGGACACCTGGGCGACCTGCAGCTCGTCGTACCAGCGCAGGATCAGGCCGATCGGATCGACCATCATCTGCGCCAGCAGCGCACCCGTGGTCAGCTGTCCCACCGACAGCCAGCCCTGGAACACGCAGTAGCCGCCGACCATCAGCACGGAGCCGAGGATCGTCACGTAGGTGACGTTGACCACGGGGAACAGGACCGTCCGCAGGAACAGCGTGTACCGCTCCCATGCCGTCCACTCCTTGATCCGCCGCTCCGACAGTGCGATCCGGCCGGGGCCCAGGCGGTGCGCCTCGACCGTGCGGCCGGCGTCCACCGTCTCGGTGAGCACGGCCGAGACCGCCGCGTACCCGGCCGCCTCCGAGCGGTACGCCGACGGCGCCCGCCTGAAGTACCAGCGGCAGCCGATCACCAGCACCGGCAGCGCCAGCATTGCGGCCAGGGCCAGCTGCGGCGCCGTCACGGCGAGCGCCCCGAAGAGCAGCCCGGCCCAGACCACGCCGATGGCCAGCTGCGGCACGGCCTCGCGCATCGCATTGGCCAACCGGTCGATGTCGGTGGTGATCCGCGACAGCAGGTCACCGGTACCGGCCCGCTCCAGCACCCCCGGCGGCAGGCCCACGGAGCGCACCAGGAAGTCCTCGCGCAGATCGGCGAGCATCTCCTCGCCGAGCATCGCCCCGCGCAGCCGGACCAGCCGGACGAAGAACGTCTGCACCGCGAGGGCCAGCGCGAACAACAGGGCCACGCGCCCCAGATGGAGCTCGCGCGCGCCGGCCGCCAGCTGGTCGACGACCCGGCCGAGCAGGTACGGGCCGACCATGGAGGCGATCACCGCCACCGCGTTCACGGTCACCAGCACCACGAAGGCCCGCCGGTGCCGCCGGAACAGGCCGCGCACATAGCCCCGTACGGTCTCCGTCGAGCCCACGGGCAGCTTCGCGGCCGATTCGGGGGCCGCCGGATCGTATTGCGGCGGCGCCACGCCGATCATGCCGATTCCTCGATCTCTGTGAGTGCTCTTTCCAGCCGGGCTTCTTCCAGCCGGGGCAGTTCCGTCCGTGCCACCCGCTGCTCCTCCTCGGTCTCGCGGGTCACGACGGCCCGGTAGAGCGGTTCGCCGTGCAGCAGTTCGCGGTGCGTACCGGTCGCGGCGACCGTGCCGTCGTGGATCAGGACCACCCGGTCGGCACGGTCCAGGAGCAGCGGCGACGAGGCCAGCACCACCGTCGTGCGCCCCGCCCGCCGGGCGGTGATCCCGTCCGCGATCCGCGCCTCGGTGTGCGAGTCGACCGCCGAGGTCGGCTCGTCCAGCACCAGCACCTCCGGGTCGGTGGCCAGGGACCGGGCCAGCGCGAGCCGCTGGCGCTGCCCGCCGGAAAGGGACCGGCCGCGCTCGGTGATCCGCGCGTCCATCGGGTCCTCCACCCCGTCCGGCGCCGACTGCAGCAGCGCGTCCAGGACGTCCCCGCACTGGGCGGCGGCCAGTGCGGCCCCCGGCTCGACGGCCCCGGACGCCGGTACGGCGAACAGCTCGCGCAGGGTCCCGGACAGCAGCACGGGGTCCTTGTCCTGTACGAGGACCAGCGTGCGTGCGGTGTCCAGCGCGAGCTCGTCCAGCGCGACCCCGCCCAGCAGCACCGACACCCGGTCGCCGGCCGGGCCGTCGTCCGCCGGGTGGCCGCCGAGGCGTTCGGCGAGCCGGCCCGCCAGGTCCGGATCGCCGCACACCACGGCGGTGAACCGGCCGGCCGGGGCCAGCAGCCCGGTCGCCGGGTCGTACAGGTCGCCGCCTGGGGCCGGGGCCGTCACGGCGGCGGGCGCCGCGGGCTCGGGCGCGTCCGTACGCGTCAGCGAGAGCACCCGGGCGGCCCGCTGCGCCGAGGGCCGGGAGAAGGAGTACGCCATGGCGATCTCCTCGAAGTGCCGCAGCGGGTACAGCATGGTGGCCACCGCACTGAAGGCGGCGACGAGTTCACCGACCTCCAGCCGGCCGTCCAGCACGAGCACGGAGCCGTACCAGACCACGGTGATCAGCAGGGCGCCCGGGAGCAGCACCTGGATCGCGGCGATCACCGCCCACATCCGGGCGCTGCGCACGGCCGCCTTGCGGACCTCCTGGGAGGCCTCGCGGTAGCGGCCCAGGAACAGCTCCTCACCGCCGATGCCGCGCAGCACGCGCAGGCCGGCCACGGTGTCGGAGGCCAGTTCGGTGGCCTTGCCGGCCTTCTCGCGCTGGACGTCGGCCCGTTGGGTGGCGCGCGGCAGCAGGGGCAGGACGGACAGGGCGAGGACGGGGACGCCGATCGCGACGACCACACCGATCGACGGTGCGTAGAACAGCAGGCCGACGCAGATGACGACGACGGAGAAGCCGGCGGCGAGGAATCGGGAGACCGCCTCGATGAACCAGCCGATCTTCTCCACGTCACCGGTGGAGACCGCGACCACCTCGCCCGCCGCGACCCGCCGGGTCAGGGCGGAGCCGAGCTCGGCGGTCTTGCGGGCGAGCAACTGCTGCACCCGCGCGGCGGCGGTGATCCAGTTCGTGACGGCCGTCCGGTGGAGCATCGCGTCGCCGGCCGCGATGGCGATGCCGATCAGCACCAGCAGCGCGCCGTCGAGCAGCAGCCGGGGGCCGTCGCGCCGTACGACGGCGTCGACGCCCATGCCCACCACGTACGGCAGCCCGGCGACGCCGCAGAAGTGCACCAGTCCCCAGCACAGGCTCTTGATCTGGCCGCCGATCTGGCCACGCCCCAGCCACAGGAGGAAGCGAGGGCCGGAGCGGGCGTCGGGTACCCCCGGATCCGGATACGGAAGATCGCTGATCTGCATGACGCCCCATGACTGGTCGAGTGGTCCAAACCGTGCAAGGTTCGCCTTCCGGATCGGTCCCGGGCAATCGATTTTGCGTTGGCCAGGGGTTCTACGCAGCGGGGTGTGCGGTGCGTCCGGCCGCGGACCGCCACGTCAAGGCCGGGTCGCCCACTCCAGTTCCAGCAGTGCGGAGCGGTAACTGCGGCCGGTGGCCCGGTCCATGCCCACCTCGCACATCCGGTTCGCCGACAGGTGCGCGTCGAAGGCGCGGGAGGTCACCGCCGCCGCCTCGCGCTCCGTCGCCGAGGCCGTCAGCTCCGGATGCAGCATGCCCCGGTCGCCCGCGAAGGCACAGCAGCCCGCGTCGTCCGGAATCACCACCTCCGTCGCACACGCCTCGGCCACCGCCCGCAGCTGCGGCACGTCACCCAAGTGGTGCATGGAGCACGTCGGATGCAGCACCGCCGAGCCCACCGTGCGCCGGATCTCCAAGTGCGGCAGCAGCTCCTCCGCCGCCCACACGACCGAGTCGACGACCTTCAGCTCCGCGTGCAGCGCCCGGTTGTCGTCCGTGAGGTACGGGACCACCTCGCGCGCGAGGCCCAGCGTGCACGACGAGGCGTCGACCACCAGGGGCAGCCGCCCGCCGGCGGTCCAGCCCCAGGCGGCCTCCACGATCCGGTCGGCCATCAACCGGTTCCCGGCTTCGTACCCCTTGGAGTGCCAGATCGTCGCGCAGCAGGTGCCCATGACGTCGTCGGGGATCCACACCGGCCTCCCGGCCCGCTCCGAGACCGCCACCACCGCCTCGGGCAGCGAGGGGCCGGGCCACCCCGCGGGGCCGCCGAAGATCCGGTTCACGCACGCCGGGTAGTACACGGCCACCGCGCCCACCCGCCCCGTCGGGGGCAGCTTCCGGGCGGCGGCTCCGGGGACCTGCGCAAGCCACTGCGGCACCAGGTCGGGCCGGACGACCCTGCGCGCCGCTCCGGTGACCGCCTCCAGGGGCCCGTCCCCGACCCGGTCCCTGATCCCGCCGGCGGCGGCCACCGCCAGCCGGGCGGCGCCCTCGACGACCTTGAACCCCCTCGCGGCGAGGGCGGCGGCCCGCTCCTCGCGCGGTCCGTGCCGCCGATGGCGGAAGTCCCGCATCAGGGCGCCCGTGTCGATGCCGACGGGACAGGCCAGCTTGCAGGTGGAGTCGCCCGCGCAGGTGTCCACGGCGTCGTGGCCATAGGCGTCGAGCAGTCCCTCCAGTACCGGGGAGCCCGGCTGCTGGCGCATCATCTCCCGCCGCAGCACGATCCGTTGCCGGGGTGTCGTCGTCAGGTCCCCGCTGGGGCAGGTCGGTTCGCAGAAGCCGCACTCGATGCACGGATCGGCCTCAGCCTCCACCTGCGGAATCGTCTTCAGCCCGCGCAGGTGGGCCGCCGGGTCGCGGTCGAGGAGGATGCGCGGAGCGAGCAGCCCGTCCGGGTCGACGACCCGCTTGGTCCGCCACATCAACTCGGTGGCCCGCGGCCCCCACTCCCGTTCGAGGAAGGGGGCCATGTTGCGGCCGGTGGAGTGCTCGGCCTTCAGCGAGCCGTCGAACCGCTCCACCGTGAGCCGGCAGAAGGCGTCCATGAAGGCGCCGTACCGTTCGACGTCGGCGGGTTCCGCGGCGTCGAAGGCCAGCAGGAAGTGCAGGTTGCCGTGGGCCGCGTGGCCGGCGACCGCCGCGTCGAAACCGTGCTCCGCCTGAAGCGCGAGCAGCGCCTCGCAGGCCTCGGCCAGCCGGGAGGGCGGCACCGCGAAGTCCTCGGTGATCAGGGTGGTGCCGGAGGCCCGGGCCCCGCCCACGGCGGTCACGAACGCCTTGCGGGCCTTCCAGTAGCCGTTGATCGTCTTCGTGTCGCGGGTGAAGGTGTTGGTGACGGAAGCCACCGGGGCCACCAGCTCCAGCCCGGCGAGGACCTCGGCGGCGCGCCGCTCGTACTCCGCGCGCCCCGCTTCGTCGGGCGCGCGGAACTCCACGAGCAGGGCGGTGGTGTCCTTCGGCAGCCCGGCCCAGTCGGCGGGGACGCCCTCGACGCTGACCGAGGCGCGCAGCGTGTTGCCGTCCATCACCTCCACGGCGAGGGCGCCCGCCGCGTTGAAGAGCGGCACGGCGGCCGCCGCGGCGGGCAGCGAGGGGAAGAAGAGCAGGGCGCTGGTGAGCTTGCGGTCCAGTGCGACGGTGTCGAAGACGACCTCGGCGATGAACCCGAGCGTGCCCTCCGACCCGACCATCAGCCCCCGCAGGATCTCGACGGGGCTGCTCCCGTCCAGGTACGCGTCGAGGCGGTAGCCGGTGGTGTTCTTGATCTCGTACTTGGCCCGGATCCGGGCGACCAGCCCCGGATCGGCCTCGATCTCCCGCTTGATCTCCATCAAACCGCGGCACAGCGCCGGTTCCGCGTGCGCCAGCTCCTCGTCGGCCAGCGGGTCGGCGGTGTCCACGACGGTGCCGCCGGGCAGCACGAAGGTGAGCGAGGACAGCGTGCGGTACGAGTTCCTGGTGGTTCCCGCCGTCATGCCGGAGGCGTTGTTGGCGACGACTCCGCCGAGGGTGCAGGCGACGGCGCTCGCCGGGTCGGGGCCGAGCACGCGGCCGTGCCGGGCGAGCGCGGCATTGGCCCGTGCCACGGTGGTCCCGGGCCGGATCCGGGCGCGGCGGCCCTCCTCCAGCACCTCGACGCCGGCCCAGTGGCGGCGCACGTCGACCAGGATGTCCTCACCCAGGGCCTGGCCGTTCAGGGAGGTCCCGGCGGCGCGGAAGACGACCTCGCGCCCGCGGCCGTGGGCGTACGAGAGGACCGCGGAGACGTCGTCGATGTCCTGGGCGATCACCACCACCTGCGGCACGAACCGGTAGGGCGAGGCGTCGGAGGCGTAGCGGACCAGGTCGGAGACCTTCCACAGCACCTTCTGGGCGCCCAGCAGCTCCGTCAGCTCGGTGCGCAGCGGCTCCGGGGTCCCGGCGGCGTGGTGCTCGGGGACCCGGTCGGGGGCGGGGCCTGTGATGCCGCGGGGGCGCAGGGCGCGCGGCTTCGGTTCCAGCAGCGGCATGCGCGACCCCTTGCGTCCTCGTTCGGCCCAGCCGGCCCGGGCCGGTTCGGGGAACCTTCCCCGGCCCCGGGCGGCCTTCTCAGCAGCGGCGCTCCGGCGGGGCGTCCGCCGGGGCGTCCGTCAGAGCGTTCAGCAGGCCGCCGAGCACGTCTCGCTGCTCGGCGGTCAACGGAGCCAGGATCTCCTCCGCAGCGTCGGTCCGCGCGCTGCGCAGCCGGCGCAGCGTGGCGCGGCCCGTGTCCGTCAGCTCGATCCGTATGACGCGCCGGTTCGCCGGGTCGGGCGCACGACGCACGCACTCGGCGGCTTCCAGGCCGTCCACGAGCGTGGTCACGGCCCGGGGCACGACCTCCAGACGGGCGGCGAGGTCCGCCATCCGGGGCGGCCGCTCGCCGTCGTAGTGCGAGACGAGGCGCAGCAGCCGGCTCTGGGCGGGGGTGATGCCGAGCGGCTCCAGATGGTGCTTCTGGATCCGGTGGAGCCGGCGGGTCAGCCGCAGCAGCTGTTCGGCGAGCACGCCGTCCGTGCTGTCGGTTTCGGAAGCGGTCCTCATACTGGGAAACAGTACCAGGACCAGATTCATTGTGAGCATAGGTAACAATGAGCTATGCTCATCCGAGTCTCGTCACCGTCAGAAGGAGGCCCATGCGCCCCGAAGAGCCGAAATGGACCCCATCGAAAGAAGCCCTCGACCCCACCCGCCCCGCCCCCGCCGACCAGCCGCGTGAGCTGCGTCGGATCATGGGCCTCTTCCGCCCCTACCGCGGCCGCCTGGCCGTCGTGGGGCTCCTCGTCTGCGCCTCCTCGCTGGTGGCGGTGGCCTCGCCGTTCCTGCTGAAGGAGATTCTGGACGTCGCCATCCCGCAGGGGCGGACCGGGCTGCTCAGCCTGCTGGCGCTCGGCATGATCCTGACCGCCGTCGTCACCAGCGTCTTCGGCGTGCTCCAGACCCTGATCTCCACCACCGTGGGCCAGCGCGTCATGCACGACCTGCGCACCGCCGTGTACGCCCAGCTCCAGCGGATGCCGCTGGCCTTCTTCACCCGCACCCGGACCGGCGAGGTGCAGTCCCGCATAGCCAACGACATCGGCGGCATGCAGGCAACCGTCACCTCCACCGCGACCTCGCTCGTCTCCAATCTGACGGCCGTGATCGCCTCCATCGTCGCGATGCTCGCGCTCGACTGGCGGCTCACCCTCGTCTCGCTGCTCCTGCTGCCGCTTTTCGTGTGGATCAGCCGGCGGGTCGGCCGCGAGCGCAAGAAGATCACGCTGCAACGGCAGAAGCAGATGGCCGCCATGGCCGCGACGGTCACCGAGTCGCTGTCGGTGAGCGGCATCCTGCTCGGCCGCACCATGGGCCGCGCCGACTCGCTGACCCGGTCCTTCTCCGACGAGTCCGAGAAGCTCGTCGGCCTCGAGGTGCGCTCCAGCATGGCCGGGCGCTGGCGCATGTCCACCATCGGCATCGTCATGGCCGCCATGCCCGCGCTCATCTACTGGGCCGCCGGCATAGCCCTCCAGTCGGGCGCCCCCTCGCTCTCGGTCGGCACCCTCGTCGCCTTCGTCACCCTCCAGCAGGGCCTGTTCCGGCCCGCGGTGAGCCTCCTGTCGACCGGAGTGCAGATCCAGACCTCGCTCGCGCTGTTCGGCCGGATCTTCGAGTACCTCGATCTGCCGGTGGACATCACCGAACGCGAGGACGCGGTGCGGCTGGACCGGGCCAGGGGCGAGGTCCGCCTGGAGGACGTGCACTTCGCGTACGACGCCAAGCACGGGCCGACGCTGAGCGGGATCGACATCACCGTGCCCGCCGGCGGTTCGCTCGCCGTGGTCGGCCCGACCGGCTCGGGCAAGAGCACCCTGAGCTATCTCGTGCCCCGCCTGTACGACGTCACCGGCGGCCGGGTCGCCCTCGACGGGGTCGACGTACGCGACCTCGACTTCGACTCGCTGGCCCGCTCCATAGGCGTGGTCTCCCAGGAGACCTACCTCTTCCACGCCTCGGTCGCGGACAACCTGCGCTTCGCCAAGCCGGACGCCACCGACGAGGAGATCGTCGAGGCGGCCCGTGCGGCCCAGATCCACGAACACATCGAGTCCCTGCCCGACGGGTACGACACCCTGGTCGGCGAGCGCGGCTACCGCTTCTCCGGAGGGGAGAAGCAGCGGCTGGCCATCGCCCGCACCATCCTGCGTGACCCCCCGGTGCTGATCCTCGACGAGGCCACCAGTGCCCTCGACACCCGCACCGAGCATGCCGTGCAGCGGGCCATCGACAATCTCTCCCAGGGCCGCACCACGATCACCATCGCGCACCGGCTCTCCACCGTCCGCGACGCCGACCAGATCGTCGTCCTGGACAAGGGCCGGATCGCCGAGCGCGGTACGCACGAGGAGCTGCTGGAGGCGGACGGCCGGTACGCGGCCCTGGTCCGCCGGGACCGGGAAGCCGCACTCACACCGGAGTCGGCCGCGGCGCGGGTCGTCCGCAAGGCGTCGGCGGTCAAGGCCGACGGACCGGCCGAGGGCAACGCCCAGCCGACACCGGTAAACGTGTGATCGTATGACAGGCGCACGGAAGTGATGCCCAGAATGTGCCGTTTCGCGGGTTAGCGTGCGCGCATGCATCATGAGTACCGGCCGCCACGGCGTCGTTCCCGGCTCACTCGCCGGGGCCGTCTGGCGCTCTTCCTCGGCATGCTGCTCGCCACCGGTGCGGCCGCTCTCGTTCCGCTGCTGCGGAGCGCGGAGGCCCCCGAGAAGCCGCGCCGGCTGACCATTCCCGAAGGCTGGCGGGCGCCGCAGGTGTACGCGGCGATCGACCGTGTGCTGAAACTCCCGGCGGGTTCCACCAAGGCTGCGGTCCCCACGGCCGGACTGGCCCTCCCCGCGGAGGCGAAGGGCAATCCGGAGGGGTTCCTGTTCCCGGCGACGTACCCGGTGACGTCGAAGTCCACGCCGGCCACGCTGCTCGCGTACATGGTGCAGACGGCCAACCGGAAGCTCGCGACCAAGGCCGTTGCCGACGGCGCCAAGGCGCACGGGATGACCCCGTACCAGACGGCCACGCTGGCCAGCATCATCGAGGCGGAAGCCGAATCCCGTGCCGACCGGGGCAAGGTGGCCCGGGTGGTGCACAACCGGCTGGCGCTGTCCATGCCCCTCCAGATGGACTCCACCATCAACTACGCGCTGAACCGCAACACGGTGGACACCACGCTCAGTGAGACCCGGATCGACAGCCCCTTCAACACGTACGAGCGTCAGGGACTCCCGCCGACGCCGATCGACAGCCCGGGCCTGGAGGCCATGGCCGCGGCCGTCGCGCCGACGCCCGGCGACTGGCTGTTCTTCGTCACGGTGAGGCCGGGGGACACCCGTTTCTCGGCCACGTACGAGGAGCACGGGAAGCACGTCGCGGAGTTCAACCGCATCCGGGCCGCTGCCGGGGTCGGTCCCGGATCGGGGGCCGGTGGGCACGACGGGGAGCGCGCCGCGCGCGCCCAGGCGGGCTCCCGCGCCGGCTAGACGGCTCTAGACGGCTAGACGGAGGGCGCGACGGCCGGTTCGTGCACGCCGTCGAAGCCGTCGAAGCCGTCGGTGCCGCTGGTGCCGTCGAAGCGGCCGGTGCCGTCGGGGGCCTCGGTGCCGCGGGCCAGCAGGCGGCGGATCTCGCGGACCGCGGCGCCGCCGGCGCGGTTGGCGCCTATCGTCGAGGCCGACGGGCCGTAGCCGACCAGGTGGACCCGCTCGTCACGGACCGCACGGGTGCCCTCGACCCGGATGCCACCGCCGGGCTCGCGCAGGCGCAGCGGCGCCAAGTGGTCGATGGCGGCCCGGAACCCGGTGGCCCACAGGATCACATCGGCCTCCACCTGCCGCCCGTCCGCCCAGGCGGCACCCGTGGCCGTGATCCGGTCGAAGACGGGCCGCCGGTCCAGCACCCCCGAGGCCAGCCCGGCCCGGACGGCCTCGTTCAGCGGGAGTCCGGTCACGCTGACCACGCTCTGCGGGGGCAGTCCCCGGCGCACCCGCTCGTCCACCAGCGCCACCGCCGCCCGGCCCTCGGCCTCGCCGAAGCTCCCGTCGCGGAACACCGGGGGCCGGCGGGTCACCCAGGTGGTCTCCGCCGCGACCTCGGCGATCTCCAGCAGGTGCTGCACCGCCGAGGTGCCGCCGCCCACCACGATCACCCTCGCCCCGGCGAACTCCTGCGGCCCCGGGTACTGCGCGGTGTGCAGCTGGCGTCCCCGGAACGTCTCCTGGCCGGGGTAGCGCGGCCAGAACGGCCGGTCCCAGGTCCCGGTCGCGTTGATCAGGGCCCGCGCGGACCAGGTCCCGGCCGAGGACTCCACCCGCAACCGCCCGTCACCCCCGTCCCGTACGGCCGTCACGTCCACGGGGCGCCGCACGCGCAGCCCGAACCGGTCCTCGTACGCCCCGAAGTACTCCCCGATCACCGCGGACGACGGCCGCAGCGGGTCGGCGTCCGTGAGCTCCATGCCGGGCAGCGCGTGCATCCCGTGCACCTTGCCGTACGTCAGCGAGGGCCAGCGGAACTGCCATGCGCCGCCGGGACGCGGCGCATGGTCGAGCACCACGTGCCCGATCCCCGCCCGCGCCAGGTGATACGCACTGGACAAGCCCGCCTGACCGGCACCGACGACCACCACGTCGACGGTCTCCGCACCCCGCACCATTTCGTTCACGGTTCTACCAACTCGGTGGAGCCGCGGGATCTTCCCGGCCCCGGCCCCGGCCCGGCCCCGGCCCCGGCCCCGACCCCCGCCCCCCGGCCTCTACGTCCGGGCGGGCCGGAGGGAGGAGAGCCAGTCGTGGGCCGTGGCCGCCGTGAACTCCGGGTGCCCGGCGCGGAAGACGAGGGCGGCCGTGGCGAACGCCGGGTCGTCTGCGGTGGCGGCCACGTACGGGATCGCCACGCAGGCCATGCCGGCCGCATGGGCGGCCTGCGCGCCCGGGGCCGCGTCCTCGACGACCACGCAGTCGGCGGGGTCCGCTCCGAGCCGCCGGGCCGCTTCGAGGAAGATGTCGGGGGCGGGCTTGCCGTGCGCCACCTCCTCGGCCGAGACCACCGTGGTCAGCAGCGTGTCCAGGGCCGTCCCGGCCAGCACCGCGTCGATCGCCTCCCGCGAGGACCCCGACGCCACCGCCATCGGGACACCCTCCGCGTGCAGCCGTTCCACGAACCGGCGCATCTCGGGGAAGGCCTCGGTCCCGGTCCGGGCCAGCTCCAGATAGGCGGCGTTCTGCTCGGCCAGGAGCTGTTCCACCGGGGCCTCGATCCCATACCGGTCCCGCAGGATCTCCAGCGTCTCCAGCGTGCCGATGCCGATGAAGCGGGCGTGCTGCTCCCAGGTGAAATCGGGGACGCCGTACCGCGCCAGGGTGCGCCGCCCGGACTCGTAGTAGTTCGGCTCGCTGTCCACGAGGGTGCCGTCGAGATCGAATATGACGGAAATCATCCGCTGTGCCCGTTCTGCCGGTCGTGTACGTGTCCCGACCATCCTGTCAGGATGTGCGCGCGGCCCGTCCGACGGACTCGACCAGCGGCAGCAGCCGGTGCGCGACGCGCTCGCGCAGCGCCACCTCCGTACGGGTGCGGACTACCCCGGGCAGCCGGATCAGCCGCTGGATCACGTCCTCCAGGTGGGCGTTGTCGCGGGCCGCCACCCGGGTCAGCAGGTCCCCGCCACCGGTGATCGAAAAGGCCTCGATGATCTCGGGTACGGCGGCGAGCGCCTCGCCGACCTCGTCCAGGTGTCCCTGGGTGACCTCGATGTGCACGAAGGCCAGCACCGGATGCCCGAGCGCGGCGGGGGAGAGCACGGGACCGGTTCCGGTGATCACCCCGGTGCGCTCCAGCCGGTCCAGGCGGGCCTGGAGCGTGCCCCGCGCGACCCCGAGGATCCGTGCGCATTCGCGGACGCTGGTGCGCGGCTGCTCGATCAGCAGACGCAGGATCCGGGTGTCGAGTTCGTCCACCGCCATGTCGCGACTGTACCAATGGCCCAGTGGAGCGCCTTTTCGTCCCGGTGCATCCGCCGACGCCCGTCTGCGGGAATCCCTTACGGGGGGCGCCGCCCGCAGACCTGTACGTAACGAGGAGCGGAGACAGCGATGACGGCCACCACCGGTCTGCACTGCCTGGTCACCGGGGCCACCGGCTACATCGGCGGCCGACTGGTGCCTGAGCTGCTCGATGCCGGACACCGCGTCCGGTGTCTGGCCCGGTCCCCGGAGAAGCTGCGCGACCACCCCTGGGCCGGGCGCGCGGAGGTCGTCCGCGGCGACGCCACCGACGCGGAGTCCGTCGGGGCGGCCATGCAGGGGATCGACGTCGCCTACTACCTCGTCCACGCGCTCGGCGCCGGATCGGGATTCGAGGACCGCGACCGCGCAGCCGCCCGGATCTTCGCCGAACAGGCCCGTGCGGCCGGGGTCCGGCGCATCGTCTACCTCGGCGGGCTCACCCCGGCGGGCATCCCGGTCCGCGAGCTGTCCCCGCACCTGCGCTCCCGCGCCGAGGTCGGCCAGATCCTCCTCGACTCCGGGGTGCCGGCCACCGTCCTGCGCGCCGCCGTCATCATCGGCTCCGGCTCGGCCTCCTTCGAAATGCTGCGCTACCTGACCGAACGGCTGCCGGTCATGGTCACGCCCAGCTGGGTCGGCACCCGGGTCCAGCCCGTCGCCGTACGCGACGTCCTGCGCTACCTCGTCGGCAGCGCCGGGATGCCGCCCGAAGTGAGCCGCACCTTCGACATCGGCGGTCCCGACGTGGTCACGTACGAGGAGATGATGCGCCGCTACGCCACCGTGGCGCAGCTGCCGCCGCGCTTCATCCTCCGCGTCCCGATGCTCACGCCACGGCTTTCCAGCCACTGGATCGGCCTGGTCACCCCCGTACCGCGCGCGCTGGCCCGGCCGCTCGCCGAGTCCCTGCGCCACGAGGTGGTGTGCGCCGAGCACGACATCGCGCGGTACGTCCCCGAGCCGCCCGGCGCCCCGATCGGCTTCGACCAGGCCCTGTCGCTGGCCCTCCAGCGGGTGCGCGAGGCCAACGTGACCACCCGCTGGTCCTCCGCCGGCTACCCCGGCGCCCCCAGCGACCCGCTGCCCACCGATCCCGACTGGGCCGGCGGCAGCCTCTACACCGACGAGCGGGAACTCGCCGTCGACGCTTCGCCCGCCGCGCTGTGGCGGGTGGTCGAGGGCATCGGCGGGGAGAACGGCTGGTACTCGTTCCCGCTGGCCTGGGCCGTACGGGGCTGGCTGGACCGGCTCGTCGGAGGCGTCGGCATCCGGCGGGGCCGGCGCGACGCGGCCCGGCTGCGGGTGGGCGACTCCCTCGACTTCTGGCGGGTGGAGGACATCGTCCCTGGCCGCCTGCTGCGGCTGCGCGCCGAGATGCGTCTGCCGGGCCTGGCCTGGCTGGAGATGTGCGCCGACCGGCCCGCGGGGAGCGCCCCGGCCGGGGCCCGGGGGGCCCGGTACCGGCAGCGCGCGCTGTTCCATCCGCACGGGTTGCTCGGCCACCTCTACTGGTGGAGCGTGTCGCCGTTCCACGCCGTCGTCTTCGGCGGCATGGCCCGCAACATCGCCCGCGCCGCGAGCCGCCTGGACGAGGAGGCCACGGCAGCGCGGACCACCGCGACGCAGACCGCGGCAGCACAGGCCGCCGTACCCGAGGCGGCCGCATCCGAACCCGCCGCACCGGGCGAAGTAGTGGCTGACGACCGTCCCCCCGGAGCTGAAGCGGAGCGAGACACACCATGAACGTCGCGGTGGTCCTGTACACCTCAGACCTGCGCCTGCACGACCACCCGCCGCTGCGGGCGGCACTGTCCTCCTGTGACCGGGTGGTGCCGCTCTTCGTCCGCGACCGCGCCGTCGACGCGGCCGGCTTCGCCGCGCCCAACCGGCTCGCCTTCCTCGCCGACTGCCTCGCCGACCTCGACGCCGGGCTGCGCGAACGCGGCGGGCACCTCGTGCTGCGCTCCGGCGACGCCGTCGACGAGGTCTGCGCCCTCGTCCAGGAGTGCGACGCCGACGAGGTCCACATGGCGGCCGGAGTCAGCGGCTACGCCCGGGCCCGCGAGGAGCGGCTCCGCGCCGCCCTCGAAGCCGAGGGCCGGCGGCTCTACGTGCACGAGGCCGTGATCACGGTCGTCGCCCCGGGGGCCGTGCTCCCCGCGGGCTCGGACCACTTCGCCGTGTTCACCCCGTACTTCCGCCGCTGGAGCGAACTGCCGCCCCGCGCCCCCGTCGCCGCCCCCCGCTCCGTGCGCGTGCCGGAGGGCATCGGCTCCGAACCGCTGCCCCGGCGTACGTCCGTGACCGGGGTCTCCCCGGGCCTCGCGCGCGGCGGAGAGCGCGAAGCCCGTGAACTCCTCCAGCGCTGGCTGCGCGCGGGCCTCTCCCGCTACGAGGACGCCCATGACGACCTGGCCGGCGACGCCACCTCCCGGATCTCCCCGCACCTGCACTTCGGGACCCTCTCGCCCGCCGAGGCCGTCCACCGGGCCCGCTCCGCCGCCGACGGACCCGGTGCCGAGGCCTTCGTCCGGCAGATCTGCTGGCGCGACTTCCACCACCAGGTGCTCGCCGCCCGCCCCGAAACCGCGGTGCGCGACTACCGCGACCGCCGCGACCACTGGCGCACCGGAGCGGCCGCCGACGAGGAGACCGAGGCCTGGAAGGAGGGCCGGACCGGCTACCCGGTGGTCGACGCGGCCATGCGCCAGCTGCTCCACGAGGGCTGGATGCACAACCGGGGCCGGCTGCTCACGGCCAGCTTCCTCGCCAAGACCCTGTACGTGGACTGGCGGACCGGTGCCCGGCACTTTCTTGACCTCCTCGTGGACGGCGACCTCGCGAACAACCAGCTCAACTGGCAGTGGGTGGCCGGTACGGGCACCGACACCCGGCCCAACCGCGTCCTCAACCCGGTGCGCCAGGGCCTGCGCTACGACCCCACGGGCCGCTACGTGCACCGCTGGGTGCCGGAACTGGCCGGGCTCGACGCCCCGCAGGTGCACGAGCCCTGGCGTCTTCCCGAGCCGGAACGGGCCCGCTACGCCTACCCGCCGCGGATCGTCGAACTCGCCGACGGGCTCGACAGGTTCCGGCGGGGACGGGGCGGCGAGTGAGCCTGCGGCCGGGCCGCGGAACCGTATCGTGAGCGGGTGGACCGCATGCCCCAGAGACCCCGGCAGACACCACCCCGGCAGACCCCGCAGCAGCACCAGCCGCCCGCCGCCGCACTGAGCACCGGCGCGGTCGCCCGCCACCTCGGGGTCTCGCCGACCACGCTGCGCTCCTGGGAGCGGCGGTACGCGATCGGTCCCGCCCACCGCGAGGCCGGCCGGCACCGCCGGTGGACCGCACCGGACATCGCCCGGCTGGAGCTGATGTGCCGGCTCACCGCCGACGGGGTACCCCCGGCCGAGGCGGCCCGGGCGGCCCTCGGCGGCACCTCCCCGACCCGCCGCGCCGAGGCGCCGCAGACCCCCGGCGGGCCGAGCGCGCTGCCGCTGGGCGCGGTCCGCCCGGAATGCCGGGGGCTCTCGCGGGCCGCCGTACGCCTGGACGCGCCGACCGTGGCGGACCTGCTGGAGGAGGCCCTGGCCGAGCACGGCCTGGTCACCGCCTGGGAGCAGGTCATCGCACCGACCCTGCACGCGGTGGGCCGCAAATGGGCTTCCGCCGGGGAGCGTTACGTGGAGGTCGAGCACCTGCTGTCCTGGCAGGTCTCCGCCGCGTTCCACCGGATCCGGCCCGTGCCCGAGCCGCCCCGGACCCCGCCCGTACTGCTGGCCTGCGTTCCCGGCGAGCAGCACAGCCTGCCCATCGAGGCCCTGGCCGCGGCCCTGGGCCAACGGGGCGTGCCCGCCCGGATGTTCGGCGCGGCCCTGCCCGCCGAAGCCCTGCACGACGCCGTGCGGCGTACCGGCCCGCGGGCCGTCGTCCTGTGGGCGCAGTCCCGTGCGACCGCGGACCCGGCCCTCGCGCGGTCGGTGGCCGCCATCGAGTGGGGCCTGCGCGGCGCCCGCTCCCACTCGGCCCTGCTGCTCGCCGGGCCCGGCTGGAGCCCCGGCCCGCCGGCCCCGCGTACCGAGCGGCTGTACGGGCTGCGTTCGGGCCTCGCCGTCATCGAGTCGCTGGCACCGCCGCGGGCAGCGACCGGCGCAGCTGGTGCAGGGCCCTTCGCATATGGCTCTTGACGGTGCCCAGCGGAAGCCCGGTGCGGTCCGCGATCTGCGTCTGCGTCAGGTCCGCGTAGAAGGCGAGGCGCAGCACCCGCTGCTGGTCGGACGGCAGTCTGGCCAGTTCCCCGAGGACCATGAGCCGGTCCAGGACCTGCTCCGATTCCTGCCGCGGGAGGCTCCCGGGACGGTCGGGCCAGCCTGGGGCGGCACCTGCGGCGGCCGCGGCCGCCGCCCGTGCCCGCCTGGTCCGTGCCTCCAGGGCGTCGGCCACCTTGTGACGGGTGATGCCGGTGATCCAGGCGCCGAGGCCGCCCGGGCCGGGCCGGTAGCGGCGCCGCCCGTGCCAGGCGGCGAGGAAGACCTGCTGGGTGACGTCCTCGGCCTCCCGTTCATCGCCCAGGGCCCGGCGGGCCAGCGTGTGGACCAGCGGCCGCCAGCGCCGGTAGACCGCCTCCATGCAGCGTTCGTCGCCCGCCGCGAAGCCCGCGGCGAGACCCGCCGTCGCCTCCGCATCCGGCGCGGACCCCCGCATGACGCACTGCTCACGCTGCTTCTCGTCCATGCCCCGAGCCTCGCCATGACGCGGCCCGGCGGCCAGTCGCAGCGTTTTCGCATCGCTTTGCCGGCGCGGAGGGTCGGGAGGTGCGCCACGCCGCCCCTCAGAGCGCGTGCAGCTGCGACTGGGGCGGATAGGAGGGGCCGCCGCCGGCACCACCGCGCCCGCTGGGACCCCGCGCGCGAGCAGGCTGACCGCCTCCGTCATCACGGTCACGGCGGTCCAGCGCGCCCACCAGCACCGTCGACCGAGGCGGCGGCGCGGGGTGCGGTCGCACGTCCATGACGCCCGACGGTGACATGCGTCCCGGATCCTTCGCCGCCGACATGCCGCAGGGCTTAGGGTCCGGAGCATGAGCGACCTGCTGCTGGTGAGACACGGTGAGACGGCATGGAGCGCCACCGGGCGCCACACCGGACGGACCGACGTGCCGCTGAGCGCCGCCGGCGTCGAGGAGGCGATCTCGCTGTCACCCCACTTCCGCGACCGGCACTTCGCACTGGTGCTGACCAGCCCGCTGCGCCGGGCCGTCGCCACGGCCGAACTCGCCGGACTGAGCGACGGCGTGACCGACCCCGACCTGTACGAATGGGACTACGGCGGCTACGAGGGCGTCACCACGGCCGAGATCCAGCGGACCCGCCCGCACTGGTCCCTGTGGACCGACGGGGTCCCGCCCGGGGACGCCGAACACCCCGGCGAAGACGCCGACCAGGTCGGTGCCCGCGCGGACCGCGCCCTGGCCCGGGCCGCCGCGGTCCTCGCCGAGGACCGCGGAGACGTCGTCATCGTCGCCCACGGCCACTTCCTGCGCGTCCTGACCGCCCGCTACCTGGGCCTGCCCCCGCAGGACGGCCGGCTCTTCCTGCTGCGCACCGGCACGGTCAGCATCCTGTCCACCGAGCACGGCCTCCCGGTGATCGCAGGCTGGAACACCCACCCCTAGCTAGGTCGCGTCGTCCGGAAGACGGGCCCCGGACCGTGCGGGCGTTCCGCCGAGAGACGCGCCGCCTCCCGTGGGATTCTGAAACCGTGCGAGCCCTTGGGGAACTCCGTACGGGCACCGGCCCACTGCCGGCGGCCGCACGCCGGGCGGTCCGCACCACACTGGCCGCCTGCACGGGCTTCTACCTGTTCCTGTACGGACTCGACCGGCCCGTCGGCGCCACCTACGCACTCTTCGCCGCGGTCTCCCTGGCCGGCCTCTCCCGCATCCCGGGAACCGGACGGCAGCGGGCCGCGGTGATGGTCAAGCTGCTGCCGGTGGCCTGCGTCCTGGTGACCGTGGGCACCCTCCTCGCCGTCCGGACCTGGAGCGCCGTCCTCGGCATGGCCGTGGTCGGCTTCTGCGTGGCCTTCTCGGCGGCGGCCGGACCACGGCCGGCGGGCTCCGCGTCCGGGCTGCAACTGCTGTACATCCTGCCGAGCTTCCCGCCGTACGCCCCCCACACCCTGGACGAACGGCTCGCCGGCACCCTCACCGGCCTCCTGCTGCTGATCATGGCCGAGGCGTGGGTGCTGCCCGACCCGCGGGTGGCGACGTACGCGGAACGGGCCGCGGCCTCCGTGGCCGAGTCCGCCCGCTGCGCGGCCGCCCTGGCGGAGCCGCCCTACGTCCTGGACGCCGCCGCCTCCGACCGGGCCCGCGCGGCCGCCGAGGCACTGCGGTCCTCCCGGGTGCCGGAGGCGGAACGCCCCGCCGGGCCGGGCCTGCGCGAGCGGGCACTGGCCCACACCGGGCTGGCCGCCCGCACCCTGCTCTCCCGGCTCCGGAACCTGCCCCCGCCCGCGCCCGGGCGGGAGCCGAGGCCGGCCGGACTCGAACTCCTGGGCGCGGTCCGCGCATCGGCGTGCGGCAGCTCCACCCTGCTGCGCGACGGACGCCCGCCCGTCGCGGACTCGGCGGAACTGCTGCGCCTGCGGGCCCGCAACTCCCGCACCCCGGCCGAGCTGCCCGAGTCCCGCCGCCGGCAGGCCGCCCTGCTGGAGGTCGCCGACGCCGCGGTGGCGCTGCGCGCGGCGGCGGAGATCGCCGTGGAGGGACGCAACGCGCACCCGACCGGGGACACCGCCGACCGCTTCTGGTACCTGCGGCAGAGCACCGCGCGGCTGTGGTGGCACCGGATCGCCGCCCACACCGGACCGCGGTCCGTGTACTTCCAGAACGCGGTACGGATCGCGCTGGCGCTCGCCGTGGCCCGCACCGTGGCCGGGCTCGACTCGCTCCCGCACGGCTTCTGGGCGATGCTCGCGGTCCTCAGCCTCACCCGGACCACGGCGGTGCAGACGCGCGGAACCGTGCGCACCGCACTGATCGGCACCTCGCTGGGCGCGGTCGCCGCCGGCACGGTGCTCGCCCTGACCGGCGGGGACACCACCGTCTACGCGATCGTGCTCCCGCCGCTGATGCTGTTCACCTTCACCGTCGGCCCCGTACGGGGCGTGGGCTGGGCGCAGGCGCTGTTCACCCTCGTCGTCTCCGTCGTCTTCGCCCAGCTGTCCGTGGTCACCTGGCAGCTCGCCGAAGTCCGCTTCCTCGACGTGACCATCGGCAGCGCGATCGGGATCGTGTGCGGGCTCCTGGCCTGGCCGCGCGGCGCCCAGGACGAACTGGGCCGGGCGGTGGCCGCGCTGCTGCGCGCCTGCGCCGACGACGTCGAGTCGACCACCGCCGTCGTCACGGCGCCGCGGGGGCCCGCGCCGTCCGCGGGCGACGAGGAGCACCGGGTCCGGTTCACGCTGGTCATGGCCGAGTCGGCGTACGCCCAGTACCAGACCGAGACGCAGCGCCCGGCCGGGCCGGGCCCGGACTGGCAGGCCACGGTCATGACCGGACACCACGTGCTCTGGGGCGCCGGGCGCGTCCTGGGCAGCGCGGACGGAACGCCGCTCGCGCGCGGCGAGGCGGCGCAGCTCGGGGACTACGCGGCCCGCGTGGCGGCCGGACTGCGCCGGGCGGCGGCCGTGGCCGACGTCCCGCACAAGCACGGGCAGCCGGCCCCGGCTCCGGTCACTGACCCGGAGCCGATCCGGCCGGGCGGGGCAGGCGGACACAGCGGGCCGGTCGGGCCGGTCCGACCGGGCGCGCCGGGTGGTCCCGAGGCCGTCGCCCGCCCCGGGGTACCGGACCTGCCGGGACCCGCGGACGCGGCGCCCCCCGACGCGGGACCCCTGTACTTCGCCGCGACGGCCTGGTTCGACTCGCTGACGGCGGACCTCGGGGTCATCGAGTCGGGCCGTGTCGCGGCGGCCTCCCACGGCCGGGCGTGATCCCGCGCCCGCCGTTTCCCGCCCGCGCGCCCGGGCAGGAACCCCACGGCGCCGTCCGGGACCCGACCGGGGGGCGTGGAACGGACGCGAACCGGGACGAGGGTGAGGGGCGCCGATGAGTGACGGCAAGTCCGCAGCGGACGTGTTCGACGAGGTCGGAGCCCGGTACGAGGAGGTGTTCGGGCGCGTTCCCGGACAGCTCGCCGCACTGGACTGGCTCACCGCCCGCCTCGCCCCGGGTGCCCGCGTGCTGGACGTGGGGAGCGGTACGGGCCGCCCGGCCGCCGAGGCACTCGCCCGGGCGGGGTGTGCGGTGACGGGGATCGACGTGTCGGCGCACATGGTCGACCTCGCGCGGTCCCGGGTGCCGCAGGCCCGGTTCGAGCAGGCCGACGTCCGGACGTACACGGCCGCGGAGGGCGGCTTCGACGCGGTGTGCTCCTTCTTCCCGCTGCTGGTGATGTCCCAGCGGGAGGTGGCGGCGTCGCTGCAGCGGATGGCGTCGTGGGTGGCGCCCGGCGGGTACTTCGTGATGGCCACGGTGCCCGGGGACATCAGCGACCTCGACATCGTGTGGATGGGGCACGAGGTCACCGTCAGCAGCCTGTCCCCGGCCGAGCACCTGCGGCTGCTGGGAGCGGCGGGGCTGGAGGTGCTGGAGCACCACACCGCGCTGTTCCGGCCGGAGACGGCTCCGGCGGCTCCGCGAGGCCCGGCGGCTCCGCGAGGCCCGGGAGGGCCGGCGGCTCCGGGAGGTCCGGTGACGCCGCCCGTCGCACCCGAGGAGCACTTCTTCTGTTACGCCCGCCGCCCCGCCTGAGCGACGGCTGGTCCGTTGGCCGCACATGGCCGACACGAGCACTCTCTCACTGGGCCAATGGACCAGTGAGAAGGAGCCGGGTTGAGCCAGTGGGCCTTCGGATGCTTATCTGTGTCGTATCCATGTACTTTCGGCGCCGCGCGGCGCCGGGCGGCAACGAGGCCGGTCCGGAGCGCGGCGCCTTCGCCGTGCCCGCCTGCCGCCCACCACCCCCGGGCGGCCGCCGGGCCGGCGCGCACCACTGCAAGGGGGGCGGCACACCGCCGTGAAGAGGATGTTCGTGGCTCCGGATCCGGGGCGCCTGAGACTGAAGAACTCGCTGCGGGCCACGCTCGGCGTCGCCTCCGCCGTCGCCGTGGCCGAGCTCTGCGGTCTCTCCCTCACCGCCTCGATCACCGGGGGACTGGCGGCCCTGCTCACCCTGTTCACCGTGCTCGACCCGACCGTACGGGCCCAGCGCGTGACCAGCGCCCTGCTGCCCGTCGCCGGCTTCCCCGTCCTCGCGCTCGCCACGGGCCTGCACGCGGTGCCGCCGGCCAGGGACGCCGCCTTCCTGGCCGTCGTGTTCGCCGGGGTCTACGCCCGCCGCTGGGGGCCGCGCGGGCACGCCCTCGGGATCTTCGCCTTCATGATGTTCTTCGTCACGCAGTTCCTGCACGCCGTGCCCGCCCAGCTGCCCGAGCTGTACGCCGCCGTCGGGCTGGCGCTGCTCGCCGCCGGAGCCGTGCGGTTCGTCCTCTGGCCGATCGAGCGGCGCACACCGCCGCCCGCCGCGCCGCCGGGCCTGCCCGGCACCGGCCTGGCCCGGCCCACCACCCGGCAGGCCTTCCAGGCCACCGCCGCCTGCGCCTTCGCGCTCGGCGTCGGCCAGGCGCTCTCCGACACCCGCTGGTACTGGGCCGTCGGCACCGCCTGGTGGATCTTCGTCAACACCGCATCCCGGGGCGAGACCCTCGTCCGCGGGTTCCGCCGGGTCCTCGGCACGGTCGTCGGCATCGCCGCCGGGCTGCTGATCGCCGTACCGCTGCACGGCGCGCCCGCGCCCACCGCCGCCCTGGTCGCCGTATGCGTCTTCGGGATCTTCTACACCGCGGCGCCCTCGTACTCCTGGATGATGTTCTTCGTCACCGTCATGGCCGGACTGCTCTACGGGCTCCTCGGCGTCCTGCACCCGGGCCTGCTGCTCCTGCGCTTCCAGGAGACCGCCATCGGCGCGCTGGGCGCCGCACTCGCCGTGGTGCTCGTCCTGCCGGTCACCACGCATGCCGCCAACGACGCCTGGATCCAGCGCGCCCTGCACTGCGTACGCGCGTCCACCGCGGCCTCCCTCGCCCGCCTCGCCGGGGACCCGGACGCCGATCCCGCCCCGCACGCGGCCGAACTGGAGCTGCTGCTGGGCCGCGTACGGATGGCCCTCGCGCCCCTCGTCCACCCGCTGAGCCCGCTGCGCGCCCGCAAGGCCCGGGCCCGTCAGGTCCTCGGGCTGCTCGACGACTGTGCGCGGGAGGTGCGCGGGCTCGTGGCCGTCGCGGCCGACCCGCAGGCGTCGCACGACGCCCGGCTGGCCGCCGCCTGCTGGCGGGTGGAGGCCGCCGTGGAGGCGCTGACCGCCCCGAAGGACACGGCGGGACCCGCCGGTGCGGCGCACCCCCGGCCCGCCGCCGCGGAACCGGCCCTCGCGCACCTGCACGGACTGGAACACGCCCTCGTGGCCCTGCACGCCCCGCTGCGCACCGACCCGCGCTCGCCCCTCGTCATCAGCGCCTGACCGTCGCGGGCAGCCGCCCGGCTGCTCCGGCGGGCCCGATGTCCCGAGGTCAGAGCCCCGCTGACGGCGGATCGTACGCCCTGCCGGGCCCCCTCCGCAGGGCAATGGCCCGAAGATCACTCGGTGGAGTGTCCCGGATGCGCGTTCCCCGCGGCGCTCATCTGCGGCATGTACAACGGGTGACCGGTGATGGCACATTCATCCGGCACCTACAGGGTGGATCTGGTCGGACAGGGGGTAACCGCCCGGGATGGAAATACTTCGACAGCGCTCGACCACAGCCGAAGTGTGGGAAGCAGCCGAGGAGTTCGTCCGACTCTTCCACCGGGAGAATCCGCAGGCGGGTGATCCGCGGGCCCGGCTCGCCGCCGTGCGGGCCGAGCTCGCGGACACCGGAAGCTACCGGCACACCTCGCAGGAGCTCGTCCACGGGGCCCGTGTCGCCTGGCGCAACAGCAACCGCTGCATAGGCCGGCTGTACTGGAACTCGCTGCGCGTGCGCGACCGGCGCGATCTCACCGACGCCGAAGACATCGCCGCCGAGTGCTTCGCGCACCTGCGCGACGCGACCAACGGCGGCCGGGTCAGACCCACGATCACCGTCTTCGCCCCGGACGCCCCCGGCCGTCCCGGCCCGCTGATCTGGAGCGAACAGCTCATCCGGTACGCCGGCTACGGCGACCACCACTCCGTCACCGTGGGCGACGCCCGCAACGCCCCGCTCACGAGCGCGCTGCTGAGCCTCGGCTGGACCGGGGGCGCGGGCACCCCCTTCGACCTCCTCCCGCTGGTGGTGCAGGGCGTCGACGACAAACCGCGCTGGTTCGAGACCCCCGTGGACGCCGTGCTGGAGGTTCCGATCCGGCACCCCGACGACGCCGGATGGGCGGACTGGGGGCTGCGCTGGCACGCCGTGCCCGCCATCTCCAACATGTGCCTGGAGATCGGCGGCATCCACTATCCGGCCGCGCCCTTCAACGGCTGGTACATGGGCACCGAGATCGGCGCCCGCAACCTCGCGGACACCGACCGCTACAACCTCCTCCCCGCCGTCGCCCGGCGCCTGGGCCTCGACACCTCCAGCGACCGCTCGCTCTGGAAGGACCGCGCGCTCGTCGAGCTCAACCGGGCCGTCCTGTACTCGTTCGACCGGGCCGGGGTGACCATCGCGGACCACCACACCGAGTCGCGGCGCTTCCTCAGCCACCTGGAGCGCGAAGAGCGCAAGGGCCGCGAGGTGGGCGCCGACTGGTCCTGGATCGTGCCGCCGATCTCCGGCTCGGCGACCCCCGTCTTCCACCGCACCTACGAGGACCGGCCGAGCTCGACGGCCTTCGTGCACCACCGCGGAGCGCAGGAACGCGCCCAAGGCCGGTATCTGGTCTAGACCTTCTGTTACCGTCGGCTCCGCACGGATCGATCCGAAACGGCGGAGAGGGGCATCCGATGGGCGGCGCGGACGGCATCAGGGGCACGGACGGCAGGGACCGCAGCGGCGGACACCGGGTCCACATCGGCTCGTTCACCTCGGCGGGCGGCCGGGGCATCACCACGGCGGACGTGGACCCGGCGACCGGTGCGCTGACCCTCCTCTCGACCACCGACGCCGTCGCCGACCCCTCGTACCTCGCCCTCGACCGGGGCGCCGGAGTCCTCTACGCGGTCAGCGAGACGGAGCAGGGTGCGGTCGCCGCCTTCCGGTCCACCCCCGACGGCCTCGCCGTGCTCGGCCCCGCCGTGCAGGTCGGCGGGGCCGGGCCGACGCACCTGAGCGTGGCCGGGCGCCGGCTGCTGACCGCCAACTACACCTCCGGCAGCGTCAGCAGCCTCCCGCTCGCCGCGGACGGCACCGTGTCCGGGCCCGCATCGGTCCTCGTCCACAGGGGCTCCGGCCCCGACGCGAGCCGCCAGGAACGGCCGCACGCCCACCAGGTGCTGCCCGATCCGAGCGGCCGCTGGGTGCTCAGCGTGGACCTCGGCACCGACTCGGTCCGGGTCTGCGCGCCGGACCCGGCCACCGGGGCGCTGCGCCTGCACGGCGAGACCGCGCTGCGCGCCGGGACGGGCTCGCGCCACCTCGTGTTCCATCCGGACGGCGAGGTCGTCTACGTCCTGCACGAGCTGGAGCCGCAGTTGACCGTCTGCCGCTGGAACGCGGGGTCCGGGCAACTGGAACCGATCGGTGAGGTTCCGGTCGCCCCAGCGGCCGCCCCAGGCGCCGTACGGGCCCATCCCTCGGCCGTGGTGGCTTCCCCCGACGGCCGTTTCGTGTGGGCGGCCGTGCGCGGCGCCGACACCGTCGTCACCCTCTCGCTCGCCGAGGGGGCCGAGAAGCCGCGGCTCACGGACAGCGTGGCATGCGGTGGCAGTTGGCCGCGGGACCTCGCCGCCGACCCCTCGGGGCGCCGGCTGTACGCGGCCAACGAGCGCTCCGGGGACGTCACCTGGTTCGACGTCGACCCGCTGACCGGGCGGCCGCGCCGGGCCGGCTCGGTGGCGGTGCCGGCCGCCACCTGCGTGCTCTTCGCCTGACCCGGGGCCTCGGGCCCGCCCGCGCACGGACGAGGGCCCGCGCCCCGGAGTGCATCCCGGGCACGGGCCCTCGTACGAGCGGACCTGGTGCGGATCAGTGGGCAGCGGCGCCCTGGGTGATGCCGAGCGCCGCGGAGTACTGGGTGACGACGAGCTTGCCGAGCGCCGAGTAGGCGCCGAGCACCTCGGCGGCCGCGCAGTCGGCCTCCTTGGCCGCCGTGTCCAGCAGCCCCTCGGCTGCCTCCGGGCCGATCAGGTAGGGGGCCAGCGCGAGCTGCGTGGAGCCCTCGCTGCGCAGCTGCTCGGCGACCGCGGCCACCGAGCCCTCCTGGTCGAGCGCGGCGGCCTTGACGGGCACCGCGAGGCGGGCGGCCAGCAGCATGCCGGTGACCCCGGCCACCTGGACGGCCTCCTCGCCGCCGGTGGTCGCCACGATGATGCCGTCGGCGGCGGTGGTGACCGTGAACAGGCGGGCGCGGTCGGCGCGGGCCAGACCTGCCTCGGAGAGCCGCACGTGCAGGCCCTCGGCGAGCAGCGGGTGCGGTCCGAGGACCTCGGCCAGCTCGGCGGCGGCCGAGGAGTCCATGACGGCCTGGCGCATCCGGCGCAGCAGGTCGGCGTCGGGGCCGGCCAGCAGCGGGACGACCACGGCGTCCGGGCCGGTGGGCGCCGGTACCTCGTGGCCCGCGGCTCGGGCGAACTCGGCGCGGGCGACGCGCTCGGCGGCGACCGTGGTCAGGACACCTGACAGGGACGGGAACTCGGAGCCCTCGGCGTCGTCGCCCTCGAGGAAGCCGATGCGGGCGTCCAGGCCCGGAAGCTCGGAGCGGCCGATGCTGATGATCTCTTCCGCGAGCCCCCGCGAGGCGGCCGAAGGGGCACCGGGCACGGCGAGCACCAGCGCGGGCGCGCCCTCGGGCGCCACCGCGGGCTCGGGTCGGCGGTGCCGTCCGGCAGGGCGGGGTCGCGGCATTCGTACGGGCAGGCCATTTGCGGGCCCAGTGGGGGAGCTCATGGCGCCGCATGCTACTGGCTTATCGGAACGCAGTGTTCGGGCAGGGCCTCAACGGGCGGCTTCTGTCCGTATTTATCCGTTGAATGTCGTATACCGTTCAACGGATATGATCACTGGGCGGCCGGAAGCCGCCAGTCCACCGGCTGTGCCCCCTGGCGGACCAGCAGGTCGTTGGTCCTGCTGAACGGCCGGGACCCGAAGAACCCGTTGGACGCGGACATGGGGGAGGGGTGCACCGACTCCACGGCCGGCAGCTCCCCGAGCAACGGCCGCAGATTGCGGGCGTCGCGGCCCCACAGCACGGACACGAGCGGCTTCCCGCGCGCGGCCAGCGCCCGGATGGCCTGTTCGGTGACGGCCTCCCAGCCCTTGCCGCGATGGCCCCCGGTCTTGCGCGGAGCCGTGGTCAGTGCACGGTTCAGCAGCAGCACGCCCTGCCGGGCCCACGGGGTGAGGTCCCCGTTGGCGGGCCGCGGCACGCCGAGGTCCGCGTACAGCTCGCGGAAGATGTTGTCGAGGCTGGGCGGCCACGGGCTGACCTCCGGTGCCACGGAGAAGGACAGGCCCATCGCGTGCCCCGGGGTGGGGTACGGGTCCTGGCCGACGATCAGCACCTTCACCTCGTCGAAGGGTTGCTGGAAGGCGCGCAGCACATGGGCCCCGGCGGGCAGGTACGTCCTCCCCGCCGCGATCTCGGCGCGCAGGAAGTCGCCCATCGCGGCGATCTGCGCCGCCACCGGCTCCAGAGCCCGGGCCCAGCCCGGCTCGACGATCTCGTTCAACGGTCGTGCTGCCACAGGCGGTCACTCTACTGGCCGATTCAGTGAGGGAGCACCGCCGCCCGTACGCACAGGACATCGGGCAGGTGCCCGGCCAACAACCGCCAGCTGTCGCCGTCGTCGTGGCCGGCGTACAGCTCGCCGTTGCGGTTGCCGAAGTAGATCCCCGCCGGGTCCGCGTCGTCCGTGCACAGGGCGTCCCGCAGCACCGTCCCGTAGTGGTCCCCCTCCGGCAGCCCGCGCGTGAGCGGCTCCCAGGTCGCGCCCGCGTCCCGGGTGCGGAAGACCCGGCACCGGCGCTCCGCCGGGACCCGGTCGGAGTCGGCGTTCAGCGGGAAGACGTACGCGGTGTCCGGCCGGTGCGGGTGCGCGGCCACGGCGAAGCCGAAGTCGGAGGGCAGGCCGGCGCCGATGTCCGTCCACCGGGCCCCGGCGTCGTCGCTGCGGTACACGCCCCAGTGGTTCTGCAGGTACAGCCGCTTCCGGTTCCCGGCGTCCTGGGCGATCTTGTGCACGCACTGGCCGAACTCCGGATGCGGATCGGGCAGGAACACCGCCGAGACCCCCGTGTTGGACGGGTGCCAGTGCTCGCCGCCGTCCACGGTCCGGAACACCCCGGCGGTGGAGACCGCGACCGTCACCGCGTCGGGGTCGGCAGGGTCCGTCAGCACCGTGTGCAGACCCTCACCGCCGCCGCCCGGCACCCAGCTCCCGCGGCTCGGGTGCTCCCACAGCGGGCGGACCAGCTCGAAGGACTCGCCCCGGTCCGTCGAGCGGAACAGGGCGGCCGGTTCCGTCCCCGCGTAGACCACGTCGGGCGCCTCGGGGCCGGCCGGATGCAGCTGCCAGACCCGCTCCAGCGAGGCCCCGGTGTCCTTCGGGAACCGCACGGCGGGCGCGGCGGGTTCCCGCCAGCTCGCCCCGAGGTCGTCGGAGCTGAACACCGACGGCCCCCAGTGCGCGCTGTCCCCGGCGACGAGCAGCCGGGGTGCCGGTCCGCGCCGGTCGATCGCGACGGCGTAGACCGCCTGCGCGTTGAAGTGGGGTCCGTCGAAGTCCCAGGAGCCGTCGCCCCGTCTGCGGCCGATGAACAGCCCTTTCCGGGTCCCCGCGAGCAGCAGCACCTCTGGCACGGTCGGCATGGTCGACACCTCCGGACTTCGTCGTCCCGGTCGTCGTGGCAAACGCTTTCCGGCCAGTCTGCACCCGGTCACCGACAACGGTGGGGAGGTCCCCGCGCTGCGCCGACCAGCCGGTCGCGACCGATCAACAGGCGTGTCCAAAGGGTGGCTACTTGATCGTAGGAGGCCGGAAGGGGTTGACTTCCACCTCTGCCACTGCACGCGAGAGGCAATACGTGGCCACCGAGCACCTTTCACCGCTCGACCTCGCCTTCTGGCGGATCGAATCCGCCACCCACCCCATGCACCTCGGCGCCCTCGCTGTCTTCGAGGCCGCCCCGCCGGGCCCCGACGCCGATCCCGCCCGCGGCCCCGGCGCCGACGCGGCGGTCCGCGCCGCCGAGCTGCTCACCGCCCGCTGCACCGCCGTCCCCGGCCTGCGGCGCCGCATCCACGACGTGCTGCTGCCGATCGGGGCGGCCGCCTGGTCGTCCGACGAGGGCTTCGATCCCGCCCGGCACGTGTTCCTCGTGCACACCGACGACCCGGAGGCCGCCGCCGGACCCCTGATGGCGCGGCCGCTGGACCGCGCGCGGCCGCCGTGGGAGGCGCACGTGCTCGCCGGGCCCGATCCGCGCTCCTTCGCCGTGCTCTTCAAGTTCCACCACGCCCTCGCCGACGGGCTCGGGGCCCTCGCGCTGGCGGCCATGCTCTTCGACGAGGGGCCGCCCGTACGGGGGCCCGCGCGGCCGGTCCCCGCACCGCAGCCCGCCGGCGCCGCTCTGCGCAACCTCCCCGGGATCCTCGCCGCCCGGGTCCAGGACGTCGGCCAGGCCCTGGAGATCGGCGCGTCCGTCGCCCGCGCCGGACTGCCCCTCGGCGTCCCCGCGGCCCTGACGGCGGCCGGCCCGGCACGGACCGGCACCCGGGCCGTCGCCGGCCTCGCGCTCCAGCTCGACGACGTCAACCGCATCCGGAAGGTCGCCGGAGGCACCGTCAACGACGTGCTGATCGCGCTGGTCGCCGGCGCCCTGCGGCGCTGGCTGGTGGGCCGCGGCGACCCCGAGCCCGAGGGGCCCGGGCCGCGCGCCCTGATACCGGTATCCCGCCGCCGGCCCGGCGGCGCCGCGAAGTACGGCAACAGGCTCTCCGGCTACCTGCTCCGGCTCCCGCTCGACGAGCCCGATCCGCTGCTGCGCCTGGACCGGGTGCGGAGCGGCATGGACCGCAACAAGGAGGCGGGGCCCGCGCGCGGCGCCGGGGCCGTCGCCCTGCTCGCCGATCACGTCCACCCGCTCGGTCACCGGCTCGGCGGCCCCCTGGTCGCCCAGGCGGCCCGGCTGCTGTTCGACGTCCTGGTGACCAGCGTCCCGCTGCCGAGCTTCACCTTCTCCCTCGGCGGCAGCCGGATGCGGGAGGTCTATCCGCTGGCCCCGCTCGCCCGCGGTCATGCCCTCGCGGTCGCGGTCTCCACGTACCAGGGCACGGTCCACTACGGCCTGGTCGCCGACGCGGCCGCCGTGCCGGACCTGGCGGACCTCGCGGAGGCGCTGCGGGCCGAGCTCGCCGAATTCGTACGAGAGGTGTCGTAGTACGAGAGATTTCGTAGTACGGTGGTTCTCGTACGAGCCGCGGTTCCGCGGCATGCCCGGCCAGATCCGGAGAGACCTCCATGAGCGCTGTCCCCGTCGCCCCCGTCACCCCCGCCGCTGCCGGTCCGGCAGCCGCCGCGGGCCTCTTCACGCCGTTCACCCTGCGCTCGGTCACCGCGGCCAACCGGATCTGGATGGCGCCGATGTGCCAGCACGTCGCCGAGGCCTCGGGGCCGAACGCGGGCGTGGCCCACGCCTGGCACTTCGCGCACTACGCCGCCCGCGCGGTGGGCGGCGCCGGCCTGATCCTCCAGGAGGCCACCGCCGTCTCCCCGGAGGGCCGGATCTCGCCGTACGACCTGGGCATCTGGAACGACGCCCAGGCCGAGGCGCTGCGCCCGATCACCGCCTTCCTCAAGGCGCAGGGCACGGTTCCCGGCATCCAGCTCGCGCACGCCGGCCGCAAGGCCTCCACGGGCCGCCCCTGGGAGGGCGGCCGCTACGTCGGGCCCGGGGCGGACGGCTGGCTGCCGAGCGCCCCGAGCCCGCTGCCGTACGCCGAGGGCGACCCGGTGCCGCACGAGCTGACGACCGCCGAGATCCACGAGATCACGGGCCGGTTCGCGGCCGCCGCGCGGCGTGCGCTGGCCGCGGGCTACGAGGTCGTCGAGATCCACGGCGCCCACGGCTATCTCATAGGCCAGTTCCTCTCCCGCGAGAGCAACCGGCGCACCGACGCGTACGGCGGCTCCTTCGGGAACCGGGCCCGTTTCGCCCTCGAAGTCGTCGATGCCGTCCGGGCGGTGTGGCCCGAGGAACTGCCGCTGTTCTTCCGGGTCTCCGCCACCGACTGGCTGGAGGAGTCGGGCTGGACCCCCGAAGACACGGTCCGGCTCGCCGGACTGCTGCGCGAGCGCGGAGTGGACCTGCTGGACGTGTCCACCGGCGGCATGGCCCCCAAGGCGGACATCCCGGTGGGCCCCGGGTACCAGGTGCCGTTCGCGGCCGAGGTCAGGGCCCGGACCGGCCTCCCGGTGGCCGCCGTCGGGCTGATCACCGAGCCGGCGCAGGCGGCCGCGATCCTGTCCGACGGGCAGGCGGACGCCGTCCTGCTGGGCCGCGAACTGCTCCGCGACCCCTATTGGGCCCGCCGCGCGGCCGCCGGACAGGACACCGGGATACGGGTCCCCACCCCGTACCACCGCGCCTGGTAGCCGTGTATTACGGTGGTTCTCGTACGAGTGGGGGAGCCGGGTGAGACGAGGACAGACGTGACGGATACGGCCACCACCCGTGCGCTCGCGCACCCGGGGCCCGCCGAGATCCACCTCGAGGCGGTGCTGCACGCCCTGTCGGACCCGGTGCGGCTGTCGATCGTGCGGGATCTCGCGGCCACGCCGCGGGAACTGGCGTGCTCGTACTTCGTCCTGCCCGTCACCAAGTCGACGACCACGCACCACTTCCGTGTGCTGCGGGAGGCCGGCGTGATCCGCCAGACGTACCGCGGGACGGCGAAGATGAACGAGCTGCGCCGTGCGGAGCTGGAGGACCTGTTCCCGGGGCTGCTCGACAGCGTACTCACCGCCGCCGCCGCGGAGACCGCACGCCGGCCCGGCTAGTTCCGTCCCGGCCGCCGACCGCCGGACCGGCACGGACAACACTCCCGCACCGGCACCGGCACCGGCACCCGCACCGGTACGCGCGACCCTGTCAGCGCTCAGGCGCCCGCGTTCGCCGCTCCCAGCAGGCCCGGCCAGTCCGGGATCTTCACCGAGCGGCGCCCCAGCGAACGCCCGAGGTCGGCCTCCGCCGCCTCGATCGCCAGCCAGCCGGGCCACTCCACCGGGTGCAGACCAGCCGCCCGCAGCGCGTCCAGCGGGTCGCCCGGAAGTTCCCGCCGGGCCAGTACCGCCGCGTCCTGGAGCAGCGAGGACGCCGTCTCCTTCGCGCAGGGCCGGTTGGTGCCGATCACTCCGGTCGGGCCGCGCTTGATCCAGCCCGCCACGTATTCGCCGACCGAGGCCCGGCCCTCGCGCAGTACCCGGCCCGCGGCGTGCGGGACCGTGGCCCTCACCGGGTCGAACGGCAGGCCGGGCAGCGGAACGCCCTGGTATCCCACCGAGCGCAGCACCAACTGCGCCTCGACGTCCTCGTACGCGCCGGTCCCGACGACCCCGCCGCGGCCGTCCGGGGCGGTCCGCTCGAAGCGCACCGCGGCGACCCGGCCGCCGCGGCCGGCCAGCACCTCCACCGGTCGCAGGTAGAAGCGCAGGGCGATGCGGCGCAGGGCCTCGCCCGGGTCCTGCCCGGCCCAGCCGCGCAGGACCTCCAGGTTGCGCCGGGCCACCGCGGGCAGCGCCTCGGCCTCGGCCGGGTCGGCGTACGCGGGGTCGAGGGCCAGCTCGGCCGGGTCCACGACGGCGGCCACGCCCGGCAGGGTGCCCAGCTCCCGCAGCTCCTTGGTGGTGAACTTGCCCTGGGAGGGCCCGCGCCGGGCCACCATCGACACCGATTTCACGCCACTGTGCGCGAGTGCGCCCAGGGCCGGCTGCGGCATGTCGGTCGGGGACAGCTCGGGTTCGCCGCGGGCCAGCATCCGCGTCACGTCCACGGCGACGTTGCCCGCCCCGACGACCACCGCCGAGCCCACCCCGGGCAGGTCGAAGGCCTCGCCGACGGCGTCCGGATGCCCGCTGTACCAGGCGACGAAGGCCGTCGCGGAGTGCACGCCGGCCAGTTCCTCGCCGGGGATGCCGAGCAGCCGGTCGCGGGCGGCGCCCACGCAGTACACCACCGCGTGGTACAGCTCCAGCAGCCGCTCGGCGGTCAGTCGCGGACCGCCGACCTCGACGTTGCCGAGGAAGCGGATCCGCTCGTCCTCCAGCACCGTGCGCAGGCTTCCCTGGAGCGATTTGATCTTCTCGTGGTCGGGGGCCACCCCGTAGCGCACCAGCCCGTACGGCGCGGGCAGCCGGTCCAGCACGTCGACGCGGACGCCCGGCACCTCACGCTGCTGGACCAGTGTCTGAGCGGCGTAGACCCCGCTGGGGCCCGAACCGACGACGGCGACACGAAGCACGGCGGAGCTCCTCCCGCAGGTGCTCCCAGCATGCCACCGGGTCCGGCGGCCGTCAGCCCATCGCGCGCATCCGGTGGACCTCGGCGGTCTGGGTGGCCACCACCTCGTTGGCCATCTCCTCCACCGCCCCGTTGTTGCCGGCGGCCAGCACCTCGCCCGCCATCTTCACGGCGCCCTCGTGGTGAGCGGTCATCAGGGTCAGGAAGAGCCGGTCGAACTCGGCGCCCTTCGCCTGGGCGAGCTGCGCCAGCTGCTGCGGGGTCGCCATGCCCGGCATCGCCCCGTGGTCGTGTCCGGCCGGGGCCCCGGAGGCGGAACCGGCCGGGGCGGGGTGGAGGGCCAGCCACTTCTCCATCGCGCCGATCTCGGGCTGCTGGGCGGCCGAGATCCGCTCGGCGAGCCGCCTGACCCCCTCCGCCGACGCCCGCTCCGGGGCGAGCGCGCTCATCGTCAGGGCCTGCCGGTGGTGTTCGACCATGTGCTGCACGTACGCCCGGTCCGCCGCGTTGGGGCTGTCGTCGGGCTTCCTCCCGGCGGCTTCCGAGGGGGAGAGGGTGCGGGCCTTCTCGCCCGGTCTGCCGGGGGCGATGACCGCCGCGCCGTCCTTCGCCGCCCCGCCCTCCTCCCCGCCCCCGCATCCGGCCAGGGCGAGCAGGACTCCCGAGGCCACGACCGCCCCGGTGATTCGACCGAGTAATGCCTTTGCCATGTCCATGGTAAGGAACATACTGCCGGGGTCCTGGTTCCGTTCCCAGCACGAGCGGAATCGATCGGACTCCCATGGGAGGGCACAGTGACCTCGAAGCACCCCACCAGAGTGCGGCGCCGGAGTCTGGGGGCGGCGGTGGCCGCGGCCGGGCTGCTCACCACGCTGTTCGCGGCCGGACCCGCCGCAGCCACCCCCGATCCGGGGGACCTGTTACCCGGCAGCGCCTCGTCCCGGGCCGCGCAGCCGGCCGCGGGCCGCGAACTCGCCCCCGGCGAGATCCCCGGCCAGGACGAGATCGTGCACAGCGCCAACGTCAAACCCCTGGCCAACATCCCGAGCGCCGACCCCGGCGTCATCAACTCCGACCTGGCCTTCCAGGGCAAGTACGCCTACGCCGGCAACTACAACGGCTTCACGGTCTACGACATCGGCAACCCCAAGGTCCCCAAGGTCGTCAGCCGCGTGCTCTGCCCCGGCGGCCAGAACGACGTGTCCGTCCAGGGGGACCTGCTCTTCCTCTCCACCGACTCCTCGCGCAGCGACGACTCCTGCAACAGCGTCTCGCAGCCCGCGACGGAGAAGTCCTCGTGGGAGGGCATCAAGATCTTCGACATCAAGGACAAGAAGAACCCCAAGTACATCAAGTCCGTCGAGACCAACTGCGGCTCGCACACCCACACGCTGGTGCCGGGCGAGCGCGACATCTACCTCTACGTGTCCTCGTACTCCCCGAGCGAGGCCTTCCCTGACTGCCAGCCGCCGCACGACGGCATCTCCGTGATCAAGGTCCCGAAGAAGAACCCGACGCAGGCGGCGGTCGTCGCCTTCCCCGTGCTCTTCCCCGACGGCGGCAACCCGGGCGCGCCCACCAACCCCGGCGTCTCGAAGACCACCGGCTGCCACGACATCACCGTGCTGCCCGCGAAGAAGCTGGCCGCGGGCGCCTGCATGGGTGACGGCATCCTCTTCGACATCAGCAGGCCCGAGCAGCCGCGGGTCATCGACCGGGTGCAGGACAACGTGAACTTCGCGTTCTGGCACTCGGCGACCTTCAACGAGAGGGCCGACAAGGTGGTGTTCACCGACGAACTGGGCGGCGGTGGCGGCGCCACCTGCAACGAGGCCACCGGCCCGAACCACGGGGCCGACGGCATATACGACATCACCGGCAGCGGCGACCAACGCAAGCTCGTCTTCCGCAGCTACTTCAAGATCCCGCGCCTGCAGGCCGACACCGAGAACTGCGTGGCCCACAACGGCTCCCTGATCCCGGCCGGCGGCGGCCGCGACATCATGGTCCAGGCCTGGTACCAGGGCGGCGTCTCCGTGTGGGACTTCACCGACTCCACCCGGCCCCAGGAGATCGGCTACTTCGAGCGCGGCCCGCTCACCACGGACCGGCTCGGACTCGGCGGGTCCTGGTCGGCGTACTACTACAACGGCCACATCTATTCGAACGACATCGTCAAGGGCCTCGACGTGCTCCGGATCGACGACTGGCGCACCGACGGCGCGAAACGGGTCTGGATGGACCGGCTCAACGTGCAGAGCCAGCCCGCGTACCACTGACGCCGGGCCGGGCGTCAGTCCTTCGGGGGAATCGTTCCGTCGGGCGGTCCGCCGTCCGGCGGGACACCCAGCCCCCAGTCCAGCCCGTAGCGCTGGAACAGCTCCGCCCGCAGACGCGCGAGCGGCATCGGAGCCCCCGGCAGCAGGACCGCGACCACCGCACCCATCAGCAGCGCCCGCAGCAGCGGGTAGTCGGTGTCCACGTCCGCCGACCCGTACCGAGCGACCGTGTCCCGCAGCAGCTCCGCCAGCCGCTGCTGCTCCGGGCACTGCACGAACCCCTCGGCCTGGAGGATGCCCGCCATGTGCGTCCGCATCAGCAGCGGCTCGTCCCGGGCGAGCCCGAGGATCGCGTCGACGGCGCGGGCGAGCCGCTCGCGGCCGTCGTCGCTGCGCGGCTCCCGCTCCAGGGCGGCGTCCAGGGTCAGGTGCATCAGCCGGTGCACCGCCGACTGCAGCAGCTGCCGCTTCCCCGGGAAGTAGTACGAGACCAGGCCGCGGGCCGTGCCCGCCCGGTCGGCGATGTCGCCGAGCGTGGTGGCCTCGTAGCCGCGCTCGGCGACGAGTTCCACCGTGGCCTGGAGCAGCCGCTCCCGGGAACGCCTGCGCAATTCTTCATTGACCGATGCGCTGCGCGGGGACATGCTTACTCCTGCGTTGACTGGCTCCCAGCCAATATACTCAGCGCACGGGGTCGCCTGCTCTGGGCGACGCGGGGGATCGCCCAGAGCAGGACTTCCACACCACACGGGAACAGCCGGTCCCGGCCCGTTCGGGCGACATCAGGTCAGGGCGCTCAGACCCGGCATCAGAGCCACCGCCAGCGGGACCGCCGGGAGCAGCGTGGCCAGCGCCGTGAGCCGCAGCCGCCGGCCCGCCGACAGCCGCGGCGCCGCCGACAGCAGCCGCCGCACCCGCTCCGACACGTGCGGTTGGGGGCTCGGGTAGGGCCCGAACACCCCCCGGTCCTCGTTGAGACCGACCAGCGCGAGCGCGATCGTCAGCCTCCCGAACCGCCGCGAGGCCACGTCGTCGGCGGCCAGTTCGACGAGCCGGTGCATCTCCGCCTCGAACGCCGCGAACACCGGCACCTGGGGGAACCCGCCCGCCAGCGCCCGCGAGCAGTGCAGCAGCCAGTCGTGCCGCGCCTGTACGTGCCCCTGCTCGTGCGCCAGCACGGCGTCCAGCTGGCTTCCCTTGAGCCGCCCCAGCGCGGCGGTCGTCACGACCAGCTGCGGCGCCGCGCCCGGCAGCCACCACGCGTCGGGCCGCGTCCCCTCCAGTACGACGAGCCGCGCCCCGGCCGGATCCTCCCCGGGCAGCAGCGGCGCCCGTACGAGCAGCTCAGCGCCCCGCGCCCGACGCCGGGCCCGCGCCCGCAGCACCTCGCGGGTCAGCCGGGCCCCGGTCCACAGCCCGCCGCCCGCCAGCGCCAGCGCCGTCCCCGTGGCCCACGGCCCGCCCGTCGGGCCCAGCGCGTACGCGTCGACCACCCCGTGGGGGGCCGCCGCGAAGAGCCTGCCCCGGACCGCCAGCCAGGCCGCGGCCGCGCTCAGCAGCATCGACAGCGCGAAGCACAGCAGCACCGCGCCCACCACGCACTGCCACACCCACAGGGCGACGACGGGCTCACGCTCGGGCCACTCGGCCCGGGCCAGCAGACGGGGGGCGAACACCGCGGTCAGGGCGCCGAGCAGCAGGAGTGCGGCGGGGACCATCATGTCCGCAGCCTATGAGCGCGGGGCTACCTGCGGGTACGGGCTTTCGGGATTGGTGACGCAGGACACGTCCGCCCCGGGCCCGCGGAGCGGCTCCCCCGGGTCACAGTCCGGGCAGCATCGCCAACATCCCGATCCCCATGGCCAGTCGGCAGGCCCGCGTCAGCTCCGCGGGCGACACCTGCGGCCCGCCCGCGAGCTGCGGTGCACCGCCGCCCGCCGTCACCAGCCGGGCTCCGCCGAGCAGCACGTATCCGGCGAAATAGAGGAGCAGCGCCCCGGTGACGAGCGGCGGGCCCCCGCCGTGCCCGTGACCGGGGGCCGTCGTCAGCGCCATGTACGCCATCGCCAGCGAACCGACCAGGTGGTGCGCGTGGTGCATCCCGCCCCGCAGCAGCCACACGGCGTGCAGCACGGCCCCGCAGAAGACGGCCAGCAGGATCCCCGGACCCCACGGCCCGATGCCCGACGGCACGGCCATCACCGCCATCCCGAAACCCATCACCGCCTCGCCCGCCGCCGCACCGCGCGCCTCCCGCGCCGATCTGCGCACCCGCCGTACGCAGTACGCCCCGCTCACGAGGCACAGGAGCACGAGCAGCCAGGCGGAGACGGAGGCGGGAAGGGACGTGGTGGGACCGTGCACGGCGGAACCTCCCGGTTCGTCGGCGTCACCGGAAGAGATGCCCCGGCCCGCAGGCCTGCACGCCGCCCCGGGTTAGGCTCTCCATGCCGCACCGGGCATGTCATATGCCGCCGATATGCCGCCGAGCCGAACGGAGCCCCGATGTCGACCGCTCACCCCGCCGCTCTGAACTTCCGCAGTGCCGTGGAGGCGGACGTACCGGGCCTCGTGGAGCTCGTCGAATCGGCCTACCGCGGCGACGCCAGCCGGGCCGGCTGGACCACCGAGGCGGACTACCTGGACGGGCAGCGCACCGACCCCGACGGTGTCCGCGCGATCATCGACTCCGCCGACGGCGTCCTGCTCGTCGTCGAGCGCGCGGGTGAACTCGTCGCCTGCTGCCAGCTCGAACACCGCGGCGACCACGCCTACTTCGGGATGTTCGCGGTCCGCCCGGGACTGCAGGGCGCCGGCCTCGGCAAGGAGATCCTCGCCGAGGCGGAACGCCGCGCCCGTGAGACGTGGGACGCCAAGGAGATGCGCATGACGGTGGTGAACGTACGGGAGGAGCTCATCGCCTACTACGTGCGCCGCGGCTACCGGCGCACCGGCGAGCTGAGCCCCTTCCCCTACGGCGACGAGCGCTTCGGCGTCCCGCTCCGCGACGACCTGGCCTTCGAGCTGCTGGTCAAGCCGCTGTAGCGGAGTGGGAGCCGCGGTCAGGCGATGAACCGGCCCGTGCTGCGGATCTCCGGGAAGTCGGTGGTCGCGCCGTCCAGTTCGAGCGCCCGCGCCAGCCGCAGCTGTTGCAGGGTGTTGACGGTCCAGCCGGTCACCCGCAGCCCGGCCGTGTGCACGGACTCCACCGTGTCCAGGGTCAGCCGGCGGATGTCGAGGGCGACCGTCTGCGCACCGGCGGCGAGCGCCCGGTCCACGGGCGGGCGCCGGTGGGGGACGCGTTCGTCCACGTACAGGCAGCTGCGCACCCCCGGCACCAGCCGGGCGGTCTCCGCGAGCACCTCGTCGTCGAAGGAGGCCACCTCCACCCGCGTGCTCAGGTCGTGGCGCCGGACGAGTTCGGCCAGTGCCTCGGCGACGGCCCCGCTCTGCACCGACACCTGGAACGGGGTGCGGACCGCTTCCAGGACCTCCTCGAAGACCGGCACGTGCTCGCCCTGGCCGGCGTCCAGCTCGCGCAGTTCGGCCACGGTCAGGTCGGCGACGGCTCCGGAGCCGTCGGTGGTCCGGTCCACCTCGGCGTCGTGCAGGACGACGAGCACGCCGTCCTTGCTCAGCTGCAGATCCAGCGCGATGACGTCCATCCCGGAACGTTCCGCGCGGACGAACGACCGCAGGGTGTTCTCAGGTTCGACACCCATGACCCCGCGGTGACCGATGGTGAGGAAAGTCAAGGTTCTCTCGCTTCCGTCGACGGCGGCTCCCGCGCGGTCGCGGTGTCCCTACCGGCCGCGCGCGGTGAGGTCGCATGCTAGTGCGCCGCCGGTGCGATGAGACCGCCCGTGCAGAGCCCGGAACGGGGCCGTCGGCCGGTTCCCGCCAGGGCCGTACGCCGTCGCACGCCGCGCGGTCGCCCTGACGCGTCACCCGCGCGTGGGCGCGTCCCCGCCGCCTTGACGCCCGGCGTCGGCCCCGCCTCGACCCCCCGCGTCCCCGCCGCCTTGACGCCCGGCGTCGGCCCCGCCTCGACCCCCCGCGCCCGCACCGCCTTGGCGCCCGGCGTCGGCACCGCCTTGACGGCCGGCGTCCGCCACCGCCGCCACGGCCCCGGCCGGGTCCGCGAGATCGGCCAGCAGCGCCTCGCCCAGCTCCAGTTCGGCCAGGTGCTGCCGCTCGCTCCAGCGCAGCGCGAGGGCGGGGAACGCCCACTGCGGCACCTCGGCCGCCTGCGCCATGGCCTCCCGTACGGCGGCCAGTTCGCCCCGGGTGCGCTCCAGATGGCCGCCGACCATCGCGCGCAGCAGCTCCGGCTCGGCGAGGTGACCGAGCCAGATCCGCAGCATCAGCCCGTGCTTGAGCACCGGGGGCCCGGCCTCCGCGGTGTCCGAGGCCCATCCCGCGAGGGCCTCGCGCCCGGCGTCGGTGATGGCGTAGCGGCGCTTGGCCCGCGCCTCCTGGGGTCCCGAAGGGGTGGAGGCCGCGTAGCCGAGCTCCTCCAGCCGGCGTAGCTCGGCGTAGATCTGGCTGATGGCCGGGGACCAGTAGAAGAAGCGCAGGGAGGAGTCCGCCCACTTCTTCAGCTCGTAGCCGGTGCGCTCGCCGGGGAAGGACAGCAGCCCGAGCACCGCCCACGCGGTCGGCGGAAGGTCTTGCTTCTTCGACATATGACTACTAGTCATATTCCGAATTGAAGTATGGCCGGGCACGGGACGCAACCCTGGAGGCATCGTGAAGTTCTCCGTCATCTTCGAAGCTCAGCTCGCCGACCCGACCGTGGAGCGCGAGCACCAGGTCATCCGCGACTGCGTGGAGCAGGCCGTGCTCGCCGAGCGCATGGGATTCGACCGGATCTGGGCCGTGGAACACCACTCCCTGAAGTGGTACGCGCACATGAGCGCCCCGGAGGTGTTCCTGACCTGGGTCGCAGCCCGGACGCACACCATACGCATCGGCCACGGCGTGGTCTGCATGCCCTTCAACTTCAACCACCCGGTCCGCGTGGCCGAGCGGGCCGCCATGCTCGACCTGCTCTCCGGCGGCCGCCTCGACCTCGGGGCCGGACGTGGCGGCACCGAACAGGAGACCTCGCTGTGCGGGGTCGACCGGGAGCGCACCACCCGGGAGGTGGAGGAGGCCCTGCGGATCATCGGCAAGGCCTGGCAGGAGGAGGAGCTGGAGTACCACGGCGAGTTGATCGACATCGCTCCGCACCCGATCCTGCCGCGGCCGCAGCAGACCCCGCACCCGCCGCTGTTCCTGGCGTGCAGCCGCGCCGAGACCCTGGTCCAGGCCGCGGAGCTGGGCGTCGGGGCCCTGGTGATGGGCTTCGCCGGGCCCGCTTCCATCGCCGGGATGCGGGCCGTCTACGACGGGGCGCTCGCCGCCCGCGACGGCGCCCGGTTCGTCTCCACCGCGGTCAACGACCACTTCTCGGTGCTCTGCCCGACCATCGTGCTCGACGACCCGGACGAGGCGCGCCGGATCGGGGTCCGGGGCCAGCGGTTCTTCGCCCAGGCCATCGGTCACTGGTACGGCGGGGCCGGCGTCCCGGACGAGGCCGTGGTCGCCGGCGCCGACGAGGCGGCGCAGATGCACCGGGCGGCCGAGCAGATGGTCGCCCGGCTGCACGAGCAGGACATCCCCGTACGTCCCACGTCGACGGCCACCTTCCGGGCCGACCACGCGTACGGGAGCGCCGACGACGCCATCGCCTACGTACAGCGGCTCAAGGATGCGGGGGCGGACGAGATCATGTGCCTGATCCAGATGGGGACGGTCCCTCAGGAGGCGTGCCTGCAGACCCTGCGGCAGTGGGGCGAGAAGGTCATCCCGCACTTCCGCGCGGCGTGACCGGCCCCGCCGGGCGGGCGGGGCGGGGGCGGGCGGGGCGGGGGCGGGCGCCGAGGTGACCGAGGTCACCCGCCCGTCCGGCCGGCGGCGCCGGGGCTCGCGCGGGCGGGGGCCACAGTGCGTTCCGCGGCGGGGGGTACGTACGCAATCCGGCCATGCCGGGCCGGTCTTGGGGGCCGCGGTGCGGCTCCCCACTGCCCGCGGAGAACTTGACGAAAGGGACGAATCCGTCGAACAAACAGGGGGCGGCGGGAAGAATTACGGTGCTGATGGGGGTCGCGCAGGATAATTTCCCGAGCATCCTCTTGAGCCGGACAGGCTTGCATGCATACGCTGTCATGACGCGAGGTTCTCCTGTGGAGGAAGTGACATGACGGAAATTCTTGTGCCGGGTTCTGGCGGTGCGGTGATAACCGCCGGTGCGCGGGTGGTCGACCACCCTGCGTGGCCCGAGCTCAAGGCCGCCGTGGAGGAGATCCGCCCCTGGCAGGCCAAGGACGGCTCCATCGACTTCGAGGCCGCGGACGCCCCCGCTCCGGCCGTCGTCGAGGCCGCCGTGGAGCGGGTGATCGGCGCGGTCGAGGCGCTCTCGCCGCTGCTGCCGCACGCCGCCGCCTACCACCGCGCGCTCGTCGCCGACCTGCGCAAGTGGGTCTCGGACGGCTTCAAGGTGCCGGACTTCCTGGACTCCCTGCTGGCCTTCCACCCGGCCGCCGAGCGCGCCGACGGGCTCCAGCACCTGGTCGTCTTCCCCATGTACACGCAGAACGGCAACCTCGACCGCAACTTCGAGGCCGTCGTCCTCAAGATGGTGTGGCCCGAGTGGCTCTCCGAGCTGGAGCGCACCCGGTACGACAACCCGCTCTTCCTCGGCATCACCTTCGAGGACTTCACCCCGGGCTACGACACGCACTCCGCCGTGCTCTTCCCGGAGACCATCGCCGTCCGCGAGGCCCCCGAGCGCTTCACCTGGGGCGGCATCTTCTGCGACCGCGAGGCCGCCCGCTACCGCAAGGTGACCGAGGCCGCCGTCGACATCCTCGGCATCGAACTGCCCGAGGACATCGCCCGCATGGTCGAGGACCAGGAGCGGTGCGAGAAGGCGTTCGTCCTGTGGGACATGGTGCACGACCGCACCCACAGCCACGGCGACCTGCCGTTCGACCCCTTCATGATCAAGCAGCGCCAGCCGTTCTGGATGTACGGCCTGGAGGAGCTGCGCTGCGACCTCACCGCCTTCAAGGAGGCCGTGAAGCTGGAGTCCGAGGGCAACGAGCACGGCCGCGACGTCCAGTACGCCGTCCTGTTCGACCGCATGTTCCGCTTCCCGGTCTCCGGTGACCGCAACCGCAACTATGACGGGCTCGGCGGCCAGCTGCTCTTCGCGTACCTCCACAAGCACGACGTCGTGCGCTGGACGGACAACAAGCTGAAGATCGACTGGATGCGCGCCCCGCAGGTCACCAACCAGCTGTGCGCCGAGATCGAGGACCTCTACCGGGCCGGCATCGACCGCCCGAAGCTCGTCCACTGGTTCAAGGCGTACGAGCTCGTCTCCACCTACCTCGCCCCCCACCCGGGCTCCAAGTGGGCCAAGGGCCCCGACGCCCTCGACCTGACGCAGCCGCCGCGCAAGCTCGTCGACGACGTGCTTCCCGACGAGTTTCCGCTGAGCATGTTCTATGAGGCGCTCGCCAAGAAGCTCAAGGGAGTGATCGCCTCCACGAAGGGCATCACTGCAGTGAACGCCGATTCGGTCGAGCGGGTCGCCGCGTGAGCGCTCGCCCACAGGAGGCTGCACAGATGAACAGCGATGCGAAGTCCGGGAACGGCAAGCTGCACGGGGCCGTCGTCGCGGTGGCCGGGGCAGGTGGCCCCGCCGGCCGCGCCGCCCTGCTCCGCCTCGCCGAGGCCGGTGCCGTGGTCGTGGCCGCCGACGCCGACCCGGCGCGCCTCGCGGAGTCCGTGGACGCGGCCCGCTACGCCCACGGCGGCGCCACCGTCACCGGTGACACCGTGGACCTGCTCGACCTGGAGGCCACCAAGGCCTGGGCCGAGCGGACCGAGAAGGAGTTCGGACGCGTCGACGGGCTCGTCCACCTGGTGGGCGGCTGGCGCGGCAGCAAGACGTTCACCGACGTGGACCTCGCGGACTGGGACTTCCTGGAGAAGCTGCTGATCCGCACCGTCCAGCACACGTCGCTCGCCTTCCACGACGGCCTGCTGCGCAGTGACCGCGGACGCTACGTGCTCGTCAGCCAGTCCGGCGCGCACAAGCCGGTCGCCAACAACGCCGCGTACAACGCGGGCAAGGCGGCGGCCGAGGCCTGGACGCTCTCCCTCGCCGACTCCTTCCGCAAGGCGGGGGGCGAGGAGGGCCCCGGCGCCGCGGCTGCGATCCTGGTGATCAAGGCACTGGTGCACGACGCCATGCGCGCCGAGCGCCCCAATGCGAAGTTCGCGGGCTTCACCGACGTCAAGGAGCTGGCCGAGGCCATCGCCGGCGTGTGGGAGCGGCCCGCCATCGATGTGAACGGACAGCGTCTGTGGCTCACTCCGCAACCGTGAAAACCGATGCCCGCCGCCACCACGATCCGGCGGTGCGCGGATTCGCGAGCGACAACTACGCGGGGGTCCATCCAGAGATCCTGGAGGCCATCGCCCTGGCCAACGGCGGCCACCAGGTCGCCTACGGCGAGGACGAGTACACCGAGAACCTGCAGAAGATCATCCGCAGCCACTTCGGTCCGTACGCGGAGGCCTTCCCGGTCTTCAACGGCACCGGCGCGAACGTCACGGCCCTCCAGGCCCTGACGGACCGCTGGGGCGCGGTGATCTGTGCCGAGACGGCGCACATCAACGTCGACGAGGGCGGCGCACCCGAGCGGATGGCCGGGCTCAAGCTGCTCACCGTCCCCACCCCGGACGGCAAGCTCACCCCCGAGCTCATCGACCGGCAGGCCTGGGGCTGGGAGGACGAGCACCGCGCGATGCCGCAGGTCGTCTCGATCACCCAGAACACGGAGCTCGGCACGGTCTACACGCCGGACGAGATCCGGGCGATCTGCGAGCACGCGCACGGCCACGGCATGAAGGTCCACCTCGACGGGGCCCGGATAGCCAACGCCGCGGCCTCGCTCGACGTGCCGATGCGCACGTTCACCAACACCGTGGGCGTGGACGTGCTGTCGTACGGCGGCACCAAGAACGGCATGATGTTCGGCGAGGCCGTGGTGGTCGTCAACCCGGACGCGGTCCGGCAGATGAAGCACATCCGCAAGATGTCGATGCAGCTCGCGTCCAAGATGCGGTTCGTGTCCGTGCAGCTGGAGGCGCTGCTCGCCAAGGACCTGTGGCTGCGCAACGCACAGCACGCCAACGCGATGGCGCAGCGGCTCGCGGCGGGCGTGCGCGAGACCGACGGGGTGGAGATCCTCTACCCGGTGCAGGCCAACGCGGTCTTCGCGAAGCTGCCGCACGAGGTGTCGCGGCGGCTGCAGAAGCGTTACCGCTTCTACTTCTGGGACGAGGTCGCCGGCCACGTGCGCTGGATGTGCGGCTTCGACACCCAGGAGGAGGATGTGGACGGCTTCCTCCAGGCGTTGAAGGAGGAGATGGCCCGCTGAGGCGCCACCTCCGCTTCGACACCGCCTCCAACTGAATAGATATACCCCCGACCGCAAATCCATTGATCTGTGGTCGGGGGTATGCCTATGCTCCGCGCCATGCAGCTGATCCCGCAAAGCCCGGATATTCATGCCTACATGGCGGCAGATGAGGTCATCGACCACGGCCACCCGCTCGTACGGGAAACCGCCGACATCCTCTGGACCGCCACCGGCGATGCATATGCATACGCCAAGGTCGCCTTCGAGTTCGTCCGCGACACCATTGCGCACTCCGCCGACTCCGGAGACCCGCGCGTCTCCTGGCGCGCCTCCGACGTGCTGGGCACCCGCAACGGCATCTGCTACGCCAAGTCCCACGCGCTGGTCGCCCTGCTGCGGGCCCGCGGCATCCCGGCGGGGCTCTGCTACCAGCGGCTCGCCGACGACGACGGCTCCCACCCCGCCGTTCACGGCCTGATCGCCCTGCTGCTGCCCGGCACCGCGCACTGGGCCCGCCAGGACCCCCGCGGCAACAAGCCCGGCGTGGACGCCCAGTTCAGCCTGGGCGCCGAGCAACTCGCCTTCCCCGTACGCCCCGAGCTGGGCGAGGCCGACTACCCCGGGCTGTACGCCGCCCCGCACCCGGCCGCGCTGGCGGCCCTCAGGGAGTCCGCCGACCGGCAGGAGCTGTGGCGGAACCTGCCGACGGCCCTGTAGCCGCCGTGCCGGCCGGCGCAGCACCCGGGCGAGCCACCACCGCGTGCAGCGCGGCCGCCGCGAGGATCAGTGCGGAGATCGCGGCCAGCAGTGCCTGCGGCGGCGCGTCGGCCGCAAGGCCCACGAGGGCGGCGCCGACCGACGCGGCGGTCAGCTTGAGCCCCGCCCCGAGGGTGAACACCTGGGTCCGTACGGCGTCGGGGGCGTACTCCGAGCGGATCCGGAGCGTGGCCGTCAGCAGCGGCCCGTCGCAGACCCCGGCAGCCGCGAAGAGCACCGCCGCGGAGGCGACGGACGGGGCGAACGCGGCCGCCGCCAGGGCCAGCCCGGTCCCCGCCATGGCCCGGCGCGCCAGCCGCCCCGGCTCCACGGACGTGATCCGGCCCAGCGTCAGGGAGCCAGCCAGCGCGCCCACCGCGAACGCCGTCATCAGCCAGCCCCCGCCGCCCGGGCTGCCGAGCCGGGACGCCAGCAGCACCGAGGTGGTGGTGAGCGTGCCGATGCCGACGAACGCCAGCGTCGTGGCCGAGGTGATCGCCCGCAGTTCCCGGACCCGCCACAGGGCCGCCAGCCCGGCGCCCAGACCCGCAGGAGCACCCGGACCGCTCCCGGCGGGCCCCACCGGGTCCGGCCGCCGGGTTCCGTACGGGAGGGTCGCGGCCAGGAGCGTCGCGAGCGCGCCGGCCAGCGCGAGCACCGCCATCGCGGGTGCGGCCGAACCCAGCGCGACGGCCAGGCCCACCACCGCCGGGGCGGTGACCGCCGCGGCGTTGTAGGTGGAGGCGTCCCACGCGTACGCCCGGTCGCGCCCGGCGCCCGCCGGGACCAGGCCTGCGACCAGGCTGGACATCCCGCCCGTCACCATCGGCCCGCAGCTGCCGCCGAGCAGGGCCACCGCGAGGACCAGCGGCGCCGGGGCCCGGCCGAGCAGCAGGGACAGCGCCGCCACCGCACAGGTGAACCCGGCCAGCGCCGCCACGTGGAACAGCCTTGGCCGGCGGGTCCTGGCCGCGGCCGCGCCGGCGAGGGGAGCCGCCAGTACGTGCGGCGCGAGCCAGGCGGTCAGGACGAACGCCCCGTACGCGGCGCTCCCCGTGCGCTCCAGGGCCAGCAGGACCACCGCGAGGCTCATGCCCTCCGACGCGAACCGTGCGGCCAGTGCCGCTGCCAGGTACCGCCCGAACCCGTGCACCCCGGAACCCCCCTCGCGACGCGTAACGTGATGACGACGCAAGACGTTACCGTTGCATGGGTGTAGGGCGAAAGGATTCCGGGATGGCCGATTCCGTGCAGGGGTTCTCGACGGGCCGCCGGCTGATCGAGCTCGCCGAGGCGGTCCGCGCGGACCCCGAACTCCCGCGCACCGAGCTCGCCCTGCTCCTCGCGCGGCACGGGGAGCGGCCCGCAGACCTGACGGAGGAGACCTTCACCGAGGAGGCCGCGGCCGAACTGCGCGCCGCCGCCCGGCGGATGGGCACGGTCCTCACCGAGGCCGACGAGGACCGTGCGGCCGAGGCCCTCAACGCACTGTTCGCGCAGTACGCGGCCCCGCCCCGGCTGACCCGGCACGACGGCCACCCCTGGCACCTGCACGTGGACCGGGGCGAGAGCTCCGGCTGGGGTGGGTGGTTCCTGGCGTCCGGGGCGCTGGAACTCTCCCGGCTGCTCACCGAGTACGGGCGGATCGCCTGGGGCGCCTGCGCCGCCGAGGGGTGCGGGCGCTTCTTCCTCGGCACCGGGCCCGGCAGCGCCCGCCGCCACTGCTCCCGGGCCTGCGCCACGCGCGCGCGGGTCGCCGCGCACCGCCGGCGCAAGCGGGCCGAGGGGGCTGCGGGCGCCGAACGGCGCTAGGCCCTGTCGTGAACCTGCGGGCCCGCACGATCACCCGACCCGGTGGTACCGGATCAGCCCGCTTCCTTGACCTCGGCCGCCGTCGGCGCGGTGCCGCCCAGGTGTGCCGGCAGCCACCAGGAGTCCTCGGGGCCCTTGGGGGCGGCCGGGTAGGCGCGCTGCGCCGCCTCCAGCAGCTCCTGCACCCGCGCGCGCAGGCGGCGGGTGATCGCCCCGGCGTACTGGTCGGTCGGCGCCTCGATGGGCTCGCCGACCCGCATGGTCACGGGGATGTGGCTGCGCTTGAGGTTCTTCGGGCGGCCCTTGGTCCACAGGCGCTGCGTGCCCCACAGGGCCACCGGGATCAGCGGGACGCCGGCCTCCTGGGCCATGCGCGCGGCACCCGACTTGAAGCTCTTGAGGGTGAACGACTGCGAGATCGTCGCCTCCGGGAACACGCCGATGATCTCGCCGGCGCGCAGCGAGTCGAGGGCGTGCTGGTAGGCCGTCTCACCCTGCTGGCGGTCCACCGGGATGTGCTTCATCGCGCGCATCAGCGGGCCGGACACCTTGTGCCGGAACACGGACTCCTTCGCCATGAAGCGGACCAGGCGCTTCTGCGGCCGCGCGGTCAGGCCGGCGAAGATGAAGTCGAGGTAGCCGATGTGGTTCGACACGAGGACCGCCCCGCCCTTGCGCGGGATGTTCTCCGTGCCCTTCATGTCGATGCGGATGTCCAGCGCCCGGAAAAGGGTGTGGGCGGCGCCGATCACCGGAGGGTAGACGAGCTCAGCCATGAGGGGGAGACCCCGCTTTCTGCCTGGGGAGGTACTCCCGGCCGGAAGTTACGGCAGCGTAGGTACGCGGCCCTTGGGGATCGTGCCCCAAACGAGGGCTGGTGGCCAGCCCAGACGACCATGCCCGGCGAGATTCTCGTCACGCCGGGAATGCGGCGCGCGTCCGGGGCGCTCGGATCACCGTACGAACGTACTCAATGATGAGGGACGAGGTCCACGGGGGCGGCGGCGGACGGCCGCCTCGATCCGGCGGACGGGCAGCGGTGACGGGAGCAGGGGTGCGCGGGGACGAGGACGGGCGCGGAGCGGGCGCGGCGGGGCCGGACGGGCCCCGGCCCGGCGTACGGCTCGGCGCGGCGGAACTGGGCGCTGAGCCCGGCGAGCGGGCCAGCCTGGTGCAGTTCTCCAGCGCGTTCTGCCAGCCGTGCCGGGCCACCCGGCGGATCCTCGCCGAGGTCGCGGCTCTGGTCGAGGGCGTCGAGCACATCGAGATCGACGCTGAAGCCCGTCTCGAGCTGGTGCGGGCCCTGGGCATCGAGAAGACCCCGACCGTGCTCGTCCTGGACGCCGGCGGGCGGATCGTCCGGCGGGCCGCGGGAATGCCGCGTAAGGCCGATGTGATCGCCGCGCTGGGTGCCGCGATATGACGGGCACGCCGGTACACGCGCCCGCACGCAGGGTGACGCGCCTCGCATCTGCCCGATGCGGCTTGACTGTGTACACGGGAGATCGCCAGGCTGGCGGCATGCGGTATGAACTCCTGCTTTACGGGCGGGTCCACGTGGACCTCGTCCGCTACGCGAGCGCGCGTTGTCGGAGCCACTGAGCGACCCCGGCCCCCGACCCGATCCGACCGCGCCCGTGCCCGCCGCCCCCGCGGCAGAAGGAAGCCCCCCGATGACAGCCCCGCCGGTGACCACGGCCCCCTCGGCCCCGTCCGTACGATCCGCCTCCGGCCAGCCCGGCTCGCCCGACCTGCTCCGTTCGGCCTTCCGGCGGCATGCCGCCGGAGTGGCCGTGATCACCGCCGAGGACGGCGGGCGGCCCGTCGGGTTCACCGCGACCTCCCTGAACTCGGTGTCCGCCGACCCCCCGCTGCTGTCCTTCACCATCGCCACCGGTGCCTCCAGCTGGGCCGCGATACGCGACTCCGAGCACCTCGGCGTCCACATACTCGGCGAGCACCAGAAGGACCTCGCGGGCCTGTTCGCCCGCAGTGGAGCCGACCGGTTCGGGCCCGGCACCCCGTGGGCGCCGGGCCCGTACGACGTCCCGGTGCTCGACGGCGTACTGGCGTGGCTGGTGTGCCGCGTGGTGGCGCGGGTGCCCGCCGGGGAGCACCGGGTGATCATCGCGGAGGCCGTGGTCGGGGACCCGGCCGGCGAGGGCCGGCCGCTGCTTTACCACCAGGGTCGCTTCAACGCGTTGCGCGACTGAATCGTCCCTGCTGGGGCGGGTTCGGGCGGCGTTGGACAGATCACAGTTCAGCGGCCTTGCAACCGTGGAGGACCCACGGTGTACTGACGAGTAACATTCCCTTCGGAGCGCGGGCCGCCCCGACCGGGATCCGCCCGACAAGGCGCCTATGCTGCCTGCACAAGGCGGTATCAGAAAAAAGACGATGCGGTAGGAGAGCCGGCGTGAGCCTGAGGATCGTTGTCTGTGTGAAGTACGTGCCCGACGCCACCGGCGACCGGCACTTCGCCGATGACCTGACGGTCGACCGCGACGACGTCGACGGTCTGCTGTCGGAGCTCGACGAGTACGCCGTCGAGCAGGCGCTGCAGATCGCCGAAGACGCCGACGACGCCGAGATCACCGTCCTGACGGTGGGTCCCGAGGACGCCAAGGACGCGCTGCGCAAGGCGCTGTCCATGGGTGCCGACAAGGCCATCCACGTCGAGGACGACGATCTGCACGGCACCGACGTCATGGGCACCTCGCTGGTGCTCGCCAAGGCGATCGAGAAGGCCGGCTACGACCTGGTCATCACCGGCATGGCCTCGACCGACGGCACCATGGGCGTGCTCCCGGCGATCCTGGCCGAGCGCCTGGGCGTCCCGCAGGTCACCCTGCTCTCCGAGGTCAAGGTCGAGGACGGCACCGTCACGGGCCGCCGCGACGGCGACTCCGCGAGCGAGCAGCTGGAGGCCTCCCTCCCGGCGCTCGTCTCCGTGACGGACCAGTCGGGCGAGGCCCGCTACCCCTCCTTCAAGGGCATCATGGCCGCCAAGAAGAAGCCGGTGGAGTCCTGGGACCTGGAGGAGCTGGAGATCGAGGCGGACGAGGTCGGCCTCGAGGGCTCCTGGACCGCGGTCGACTCCGCGGCGCAGCGCCCGGCCCGCACCGCCGGCACGATCGTCAAGGACGAGGGCGAGGGCGGCAAGCAGCTGGCCGAGTTCCTGGCCGGCCAGAAGTTCATCTAAGGACTTCGGTCACCCCTGTTAGCCCCCAGATACTTCGCAATCGCAGGAGAGCAGTCCCATGGCTGAAGTTCTCGTCTACGTCGACCACGTGGACGGCGCCGTCCGCAAGCCCACCCTCGAGCTGCTGACGCTGGCCCGCCGCGTCGGCGAGCCCGTCGCCGTCGCCCTCGGCGCCGGTGCCGAGGCCACCGCCGCCGTGCTCGCCGAGCACGGCGCCGTCAAGGTCCTCACCGCCGACGCCCCCGAGTTCGCCGAGTACCTCGTCGTACCGAAGGTGGACGCGCTCCAGGCCGCGTACGAGGCCGTTTCCCCGGCCGCCGTGCTCGTCCCGTCCTCCGCCGAGGGCAAGGAGATCGCCGCCCGCCTGGCCGTCCGCATCGGCTCCGGCATCATCACCGACGCCGTCGACCTGGAGGCGGGTGACGAGGGTCCGGTCGCGACGCAGTCCGCGTTCGCCGCGTCCTTCACCACCAAGTCCCGTGTCTCCAAGGGCACCCCGGTCATCACCGTCAAGCCGAACTCGGCTCCGGTCGAGGCCGCCCCGGCCGCCGGTACCGTCGAGGCGCTCGCCGTCACCTTCGGCGCCCTGGCCACCGGCACCAAGGTCGTCTCCCGCACCCCGCGCGAGTCGACCGGCCGCCCCGAGCTGACCGAGGCCGCGATCGTGGTCTCCGGCGGCCGCGGCGTCAACGGCGCCGAGAACTTCGGCATCATCGAGGCCCTCGCGGACTCCCTCGGTGCGGCCGTCGGTGCCTCGCGCGCCGCCGTCGACGCCGGCTGGTACCCGCACACCAACCAGGTCGGCCAGACCGGCAAGTCGGTCTCCCCGCAGCTGTACATCGCCTCCGGCATCTCGGGCGCGATCCAGCACCGCGCCGGCATGCAGACCTCGAAGACCATCGTGGCCATCAACAAGGACGCCGAGGCCCCGATCTTCGACCTCGTCGACTACGGCGTGGTCGGCGACCTCTTCGCGGTCGTCCCGCAGCTGACCGAGGAGATCCAGGCCCGCAAGGGCTGACCTGCGTCGATGCTGTGACTCGGGGCCGCGTGGTGACACCCACCACGCGGCCCCGAGCTGTTTCCTGCAACCATTGACTAGACAAAGCCCCCTCACTAAATTCTGCTATGCGGATCTAAGCTTCCGTGAAGCGGAAAAAGAGGAGAGTGCACGATGGGTCAGCAGGAGAAGGTGGCGACGAGCCTCGCAGGCGCGGTCAGCGAGGGCATCAGCGCCTCCCTCGCCCCGGTGGACGCGGAGCTCGCGCGCCACTACCCGGGCGACCCCGGCACCCGTCAGCCGATCCACACGGTCTACGTCCCCGGCGACGTCTTCGCCGCCGACACCATCCGCTCCTGGGGCGACCAGGCCCTCGCGGCCCTCGACGAGCACGCCCCGGACGCCGCCACCTTCGCCAAGGTCCTCGGCATCTCCGACGAGCTCGCCGGACCCGTCTACGACCGCGTCCGCGCCAAGCTCCGGCGCGAGCCCGTCGAGGACCTCCGCGTCGACTTCGAGGACGGCTTCGGCGTCCGCTCCGACGAGGAGGAGGACCAGGCGGCCGCCCGCGCCGCCCGCCTCGTATCCGAGGCCTTCGCCAACGGCACGAACGCCCCGTACATGGGCATCCGCATGAAGTGCATGGAGTCCAACGTCCGCGACCGCGGCATCCGCACCACCGACGTCTTCCTGTCCGGGCTGCTCGAGCACGGCGGTCTGCCCGACGGGCTGGTCCTCACCCTCCCCAAGGTCACGTACGCGGAGCAGGTCAGCGCCTTCGTGAAGCTGCTGGAGGCCTTCGAGAGCACCCGCGGCCTGCGGCCGGGCCGGATCGGCTTCGAGATCCAGATCGAGACCAGCCAGTCGATCCTCGCCTCCGACGGCACCGCCACCGTCGCCCGGATGATCGAGGCCGCCAAGGGCCGCGCCACCGGCCTGCACTACGGCACCTTCGACTACAGCGCCTGCGTCGGCGTCTCCGCCGCCTACCAGTCCAGCGACCACCCGGCCGCCGACCACGCCAAGGCGATCATGCAGGTCGCGGCCGCCGGCACCGGCGTACGCGTCTCCGACGGCTCGACCAACGTCAAGCCGGTCGGCACCACCGAGCAGGTCCACGAGGCCTGGAAGCTGCACTACGGCCTCACCCGCCGGGCCCTGGCCCGCGCCTACTACCAGGGCTGGGACATGCACCCGGCCCACCTCCCGACCCGCTACGCGGCGGTGTTCACCTTCTACCGCGAGGGCCTCGAAGCCGCCGCCGCGCGCCTCAAGGCGTACGTCGCCAAGATCGAGGGTGATGTCATGGACGAGCCCGCCACGGCCAAGGCGCTGGCCGGCTACCTGGTCCGCGGTCTGGACTGCGGCGCCGTCGGCACGGACGAGGTCACCGCGCTGACCGGCCTGACCCGCGCCGAACTGGACGCCTTCGCGATCCCGCGCCGCTCGGCGACCCTGACCGCGACCGCCTGACCCCTACCACCGCACAGCAGGCCCGGCCGGGGTGCCCCCGCCGGGCCTCTCGGCGTCCTGCAGCACTTCCCGTGTCCGGTCGGACGAGGCGCCCGACGAGCCGGTTGCCGGGCCCGGCGACCGGCCCGGAGGCCGGGTCGTCTGCCGTACGCGGAGCGGCCCGTACCCGGCCCGGGAGCCAGCCCCGGAGCCGGTTCGGGCGTCGGTTCGGGGGAAGGGCCCCGGGGCGCCGTTCCGGGGCCGATTCTGGGGCCGGCCCGGATGCCGGCCCGGATGCCGGCCCGGGAGTCGGTTCTGGAAGGGTCCCGGGGCGCCGTTCCGGGGCCGGTTCGGGCGTGGGGCCATGCGGGGCGTCCCCGTCGCCCGGTCCGTCCTCGCCGGGCTCACCGCCGCCGGCGGGGCCGTGCCCGCCCCGCGGGGGCTGACCCGCTGATCCGCTGACCCGACCGGGCCCGGACGGCGGGCTCCGGCCCGCCGGGTCTCAGCCGGCCGGGGGGAGTTCGCCCGAGCCGCGGGGGATCAGGCGGGTCGGCAGTTCGATCCGGGCCGGGGCGAGGGAGGCGCCCGCGAGCCGTTGGAAGAGGCGGTCCGTGGCCACCCGGCCCAGGGCCGCCGCGTCCTGGGCGACCACCGTCACCCCGGGCCGCAGCAGGTCGGCCAGCTCGAAGTCGTCGAAGCCGACCAGGGCCACCGGCAGAGGGTGCTCGGCCAGGACCCGTACCACCGTCACCGTCACCCGGTTGTTCCCCGCGAAGACCGCCGTGACGGCGTCGGGGCCCGTCAGCATCGCCCGGGCCGCCTCCCGGACGCGCTCCGGGGAGGTCGAGCCGAGGGAGAGCCACGGCTGCGCCACCGGCAGGCCGGCGTCCGCCATCGCCGCGCGGTAGCCCCGCAGCCGCTCCGTCGCCGTGTGGATGCGCGGGTGGTCACCGATGAACCCGATCCGGCGGTGGCCCCCCGCGATCAGGTGCGCCACTCCGGCGCGGGCCCCGCCGAAGCTGTCCGACAGCACCACGTCCGCGTCGATCCGGCCCGCGGGGCGGTCCACGAACACCGTCGCCACACCCGCCCGGATCTCCGGCTCCAGGTAGCGGTGGTCGTCCCCCGCCGGGATCACGATGAGCCCGTCCACGCGGCGCGCGCACAGCGCCAGCGCCAACTCCCGCTCCCGGTCCGGGTCCTCGGCGCTGGACCCGTTGATGAGCAGCGCCCCGTGGGCCCGGGCCACTTCCTCGACCGCCCGGTTCAACGGCCCGTAGAAGGGGTCCGCGAGGTCCTCAAGGACCAGCCCCACGGTGGCCGTACGGCCCTTGCGCAGCACGCGCGCACTGTCGTTGCGGCGGAAGCCGAGCGCCTCGATGGCCTCCTGGACCCGCCGTACGGTGTCCGGGGTGACGCCCGTTTCGCCGTTCACCACCCGTGACACCGTCTTGAGGCCCACACCCGCACGGGCCGCCACGTCCTTCATGGTCGGCCGGTTGCCGTAGCGGGGGTCGGACGGGCGCCGGGTCTGTGGCACGGGATGGAAACCTCCGGAGGTGGCGGGCACGGGCGGGTACGGCTCTGACCTCGAGGATAAGCACTGGGCCGATGAGCGGGTTTCCATGGCAGGGTGATGCGGGCAAGCCACTGGGGGCTCCGGACGAGCCATGGGAGAGGGGTAGACGTGATTGTCTGGATCAACGGCACATTCAGCGCCGGGAAGACCAGCACGGCTCGCGAACTGACCGGGATCCTGCCGGACAGCACCCTGTACGACCCGGAGCTCGTGGGCGACTCACTCCGCCAACTGCTGCCGCGCAAACGCCTCGCGGAGGTCTCCGACTACCAGGACCTGCCGAGCTGGCGGCGCCTGGTGGTGGACACGGCCGCCGCGATGCTCGCGGAGCTGGGCGGGGTGCTGGTGGTGCCGATGACGCTGCTGCGGCAGGAGTACCGGGACGAGATCTTCGGCGGGCTGGCGGCGCGCCGGATCCCGGTGCGGCACGTGCTGCTCGCTCCAGAGGAAACGATCCTGCGGGAACGGATCGCGACGCGGGAGGAACCGGGGGACCCGGCTGACGTGGACGTGCGGGTGCGGCAGTGGGCGTACGACCACATTCCCGCGTACCAGCAGGCGCTGGCCGGCTGGCTCGCTGCGGACGCCCACGTCATCGACAACGGGGCCCTGAGCGTACGGGAGACGGCGGAGCGGATCGCCGAGGCCGTACGCACCGACGCGGCCGGTGTCTGCGACATCGTGCAGACACCGGAGCCGACGCGCGAGACCGTCGCGGCGGGGGTGCTGCTCTTCGACGACGAGGACCGGGTGCTGCTGGTCGACCCGACGTACAAACCGGGCTGGGAGTTCCCCGGCGGGGTCGTCGAAGCGGGCGAGGCGCCCGGGTCCGCGGGCGTCCGGGAGGTCGCGGAGGAACTGGGCCTGACCCTGGACGCCGTACCCGAACTGCTGGTCGTCGACTGGGAACCGCCGGTGCCGCCCGCGTACGGAGGGCTGCGGCTGCTGTTCGACGGGGGCCGCCTCCCGGCCGCCGCCGCGGCCCGGCTCCGGCTGCCGGGGCCGGAGCTACGGGCCTGGCGGTTCGTGACGGAGGAGGAGGCGGCGGGACTGCTGCCCGCCGTCCGGTACGAGCGGCTGCGCTGGGCGCTGCGGGCCCGCGAGCGCGGCCGCCCGCTGTACCTGGAGGCGGGCCGCCCCACGCCGTAGCCCGGCCCCGCCCCGGGCGGACGGCAGCGGTTACGAGAGGGACGGCTCGGACGCCGCGGCCGCCATGAGTGCGGCCGCCGCGTCCTGCGTCAGCGGGTCGCCGTGGCCGAAGCAGGCCACCGACGGGGCCAGCGCCGCGAGGCGCCGGAACGAGGCCCGGGCCTGCGCCCCGTCCACGTTGAACACGCCCTGCATCACCCGGCCCACCCCCGCGATGCAGTCGCCCGTGAACAGCACGCCGTGGCGCGGCAGGTGGATGCCGATGCTGCCTGCCGTGTGGCCCGGGGCGTGGACCACCACCGCCCCGTCGCCGAACGGCAGCACCTCCCCGTCCTCGACCTCGCGGTCGACTCGCGTCGGCGGCGCGGGAGGCACCGTCAGGCCGTGTTCGTACAGCGGGATTTCCCAGTCGAGCAGGACCGGCTCCGGTACGGGAAGCTCGCCCCGGACCACCGGAGCGTCCAGCCGGTGCGCCACCACCTGCGCGCCCCACCGCCCGGCGAGTTCCTCCGCCGCGCCGACGTGGTCGCGGTGGCAGTGGGTCAACACGATCCGCTCCAACCGCCGCGCGTCCAGCCCGAGCGAGCGGACGGCCTCCTCGACCAGCGCCGCGGACCCGGCGTGACCGGCGTCGATCAGCGTCAGGGCCTCCCCGTCCTGCCACAGGTAGGCCTGGCCGATCGGGAAGCGGAGCATGTGGAGCCGCTGGGGGAGCACTTCGACGAGTTCCATGCCCCGAACGTACGTCCGCAGACTCCGCTCCCGGCGCGGCTTTCACCGGGAGCGGAGTTCGCCCGTAGCGCAGTCGGGGAGCGTAGGCCGGGCAGGTCAGCCGCGCTTGGACTCCGCGTAGTTGACGAGGAAGAGGGCCTCCGCGACCGACAGGCGCTCCAGCTCCTCCGGGGAGACGCTCTCGTTCACCGCGTGGATCTGCGCCTCCGGCTCGCTGAGCCCGATCAGCAGCATCTCCGCCTCCGGGTACAGCGAAGTCAGCGTGTTGCACAGCGGAATCGATCCGCCCATGCCGCTGACCTGCATCTCCTGGCCCGGGTACGCCACCTGCATGGCCGCCGCCATCGACGCGTACGCCGGGCTGCCCGTGTCCGCCTGGAACGGCTGGCCCTGGCCCACGACCTCCAGTTCGAGGCGCGCCCGCCACGGGGTGTGCGCCACCAGGTGCGCCTCCAGCAGCTTGATCGCCTCGGCCGTGTCCACGCCCGGCGGCACGCGCAGGCTGATCAGCGCGCCGGCGCTCGCGTGCACCGAGGGGGTGGCGCCGACCACCGGCGGGCAGTCGATGCCGAGCACCGTGACGGCCGGGCGGGCCCACAGCCGGTCCGCGATCGTGCCCTCGCCGATCAGCTCGACCCCGTCCAGCACCTTCGCGTCGGCACGGAAGTCCGCCTCCGGGTACTGCAGACCCTCCCAGACGGCGTCCGCGGCCAGACCGTCCACCGTGGTCGAACCGTCGGCCGAGCGCAGCGAGTCCAGCAGCCGGATCAGTGCGGCCAGCGCGTCGGGGGCGACCCCGCCGAACATGCCGGAGTGCAGGTTGCCGCCGAGGGTGTCGATCTTCACCTTGATCAGGGTCATACCGCGCAGGGTCGCCGTCACCGTCGGCAGGCCCAGCCGGAAGTTCCCCGCGTCGCCGATGACGATGGTGTCGGCGGTCAGCAGCTCCGGGTGCGCCTCGGCGTACTGCTGGAGGCCGCCCGTGCCCTGCTCCTCCGAGCCCTCCACGATCACCTTCACGCTCACCGGCACACCGCCGTTGGCCTTCAGCGCGCGCAGAGCCAGCAGGTGCATGATGAACCCGCCCTTGCAGTCCGCGGCGCCGCGGCCGTACCAGCGGCCGTCTCGCTCGGTCAGCTCGAAGGCCGGCGAGATCCAGGCGGCGTCGTCCAGCGGCGGCTGCACGTCGTAGTGCGCGTACAGAAGGACGGTCGGCGCACCCTCGGGACCGGGCAGGAAGCCGTACACCGACTGGGTGCCGTCGGGGGTGTCGAGGAGGGACACGTTCTGGAAGCCCTCGGCGCGCAGAGCGTCGGCGACCCAGTTGGCCGCGCCCTCGCTCTCGCTCTTCGGGAACTGCGCCCAGTCCGCCACCGACTGGAAGGCCACCAGCTCGCCCAGCTCCTGCTTGGCGCGGGGCATCAGCGAGGCGACGGTCTCGGCGATCGGATTCTGGGACATGGGCACGCTCCTCTTGGGTGCGACGTTGTACAGACGTAGCCGCCCGCATCCACGTGGTGGGCGTATGCCGGGTACGGCGAAAGACAGACCCGATCCTCGCACAGCAGGACGGGCCGGACTCGCGCCGTAGGATTTCCCTGCATCGGAGCAACGGCATGATCAGGAGCAGCAGCACATCGTGAGCAGCGACGACAGCACCGTCGGGGGACCCGACTCAGCAGCAGGACAAGCCGCTCGGAAGGCGGGGGACGGGATGGCCGCAGACGCCGGGGGAACCGGCGAGGTGTGGGACGTGGTCGTGGTCGGAGCCGGGCCGGCCGGTTCCTCGGCCGCGTTCGCGGCGGCCACGGCGGGGCGGCGCGTGCTGCTGCTGGAGAAGGCCCAGCTGCCCCGGTACAAGACCTGCGGTGGCGGGATCATCGGCCCTTCGCGCGACGCCCTCCCGCCCGGTTTCGTGCTCCCGCTCAAGGACCGCATCCACGCGGTCACCTTCTCGCTGAACGGAAAGCTGACCCGGACCCGCCGTTCGCGCCAGATGCTGTTCGGCCTCATCAACCGGCCGGAGTTCGACGCCGGGCTGGTCGCCGAGGCCGAGAAGGCCGGGGCCACCGTCCGTACGGGCACCGCCGTCGCGCGGGTCGAGCAGCACGGGGCGGCGGTGCCCGACCGGCGCACCGTCGCCGTGGTCCTCGCCGACGGGGAGACCGTCCTGGCGCGCGCGGTGGTCGGCGCGGACGGCAGCGCGAGCCGGATCGGTGCGCACGTCGGGGTCGAGATGGACCAGGTGGACCTCGGCCTGGAGGCGGAGATCCCGGTCCCCGAGACGGTCGCCGCGGACTGGAAGGGACGGGTGCTCCTCGACTGGGGCCCGCTGCCCGGCAGTTACGGGTGGGTCTTCCCCAAGGGCGACACCCTCACCGTCGGGGTCATCTCGGCGAAGGGCGACGGCGCCGCGACCAAGCAGTACCTGGAGGACTTCATCGCCCGCCTCGGACTCGCCGGCTTCGAACCCTCCGTCTCCTCCGGTCACCTCACCCGCTGCCGCAAGCCCGATTCGCCGCTGTCCCGCGGCCGGGTCCTGGTCGCGGGCGACGCCGCCGGACTGCTGGAGCCGTGGACCCGGGAGGGCATCTCCTTCGCGCTGCGCTCGGGGCGGCTGGCCGGCGAGTGGGCCGTGAAGATCTCCGAGGCACAGGACGCGGTGGACGCGCGCCGCCAGGCCCTCAACTACGCGTTCGCGATCAAGGCCGGACTGGGCGTCGAGATGAGCGTCGGCAAGCGGATGCTGACCGCCTTCGAGGCCAAGCCGGGGCTGCTGCACGCGGCGATGACCGGTTTCCGCCCGGCATGGCGGGCCTTCGCACGCATCACCCGGGGCGCGACGACGCTGCCCGACCTGGTGCGGACGTACCCGCTGGCGCGCAAGGCGCTGCACATCCTCGACGGCAGGGCGGCGCGCAACCGGACCCAGGAGCCGGAGCAGGGCCAGGGCCAGGGCCGGGAACAGGAGCCGGAGCAGGCCTGAGGGATCCGGCCCGGTCCGGCCGGGCCCCGGGCCCCTTGGGCCCTCTCACGGGCCGGTCGGCAGTGGGCGGTGGCGGTCTTGTCCCGGGGTGCCGGCAAGGCCGCCGCTGTGTTGTGCGGGCGCGGGCTGCGGGCCTGCATCGGGTGCGGGTGCGGGTGCGGGTGCGGGTGCGGGTGCGGCGGTGCGTGCTGCGCGCGGGGGGGGTGTCGGGCTGGGGCGGAGCGGGCCGTGGCTGGCCGGGGGGCCCGAGCGGGGCGGGCCGGTGGCGGCGCGGCCGGGACCCCGTCAGCGGGAGACCGTGATGCGGAAGACCGGGTGGTCAGCGGCAGCCGCCTGGAGCTCGGCGTCGGAGGACTGTGCCGTGATGCCCTGGAAGAACCGGTTGACCTCCCAGCCCCACTTCTCCAGGTAGGCGCGCAGCACGGCGGCCTTCTCCACCGGGTCGGTGAGCTCGGTGACCGTAAAGGCGCGCACCTTGCGGCCCACGCGCAGCTCGCCGCCGCCGGCCACGCGCATGTTGCGGACCCACTGGGAGTGGCCGCGCGCCGACACCAGGTACTGCTCGCCCTCGTACGTGTGCGGGTTGACCGGGATCCGCTGCATCTGGCCTGAGGTGCGGCCGCGCACCGACAGCTCGGCCGTGCCGGCCAGGCTGATGCCGAACCGGGCCAGCTTCCCGAACAGGGAGTTGAAGCGGGTCTCGAGCGGGCCGGCCTGGACGTAGTACGGGTTGGACGCGCTCATGACTGCCTCCGGGAGGTCTTGGGAGAGCGGTGCTCTCGCTTGAGAACAGTGTGCACGGATCGATGCACCAATACAAGAGCGGTGCTCTCGCTATGGAGCGCCGATCCCGTTCTTGGGCACTGCTCTGGATTCGTGGCACACTGCCCTCCATGAGTACCGTGCGCGGGGCCCGGGAGCGGGCCCGTATCGAGGTCACCGCCGCCATCAAGGACGAGGCGCGCCGCATGCTCGCCGCCGAGGGCGCCGCCAAGCTTTCGCTGCGCGCCGTGGCCCGCGAGCTGGGCATGGTCTCCTCCGCCCTCTACCGTTACTTCCCCAGCCGCGACGAACTCCTCACGGCCCTCATCGTCGACGCCTACGACAGCCTCGGCGCCGCCGCCGAACGGGCCGACGCCGACGTCCTCGCCGCCGGCGGCGCGCCCCTCGCACGCTGGACCGCCGTCTGCGCAGCCGTCCGCTCATGGGCCCTGGAGCATCCGCACGAGTACTCCCTCATCTACGGCTCCCCGGTCCCCGGCTACAGCGCCCCCATGGACACCGTCGCCCCCGCCTCCCGCGTCGCCAACGTCCTCATCGGCATCCTGCGCACCGCGCACGCCGGCCGCGGCCTCGCCCTGCCCCCGCTGCCCGCCGCCCTGCGTCCCGAAGCCGTCCGGATGACCGCGGACTTCGCCGAGGGGTTGCCGCCCGAGGTCACCGCCGCGCTGGTCGCCGCCTGGGCGCACCTGGTCGGACTCATCTCCTTCGAGCTGTTCGGCCAGTTCAACCGGGTCGTCCAGGACCGGGACGCCTTCTTCGCGCACGCCGCCGGCCAACTGGCCCACGCGGTCGGACTTCCCGTCGTGTGACGGCGGCTCACATGATGAGGTGACAGGTCGCTTGTCTGTTCCTTGCGCGAATGCGAGTGGTTCGGCTTTCACCGAACGGGCGCCCGTCTAATGTTCGTCGGGTCGTGCCCTGCCCCCGCCCCTCGCCGGAGGAACAGCCATGGCCCGCGCCGTGAAGGCCCTGTACGCCGTCCTGGTCACGTCCTTACTGGCCGCCCCGGCCCCCGCCGTGACCGCCTCGGCCGGCACCGCGGCCGAGGGGGCCGTCCCGGCCCCCAGACCCCGGATATCCGGGGTGCGGGGGCTGGAGATCGGCGTTCCCGCCTACGCCCGGGCCGGTGACCCGATGCTCGGCGACCTCGTGGCCACCACACCCGCCGCGTCCGTGGTCGTCCTCAACCCCGGCAACGGCGACGCCCCCTTCGACAACCGCTGGCAGGCCCGCGCCGACGCGCTGCGCGCCGGGACCACCGCCACCGGCGAGAAGACCAAGGTCCTCGGCTACGTCCACACCGACCACGGCCGCCGCGACATCGCCGCCGTGAAGGACTCCGTCGACAACTACCTCAAGACCCGCGACGGCCGCCTGCACGTGGACGGCATCTTCTTCGACGTCGTCAGCCGTGACTGCGGCCCCGCCGACATCACCCGCGACCACTACGCACAGCTGCGCGCGTACGTGCAGGACACCATGAACGAAGCCGATCCCACCGCCGCCGGCCTCGTGGTCGACAATCCGGGCACCGCCATCGCCGACTGCTACCTGGAGCCGGGTCACCGCACCGCGGACGTGTTCGTCACCTACGAGGACACGTACGCCGCGTACACCGGCGGCGGCTGGCTCGGCGGGAACGTCTTCGGCGCCTCGGGCGGCTACCGCGCCGGTGCGGAACTCGACCCGACCGGCACCGCGTTCTGGCACCTCGTGCACGCGGTGCCGGACGCGGCCGCCATGCGCGGCACGCTCCGCACGGCCTTCGACCGCGGTGCGGGCTATGCCTACGCGACCGAAACGCTCATGCCCAACCCGTGGGACACGTCACCGAGCTGGAAGTACCGCAGCCAGACCGAGTACGCCGCGACCCTCGGCTGATCCGGCAGGCCGTACGGTCACAAGACCGCCCCGCCCCGGTCAGCCGATGCCGGCCGTCTCCACCCAACGCCGGGCCAGCGACTCGTCGCCCGTCACCCCGGGGCCCCTCAGCGGGAGCCGGTTCCACAGCGCCGCGTACAGCCACGACGCCTCGCCGACCACTTCGCAGTCCGCCGGCTCGCCCGTGTCGCCCGTCACCGTCCGGGGCGGCTCCGCGGACAGGTGCACGGTCCACACCGCGCCCGTGTCGGCGGAGCGGACCCGCAGCACCCGCGGCTCCTCGGTCCGCATCCGGCTGCGCGGCCTCGCGTGGAAGCCGGTCAGCAGCTCGTCCACCCCGTCCTCGGCGAACTCCGGTGCCACGTGCCCGTAGGGCTCGCCGAGCGCCGACTCCGCGTCCATCCGGTGCACGGCCGTCTCGTGCGCCTGCCGGCGCGCCCAGAACGCCAGCGGCGACGGCGCGGCCGTCGGCAGGAAGGTCCAGCACTGCACGTCCGCCGGAGCCTCGGTCAGCGTCCGGACCAGGGCCTCGTGTCCCTCCCGGTACCAGGCCAGCAGCTCGGCGCCGGCCAGTTCCGGGGCCTGCGGGAACGGGCCCGGCTCCACGGCCGCGTCCCGGACGTACCCGGCGGCCCAGCGGTGCACCGCGCCCGTGTGCCGCAGCAGGTCGGCGACGCGCCAGCCCGGACAGGTCGGCACGGGGGCTTCCGTACCCGTCCGCTCGGCCGTCCCTGCGAGCGACTCGCCTTCCCGCGCAAGGGTCTCCACATACTCGCTGATCTTCATGCGGGCAGTGTCGCACCGGCCGGTGACAATGGGGTGATGGACGGGGAACTCTTCCCGCGCGAGCGGACCGAGGTCGCCCCCGGCGCCGTGCACGTCCCCGACTGGCTCGGGCCCGAGCGCCAGCGGGAGCTGCTCGACGCCTGCCGAGCCTGGGCGCGCCCGCCCGCGGGCCTGCGCACCGTACGGACACCCGGTGGCGGCACGATGACCGCCCGCCAGGTGTGCCTCGGGCTGCACTGGTATCCGTACGGGTACGCCCGCACCGCCGTGGACGGCGACGGGGCACCGGTCAAGCCGATGCCCGGCCGGCTCGCGGAGCTCGGCCGCGAGGCGGTGACCGCCGCGTACGGACGGCCCGCACCGGAATCCGGACCGGACCCGGACGGGTACGCGTACGACATCGCGCTGATCAACTTCTACGACGGTGACTCCCGCATGGGCATGCACCGTGACGCCGAGGAGAGGTCCCCGGCTCCGGTCGTCTCCCTCAGCCTCGGCGATACGTGCGTCTTCCGCTTCGGGAACACCGCCTCGCGCGGGCGCCCGTACCAGGACGTCCTGCTGCTCAGCGGGGATCTGTTCGTCTTCGGCGGCCCCGCCCGCCTGGCCTATCACGGGGTGCCGAGGATCCTTCCCGGCACCGCCCCGCCCTGGCTCGGGCTGACCGGGCGGCTGAACATCACCCTCCGGGTCGGCGGACTGGGGGCGGCCCCCGGCTGACCGGGGCGCCGGACATACCGCCGATCATGCGAGGATCGCTGTCATGAACGGCAACGGGGCCCCGGAGAGGGTGGGCGAGGCGGCGTCCGCAGCGGCGTCCGCGGAGGTGTCGGCGGCGGCGAGGACCAAGCTGGAGCGGGGCCGCGGCGCTCTCGGCCCGGCACTGGAGCTCGTCCACACGGGCCGGGCCCCGACCCGGGCCGTCCTGACGGCCGAGCTCGGTGTCACCCGCGCCACCGCCGGAGCCGTCGCCGCCGAGCTGGAGGCGCTCGGGCTGATCCGCGTCGACTCCCGCCCGGGCGGCGCGGGCGGCACCCAGGGCCGCCCCTCGCACCGGCTGTCCATCGACGAGAACGGCCCCGTGGCGCTGGCCGCGCAGGTGCACTCCGACGGGTTCCGCGCCGCGCTCGTCGGCCTCGGGGGCCGGATCGTGGCCACCGCCCCCGGCAAGGTCACCGTGTCCGCGGACCCGGCGCAGGTGCTCGGCGCGGTCGTCGCGGCGGGTGCGGAGCTGCTGGCCGACACCGGCCGCCGGTGCATCGGCGCGGGCCTCGCCGTGCCCTCGGCGGTCGCGGAGCCGGACGGCACGGCGCTCAACCCCCTGCACCTGGCCTGGCCTGCCGGAGCGCCCGTACGGGACATCTTCACGCAGTGCGTGAAGGCGGCCGGGATCGACGGCCCGGCCCTCACCGGGAACGACGTCAACCTCGCCGCGCTCGCCGAGCACCGGCACGGCGCGGGCCGCAGCGCCCAGCACCTGCTGTGCGTGGCCACCGGACACCGCGGGGTGGGCGGCGCGCTCGTCCTGGACGGACGGCTGCACAGCGGCAGTTCGGGCCTCGCCCTGGAGGTCGGTCACCTCACCGTCAACCCGGAGGGGCGGGCCTGCCACTGCGGCAGCCGCGGCTGCCTGGACGTGGAGGCCGACCCGCTGGCCTTCCTGACCGCGGCGGGCCGCACCCCGGGGCCGGAGGTGTCGCTGCTCCAGCAGGCCCGTGACCTGCTGCGCGAGGAGTACGCGGAGCCGGCCGTGCGCGCGGCCACCGAAGAGCTCATCGACCGCCTCGGGCTCGGCCTCGCGGGGCTGGTGAACATCCTGAACCCGGACAGGATCATCCTCGGCGGACTGCACCGGGAGCTCCTGCACGCGGACCCGGAGCGGCTGCGCGCGGTGGTCGCCGACCGCAGCCTGTGGGGGCGCAGCGGGGGAGTGCCGATCCTGCCGTGCACCCTGGACCACAACAGTCTGGTGGGCGCGGCGGAACTGGCCTGGCAGCCCGTCCTGGACGACCCGCTGGGCGCCCTGGGGGCGGCCGCGGTCTGAGGCCCGCGCGCCCTGCCGCCCGCAGCGGTCTGAGGCCCGCGCGCCCCTGGGGCCCGGGGCCCCGGACCCGCAGGGCGGGCCGAGGGGTCGCCGGATCCGGTGGCGGAACCCCTACCCGGGCCGGGCGCCGACCGACGCCGCCACCGGCATCGCCGTCGGGACGGCGCTCGGGTCCACGGCGACGACCACCGCGGGCGCGGGCTCCCGTACCGGTCTGGATCCGTTGCCGGTCGGGCGCTGCGCCGCCGGGGCCGCGCGGAGCGAGAACCACACCACCTTGCCGGGGGTGTCGTCCTGGTGCCGTGCACCCCAGGCCTCGCTGACCGCCGCGACCAGCGCCAGCCCGCGCCCGCAGGTCTCCAGCGCGTCCGCGGCCGCCTCCCGCAGGACGGGAAGCCGCGGATCGCTGTCGTACACCGAGACCGTCAGCCGGCCCAGCCGCAGCTCGATCTCGACGGTGCACGTCTTGTCCGGCTGCGCGTGGCGGTGGACGTTGCTGAGCAGCTCCGTCACGCCGAGCGCAGCCCGGTCTATGAGCGGATCCAGCTGCCAGTGGCGCAATTGCGCTGAAACGATCCTTCGGATCTGTCCGATCCGGGACGGCAAGGCCTGCAGTTCGACTACGCAGTGCCTGCGTGAATGACTGATCACGGCTGCGACTCCCCGACATGAGTGTTACGGGTGCTGCACCCTCGGTAATGCTCCACCAGGGTCACCCACGGTGCCCGTGTATGCAACCGAACGCGATCGAAAGCGATCCGCATGGATACCCAAAGTGACTGTTTGTGCAGGTGAGGGAGGTACATTGCGAAAGCAGGGGGCGAGAGACCGCACGAAGGAGCAAGGCGCATGAGCACCACCCGTACCTCCGGTACTACGGCTACGACCATTGACGTCGACCGTAGCGACGCGGACTACCGCGCCTGGCTGAAGGAAGCCGTCCGCAAGGTCCAGGCCGACGCCAACCGTTCGGCCGACACCCACCTGCTGCGTTTCCCGCTCCCCGAGGAATGGGGCATCGACCTCTACCTCAAGGACGAGTCCACGCACCCGACGGGCTCCCTCAAGCACCGCCTCGCCCGCTCGCTCTTCCTGTACGCCCTGTGCAACGGCTGGATCCGCCCCGGCCGCCCGGTCATCGAGGCCTCGTCCGGCTCGACCGCCGTGTCCGAGGCGTACTTCGCGAAGCTCATCGGCGTCCCGTTCATCGCCGTCATGCCGCGTACGACCAGCCCGGAGAAGTGCCGGCTCATCGAATTCCACGGCGGCGAATGCCACTTCGTGGACGACCCGATGAAGATGTACGAGGAGTCGGCCGAACTCGCCTCGCGTACCGGCGGGCACTACATGGACCAGTTCACGTACGCGGAGCGGGCCACGGACTGGCGCGGGAACAACAACATCGCGGAATCCATGTACCAGCAGCTGCGCCTGGAGCGGTACCCCGAGCCCGCGTGGATCGTGGCGACCGCCGGCACCGGCGGCACGTCCGCGACCATCGCGCGCTATGTGCACTACATGCAGCACGACACCCGCGTGTGCGTCCCGGACCCGGAGAACTCCTGTTTCTTCGACGGCTGGACCACCAACGACCCGCACGCGAGCAGCGATTGCGGCTCCCGCATCGAGGGCATCGGCCGGCCGCGGATGGAGCCGAGCTTCGTGCCGGGCGCCATCGACCGGATGATGAAGGTGCCGGACGCGGCGAGCGTCGCCGCGTGCCGGGCGCTGGAACAGGCCATAGGGCGCAAGGCCGGCGGCTCCACCGGAACGGGCGTGTGGAGCGCACTGAAGATCATCTCGGAGATGGTGGCCGAGGGGCGCAAGGGCAGCGTGGTGACGCTGCTGTGCGACCCGGGCGACCGCTACCTGGACAAGTACTACTCGGACGAGTGGCTGGCCACGCAGGGCCTGGACATCGCCCCGTACACGGAGACCCTCGACACCCTGCTGGCGACCGGCGTCTGGCGCGAACCCGCGGCCTGACCGGCGGCTACTGGCCGGCCGGGTGACGGGGCGACAGGCGGGAGTCCAGGGCTCGGACGGCCGAGCGGAACGAGTGGCCCAGGCCCGGGCGCGCGCAGGCGAGGGCGAGCCGGAACGGCGCCGGGCCGTCCGCCGCGAAGGTCCAGCGGACGAGGGTGCCGGGGCCGGAACCAGGGCCGGAACCCGTGCCGGGGCCGGAACCAGCGCCGGAGTCGGGGCCGGAGCCGTAACCAGCGCCGGCCCCCGTGCCGGAGTCGGGGCCGGTGCCGGGGCCCGGTTCGGCGGGGTGCAGGCGCCACTCCTCCAACAGGGCGCGCACCCCCGGCGCGTTGGTCTCGTCGACCCGGTACGCGTACCGGCGCTCCGGATCCGCCGCCATGATCGTCTCCTGAAATCGGGTCCCCCCGACCAGCCGGACCTCCCGCCCCGCACCGCCGTGCGTCGGCCGGGCCAGGGTCACCGCCCCGAACCACCGGGGCCACCCCTCGACGTCCTCGGCCAGGGCCCGGTACACGGCCTCCGGTCCCGCCGCGGTCCGTGCGGTGAAGGTCAGGCGGATCGGGGCGTCCTCGATGAAGTCCAGCCCCACCGGGCGGAGTCGGCGAGTCATGGCGGTCCCTCCTGGGGGTGTACGGCGGAACGCATGTGCGCATGTGGTGCGCGTACCCTAGCTGGCGGATCGTCAGATGTCCGCCGCGGCCCTTCCGCCGGCCGTAGCGGCGGCTCTCACCGCGGCTCTCCCACGGCCCCGCGCCGCATCCCCCGGCCGCGGCCCGCACCGCTGCGGCCCCCGCCCGGAAGATCGCCCCGAAGATCGCCCGGAGGGGGCCTAGGCACGCGGCGTGCCGCGCGGGATGCTGGATCCGCGCTGATCCCGCCCCGCGAGCGGAGGCCGCCGTGCCGGACACCCCCCAGCCCCCGCATCCCCTGGCCCTCGAACTCCTAACACCCCCACGCCCCCTGGCCCTCGAACTCCGCGTGCACGGAGTCCACGGCGCACCCCCCGACGAGCTGCTCGGCGATCCGCGCACCGTCCGCATCACCGGGGATTCCACCGCCGCCGTGTTCCGCCGCGCCGCGGACGCCGACGCCGAGGCCCACCCCGAGTGGTACGCCGGCCGGCCCGTCGTCGAGGCCTACTGCTGGTCCCGGCTCACCTCCGGCAACGGATCCCGCGCCCTGTGGCTGCTGCTCCTGCCCTTCATGGTGGTCAACCTCGCCCACTGGGCCCGGCCGGCCGGCCCCGCCACCGGACCGGCACCGCGCGCGGTGCGCACGTACGGGGTCCTCGTACGGGTCCTCGCGCTCAGCCTCACCCTGCTGCTGATCGCGGCCGCCTGCGAGGTGGCGCTCGACCTCCTCGCCTGGCAGTGCGCGGGCACCAGGACCTGCACCGGCTCCCGTTCCTGGCTCGGCTTCCTGGCGCCCGGCGGCTGGTGGGGCCAGCCCGGGCGGCGCCTCGTGCTCGGCGCGCTGGTCCCGGCCGCGCTGACCGGGCTGCTGTGGTTCCTGTCGAACCGCACCTGGAGCGCGTACGAGTCCCAGCCGCCGCCCGCGGGCACGGCCGTCCCCGCCCCGGCCGGGGACGGCGCGCCCGCGCTCGGCCGGCCCGGATTCTGGTACGGGCGGCGCATCGTGGCCCGGCTGCGCGCCGCGCACACCGCCGCCGGACTGCTCACCGTCGCGGCCGCCGTCGCCGCCCCCACCGCCCGCTACGACCGCAGTGCCGCCACCCCCGTGCTCGACGTGATCGGCTGGGCGGTGGAGATCCTGCTCGCCGCCGGGGCCGTCGCAGTCGCCTGGGTCGTCTGCCGCCGCGGCCGCACCGAAGTCCGCCCCGACCACGCCCTCGACCGGGCCGCCGTCACCCTGCTGCCCGGCGCCGCCCTCGCCCTGCTCGCCGCCGTCCTGCTGTACGCCGGCTGGTCGCGCCCCGGCTGGACCTCGACCGGGCGGCTCCCCGGCGATTTCGTCTTCGGCTTGCTCATGCTCGGCCAGGGCTGCTGCGTCCTGCTCCTCGCCGCCGTCGCCGCCCGCCTGTACCGGCTCGCCCCCGACCCGGCGAGCGCCCTGTACGGCCTCGGTGGACCCGCCATCGCCATGCTCGGCTGCGCCCTCGGCGGGGTCATGTCCGGCGGCGTCGCCCAGCGCGTCGCCGACTGGCTCGACGGCGGCGCCCCCGCCGCCGGGGCCCCGGTGCCCGCCCCGCCCGTGCTGCTGTCCTGGCAGGCCGCCGTACTGCCCCCGCTGCTCCTCGTACTGGCCCTGCTCGCCGCCTGGTTCACGGTGCGCACAGTCCGCACCCGGCGCCGGCTCGCCGCCACCGTGGCCGCCGAGTACCCGGGGGAGCCGCCCGACATGGACCGCAGCCGCCGGATCGCCGGGGCCCGGGCCGCCGCCGCGCTCACCGACTCCGCACCCTGGTTCGTGGCCGCCGTCTCCGGGATCACCCTGCTGCTCGGCGCGGGCGCCCTCGCCGGAGCCTGGCTCAGCGGCCGGGTCCCGGGCGACGCCGCCCGCGGCGCCCACCCGCTGCTGGCGAGCGCCGCCCGCGCCGCACAGGACACCGGGTCCTGGCTGATCGGCCTCGGCATCGCCGCCTTCGTCACCTGGGGCCGCCGCGCCTACCGCGACCCCGCCGCCCGCCGCACCATCGGCGTGCTGTGGGACGTCGGGACGTTCTGGCCGCGTGCCGCACACCCGTTCGCGCCGCCGTGCTACGCCGAGCGGGCCGTCCCCGACCTGACCTGGCGGATGACCGGCTGGACCGGCAGCACCGGCGGCCGCCTGGTGATCTCCGGCCACTCCCAGGGCAGCGTCCTCGCCGCCGCCGCCGTCTGGCAGCTGCCACCCCAGGTCCGCCGCCGGGTGGCCCTGCTCACGTACGGCTCCCCGCTCCGGCGGCTCTACGGCCGCTGGTTCCCCGCGTACTTCGGCCCGGGGCCGCTCGGCGCGCTGCACGGGGACGTCGACTGCTGGCGCAACCTCTGGCGGGCCACCGACCCGATCGGCGGCCCCGTCCTCCACGACGCCGGCGACACCACGGCGCCGGACGCCTCCGTGGACCGGGGACCGCTCGCCGACCCGCTGGCCTACGGGCGCAGCGCGCGCCACCCGCTGCCCGCGCCGATCCTCGGCCACTTCGACTACCAGGCCGACCCGGCCTTCGCCGCCGAACGCGACGCCCTGCTCGCCCGGCTGGCCGGACCCGCCCGCCGCGGCCGGTCCGGCACACGCGCCGTACCGGCCCCGAGGGTCAGCAAGGAGCCGGCAGCGCCGGAAGGGCCGGAAGATCCGCCGGGAACAGCAGGGTGAGCTCGTCCGTGCCCGGGTCCGACAACTGCGCCACCCGGCCCGCATGCCGTTCGACCATCGACTCGAACGTCTGCCGTGCCGTACGGCCGTTGCCGAACGCCGGGCCCTTGGGCAGCTCGGTGAAGTACGTCAGCAGTGCCTCGGCGGTGCCCTCCCCGAGCCGGTACTCGTGCTCCTCCGCCTGCTGCTCCACGATCCGCAGCAGTTCCTGCGGCCCGTAGTCGCCGAAGGTGATGGTCCGGGAGAACCGCGAAGCCACCCCCGGATTGACGGTCAGGAAGCGGTCCATCTCCTCCGTGTACCCGGCGACGATCACCACGACCGCGTCCCGGTGGTCCTCCATCAGCTTCACCAGGGTGTCGATCGCCTCGCGCCCGAAGTCCCGGCCCGAGTCCTCCGGTGCCAGCGCGTACGCCTCGTCGATGAACAGGACCCCGCCGCGCGCCCGCTCGAACGCCTCCTGCGTACGGATCGCCGTGGAGCCGATGTGCTCGCCGACCAGGTCCACGCGGGAGACCTCCACCAGGTGACCGCGCTCCAGGACCCCGAGGGAGGCCAGGATCTCCCCGTAGAGCCGGGCCACCGTCGTCTTGCCGGTGCCCGGGGAGCCGGTGAAGACCAGGTGGCGGCGCACCGAAGCGGCCTTCAGGCCCGCCTGCTGCCGCCGCCGCCCGACCTCGATCATGTCGGTGAGCGCCCGCACCTCGCGCTTGACGCTCTCCAGACCCACCAGCGCGTCGAGCTGGCCCAGCACCTCGCCCGAGCCGCGCGCCCGCGACGACCCCCGCTCCGCCTCCTCCGCCGGGCGCGGAGCCGGCACCCGGTCCGGCTGCGCCCCGGGAGCCTGGACCGCGCCGGCCGCTCCGGCCGCGCTGCCCGTACGGATGCCCGCACGCTCACCGTGCGCGCCGGCCGCGGCCGACCGGTCGGCGAGCCGCGCCCCCGACTCGTCGGAGGTGCACTCCTCGGCGACCGGGCCGTCCTCGGCGAACTCGTAACCCCCGCGTGCACAGCGCTCGGTGTGGCACCGGGTCAGCGTGGTCCGGCAGCCGTCCAGGACGTGGAAGCCGAAACCGGAACTTCCCGTCACCCGGCAGGACCGGAAGTTCCCGCGGCCGCCCGCCGACACGTAGAAGCCCGCTTCGGACGGGGAGCTGACCGTGCACCGCTCCAGAACGGGATCGGCGCCCTTGGTGACGATCACGCCCGTCTGGACCGCGTCGATCGTGCAGTTGGCGAGGGTGCCGCCGCTGCCGTGGTCGCGGAACCAGGCCCCGGTCGCCGCCTCCCGGATCCGGCAGTCGTCGACCTGAGCGGTCGCCCCGTCGCTGACCGAGACGGCCGTGTTCCGCACCTGCGACAGGTCACTGTCGACGACATCGGCACGGGAGCCCCGGTCCAGGACGAACACCGCGTCCGGCACGTCGTGGACGCGGCAGGAGTTCAGCGAGGCGGTGGCCCCGTCGCTGATCCACACCGCCGGATAGTCGCCCGTGCTGTCGTGGATCTCGCAGGACTCGGCATCCACCCGGGTGCCCGGATCCCACACCGACAGGCCGTTGCGGCCGAACCGGCGGACCGTGGTGCGGCTGAGCGTGAGCACCGAACGCGACCGCAGGTCCACCGCGTTCTCCGGGATGTCGTGGATGTCGCAGCCCGCGAGGGTGAGCACCGCGTCCGTGTCGAGGGTGACCCCGTCCGCCGACGTGCGGTGCACCGCGCAGTCGGTGAGCCGGGCCGCCGCGCGCGAGGCGATCTGCACGCCCGCGCCCTTGATCTCGTAGACCTCGCAGCCCAGCGCCTCCAGGCCCGAACCCTCCCCGGTGACCGCGATGCCCGCACCCGAGGCGTGGTGGATCCGGCAGCGCTCCAGACGCGGCCGCCCGCCGCCGCGGACGAAGACCCCGGTCTGCCCCGCGGCCACCACCTCGCACTCCTCGAACACCCCGCCGCCGCCGTCCAGTACGGAGATCCCGACGCCCGTCGGGTTCTCCACCGTGCACCGCCGCACGAGGGGCCGGGCTCCACCGCGCACCTCGATGCCCGTCGCCGACCGGGTGCTGACCCGCAGATCGGTGAGCTCGGGGGAACCCTCCTCGACCAGCAGCGCGGGCGCCGCCCGGTCCTGCCCCTCCAGGTGCAGGTCCTGGACCACGGCCGAGGCGCGCACCGTCAGCGCGACCCCGTCCAGCGGGGCGATCCGCACCGACCCGACCGAGCCCTCCGGCCCCCGCAGGATGACGGCGTGCTCCAGCACCAGGTTCTCCCGGTAGGTGCCGGGACCGATGGACAGCACGTCCCCGTCGCCCGCGACGGCGAGCGCGGCAGCCAACGTCGGATACTCACCGGAGCGGCGCCGCCACCGCGACGACCCGCCGTGCGTCACCTGGACCGTGCCCTGTGCCATGGTGCTGTCGTGCCCCCGCCCTCGTACTCGCGCTCTCGAAGCGACCGGAACCACCGCCGCCGCCCCTGAGGTGGCGACGGCCCGGCTCCGGCGCTCCACCGTAGCGCGCGCGGGGCCGATGAGATGCCAGGTCAGCTGCCCGCGCCCGCCCGGCCCCAGTCCGGTCCCGCCGCCGCCCACGCACGGTCCAGTCGCGTGTACCGACGGTGCATGAGCCTTCGTACGACCAGCCGGCGAACCGTCTCCACCAGCGCCGCCGCCCCGAGGGTCGCGGCCAGGCCCACCACCGCCGCATGGACGCTCGCCAGGGAAGCGTCCAGCGGACGCCCGACCAGCCGGCCCTGCGCATCGGTCCATATCCGGAACCGGTCGCCCGCCTGCGGCGGTTCCTCCGCGGCCGGCACCGTGCCCTGGTGGCTGCTGCCGTCGGGCGCCGTCCAGGACGCCACGATCTGCGTACGCTGCGGGTTCTGCCGCTGCGCCGACGGATCGGCCTGCGCACCCTCGGGCGCCACCGCGGCCGGCCGCACCACCACCGCCGGTACGAGATGCCGCTCCTGCCGCTGTTCACGCGCGGCACGCTGCAGCGTGCCGTCCACCTCCAGGCCCGCGACCGTACCGACGGCCGGAGCCACCAACAGGACGCACAGCAGCGCGGCGAACGCCACCCATGCCTCGAAGAGGTCCGTCGGCCGACGCAGCGGATTGCGCCGCCAACGCCACACACCCATTGCTGTCCACACGGTCCGGCTCCCCCAACTTGTGCCAGTCTCCGTCTGCCTGCGGTCCAAGCCTCCCGCGTGCCCCGGAAAACCGCATTCCGGGACGTTGGGCAGTCCTGTCACCCGATCCGCCGCGCGAGTCCCGGTGGTCTATGCCGAGTCCCGCGCACCTTCACGCCACACCTGTCGAATGCACCAACGGCCCGCCCGTGGTGCTTGGTTCCATCGTTACTCCAGAGCCCCCCGAAGGTGTCATTCCAGGACGCGGACCTCGTCGCCCACCCGCACCGTTCCCACCTGCACAGGGACCAGCTGCCGCCCGAACGCCAGCGACTTGCCGATGCGCCGGTGCCGGGCCAGGGTCTTCAGCGGTTCCTTGCCGCGCTCCGCCGTCGCCTGGTCCGTGGTGGTGACGATGCAGCGCCCGCACTCCCGGACGCCGCGGAAGACGGCGTCGCCGATCGCGATGCGCCGCCAGCCGTCCTCCGCCCACGCCCCTGCGCCGGCGACCACGATGTTCGGGCGGAAACGGTTCATCGGCAGCGGACCCTCCTCGGGAAGGTCCCCCTGCGCGATCAGCGAATTCAGCGCGTCCAGCGACGCGAGGGTGGCGAGCAGCACCGGATAGGCGTCCGCGAGGCTCACCGTCTCGCCAGGCAGCGCGTACGCCGGGTCGACGGGCCGCCGCACGGCGGGATCGTCCAGGTGCACCAGCCGCGCCGGCACCCCCAGGTAGGCACTGAACCAGTCCGCCGCGGCGCCCGCCGCGACCACGGTCTCGACCTTCTTGCCGAACAGGACGACCGGCTCCAGCGGACCCGGCTCCGGCACCTCCACGACCAGCTCGGACATGCCGGGTGCCGACAGCGCGACGGCGCCGCCCCCCAGCGGACGCGCCGCGGCCAACGCCAGCCGGGGCTGCTGGCGTTGGGTGATGACCGTGCCCTCGGCGTCGACCAGCGCCCACCGCCGGTCCCCGGACAGACCCCAGGGCTCCACGACCACCTCGTCGGGAGCTGTCCCCGCTACCGACTTGACGGGATGGACGTGGAGCGCCTGGACATACAAGTTCGACATGGGAACATCCTGCCAGGAGCTCCCGTGTACGCCCCAGTGAGCGTCGAGGGGCCCGTCAGTAGCCGCGCCCCTGGTACGGGCGGCCGTACGGATCCTCGTACGAGGCCGCCGGAACCGGAGCCGGAACCTGCATCGGCCGCGGAGCGGCCGGACGCATCGCCTCGTACCCGGTGCCCATGGCGGCCGGCCGGGGCTGCTGCGGCTGTGCCTGTGCCTGTTGCATGTAACCCGCTCGGGCCACGGCCGGCTGCTGCTGCGGGATGTACGGGGCGGGCGCGTTCTGCAGGGGCATCGGCGCGGGCGCCGCCTGCTGGTACGGGTACCCGTACGCCGGGGCTTGCTGCTGCTGCGGCATGGCCGGGGGCAGCGCGGCCGGCAGCGCGGGCAGCGAGGAGGCGAGTGCCGGGAGGTACCCACCGCTCGAATAGCCGGCGCTCGGGGAGTCGTACGCGGCCGGAACGCGGATCGGGGCGATCTGCGGAGTGCCGCGTTCGGCGACGAGGGAGTCGTAGATGGGGGTGTCCGGGAAGGAGGGCGCGGAGTAGTAACCGCCGCCATAAGTGGAGCGGGGGGAGGTCATGGGACCTAAGTTAAGCCCACGACTTCACCGGGTCCATAGCGAGGTGTGACGAACGCCGCGCTGACCTGCATATTCCCAGGTCAGAGGCACACCCTTCACTTCGCGTTCACGTGTACGTTTTCGCCACTTCCGCCCCCGGTTGTTCCTACTCGTACTTACCGGTTGGGTGTTGCACCGATGTGCCGCTGACGTAGCGTCACAACACGGTGACCTGGGATGACATCAGACCGGTGGGCGGTTTGTCGTTTCAGGCGTCGCGGGGCCGGGCATAGGTCCGGCCCTTCCACGCGGCGCCGCGCCCCCGGTAGTGCTGAACCGCCGAGTCGACGGTCATCAGGAGGTAGAGGAAGGCCGTGAGCGGAAGCAGCGGAGCCAGCACGGCGGGCTGGCGGTAGTAGCGCAGCATTGGCAGATAGGTGCCGGCCATCAGCAGCCAGGCCAGTCCGCCCGCCCACGCGGTGGCGGCGTGCCCGCCGGCCAGCCCCGCCAGCAGGGCGGCCGGCGGGGCGAGGTAGACGAGCGCCAGCCCGGCCACCGTCCCGGCCAGCAGCAGCGGCTGGTGGCGCAGTTGCGCGTACGCGCTGCGCGAGACCATCCGCCACAGGTCCCCGAGCGTCGGGTACGGGCGCACGCTGTCCACCCGCTCCGCGAGCCCCAGCCAGATCCGGCCCCCCGAGCGCCGGACCGCGCGTGCGAGGGAGACGTCGTCGATGACGGCGTGCCGGATCGAATCCGGAATGCCCGCCCGGACGGCCGCCCCGGTCCGCAGCAGGACACAGCCGCCGGCCGCGGCGGCGGTCCGGCCGGTCGGACGGTTGATCCGGCGGAAGGGGTAGAGCTGGGCGAAGAAGTACACGAAGGCCGGAACGACCAGCCGTTCCCACGGGCTGACGGCACGGAGCCGGGCCATCTGTGAGACCAGGTCGAGCTCGGCGCTCGTCGCGGCGGCGACCAGCTCGCGCAGGCTGTCGGGCTCGTGGGCGATGTCGGCGTCGGTGAGGAGGAGGTATTCGGGCTCGGTGGTGTGCGCGGTCCGGGCCAGCGCGATGCCGTGGCGCAGCGCCCACAGCTTCCCGGTCCAGCCGGGTTCCGGTTCGCCGGGGGAGACGACGGTGAGGGGCAGCCCGGGATGCTCCCGGGCCAGCCGCCGGGCGAGGTCGCCGGTCCCGTCGGTACTGCCGTCGTCGACCAGGATGACCTCGGCTTCGCCGGGATAGTCCTGGGCGATCAGCGAAGGCAGGCTGCACGGCAGTACCCCGGCCTCGTCCCGGGCCGGGACGACGATGGCGACGGAGGGCCAGCGGGCGGGATCGCGGCGCGGCGGGAGCCGCACGTCGGTCCGCCAGAACATGCCCTGGGCGAACGTGAGCCAGATCCAGACGGCGAGGGACGCGCAGGCGGCGCAAAGAAGGCCCATGCGCGCAGTCTGCCGAACCCTGCGGGACGTGTCCCGCATTCCGCCGGGCCGGGGGTGGCGGGGCGGGGGGTTGGGGGGCAGGGACGGGCGGGGCGGGGTTGCAAGCGCGGGGCGGGAGCCGAGGGGCGGGGTGTGGGTGGGGCGGGGTAGGTGGGGTGGCGCGGGAAGTTGCGGGCCGGGACGGGTGGGTCGGGGTCGGTGGGGTGGGTCGGGATTCCCGGGGCGGGGTGTGGGTGGGGCGGTGTCGGGGTGGGTTCGGGGGCGTCCCGTCAGTCCACTGTCCTTCCGTGCCGTGCCGGCCCGTCAAGGGCGCT